>DHER01000070.1 GCA_002399975.1 Firmicutes bacterium UBA4845 | reverse complement strand
CCGCTGCCTGAAGATTTTTCCTCTGGTTCTGTAACAGACGGTTTTTCCGGTTCTTCATTTTTAATCTGTTCCTTAGCCTTTTCTGTATCCACCAGCATCTCAAAGGCTTCACCACGAGTTGCGTTCTTATCGGGGCGAACTGTGCCGTCCGGATATCCATCTATAATGTGGTAGTGCTTGCCGGTACAGATGTATGCCTTCTGTTCCTTGCTAAGCTGGCTCCCATCTAAGAATCCAAGCATGCAATGACAGGAGGGATCGTGATTTTCCTTGCCCATAGCCCTCACCAGCATGCGAATCATTTCCATTCGGGTGATAGGTTCATCAGGTAAAAATTTATTGCTAAAATCACCTTTTTGAATAATGCCCGCAATGATAAGTGCCTCCACATCTGATTCGGACCAGTGCCCTGCAATGTCAGTAAAGTGGATTGTGATATCCTTGTCTGTAGTCTTTGGCAGTTCCATTGTCCTTGCAATGAGGGCCGCAAACTCTGCCCTGGTAATAATATTGTCGGGGTGTACCAGACCATCTGGATAGCCTGCAATTACACCTTTTTCCGCAAGGATATTTATAGCTTCCTCTGCCCAATGCCCTTTGGCATCTTCAAAGTACCGATGGGCTGCATAGGCACTTCCTGCAAATAGCGAAAGCACTACGCAGAGTATCAGCAAAAAACTGGTAGGTCTTTTTATCTTTGTACTCATTGACAATCCTCCTTACATTCCGGCCATCTGCTGGCTTTGTTCTTGTTTTGGAGCTTCTTGCACCTGTTCCTTGGACTGCTTTTGTGCCATCGTCTGCTCATAGGCAGAAAGCACTGCTTTNNCCGTTTTGCCCTTTATATTGGGGCATGGATACGAACAGGCCTTTTGTACCCTCTAAAATGCGGACTTTAGATACGGCAAAAAATCCGTTGATATTGACCGATGCATTGGCTTTCAGTGTACCGTCTGTTTTCACAGGATAAATGCGCACATTAAACTGCATCGGGTTTTCTTGCGGCAGCTCCTGCTTAGTGGCTGCTTGTGCTGCTGTTTTTGGCATAACTTATTCCTCCTAAAATGATTGTGACATGGACTCTGCCATGCCCTTGATTTGACCATCTTCTTCAAAAGCAATCTGCTTAAATCCGAAACGGTCGCAGTAATGATATTCACTGCCTTCCTCGTCATATAGTTCCACCACATCGGACATAGACAGCGAATGCCCCCTATATCCGGGAGGATGATTTATATTGCAGCGGGTGTAAATAGCTTCAAGGTCGTTTGTTTCAAGCTGTCCATCGTACACGATGCCGTAATGCTCCAGAGAAGGGTCTCCAAATTGGCTTATCATTTCATCCAAGCCGATAAATTTCATATACACATCCGTATCAGGCTTAAGCTGCCAGATACGAACATTTTTCAGAGATACAGCGGCCTCTATACTGCCTGCAATCTGTTCCCCGACAAGAAGCCGTTCCATGACACCATCTGTCCACTGTGGAACTAATCCTTTCTTTTGCAGCCAACTTTCCAGTTCTTCATTTTGAAAGATAGAGTCCATAATGGCATTTTCTTTATTGACGTATCCGGCAGGATTGCCATAATAAAAAACGACACCGCCTTTCTCTTTTATACCTTGCATTTTCATCACCTGCCTTTAATATAAACTTGCTTCCGGAAAGCTAAAGCCTTAGTTTCAGATTTCTGCATCATTAACTATTGAAAATTTTTCCTTGCCCGTAGACAATTTCATCGAGCATGATCAGTTCATCAAGCTTTGCAAGGCAGATACCGGATGAGGCAAGAATTGAAACTATGCCGGAAGGCACATCAGTAATATCTTCTTGGATATCTGCTTCTGCAACAGTAATTTCGCCGCTATCCTCATCGGCATAAGCTTCTAATTTAGCATATGTCGGGATACCAGCTTCCTCCAGGATATAGTCTGGAATACGAACATCTCCGCTCCCATCCAGTAAGCTCTGGCAAAGCTCGCACTGAGCTACCCAGCTTTCCGGGGTATTATGACAGCTCGTAGCTTCACAATCACTTTTGTTATCTGAATCTTCACATGGTTGTAAATCTCCGCAGTTATTGCAAAAACCACAGGCCTGTGCCAGTATCACTGTAAGGTCGGAAGCAAGTGTGCTTAGGGTATTTATTACCTTTGTAAGTTCCAGCACTGTCATTTTGCCGTCTAAAATCACACAGACATTTTCACCAGTTACGACATCAAGTACCTCAGCATCAGCAAGGGATGTTCCCTCCAGCATTTCGTCAAGGATATCTTTTTCTGCTATTTTCTCGCTTTGATTTTTCTTCATAGATATATTCCTCCATTAAATTATTGCCCTTAGATTGAAACTGTCTTATTCCTCATCCGATGTAAAACCGGGCGCTCTTATATCGAACAGATTCATCTGTGCCGGNNATAACGCTGTTTGATATTATTGATGCGGGTATAAGCATCAATTTGAATACCCGGTGCATTGTAGAGTTCTCTGATAAATTCACAATCATTGTAGGAAAGCAGGAATTTACCTTGGGCTTTCATCAGAGAATCCCTTAAACGAATGTGGTCTTTTTCTGTAAATCCGTCCTCCCCGACATTTTTGTAATAGCCTTCAGTTTCAAAATACGGCGGGTCGCAATAGAAAAAACTCACCGGCCGATCATATTGCCTGATAAGCTTTTCAAAGTCCTTATTTTCAATCACCACCTTTGCAAGTCTGCGATGTGCCTGCTCTATCAGCGGAAAATTGCTCCAAATATCGTGGGGCTGGCTGCCGAAACTGGTTAGCCCTGAAGCGTAGCTATAGCGAATTAGCTGATAGAACCATGCCGCTTTTTGTACATCCGAGGCAGGGCTGTCACGGGCAAGACAGTTTTTTACATAGTCAAAATCCTCTCTGGAATTGAGGCAATATCGCAGTGCATCCATCAGCTCATTTGGTTTTTCCCTTACACAGCGATAAAGATTGACCAGCAGGCTATTAAAGTCGTTGTATACTTCAAAATCATTGCCGGGATTTTTATGAAAGAGTATCCAACCGGCACCTCCGAACACTTCGATATAGCGTTCGTAGTATAGGGGAAAAAGACTTACAATCAATTCACGAAGTGACTTTTTCCCGCCTATCCAGGACATGAAGCTATTCAGAGTCCTCACCCCCCTCCATAAAGGGCAGGCGGGTCTGTGCCTTGTCAAAATTTGAAAGAGAGCGGTTCAATCCACGAATAGCGGCACTGATACCGGCAATCCTGCGCCTCATATGACGGATGGTGGCTCGCAGTTCGCTTTCAGTTTTTGCATAGTAATAGCCGCTTTGGTCGCTGGCAATAGGGGTTGCTTCACGGCGCAGGATATTGATAATGTCTCGGAGCTCCTTGCCATTTACACAAAATAACTTCTCCAGCTCTCGGCTTAGGATTGCATTTTCCTTACCGAGATGATGGGCTTTGAGATATTCTGCAAGCTGGTCTTTGTCCATTCTTGCCTCCTTTCCGACCGCTTGCCCGAAAGAAAAACAAGATAGAGTAAAAAAAGCAAGACCGCTTTCTTTAGGGAAAACGGCCTTGTTTTTTTGATTGATATATGAAAAACACCGGATGTTATACCGGTGTCGTTTCGTTTTTATTTACTTACTGATAGATGAGCTTTCTTAATTTAAAGTAAAAAACATTACTGAGTTGAAATTTAGTAATGCCTTTTGGTCATTATTCATATAGGTTTATAATTTCAAGGTTTTCTCTTTCTGCCATGCGGACAGTCTGTGCTGTGCCGCTTCTGGCTTGCCCGTTCCAGTAACATATAATCCTATTGCTGCGTTCTACCATATACTGATTTCGATGAGCATAACATCGGCTGTTGTAATTGGTATTTAAGATAATGACATCATCGCATTTAGGCATGATTTCATAATATAGTTCATGATCTGAAAGCGAGTACCTCACTGCCTGTTCTTCAAAGGGGATTACGGCAATCAGCCGAATATACCGTGGATTGTTAAAGTCAATCACTTTTTTCTTTTTAATCACTTCCTCCGCTGCCATAAGGTCCCACCCATAGGCACCTCCAAACAAAAAGGTGTTGTAGCCATCTTGTATTGCTTTTTCAATTTCCTCTGACAGCTTTATTCTCAAATGTTTCAAGGTATCTCCTTTTGGAAGCTTTTCACTTCGATGCCCGGTAAAGCATACTGTTTTTTCTCTGATAAGTCTCCGGTTCACATTTCATCCTCCAGTCATATTGCTCATTTTTCATATTGATATACTCCATACACAGTATAAGCAACATGACTGTCACAGTCAACTTATAGGGATATACTTTATATTGATAATATCCATATTTGGAAGGAGTGATATTTATAGAACGTTTAAAACAGCTAAGGGAAGCTAAAAACCTGACACAGCTTCGCCTTGCAATGGAGCTTAATGTGTCGCAGGAAACCATCAGCGGCTACGAGATCGGAAAAGCGGTACCGCCTGCGGAAATGCTTGTGAAGCTCGCTGATACCCTTGATACTTCGGTGGACTATATTCTTGGCAGAACCGACATAAAATCCACGCTTCGGGCTTCTGAACTAAGTGAGCAGGAGGCGGAAATACTTANNTGATTTGATAAAGGGACTTGAAAAATAGGGAAGCGGCAGGGTGTTTTGCATCTTGCCGTTTTTCCTATTTCATCGTTAAACCCATGCCTTGTTCTTCTTCCGGTTCAATAACTGAAAAGCTATCCTCGCCAACAATAACACCAAGGCTGCGCCCATTTTCGAAGCTGCAGTGCAGTGTACCGATATCATCCACAAAATCTACTATCCCTTCAATACCAGGCGGAATTGGTGCATAGGGATCGGACATAGATTCCATACGGATTTTAGTACCTGGTGGAAATTTTTCTTTAATTCTTTCAACCTGTTGTCTTGTAGGAAATCCATTCATTTCACATACCTCCAAACTTCATTTCATATTTTTGTTCTGTAATTCCCATTTCTTCAGCGGTTTTCAGGCTCCAATCATGAGAGTTCCAAAGACTTACATATACCTCCTTGCCGTTACACTTAATTTCACGCTGCTCGAGGCCTTCTCCAAAGCCGTCAGAGCATTGACCCTCGATGGCTTCCTTAATTTTTATAAGCTCTCCTTGATTTAAGGGTGCATTAAGAGTAAGAACTGCAACTCCCATCAGCTCTCCATCAATTACTTCTACATCAAACAGATACTTTTGTACTTTTGCATTCACCGTATCGGGCTGATCATAGTAATCCATCATGCCACGCTTTTCATCATCCAAACGATGATTTATAATAGCAGTTCTTATTTCATCTTCATAGGAACTTAGTTCTTCAGAATACACATCTATTTCATAATCTACCTGATAAAGATCCCCATAGTCATTTTCATCCTGATAGGTAACAACCCTAAGAGGCATATACAGTTTAAGCTCCTGCGGTTCGTGCAGCTCTTTAATTTTAAGCCCGATATTTTTATTCAAAATTCCCTGCATTTCCAGGTCATATCCGTGGTAAAGTAGATAACCTTTAGAAGTAAATGTCCCGGTTTCACGGCTGATTTTGTCCTGCCCATAGGATTTAAAGTCGATGTAGTCCTCCAAATTTTTGTCATATTCAATACGACCGCTTTCGCAAATCATATATCTGCCGTATTGCTCCAGAGTGTGGATATCGGGAAAACTTTCAAACTCATACATACAGCCTGCCAGCGTTTTAAGTTCCTCTCCTTTAGTGATTTTTACAAAGGCTGCAAGTTCAGATAAAGATATAACCTCACGCTGTCCCATCTCCTTAAAAATTTCGGCAAATTGGTTGAGGGCATATAGGTCTGACTGATCTTTAACTGCCATATCTGCAAGGTTATCAGGGATATTGTGTTCTTCTACCTGCCAGTGGATTTCTTCAAGACTCTTTGCGCCTAATCGCTCTAAAGCCTTGTTAATCTCACTCTGCTCCATAGGCAGATAAAGATATTCGCTACGATTTTGAGCACTCAGAAGCAGTGTAATAGGAGTATTCTCATATTGGTAATAGGGAAAGTTTCTGCCGTCATAGGTCTGTACAATCTCATTGCTGTTTCTATACACCACTCCATATGGTGTTATCACAGGATTAGGGTTTTCTGCAATCATGCTTTCAAAGTATTTTCGTCCGTCAAGGCTCTCTAATTCCTCTGTGCTGACTGCCATTTGCTCCGTTAGGTATATCTGCCTGCCTACGGCATTTAAGTCGCTAAAATCGGCTACAAGGCTGTAACAATGGGTATTAAAACTTAGGTTAATAAGCTCCGTCATTGTTTCAGCTTTTTCGGCATAAGCAGCTGCATAAAAGGTTGCAAGCTCCTTTTGATCGAAGCTGTCCAATCGCTTCATCAGGAAGTTTAACTCATCAAGATTTACTGTTTTATCAGAGAGCAGGGTCGACAACCTTTCATTGTTATGGACGCTGCCGATTTTAATCTCTGTTTTTGTAGTATTGGCGACACCAAGACTGTCGCATAAAATCTGCAGTTCTTTTTCCTTACTGGGATAAGTAAGGTTTTGATAATTGTTTTCATGCATACATTGAATCATTGCTCGCATATTTTTTCCTCCTTTGATTGATTTTTTGTATATCGGTTCTTAGGCAATCTCCTTCACGGCTATAACATATAAAGCCGTGGGATGCATAAGGGCAATCACCGCAGCTTTTAAATGGACCAACAAGACGAGGGGGCGGATCAGGTTTTCCGGTACTCGTAATGCATTCAGAATCGTAACAGGCAAATTTTCTATTTCGTTTGTATTTTACAAGCATATCGTGTCCTTTCTGAAAACAAAAAAGCCGGAGAATTAGGGTGCAATAACGCACTTTAATTCTCCGGCAATCAATGTTTTTCTATAGTTATTTTATTTTATAATTCCTTTTGTCTTAAAATGATTTTGCATCATTTTGAGGGCTATATCTGAAAAATCATCTTCTGCATCAGTATTTTTCGCTTAAAAAGGGGGCTAAAATCATGCATTTTTAACCCTTTTTTTTATTCATTTTTCACTCCAAAACCACTACATGTAGTGGTCAAACTCTATTTTTCGTCTTCCAAACCACTACGCTGCATCAGAATCACGCACTCAACGTGCACGCTCCAGGGGAACATGTCAAGGGGCTGGACTTGTTTAAGGATATAGCCGCCGGATTCCAAGAGCTTGATGTCCCGGGACAGGGTTGAGGGGTTGCAGGATACATAGACGATTCTTTCGGGTGACATGGATATGATTGTTTGTATGACTTTTTTTTCGCAGCCTTTTCGCGGTGGGTCCAATATTACAACATTGGCTTTAATATTTTGTTTATACAACATTGGTACTATTTGTTCTGCTTTTCCTGAGTAAAATTCTGCATTGCCGACGTTATTATCTACAGCATTTTTTCTAGCATTTACAACAGACTGTTCTGCAATTTCAACTCCATATACTTTTTCGGCATACTTTGCGGCCATAAGAGATATGGTACCTATGCCGCAGTATATGTCAAAACAGATATCATCTTTTTTTATATCGGCATACTCTACTGCTTTTTGATACAGCTTTTCTGTCTGAATATGATTTACCTGGAAAAAAGTATTCGTGGAAATTGTAAAGTTCAAATCACCAATGGAATCGCTAATAACCCCCCTGCCGTAAAGAACAATATTTTTTCTCCCCATAACAAGGTTTGTGCCCTTGCTGTTTATATTCTGAATAACGGTTTTGATATTACTGTCCTTTAAAACAAAATCCTTAACCAACATATTTTTATTTTTGAACTCTTTTGATACAGTTACTATAATAAACATTAACTGGTCATTTTTGGTGCTCCTAATTACAATGTTTCTCACGATACCTTTGCCTGTATTTTTATTATAAGACTGAACATTGTATTTCAACATTAGATTTTTAAACAGCTGAGCTGCTTTGTCGGCTTCTCGGCTTTGAATTATACATCTGTCAATATCCACCGTATTATATGAATACTGCTCATAGGGGCCAATACATATTTCACCATTTTTTTCCGTAACTGAAAATGTGTTTTTATTCCTGTACCTGAATGGCCTTTCCATTCCTACGGTATCATATATACGGGTATCTGCTATATTTACCTTTGCTTTTTTCAGTTCATTGACAACACGGCTTTTTTTATAATTAAGCTGTTCTTTATAATCAATATGCATAAGCTGACAGCCGCCGCACCAATTAAAATATCGGCACGGGGGCTGAATCCTGTTTTTGGAGCTTTTTATTATTTTCAATAACTTTCCCACAGCAAAATTTTTCTTTTTTTCGGTTATTATTATTTCTGCAATATCCCCTTTAACAGCACCGTTTATAAAAACAACAAAATTATCTACTCTCGCAACTCCTTGGCCTGCATGATTTAAATCCGTTATTTCAACTTCTATTGTTTGTCCTATACTCAGCATAATAGCTCCTGTTATAATAATTATTACTAATCTGGAAACATCCCTGACTGGATCAGTTTTGCCAGGAATGTGGCTGTTTCAGCCCTGTTTGACAAATTTAAGGGCCTAATTTTGCCTTTGTATCCTGATAGATCTGCATTTTCGGTGAAATATGCTATTGGTTGGAATGCATAATCCGATATTTCATCACAATCAATATATTTATTTGCCACGTCCTCGCCTGTCTGATCGTTTATGATATTTAACATGTTTAATGCCCTATATGTCATTACAATCATATCCTGCCTTGTTATCTCTTCTTCAGGAGAAAACAAATTGCTTCCGCTTCCATAAATAAGCCCGGCTTCTTTTGCGTAAGAAAGCTCGTCATAATAGTATGCGTCTTTGGGAACATCATCAAAGTTTCCAATGCCGCTGGTATTTTCCATTTTCAGCGCACGCATAAGCATTAAGACGAAGTCTGCCCTTTTAATGTTTTTATCAGGTTTATATTTACCATTATAGCCAAGAACTATTCCTTTCTCAGCCATGTATTCTATGTATTCTTTTAGGGGATGATCGTATATGTCTGTAAAATGTAAATTTTCTTCTTCAATCTTATTTGTCTCGGTCTCGTTATTAGTATTATTAATGGTCTTCATTGCAGAATATAAATCGTTGTTGTCAATGAATGATTTATATCTAAACATGCAATATCCGTTTATGTTTTTAATGGTTTTATTTAAATTTAATTGTTCTCTTAATTCTTTGCCGCCGTACCAGAGGCTGTCTGATTTAGCTCCCACTGCCAAATATGCAGCTTGTCCGATATAAAGTTTTACGTTGGTGCCTTCAACCACATTGCTCCACCAATTTATCAATGTTTCATAATCTGCTATTTTATATCCTCTATAAAAATATAGCTGAGGTATAATATAGTCAACGTATTCTTCTTTTACCCACATCCTTGAGTCGGCATATTGGCTTATGTAAGTTTCCCAACCGCTTGTATCACTTCCCAATGGATTTGAATTTTTATTTGCCCAAATACCAAATGGGCTCACTCCAAAAGCTATTTTTGGATCTTTATTATGTACTACTTCATCAAGCTCCTTAATAAGCTTGTTTATGTTGTCTCTTCTCCATTGGTCCTTGCTGGAGTATTGTCCCCCGTACATGGCATAGGTTTCTTCATCGTCAAAATCCTTTGCCGGATAAAAATAGTCATCTAAATGAATACCGTCCACATCGTATTTGTCCAAAATTTCTTTAACACCGTCTATTATTAAATTATGTACTCCCGGTTCTCCCGGATTATAATATAACTTTCCGTCGGTGTATAAAACAGTCAACTCAGGATGAAGTACAGCAGGATTGTATGGCGACAGATTGTTGTTATCTGCTGCAGATGCAGTAACTCTATAGGGGTTTACCCATGCATGCACCTCAATATTTCTTTTATGAGACTCTTCTATAATAAATTTCAAAGGGTCAAAATTATTTTCCGGAGCCTTGCCCTGAGTACCTGTAAGAAACCTTGACCATGGGAATACATCCGAATCATAGAATGCATCCGATGATGGTCTTACTTGAAAGAAAATTGTATTAAATCCCATATCCATAATGTTATCTAACATTTTAACAGCATCACTTTTTAATTTTTCTTCATCGGTGGTAGCTGCATCGGGATAATCTAATGCCCAGGCTGTTGAAATCCATACAGCCTTCATTTCTTTCTCCTGAGCGCTCAAATCATTAAATCTGCTTGTCCCTATAAGGAGTATCAACACTATTGAAAATAGCATTATACAGCTTACAATTCTTTTTTTACTCATTGTTTTCTCCATAAATTAAAAATTTACTACCTGGTATTATATATTATTTACAAGCTAAATTAAGAGGTAATAGAAATATATGTACGTCTTTAAAATTTTAGCAAGCAATGAATCAAAAAATTATAGGTTCAAATCTTCATAGGTGAACTTTCTCAAAATTCAACTCATATAAAATTATTGATATACTCTTATAATTTATATTAAAGTATAAACATTAGAGTAGTCGAAAATTCTTTAATACTGCCTGCAGTGTATTTTACGGTGTGTGAATCAACCTGCGTTACTCCGGGATAAAATGAAGCGCGTTTTGCATCTGCATGCTCTTTGTAATTTATTTCAACTTCAAATTTGTCGGGTATTGCTATTTTGCATGAGGAAATATGTTTTAATCCATTTTTAACTCCTTCTTTAATAAGATCACAGGCAAGATCAGGATTTATGCTTACTGTAGCTCCTCCATCTCCTTGTTTTACGGCTACTGTATCAATTTCTGGGTTAAATTTCTTTGCCTTTTCACAAAGCATTTCATCACCGCTTAAAAACACCACCGGAACTCTGTAATCAGCAGCTATGTATGAATGTATAACAAATTCTGATGCCCTTTCACCATTTATTTTAATATAGTTATTCCTTAAGTCCATAGTATGAGCAAGAGGGTTCCCATCACATCCTGAGGATGAGTGATAACCTATGAATATGGCTGCATCGAATGTTTCGTCAATTCCCGCTACCATGGAATCCGGCGTATTTGTCCAGCCTCGGCTTAACTTCGCACATCTTGGCAGTTTTGTAATATCAATGTTCCTGGCAGCATCATGGGCATCTTTTATGAAGATCTCTTTCGCTCCCATTGCGATTGCCCCTTCGCAAGCAGCAGATGCCTCTTTAGTCATCTGCGCAGCAGACTGAACGTAATCTGAATTTTCCATTGTTGTTTCGCACCAAGCAGTAACCCCCGTTATTCCTTCAATATCCACGCTCATAAATACTTTCATTTTTACCTCCTGATTTTTATTATCTACTGTATCAATAAATTTAGACTGTAACATCAATAGATAATTTAATATATGTTAAAGGCCCTGATCTTTAATAAAAGCTCTTGGGCCTTCTTCTGTNNTTGTCTTTTCTGTAAGCTTCGATATCTTGCACAGTTTTTTAAATTTTCTGACATAATAACGTATCTACTTTAGTTCTTTATCTGTTTTATATACAAATCCTAATTTTTTTCTGTTTTATTTTCCTCATCTTCACTTGCATCTGCAGATAATTTAACGTCATATAAATCATATACTAATTTTGTAGTCTTTTCTCCATCAGCAATATAAAACGAGTAAGAACCTAACATAGTGTCTCTTCCGGGCAAAACTTCGGTCTCCAGATTTTCTGATGAAAATCCCACTATATCTTTTCCAATGCTCAACAAATCGGTAATGGTTAAATCTGTATCTACATGGGGATAAACAGCGTTTACTACACTGGGAAGTTTTAAGCTTAATGCTTTATCAATTGCTGATTTTATGAATTCCTGCTGAAATTTCACTCTTCCTAAATCACCGTTAGGATATCCTGAATATCCCGGATAATTAGTTTTTCTGAACCTTAGCAGCTCCATGACTCTATCGCCCTTAATGAGTTGTTTTCCCGCCGGGATATTAATATCAAGCGGAGGATTGTCATAAGGGTCAGTATATCTCATATGAAAGGGAACATCAACCTCAATTCCTCCTATAGCATCAACAGCTGCCCTAACACCGGAGTATTCGATTGTGGCATAATTGTCTATGGGAATTCCCGTTAATTCCTGAATTGCTTTTATCAACGCATATATGCCGTCTTCTTCCATGCCGTACACAGCGTTGATTTTCTGTACATCTGAATATTTAGAATAACCTTCTCTATAATAATATGTATCTCTGGGAACTGATATTAAATTTGCCTCCTTTGTTTCTCTGTCGAAACTTAATACCATTATGGTATCAGACCTTGGCCCTTCAAGCCCTACAAGGAGAACATTTATTCTGTTGCTTTCATACATTGCTTTTTCCAGAGGAGTTTCAAATTCTCTATCTGTATTTTTATCCTTGTCTTCTTTGTCCTGGTCTGTCCCTGCCATTCCATATGGTGAATAATATTTTACAAATGCGAAAATTCCTGCCGATTCAATTAATGAAAAAAATACAAGAGTAAAAAGGAATGTTTTAAGAAATAGTCTTTTTTCTAATGGTTGTATATTATTAAATTTTTTTTTAATATTAAAAATTACTCTTTTAAAAAAGTTTTTCATATTTATCCGCCTTTCAGTTCAATGGAGCCTTGTCTGTCTGTAGTCATTCATCATTTTCAATACCGTACATGTTGTTTACAACACCTTTTATTCCCTCTTCGTCGGGAATATAAAATGACAGTCCCTCTAAAGGTGTTTCTGTTCCAGGCATTGTGCATAAACTCATATTTTCAACAGTAAAACCTGATATGTCATCTGCCAGGTTAAGTATATCTGTAATTCTGACATTTGTTTTTACATGAGTGTATACTTCTTTGACTAAGGCAGGTAATTTAAGCCCCATAGTCTTTTTTAAGGCTGATTTGATAAATTGCTGCTGAGCATCAATTCTTCCCAGATCCTGATTATCGTATCCTTTTCTATACCTTAAAAATTTTAATGACTGCTCTCCGTCCAATACTTGTTTACCTTCAGGAATATCTATTGTCAAAGGAGGATCATCATATGGATCTGAATACACCATATGAAATGGAACTGTTACTTCAACTCCGCCTAAAATATCCACACAGTCCACAACCGCATCATAATCTGCCACTACATATTTTTCTAAAGGAATTCCAAGGATTTCCTGCACCGTCCGTACAAGCTCGTCAATGCCTTCCTGAGAATATACCGCATTGATCTTTTTCAAATCAGGGCCGTCGTCCTCATTACGCGGGTTGTATGTATCTCTTGGAATTGAAATTAAATCGGCCTTTTTATTTTCCATATCATAGCTGACAACCATTATGGTATCAGTTCTTTTATTTTCAAGCCCCACAACAAGCACATTAAACCTTTTCATATTTTTTGCAGCTTTACCCACATCCGAATTATAATCAAATGTGCCTGATTCATAAAACTTTAAGTTTTCCGCCTTCTCTGAAGCGATGGTTTTTATTGTTCCTATTGCAACATCATTATCAAATAAAATATATGCTAAAGAAGTTCCACTTAAAATAACTGTAATAAACGTAACTGATGCTAAAAAAAATTTTAAAAAATGTTTTATCATTTGTTATCACCAATTATTTTCCCTGATTTAATAAAATATTATACTCAATAATTATATCAAACCAGATTTAATCTGGCAACAATAATATTATTCATGGTAAAATTTACAACAATTTCCAATCAGTAACTACTACATTAATGCATTATGAAATATTATACTGTTTTAGTTATAAATAATTTTCTAAAAAAACATTTTCAATATTGTTGAATTTTTTTGCAATAATCTAAATTTTAATCTTTTTAAAATTAATATAAAAAATTTTATTTTTTTTATAAATATTTATTGCAATTTAGAGAAAAAGCTGTTAAAATAAGATTATCTTTTTAAATTATCGGAGGATTTTTTAATGAAAACAGGTACTGTTAAATGGTTTGATTCTAAGAAAGGTTTTGGATTTATATCTTGTGACGATGGAAAAGATGTATTTGTACACTTCTCCGCAATAGTTTCGGATGGTTTCAAAACACTTGAGGAAGGCCAAAAAGTTAACTTTGATATAGTGGAAGGTCAAAAAGGACCCCAAGCTAGCAATGTTACTGTAGCGTAGTATTTTGTTTTAAGAAATAATAATTAATATAGATATAGCATTACTTATATTAATATTGGTTTCAAAGAACGTGAAAAGAACTGCAGTTGTAGTTCTTTTTCATTAACAATTAATATTTATAAAAACATGGAGGATTTAATGAAAACAGGTACTGTTAAATGGTTTGACCCGGCAAAGGGTTTTGGTTTCATAACCGGAGAAGATGGAAAAGATATATTCGTACATTTCTCCGCAATAGTTTCGGATGGTTTCAAGACTCTGGAAGACGGCCAAAAAGTTTCATTTGAAGTTGTTGAAGGTACTCGCGGACCTCAAGCTGCAAATGTAACAGTAATTAATTAATAATCTACATTCCATATATAGATTATTAATGATCATAATAAAGTACCCGCCGAATAGAAAATATGTTTTGGCGGGTACTTTATATATAAGTTCTAAAATATGATTCCTGACAAATCATTAAAAAGGTGTGGTATCTATATGAATTTTACAGATTTAAAATATGTTATTGAAATTGATAAATATGCTTCTATATCAATGGCTGCCAAAAAATTATATATAGCACAGTCAAATTTAAGCAGATCTGTAAAAAAATTAGAAAATGAATTTGACATTGTTATATTTGAAAGAACTCCGAAAGGCATTATTACAACCAGAGAGGGTCAGCGCTTTTTAAATCATGCTAAAGAAATACTGTACCAGGTAAACAATCTTACGAAAGCATATTCGGATTTGACAGATAACGGTGTAAGCTTGAGAATATCCGTTCCAAGAGCGAGCTACATTTCAGAGGTTTTTTCTGAATATTTAAATACATTAAGTAATGAGGAAAATCTACGTATTCATTATTATGAAACAAACTCTATGAAAACGATACAAAATGTACTGGATTTTCATTTTGATATAGGTATAATTCGATATAATTCAATGCATGAAGGATATTTTTTATCCTTATTAAAATTAAAAAAATTAGATTACAGGCTAATCTTAGAGTTTGATTATTTACTTTTAACATCAAAGAAAAGCATCATTGCCGATAAACATATTAGATGCGACGAAGATCTGGAAAATTGCATTGAGGTTGTCTACGGGGACGAACGTCTGCCTTCAGGTGATTATGTGGATTTAAATGAAACCGACAGAGAAGAACGTATGCAAAAGAAAGTAATTTACGTATATTCAAAGGGAAATCACTTTGAAATTCTGGATTCAGTACCTAATACGTATATGTGGGTTTCACCTGTAGCTCTTAAGGAATTAAAGGATGTATACAATAGAAAAAAAGCATTCATTGTAACAGACACATTCTTATACAAAAACGGATACACAAAACCGATAACAGAACGATTGGACAGCATGGGCATAACACACCATACGTTTTTTGAAGTAACCCCCGATCCGACACTGGCTTGTGCAAAAGCCGGCTTGGTCGCACTGAAAGAATTTGAACCGGATGTTATAATTGCAGTAGGTGGCGGCTCTGCAATGGATGCATCCAAAATCATGTGGATAATGTATGAACATCCGGAAGCAGATTTCTCAGATTTAGCAATGCGTTTTATGGATATACGTAAGAGAGTTTATACCTTCCCAAAAATGGGTGAAAAAGCTATTCTGGTTTGTATCGCTACAACTTCCGGTACAGGATCTGAGGTTACTCCTTTTACTATTATTACAGATGACACTGTAAATATCAAGTACTCAATTGCAGATTATTCTTTACTTCCCACAATGGCTATAAGTGACGCAGATATGATGATGGACCAGCCAAAGGGACTTACTTCATCATCAGGTATTGATTCATTAACACATGCACTGGAGGCCTACGCTTCAATGATGGCCACAGACTACACGGACGGCTTGGCACTCAGGGCTTCAAAATTAGTTTTCGACTATCTGCCTCGAGCTTACAAATATGGAAGAGACGATGTGGAAGCGCGTGAAAAAATGGCAAATGCGTCCACCATGGCAGGTATCGCCTTTGCCAATGCCTTTTTAGGCGTATGCCATTCTATGGCTCACAAATTAGGTGCAACACACCATGTCCCACATGGTGTTGCCAATGCACTGCTGATAAATGAGGTCATAAAGTTCAATTCGGCGGAATCACCTAAAAGAATGGGTACATTCCCGCAGTATAAGTACCCGCACACTTTGCATAGGTATGCTGAAGTTGCTACGTATCTGGGTTTCCCTGGAAAAACCGATTATGAAAAAGTAGAAAGCCTTATAGCAAAAATAGAAGAATTAAAGGCTACTATCGGCATTCCCAAATCTATTAAAGAATACGGAATTGATGAAAAAGAATTTTTGGACAAATTGGATACTATGAGCGAACAGGCTTTTGATGATCAGTGTACAAGTTCCAACCCAAGGTACCCGCTTATAGAAGAAATAAAAGAAATGTATTTATCTGCATATTATGGTAAATAAGATAAACTTATAAATTCACAGTAAAAAGATAAAAAATTTCAAATTAATAACAAATTAAATTTGAAATTGTATCACAAGGTATACCGAAGGACCTCATTGTTTCAAAGATAAGGTCCTTCTCTCTTTAGTTGTTCAAGAGTCGGCATTCCGCTTTGAGCCCCCAACCTTGTAATGGCATATGCAGCTGCTTTATTTGCAAATTTAATTGATTCACCCAAATTTTTATTTTCGTTGGCAACCAACGATGCAGCAAGCGCTCCGCAAAATGTATCTCCTGCCCCGGTTGTATCTATTACTTCGACTTTGTTTGAAGGAATAAGTCTTATTTCTTTTCCGTCAAAATACTTAACCCCTTTTGAACCCAATGTCACAATCAATTTATTTGGATATTTTTTCATTTCTTTTTCCATATCACATTTTTTCCCTGAAATCACCTTAAGCTCATGTTCATTGGGAGTTATATATGAAGCGCTTTCTATAACAGAATTGCTAAGCTCTAATCCAGGTGCAGGATTTAAAAGGACTTTAACATTGTTCTTCCTGCAAAGCTCCAATGCATATTCAACCGTTTCCAGCGGTATTTCAAGCTGCATCAAAACTATATCTGCCGACAATATAGTTTCTCTGTAATTATCTATAACAACCTTGTTAAATGCATAGTTTGCACCGGGAATAACTGTTATGCTGTTATCATTTTCTGCGACCAGTATATTAGCTACCCCTGTAGGAACACCATTAATTTTTTCTATACAACCAGTATTAACATTTGCTGAATTTAAATTATGTACTGCAAACTCACCGTTAGCATCATTTCCTACGCATCCTATCATAATGCTTTCTGCTCCAAGTTTGGCAGCGGCAACAGCCTGATTGGCTCCTTTGCCTCCCGGTATTACAGAAAATGTATTTCCGAGAACTGTTTCTCCTGCCTTTGGTCTTATGTCCGAGGTAAATACCATATCAACATTAATCGAACCAATAACCACTACCCTTCCCATTCTTTCCTCCTTTAAAAGTAAACACTGAAAATTTTCTCTATCTGTAAATTTCATCAAGCTTGTATAAACTTTCAAGCAATATTTTTTTGAACTTTTCCGAATCAGCATCTAATAAAACTCTGGGATATGATTCATTATAATTTACCCCGTCTCTCATATCCACAACAGTGTTTCCCCTGTTTAATCCTTCGGAACAGTCTACAATCACATTCATATGCCTGAATTTATATAGCTGGGGATGAATTAAATACATTATAGCACTTGTATCATGTATTGGCGTAAATGTGCCTTCTTTTACATTATCACCTTTAAAATAAAAATTTAAAATTTTTCCGCACATTTTTGTAATCTTTCCTTCACTTTTCATAAGATTCAAAACATCCTCCATATACAGCCCTGTGGAATGAGTTACATTCAAGCCGCTCATGACTATGGGAAGTTTCGAATCAAAAACAATTCTTGCAGCTTCAGGATCAGACCAAATATTAAATTCAGCACAAGGTGTTATATTGCCTTCTCCTGCCGAACCGCCCATTATGGATATAAGCTCTATTTTTTCTTTTACATCGGGGAATGTTTTAATAAGCAAAGCAATATTTGTAAGCGGACCTATAGCCACCAGCGTTACTTTATCTTTAGATAATTTTATGGTATCTCTTAAAAATGTTACGGCATTGTCTGAATACAATTTCTTTGTATGAGGAAATTGATAGCTTCCAACTCCGTTTTCACCATGTATATTGTCAACAGGATTTTTCTCCCTTAATAAGGGACCCGTTGCTCCCATGGCAGTTTTTATATCCTTGCCCAGAAATGACATTAAACCTAAAACATTATATGTAACCTTTTCTATTGTCTGATTACCTGCAACCGTTGTTATTCCCAATATGTTTAATTTATCTTCGTTTGCCGCAGCAAGTAACAATGCAATAACATCGTCAATTCCAGGATCGCAGTCTATTATTATATTTCTTTTCCCCATTTTTCCTCCATGTATGAGATTGATTATGCCAGCTCCAGAGCAATTTCCATCATGTCCTTAAAACCTTTTTCTCTTTGCTCCAGAGAGGTCTCCATATGATTTGCAATAGAATCTGATACTGTAAGTATAGTAAGTGCATTGACTCCGGCCCTAGAAGCATTGCAATACAAAGCAAACGTCTCCATTTCAACTGCCAGGCATCCCATTTTGGCCCAGTCTTTCCAGCTTTCCGAGTCTTCATCATAAAAATAATCGGAAGAAACAACATTTCCTACAGTTGCTCCAATACTTCTGTTATCAGCAATTTTTTTTGCTCTTGACAAAAGCTCCCAAGACGCCGTAGCTGAGTATGTACCGGGCAGCCTATACTGTGATGCATAATTTGAATCTGTGCTTGCGCCCATTGCAAGCACAATGTCATAAAGATTCAATTTATGGTCATATGCTCCACAGGATCCCACCCTTATCAGATTTTTAACATCATATATATGTATCAATTCATAGGAATAAATTCCTATTGAAGGGCATCCCATTCCTGTTCCCATAACAGAAATTTTTCTGCCTTTATATGTTCCTGTATACCCGAACATATTTCTTACTCCATTAAAACATTCGGGATTGTTTAAAAAATTTTCCGCAATAAACTTAGCTCTTAAAGGGTCTCCGGGCAATAGCACTGTTTCAGCTATTTGTCCCTTTTCCGCACTGTTATGTGGTGTTGGCATGAATTCCTCCTACAAATAGATTTTGTATATATAAAAGCAATATAAAATATTATTAATACTCTTGAATGTAGTATCTTCATTCACTTATTTTTCATTTATCTTTCTTGACATACCTGCCGTTTTTTCTACCCATTTTATCTTGTCGTTTGTATTTTTTTGCCGACGGTTTTTTATTATCATCAGTAATGCGAATTCCGTCATCGGTCATTTCAATTAAATTTTTTTTCATGAGCCTTCCAGCTGCTTTTTTAAATGAGCTCTTGCTCATATTAAGTATATTTCTGATGCTTTCAGGACTGCTGTCATCATTTAAAGAAAGAAAACCCCTGCCTTTAATAACAGTATTCATAATTTTTTCTCCGTCTTTATCTATTTGAAGCCGAGGGGCATCCTTCAAGCTCAAATCCATCTTTCCGTCCTCTTTGATATGGCTTACTCTAACTTCCACCACATAACCTGGATGCATGGGTTTCAAAATTTCTCCTTCATGAATCAATCCCAGGTATTTCCCATCAACGGCAACCATTGCCCCAAGCCCTCTTTTCAGACTGAACACTGTTCCTTTAACAATGTCGTTCACTTTGTAAGGTGAATCTGTTCTAAGAACCTTAAACAGGTTCATTGTAGCACACAGTCTTTCTGATTTGTCAACATACAACCCTACCAAGTACTCTCCGTTAACTTTTATTTCTCCTACCTGTTCTTTAAATGGCAGGAACAAATCCTTTTCCAGTCCCCAGTTTAAAAAGGCACCGATTCTTGTCATCTGCACAACTTTTAAATAAGCAATCTCGCCTATAACAATTTTAGGCCTCCTAACTGTGGCAATCATTCTGTCATTAGAGTCTTTATAAACAAATACTTTTATTCTATCTCCGGGCTTTGTGTTTTCAGGAACCTGCTTCAAAGGCAGCAATATTTCTTCCTGTCCCTTCTGATCATCGAAGCTTTTCATGTAAACTCCAAAATCCACTTTCTTTGTTACTTCTAATTCCTGTATTTCTCCTAATTTTATCATACTATCTCCTTAATAAACAGGACGGCAAACACTCCTATATTTTTCCCAACAGCCTGAACATATTTCTTTTATATTTTTCTACACCAGGTTGTGTAAAGGGATCTATGTTATTGGTATATCCGCTTATACCACATGCCATCATAAAAAAATAAAAAAGCTTTCCCAAATAAAATTCGTTCATTTCCGGTACTTTAATCACCATGCCGGGAACTTCTCCCTGGCTGTGTGCCATGAATGTCCCTTCAAAAGCCTTTTGATTTACAAAGTTAAATGTCCTGCCGGCAATGTAATTTAGTCCGTCTGAATCACTGCTGTCCAATGGAATAGTTATATTATCCGCTCTATTTTCTATCATAACCGTTGTTTCAAAAATTATTTTTTTGCCCTCCTGTATAAACTGACCCATTGAATGCAGATCTGTTGTAAAGTTTAAAGATGCCGGAAAAATTCCCCTGCCTTCCTTACCTTCGCTTTCACCGAACAGCTGTTTCCACCACTCTGCTATTGATATGCAGGAAGGTTCATAATTGACTAAAACCTCTATTTCCTTCCCTTTTCTGTTTAAAATATTTCTAGCTGCAGCATAAAGACAGCAAATATTATCTTCAAAGTTTCTTTTCCTAAAATCTTCGCCGCCGGATTTAAGCCCCTGAATAAATTTATCAGTGTCCAGCCCTGCTGCAGCCATTGGAAGAAGGCCTACAGGAGTTATTACAGAATACCTTCCGCCTATGTCTTCCGGTATTGTAAACCTCTTATAACCCTCTGAATCGGAAAGATTTTTCAATACTCCCTTGTTTTTGTCCGTTACAGCAAAAATTCGTTTATAGGCCTCATGATTGTATTTTTCTTCCATAAAGCTCTTGATTATTCTAAATGAAAGAGATGTTTCCAAAGTGGTGCCAGATTTAGAAACAACAATAACACAAACTTCCTTGTCTTTGACTACTTTCAAAAGCCTTTTTAAATATGAACCGCTTAAATTCTGCCCTGCATAATAAACCTCAGGACTTAAAAGTTCATTATGAAAATCACCTCTTATTGCTTCAACAGCCGCTTTGGCACCTAAGTAGGAGCCGCCTATTCCAAGAAGTATAAGTGCTTCACAGTTATTTTTAATATACTGTGCCGTTTTCTTTATTTCATTGTATTCATCTTTATTTATCCTTTCGGCATAATCTATCCATCCTGTCATATAACTGCTTATTCCTTTTTTGCTCAAAAGAAGATCCTGAGCAGCCATAATTTCAGATTCAATGCATTTCATTTCATTTTCATCTATAAAGCTGCCGTCCAAATCAAAGGCAATATCCATCATAAATTTCTCCCGATTAAATTATTTCAGCCATAAGTATGGCATAATCATCCTTATGAATTCTACAATATTCATTAAGTGATTTCTTAAGATTGACTAGAATGTTTCCTTCTCTTTTTATCTCATTTATTAATCTTTCTGTACCATATTGCTGACCTTCATCATTTTGTGCCTCCGTTATGCCGTCCGTATAAAGAAACAGCCTGTCACCTATATTCAAATTAATATTATTTACAGTATATTTTACATTGTCAAATATATTGGCTATGGGGTATCCTTTAGAATTCAGCAAAGAAATCTCCCTGTTTTTTCTCATAAGCACAGGTCTGGAATTATGTCCCGCATTTAGATAGCTAAACTCATAAGTCGATTTATTATATATTCCGAAGAAAACTGAGAAATACTTGTCATAATCTAAATTTAATGAAAGGAAAGTTTTGTGAAGCTCTTTCATTGTTTTATTAAGGTTAATATTTCCTTTGGCAATTGTTCTTAATGACTGACGAACAAATATGGTCAAGAGGGACGCAGTAACACCGTGTCCCACAACATCGCAAATATACACCCCCGTATTTTCCTCGTCTATTTTAAATACATCGAAAAAATCACCGCTTAAAGATTCGGACGCTTCATACAAATAGTCAATACTAAGTCCATTATACATACCTTTGGGAGGGAGCATCCTTATTTGCATATTCCGTGCAAATTTTATGTCATCGGTCATTTTTTTATTCTTTTCATTTACTTTGCGGGCTAAATCCTTTTCTTTTGTAATATCTCTGAAAACTTCAACTGCACAAACAGTTTTTCCAGATTTATCATGCATTGGAGATGAAACCACCATATATATCCTATTTTTTATCGATGCTTCTTTTCTTTGTATGATATCTTTTTCCATTGTTATTGAAGAAATACAGTAATCACACTTTTTATCTGAGTCAAACACTTCATGGCATTTTTTACCTACTAGGTCTCCTAAATCTTCCTTCATCTTCTTATTTTCATAGAGGACAATATTATTTTTATTCACAACTCTTACCCAGTCTATCATACCGTCAACTATCCCAAGTTGTGATTCGTCTAAATTTTCCTTCATTGTAGGCTCACTTTCTTGGCTGTTTATTTTTTTCTCTTGTAAAATTATACAGCAATTGTCCGATTTTATCCGAATTATGCCGTATATAGTTATTTTTTATCTCAACAAAATTACTGCTTATTACCTTAATATTCATTCCCTCAAGCTTTTTTATTTGTTCATCATCAATGGTAACCTGTCTGGCTCCCGTGAATTTATAATTTTCAATTTGACTTTCTGAAATAACCTCATCATTCACAATTACATAGTCTATTAAATATCTGCTGCTGTGCTTGATAATTGCAGCTATATGGTCATACACATTGTAATTATCTGTTTCTCCAGGCTGTGTCATAAGGTTGCATATATAAAACACAGTTGCATTTGATTGGTAGATGAGTTTTGGAATATTTTGAACCAATATATTTGGAATTACACTTGTATATAAACTGCCCGGACCAAGGATAACAATATCAGCTTCATTAATATCCTTCACAGTCTCCTCCAACGGCATGCAAATTTCAGGCACCAAGGATATCCTGTCTATTTTGCAGCCGGATTTGCTGACGAATTCAGGAATATCCTTTTCTCCCAATATACATTCGCCGTTGTCCAAATAAGCCTTTAGATGAGAATCCTGCAACGTCATAGGAAGTACTTTCCCTGAAAGCCTGAATATGCTTCCGATTTCTCTGAGAGCATTCTCATAGTTTCCGAAAATTTCATACATTGCCGCTATCAGAAGGTTCCCGAAACTCTGCCCATTTAAATAGCCGCCCTTAAAACGGTGCTGCATGAGCTTGATCATTATTGGCTCAATGTCGGACAGTGCAATAATACAGTTTCGCATATCACCCGGCGGAAGCATTCCAAGGTCTTCTCTCAGAACACCTGATCCTCCACCGTTATCAGCTACGGTTACAACCGCAGATATATCTTTTGTGTATTTTTTGAGTCCTCTTAAAAGTATTGATAATCCCGTCCCGCCCCCAAAAACTACTATTTTCATAATTACCTCTCTTATTTTCCAACATCTCTATGGTTCAATAACACTCTATATTTTTTTTCTCTCAATATTGAAGCAATGTTGTTTGAAATTGTTACAGAACGATGCTTTCCTCCTGTACAGCCTATTGAAATTACTAAATTTGACTTTCCCTCTTTTATATAATAAGGAAGGAGAAACAGAAGAATATCTTCTAGTTTACGGATAAAAATCCTTGTAACATCAAAACTCATTACATATTCCTGAACATTTTTGTCATTGCCGGTAAATTCCTTTAGAGATTCAATATAAAAAGGATTTGGCAGAAATCTAACATCAAAAACTAGGTCAGAGTCCTGGGGGAGGCCATATTTATATCCGAAAGACATTACCGTCACATTTAAATTGTAAGTAATTTTCCCATGAACGAAAATATCCAGAATTTCCTCCTTAAGCCTGCTGAGTTTCATATTTGTTGTATCCACAATATAATCAGATCTCTTTTTAACTTCTTCCAAACTTACCCTTTCATCACGGATTCCATCTACTATAGTCCCTGTAGTGCTTAAAGGGTGGGGCCTTCTCTGCTCTTTGTATCTTTTTACAAGTTCTTCATCTGAGGCATCAAGAAACAATATGCGATATTGTATACCCATATTTTTTAATTCACTAAGGCTATTGAACAAGTCCTTAAAAAAAATCCTCCCTCTTATGTCAACAACAACCGCAACCTTATCTACTTCCTTTGACGAACTCCTGCATAACTCCGCAAAATTCGGTAGAAGAGACGGAGGCATATTATCCATGCAATAATAATTTATATCTTCCAAAATTCTTATTGCCTGGCTTTTACCTGCGCCGGACATTCCGGTTATAATAACAAACTCCATATTCTCCTCTTTCTATTTTAAGTTTATTATGCGGCTTAAATCCAAGCCTGCATCAGCAGCTGCTTTTAACCCTTTTTCACAGCTGCCTATTTTATCCTTTATATGAGCGTCACTATTAATGACAAACCTTACGTTATATTTTGCCGCAATCTTTATCTCAGCTGCGTTTAAGTGATTGTGGCTATCGTTAATTTCCAAAACCGTTCCGGTTTTTTCTGCGGCTTTCGCCAATATATCTATATCAAGCGGGATTTTATCTCCGGGATGGGTCCAAATATTAATTTTATATCTATTCATTGCTTTCACTACAGCATCTGTATTTTTTTCTCTCATTTTCTCAAATATTTTTTTGTTCTTTATGCCTAATTTATTCATAACGGTAAAATTCCATCCATCAGTTAAAGAAGAAAACCGTGCCCCCATATGATACCCGCATAAGATAATGTCGCAATACTTCAAAACCTGATCTGTTATATCTGTATTGCCATCATAGTCCAGTATATTTGCTTCAACCCCCAGCAATATTTTCATATGGGGATATTTTTGTCTCATTTTAATAACTTTTTCTTTTGCTTTTCTTATTTTTTCCCATTGTATTCCGTATATCCAATGCCCGGGCCCATGGTCGGTTATTGCAATTTCCTTCAAGCCGAGCGCAGAAGCTTTTTGAACAATTTCTTCAATTGTCGACTTGCCGTGATTATGCCTTGAATATGTGGAATGTACGTGATAATCAGCTATTGTCCTCATAATACCTACAGCCTTGTTCCTACTATTTTTATTTCCGGCTCCAATGTTATTCCAAATTTGTCATACACCGTGCCGATAACAATGCGCATAAGCTTCAATACATCCTCACAGCAGGCATTGTCATAGTTTATTATAAAACCGCTGTGTTTGTCAGAAACCATAGCACCTCTATACCTAAGTCCTTTTAATCCCGCATCTTCTATGAGCCTTGAAGCATATCCCTTCGACGGTCTTTTAAACGTACTGCCTGCACTTGGCATGTTAACAGGCTGCTTGGAAATTCTTTTTTCATTAAGAGTTTTTATAGATGACATAATTTCATCTATGTCTCCGTAAGTCAGTTCAAGCTCAGCATCAATTACAATATATTCAGAATCTGATATTTTTGTATGTCTATATTCAAATTCCATTTCTTCATTTGAAAATTCATGAATATTTCCGCCATAATCCATACATCTTACTTTTTTTATAACCTGCTTCATTTCTCCGCCATAAGCTCCTGCATTCATACATACGGCGCCACCCAGGGATCCCGGAATTCCACCGGCAAATTCAAAACCTGCCAGGCCTTCACCTGCCAGGTATTTCGCCAACACAGATAGAAGAATACCTGCTCCAGCTGTTACTCTGTTCCCATTTTTCTCAACAAAATTAAATTTATTTCCGATTTTTACTATTGCTCCCTTGAAACCATCATCGGATACGAGAAGATTAGTTCCGTTTCCCATTACAAAACAATCCACGTCATATTTTTTTATCAGTTTTAAAACTGTTTTTAAATCTTCAGTATCTTTCGGCTCTGAAAATATGCTTGCAGGGCCTCCAATTTTAAAATAAGTGTGATTTTTTAAAGGTTCGTCTCTGACGACACTGCCTGTTACAGCACAAATCATATCCTCGTACAGTTTATTTACTTTTGACCAGTATTTCATTGCCTCACCCTTTCTAAACCATCTGGTTTAATTGTAACATTACTTTAGAACTTTTTAAAGATATATTTTCTATTTTAAATGTTCATTTTAAGATTATAAATAAAATATTTCTTATAATTATTGATTAAGATAAATTGACATAAATTAACGTTAATGCTACTATAATAATTATATTATTTATCAAAAGTACTTGAGATAAGGAGGAAATTATGAAGAGTAAAGTAATTGAACTTATTAATACTCTCGCACCTGAGCTTAATGAATTAAGCCTTGAAATTTACAATAATCCGGAATTAGGTTACGAAGAATTTAAAGCATGCAAGCTTCATACTGAGCTTCTTAAGAAATATGGATTTAACGTTCAAACGAGTTTTTCTGGAGTTGAAACAGGTTTTAAGGCCCAATATAAAAGTAAAAAACCCGGGCTAACGGTTGCATACATGGCAGAATACGACGCATTACCGGACATCGGCCACGGATGCGGACATAATATGCTAGGAGCAGTAAGCACAGGTGCAGGCATTGTATTAAAAGAAATAATAGATGAAATCGGAGGAACCGTAATTGTTTTTGGCACTCCTGCTGAAGAGACAAGCGGAGCTAAGGTTACATATGTTGAAAATCATGAATTTGATAATGTAGACATTGCAATGATAGCACATCCCGGCAATGAATACACAAAAAGCGGTTCCTCCCTTGCATTAGAACCGGTACAGTTTGAGTTTTTTGGAAAAACATCTCATGCAGCTTCAGCACCGGAAAAAGGCATAAATGCCCTTGATGCTGCAATTCAAACATTTAACGGCATTAATGCCTTAAGACAGCATATAAGAAATGATTCAAGAGTTCATGGAGTAATTATCGACGGAGGAAAGGCCGCTAATGTAGTACCGGATTATACAAAATGCCAATTTTACGTTCGCTCTACTACCAAAGCTTATAACGTAGAACTGGTTGAAAAAATAAAAAATTGTGCAAAGGGAGCGGCTCTTGCCGAAGGATGCAAATTAAAAATATGCCAGTTCGAATTCAACTATGACAACATGGTTACCAACAAAAAATTGTCGGATGTATTCAACGAAAAAATTTATGAAGTAGCCGGAATTAAAATGAACTCCCCCTCAAAAAACACAGGCTCAATTGATGCCGGACAAGTAAGCCATGTCTGTCCCACAATTCATCCATACTTTGACATAACAAATGATAAAAATATTGTGGGTCACACAAGAGAAATGGCAAAATCCACATTAACTGATTATGCAAAAGAACAAATGAAAAACACCATAGCAGCGTTAGTTTTAACTGCAGCAGAGGTGATGCAAAATACTGAATTGTATAAAAAGATAAAATATGAATTTGATCATACTGAAAAATAAAAATAAAAAAGACTGCTGCACCGTTTTTGATTACCGATGCAACAGCCCTACTTTTTCGTATATATATTTTATTAATAAGCCTTTGTATATAAATGGAAATATGCCTGAGGATGGCTGCATACAGGACATACTTTAGGTGCTTCTGCCCCATAGTGTACGTAACCACAGTTGCTGCATATCCACACTGTTTCTTTGCTTCCTCTTTTAAATACCTTACCTGTTTTGATGTTTTCAAGCAGTGCCAGGTATCTTTCTTCATGTCCTTTTTCTATTTTAGCCACACCTTCAAATAAACGGGCAATATCGTTAAAACCTTCTTCTTTGGCTTCTTTTGCAAAATTTTTATACATATCGGTCCATTCATAATGCTCACCGGCTGCAGCATCCTCTAAATTCAGCGGAGTTTTTCCGATTCCGTCATGGAGAAGCTTAAACCAAATTTTGGCATGCTCTCTTTCATTTCCTGCTGTTTCTTCAAAATATTTGCTTATTTGCACATATCCGTCTTTTTTTGCCTGGCTTTGATAGTAAGTATATTTTACATGAGCCTGAGATTCGCCTGCAAATGCAGTCATTAAATTTTGTTCTGTTTTACTTCCTTTTAATTCCATATTTACACCTCTTGTATTTATTTATCCATAAACGGTATTAGCCGGGATATTATATATTACTTAACAAGTTATAAATAATCCCCAACTTTATATTATATACCCGTATATTTTCGATTTAATCAGCATCAGTAATTATTTTATACATTTCCTTATAATTATCTTTCTTAACATGCTCAAGAACCTGCTGTACTTTTATTTCCATTGTGCTGGTTCCGAAAATTATCTTTATTTCATCGCCTATATCCACTTCAGTGCCTGGCTTGGCAGTTTTTCTGTTAACAAGGACTCTCCCCTGTTCACATGCTTCTTTAGCTACAGTTCTCCTTTTTATAATCCGGGCATTTTTTAAATATTTATCTATTCTCATAACAACCTCACAAATTAATAAAGCCTATAATGCACATCAGCTCTTAAATTATTCAAGTTCCTCCAATTTTTCTGTCTGGTCGGAGGTTAAAAGGGCATCCAACATCTCGGAAATATCTCCATCCATAAATGAATCCAATTTATATAAAGTCATACCTATTCTATGATCTGTTACTCTTCCCTGAGGGTAATTGTAAGTTCGTATCCTTTCACTTCTGTCTCCGGTACCTATCTGGCTCTTTCTCGTTTTTGCAAGTTCCGCATTCTGCTCTCTCTGATATTTATCATATAGCCTTGCTTTTAAAACCTTAAAAGCTTTATCCTTGTTCTTAAGCTGTGACTTTTCATCCTGGCATGAAATAACTATCCCAGTAGGAATATGCGTAAGCCTTACGGCTGAATCGGTTGTGTTTACACACTGACCGCCATTTCCCGAAGAACGGAATACATCTACTCTTACATCATTTGGGTCTATTTCAATATCAATATCGTCAACTTCAGGAAGTACAGCAACAGTTGCAGACGAAGTGTGAATGCGGCCGCTGGATTCGGTATTCGGCACACGCTGAACTCTATGAACACCGCTTTCATATTTAAGTTTGGAATATGCGCCTTTACCCTTTATAGAAAATATTACTTCCTTGTATCCGCCGATTCCCTGTTGATTAACAGTAATAAATTCAGTTTTCCATCCTTGTCTCTCGGCATATCTTAAATACATTCTAAGCAGATCTCCGGCAAACAACCCTGCCTCTTCTCCGCCGACACCGGCCCTTATTTCCACTATAACATCTTTATCATCGTTAGGGTCCTTCGGCAGAAGAAGTATTTTTATTTCCTGAATTAATTCTTCTTCTTTGGCTGTCAGATTTTTAATCTCTTCCTTTACCATTTCTTTGAAATCATCATCTAATTTTTCATTGAGCATTTCCTTTGAATCCTCAAGTTGTGAAACAACATCTTTATATTCGCTATATTTTAAGACTATTGGTTCAATCTGAGCCTGTTCCTTCATTAATTTTTGAAGTTTGTGTGAATCACTTAGTATTTCAGGATCCGAAATTTTTTCACTGAGCTCTGTATATTTATCTTTTAAATCGTCTAATTTTTCTAACATTTTCACACCTCTCCCAGGAATCCGGTTACTACCCTGTCATTTCTGCATAAATCCTTGTCACATTCTATTCTTTTAAACATATTTCCGGCATTAAATATTTCAGTAACCGCTCTTTTTTGGTTGTATCCTATTTCAACAGACAATATTGCCGATTCTCCATGTACTTTTTCAAATATCCTTACAATACGCCTATAATAATTTAAGCCGTCAATTCCTCCATCAAGAGCCAGCCTGGGTTCATAAACTGAAACTTCCGCAGTCAGATCATCTATTTCTTCTCTTTCAATATACGGAGGATTTGAAACAACTATGTCAAATTTTCTGCTAAAATCATAATTGAATATATCTCCTTTAAAAGTCATCACATTTTTTAACCCGTGTTTTTTTATATTGATATTTGCTGTCTCCAATGCCCTACTATCCAAATCCATTGCCTCGACCATGGAATTTTTCAAATAATAGCCAAGGCTTACGGCAATTGCCCCGCTTCCTGTTCCTATATCAAGTATGCGTATATTTTTATTTTTTAACGGACCGTTATTCACAATTTCTATAATTTTTTCAACTAAAGTTTCAGTATCAGATCTAGGGACAAAGACACCTTCTTTTACATAAAAATCTAAGCCCATAAATTCTTGAGAATTCAACATATACTGCAAGGGATAGCCAGCATTTCTCTTTTTTGCCATCTCGTAAAATTTAACCGCTGTTTCAGCATCCACTTTATCATTCCTGTGTAAATGCAAATAAATTCTGTCTTTTTGAAACAGATGAGCCAAGATCAACTGTACATCAAGAATGGGATTATTATATTCTCTCTGATGTATAATTTTGATCCCTTCCTTTAACAATTTTTCAACTGTTACCAATGTTACCATTCATCATCTTCTCCATTTTGTGGAATAACTCTTGTCATAGCAGCTATTGCCACTTCCATCATAGAATCATCCGGTTCGCTGGTGGTAATTTTTTGAATCTGAAATCCAGGATAAGCTATTACCTTAGCCAACTTATTATTATAATCACATTTTCCAACAAACCTGTTCAGCTCATATGAAATTCCTGCTATAACAGGAAGCATCACCAACCTAATAATAAGCCTCATGGACGGATTGGGCCATCCAAAAAATGAAAACACCAAGATGCTTATAAGCAGTACATTAATCATGAAACTGGTTCCGCATCTGGGATGAAGCGTAGAATACTTTCTTACATTTTCAACTGTAAGCTCCTCACCATGCTCATAGCAGTGTATTGTTTTATGTTCAGCACCATGATACATGAACACTCTTTTTATATCGTTCAGCTTAGAAATCAAGTACACATATCCCACAAACAATCCCACTCTTACTATACCTTCGGTTAAATTAAGCAGAAATGTATTTGTTATAACATATTTCAAAAAATTAGTCAGTAATGTTGGCAATAAAATAAATATACCTACTGAAAACACCAGGGCAATAATTACCGAAACATATATTATTGCCGTATCCGCATTGTCCTTAAATATTTTTTTTAGAAATCGGTCAAGAGCATCTTCCTCGTAGTCCTCACCGTAAAATTCAGCAGAAAACATGAGTTCCTTTATTCCGTTTACTAATGAATCAATTAGTACAAAACTTCCCCTTATAAGAGGCAGTTTGAAAAATCTATTCTTAAACAGCTGATTAATTTTACTTTCTTTTATTTCGATTTCACCGTCAGGCTTCCTTACTGCAGTAGCAATTTTATCAGGTCCTTTCATCATTATACCTTCAATCAATGCCTGACCGCCGATACTAGTTCTTTTAACCTCTTTTTTAACTATATCGCTCATTTTGTCCTCTTTTCCATATGTTCAAGATATTATACAATTAATCAGCAAATTTTTCAAGTTTTTATTTTAACCTAATTCAACCAGACAGTCAGCTGCACAAAAATATAAGCCCTGTAATAATATCACAAAGCTTAATATTCCTTTAACTTACTTCAAGTATTTCATATTTAATGACACCATCCGGTGATGAAACGCTAATTTTTATTCCCTTTTTCTTACCCAACAACTCTGCACCGAGCGGAGATAAATTTGATATTTTTCCAACCATAGGGTCTGCTTCCGTTGCGCCGACTATATAATATTCAAGAATTTCATCAAATTCCAAATCCTTTAATTTTACTTTGCTCCCCAATTGAATGATATCTTTATTTTCTTTATTATGCTTAACTACTTCTGCATGCTTTATTTTATATTCAAGGACAATTATCCTTGATTCATTTTTATTTTGTTCTTCTTTAGATTCATGGTATTCAGCATTTTCACTTAGGTCCCCTTCTCTCATTGCTCCTTTAATTCTTTCAGAGATTTCGTACCTTAATTTTGTCTTTCTGTATTCAAGCTCATCCGTAAGTTTTTTATAGCCTTCTTCTGTTAGCAATATCTTCTCATTATCCATCTTCCCACCTACTTTACTACACGATTAATTATAATTATTATGATTAAAGTGTCAAAAACTTCAAAATTACAGCAAATACATAACACATTGCAAAATACCTACATGTATTAATCACTGAAACTTATAAGATCAAATTCTGACACTATATTAATATTATAACCCAAAACTTTTAAAAATCAAATAACTAAATTATAATATATCTTAATTCATATATTTAAAAATATTTTTTATAACAAAACAACGGCACATTCATGGTTTTAGGTTTTACCATTGACGTGCCATTGTCAGCTGTTATTTCTAAAAAAGTAAAAACATTAACTATTATTTAACCTTGTATATCCATCCTTTTGGAGCTTTAACATCACCCATTTGAATTCCATACAATGTATCATATAATTTCTTTGTTACAGGGCCTACCTCTGTTTCACTGTGGAATACGTGCAGCTTGCCTTTGTATTCAATTCCTCCTATAGGAGTTATAACTGCGGCTGTTCCGCAAGCACCGGCTTCTTTGAATATATCTAATTTATCTATATAAACATCTGTTTCAATCGCTTCCATTCCCAAATAATCCTTTGCCACCTGCATAAGCGAAATTCTTGTAACACTGGGTAATATTGAAGAAGATTTTGGTGTTATAAATTTATTATCTTTAGTTATACCAAAGAAATTTGCAGCTCCAACTTCATCTATTTTCGTATGAGTAGAAGGATCAAGGTAAATACAATCGGCAAATCCCTTTTTTGCAGCTTCACTATGAGAACGAAGGCTTGCAGCATAATTTCCGCCTACTTTAATTTTTCCTGTTCCATGTGGGGCAGCTCTGTCATCATCTGTTGTAGTGAAGTTAACAGGACTCATACCGCCTTTAAAATAAGGGCCAACCGGTGTACCGAATATAATAAACATGTATTCTTCAGCAGGTTTTACACCAACATTGTCACCAATTCCGATTACCATCGGACGCAAATAGAGTGTAGCACCTGATCCATACGGCGGAACCCATGCTTCGTTTGCTTTAACCACCTGCATGCAGGCATCAATAAATTTTTCAACAGGCACCTTCGGCATCATAATTTGTTCACAGCTTCTCTGCATGCGTTTAGCGTTTTCATCAGGCCTAAAAAGCTGAATTCCACCATCTTTAGTACTATAAGCCTTTAAACCTTCAAAACATTCCTGCCCATAATGCAGACATGTAGAACCTTCACTGATTGTAATCTTATTATCCTCAACAAGACGGCCTTCATCCCATTTTCCGTCTTTCCAACATGATATGTATCTTTTGTCTGTCTTAATGTAGTCGAATCCAAGTTCAGACCATTTAATGTCCTTTTTTTCCATTCTTAACTGCCTCCTTTATATTTATTAAACCTACAAAAATAAGTATACTACTTAATGCAAACTTTTTCAAGCATAATAAAACATTACCCATATTTTAGTTGAAAAGCGGCTTATCCATAGAAAATTAGAAATAATCAGGCAAACATTTATCTACATATTTCAATAATTTTTTTTAATATTTGCCAAATTATTTCCTGGGTAATTAAATTCCCAACTCATCCTTTGTTTCCTTAAATGCTCTTAATGCAAAATCTAAATCTTCTTTTGTATGGGCAGCTGATATTTGTGCCCTTATTCTTGCTTTTCCTTTAGGAACAACCGGATAATAAAATCCTATTGCATAAACCCCTTTCTCCAGCAGCCTTTCCGCCATCTTTTGGGATAATACTGCATCACCAAGCATAATTGGCACAATTGGATGTTCGCTTTCTATAATAGTTAGTCCGATTTTTTTGATTTCCTGCCTGAAGTATTTTGTATTTTCTTCAAGCTTATCTCTGTATTTTGTACTTTCTTGTAGCATTTCAAGCACCTTTAGGGATGCCCCGGCAATTGCCGGCGCCAATGTATTGGAAAATAAATACGGTCTTGAGCGCTGCCTTAATAAATCTATTATTTCTTTCCTTCCGCTGGTGTATCCTCCGCTGGCACCGCCTAATGCCTTACCTAAAGTACCTGTTAAAATATCTATTCTGTCCATTACATCTCTGTATTCATGAGTGCCTCTGCCTGTTTTCCCCATAAAACCTACCGCATGACTGTCATCAACCATTACAAGAGCTCCATATTTATCTGCCAAATCACAGATTCCCTTTAAGTCCGCAATTATTCCGTCCATTGAAAAAACACCGTCAGTTGCAATAACTTTGATTCTTGCACCGTCTTTGTCTGCTTTAATGAGCTGTTCTTCCAATGAAGCCATGTCGTTGTTTTTATATCTGTATTTTTTTGCCTTGGCAAGCCTAACACCGTCTATAATACTGGCATGGTTCAATTCATCACTTACGATTGCGTCATTTTCTGTAGTTATAGTTTCAAAAAGCCCTCCATTTGCATCAAAACACGAAGAATATAAAATAGTGTCGTCCGTTTTTAAAAATTCACTTATTTTCTGTTCAAGGCGCTTATGGATTTCCTGAGTGCCGCAGATAAATCTTACAGATGAAAGACCGTATCCCCATCTGTCATATGCTTCTTTGGCTGCTTCAATAACTTCTTTATTATCTGCAAGGCCCAAATAATTGTTTGCACACATATTAAGGACGCCATTTACCATTGTGGTGTCTATCCTGCTTCTTTGGGGAGTTGTTATTACCCTTTCATCTTTCCACAGCCCGCTGTCCTTTATATCTTTCAAAATTTCAGAATAAATTTGTTTCGTTCTTTTGTACATAAAATCATCTCCTTCTTTATTTTATTAGATTATTTTTATTTCTCAGCCCAGTTTAAAATAACTTTTCCTGATTTTCCGCTCATCATAGCTTCAAAACCTTTTTCAAATTCAGTATAGTGGTACCTGTGGGTTATAATAGGTGATATGTCAAGACCCGATTTAATCATAGCCTGCATCTTATACCAGGTTTCAAACATTTCTCTTCCATAAATTCCTTTAATACTCAGCCCGTTAAATACAAATTTGTTCCAGTCTATGGAGGTATCCGTTTCCTGAAGTCCCAGAAGTGCTATTCTTCCTCCGTGGGCCATACTGTCTATCATCTGGTTAAGGGCTGCGTCGTTGCCTGACATTTCCATTCCAACGTCAAAGCCTTCCTTCATCCCCAGTTCTCTCATCACATGGTTTATGTTTTCTTTTTTTGTATTAACCGTTCTGAAATTTCCAATTTTTTCAGCAAGTTTCAGTCTATTATCATTTATATCTGTAATAACAACGAACCTTGCTCCGGCAAATTTAGCTATTGCCGCTGCCATAATACCAATAGGCCCGGCTCCGGTAACAAGCACATCTTCTCCCAACACCCTGTAGTACAATGCCGTATGGGCTGCATTGCCAAACGGATCGAATATGCTGTAAAGTTCTTCCGGTATGGATTTGTCACAAAGCCATATGTTAGAAGCCGGCAATGTAACATATTCGGAAAATATTCCTGTTCTGTTTACGCCTACGCCTTTAGCATCTTTGCATAAATGTCGTCTCCCGGCCAAGCAGTTTCTGCACTTTCCACACACTATATGACCTTCACCGGAAACCAAATCCCCGGCATGCAAATCCTTTACACCTTTTCCTATTTCAGCAATTTCACCTACAAATTCATGGCCTATTGTCATCGGTACAGGTATTGTTTCCTGAGCCCACTTATTCCATGCGTAAATGTGAACATCCGTTCCGCATATTGCTGTCTTATGTATTTTTACAAGGACCTCGCCTTCTTTGGGAGCAGGAACATCAACTTGTTCAAGCCACAACCCAGGCTCTCTGTATTTTTTTACAAGAGCATCCATTTTAGCCATATAATACACCATCCTTTAAGAATATGAAAAACGTTTTTATATAGTATAAATAATACTATTTATTTGTTTCTATGTCAAGAGCTAAATTAGTGATTTGTTCACGTTTTATATACAAAAAATGCTATTTATTCACAGCCAAAATAAAAAAGTCAGGTTAACCTGACTTTTTTTCATAGATCTGCAGCCAATTTTTAATATTACATTATCCTTTTAGGTTTAAAATCCATGTAATCACTTGAAACACAGTGGACAGATACATTATCGAACATTCCTTCTTTAATATTTTTATGACCTTCTTCGCCGTGAAGATGGCCGTAAATACATATGTCGGACTTATATGATTTAGCAATTTCAAAAAATTCATTAGGAAGGCCGTTATTGTCAAATGGCGGATAGTGAAGCATTACAATTATAATTTTTTTGCTTTTTCGCGCAGATTCAAGTGACATTCTAAGCCTGTTAATTTCACGCAAAAATATTTTTTTATCAAATTTATCTTCTGTCTCTTCAGTACTCTCAGTAGATTCCCATCCTCTTGTACCGCAAATAACTACATTCCCATATTCGTAGCTGTTGTTTTTTAAAAACCTGATCGACTTTAAGCCTAATTTATTTAATTTGCTCGACGTTGACCACCAGTAATCATGATTTCCTTTGCCTATTATTTTCACTCCCGGAAGGCTGTCGATTTTTCGCAAATCATCAACAGCCTCATCAAGCTTTACAGCCCATGAAATATCACCCGGGATTAAAACAAGGTCATCATTTTCGACAGATGCCTTCCAGTTTTCTACTATTTTTTCTTCATGGTTAATCCAATTATCGCCAAAAATATTCATTGGTTTTTCTTTTTTGCCGTCAAAATGCAAATCGGCTATTGCAAAAATCTTCATAAATGTCCTTACAGTTTTATATAGTTAAATTTAATGTTAGTTTTTTTAGCAAGCTCTGCTTCCCGTTCCTGGCATGTGAACAGTATAATCTGTCTTCTTCCGCTCTCCTTTGCCAGCATCTCCATTGAATTCTTCAATCTTTTAGAATCATACTGAACAAAACTGTCATCAAAGATTAAAGGAATATTCTGATTCCCGCTGAGTATATTTCCAAGTGCTGCTCTCAGCGACAAATAAAGCTGATCCAATGTGCCTCCGCTTAAGCTTTCAAGTTCAATGTTCTTTTCTTTATTGTCCCTTTCAACTACAGTAATATTCATATCTTCATCCATTGCAACCTGACAATACCTTCCTCCGGTCAAATATGAGAAATTATCACTTATGGATTTTCGCAAAAGAGGCATGAAATCCCCCATTATAGAATCTGATATTTTTTTTATTTTTTCTGAAGCAATTTCAGCAACTTTTATTTTCTTTTTAAACGCATCAATTTTGTTTTCGTAAAAATCTATTTCTTCCTCTACTTCGTTAGAATTTCTTGTATTACGTTCAATTTCATCTATTTCCTGTAATATATTATCTATTTTTTTAGATAATTCAGATTTTTCTCCATTCAGTTTAAAGATGTTGATTTGATATTCCTGTTTATCAATATTTTTAACTTCATATAAATTAACATTTTTTGTTTTGTCCTTTAACTCCTGGAAGCTTTCCCCCTCTGTTATTTTTTGAAGTATGCTTTCTTTATATTTCTTGCTGTCAAGGAGTTCTGTATATTTTTTACTATATTTAACTGCTTTTTTGAAGGTGTCCGAATCATCCATATCATTTCTTTTTAAAATCATTTCAAGCCTTTTTTTCTCAAAAGAAGCATCCTTGTCAAGCTTAACAATACTTTCTCCAAACTGCTCAATGTCAGCTTTTAATTTATCAGCTTGTTCTTTGACTGAATCCTTTCTTGCATACGCATCATTGACTTCTTTGATGTTTTCAGCATTAAGCTCCCGGATATCCAAATTAGACAAAATATTTAAAAGGCTTCTTTTCAGCTGTTTATTTTCTTGCTCCAAATCATCTAATGTTTCTACATCGCAATTTATAAGTTTGTCTTTTTCTTCATACAGGTTTTTCTCAGCACTGAGCTTACTATACTTCTCAGAAGCTTCCTCAAAGCTTTTACATCCTGTATCTTCAATTGTTCCAAGCTTTTCTTCATTAAATTTATCCAATGAAATAGAAAGATCTGTAAGTTCACATTCCATTCCGTCTATTTCATTTTTTGAGTTTTTTATTCTATTGAATACCGGTATCTCAATTAATGCTAAAATTATTGCTATTATGACTGTCATAATTCCTGCAGCAACATTGGATGGATTATTAATTGCATAGTAGCGCCCAACAAAATTATCAATAACATCAGCATAATTGAAACCTGCCAGCCAAACTCCACCTATCAAGGCAGCAGCAGCCAATAAAATAAACGTAGCATTCCTGATTGACTGCGATCTGTAACTTTTCATTTTTTCACAGTCTTCATTGTCAAGAAATATATTGGTGAATTCTATTTTTCTGTTTATGTCTTCGGCCCTGCTGTAGTTGTTCAGGAAGTTGTTTATATGGTCAATATCTATATTACTTATACTTTCTTTTTCTAAACATATTTTATCTTTAAGCTTGTCTATTTTTAAAGCATTATCTTCGTATGCCGCATAATCTTTATTTAATTTTTTAATGTTGAACTCTTCTTCGATTTTATTGGCCGCATCGGACAACAAGATATTTAATTCCTTTTCTTTCTCTTTTATGCTGTCTTCTGTTCTACACCTTTGACTATATATGGTATTCAGGTTTTTTTCAATATTTAGTGCTTCCATATAATCAATGTCAGAATATTCCTTAAGTTTATCTTCCGAATAACTTGAAAGTTTTTCATTAATTTCGTCAAGTTCTTTTTTAACAGGTTCTGCTCTTAAATATTTATCTTTTTCCACCGATAGTTCATAATTTCTAAGTTCGTTGTTTAGTTCTTCAATGCGCAAATTTAATTCCTGAATTTTTCCCGAAATTTTTTTCTTTTCCATAGCTAAGAACATTACCTGTCTTCGCGCATTAAGGGAATTCTCACTTGCATTTTTTAGCTCTTTTAAGCGAAGTGTATACTGCCCCAACAGCGTGTTCCGGTTGTTTTCATCACCTGCTTCTTCTTTGACGTAATTCAGCCTTTGAAGAATTCTATCCACAGAAATCGACTCATCTTTTGTCTTGCTTAAATTTATTATTTTGTTTTTAAGCTCAGATGCAACTTCCTTTTCTGTTTTGTTCCCCAGCTGCTTGATGCTAACCGTATTAATAAAGGAAGTCTTGCTCATGTTAAAAAAATATTCGCCGGAAGATTGTATTTTATCTTCATATATCTCAGTTCTGTCCTCAAGTTTTTTAAAAACCTGGGTAGATCCTAACAGAAAATCTTTTGTAATAAGATGTTCTTCACCGGCATCATCCTTTACACTTATTGACCCTTTATATAAATTACTGTTCCAAGGCTTGTACTTGTTATATTTCAACCGTCCTGATTCATTATCATCAAAACCATAAAGAACAGCTTCTATAAAATTATGCACAGTACTTTTGCCTGCCTCGTTTTCACCATAAATAATATTAAAATTATTTTCAAAATATAACATTTTATGTATGAACTTGCCGAAAGCCTTTATATGTAATTGATTTATGTACATAACTATTTTACCACCTTTTCTTTTCGAAGAACATCAAGCCCCAGTTTAAAAGCCTGCTGCTCCAGTTTATCCTGATGATCTTCAAATTGCAGCCTGTAGCTTTCAATAATGTTAAATTCATTGTGGCTGTATGCTTTTTCTTCTGAATTCTTGTAAGTGTAATTTTCCACAAATTCTATATAATAAAAAAACTGCTTTGCTTCGTTTTCAACTTCTGCCATGGATATGTCCGTATTCACGATGCCTGTTAAATTAATCCTGACATAGTCCTTTGTGTTTGAAAATGTATCACCTGAAAATTTAATCAAATCAAGTATTTTATTAAAACTGCAGTCCTCGCTCAATTCAATATGACGTGTTACAAACTTTCTTTTTGCTAAAGGTATGAAAGAAAATTCCGTATTCTTTTTTTCAAGGTTACCCCTTATAATGCCATGTTCCCCTTCTTCACAAAATTCCATAGGTTCCGGACTGCCACAGTATGCACTGTTGTTTCTTATCTTGGCATGATTATGCCTGCCTCCCAATGCGCAGTAGTCGAATTTATTTTTAATTATATCTATATTTATCGGAAGCATTTCTGACTCTTCATCAACATCACAATACAATAACAAAACATTCACTTTGCTTTCATCAACAGAAATATCATAAACCGCCTGAGTCTTGTTATTATATTTACTGTTCCAGCTCATGGCATAAACGCATAAATCATCCTCGGGGAAATTTAATTTTGCGGCAGTTTCCGTACTTTTAACAATATATACATTTTGCGGCCATTCAATATATTCATACATGCTGTTAATACTATAGGGGTCGCTGCTTCCGGACACAATTACCACCCTTGTATCAGGAATAGTTTTAAACCTTTGTGCTATATTTTTAAGGCTTGTGTAATTAACATATTCACTTTCCGTAAAATCTCCGGCAATAAATAAATACCGTATTTTTTCACTGCCTGCAGCCTTGACTATTTTATCAAATGTATCCCATAATTCCTGCCTTCTCCTTCCCCGCTCTTTCAGGCTAAAATTTTTAATATCAAATTTTCTATCTAAATGTAAATCCGATATGTGCATAAATTTAATCTTCATGGATTCTCCCCCTTGCCCATACTCTATTTTTAAGCGGCAATCATCCAGCCGCCCGTTATTTCAAAAATCTATGCAGGCCATGACATATTTTGTTCATTTTATTAAAAACCTTGTTTTTTTATTATTTTACTACAAAAAGCTTAATCTTTCAATATTAATAAGCCATTAATCAGCAAGCTCCTTAAGTCTTTCCATATCTGTTATTTTTACCGTTGAACGATACACTTCAATAATCTTATCTTGCTGCATATTAGAAAGCTCCCTTGACAAGGAAGGTCTTTTAACATTCAAAAAATCCGCCAATTCCTGCCTCTTCATAGGAATATCAAATATCAAGGACTTAGTTTTTTTATGAATTTCCAACAGGTACACTGCAATTCTCCCTTTTAATGTTTCTGCATTCAATATGTGCATTTTTCGATTAAGCATGAAAATTTTATCTGATAAAATTCCAAGCATATTTTCAATTAAATTTTTATGAAAAATACATGCATCTACACATATATGAGAAAAAACCCTGTCCGGAAAAATAAGGGTTTTACTTTTTCCAAAACTCACCAAATCATACGGCATTTTATTACAAGACGAAAATGCAAGGGCTTCTCCGAACAGGTCGTTTTGCTCCAATGTAGCTACTATGACTCTTGCACCATTATATTTTTGAGAAATCAAATTAAGCTGCCCTTCAATCACAATGCCAATTTTTTTTATTGCATCACCTTTGTGAAATAAAATCTGGTTATCAGTAAAGTCAACAACTAAAGCCCTGCTGCATTTAAGTATCTGCTTTATTTCACTTTCGCTTATGTTGTCAAATAATTGATTGTTTTTAATTACTTTAACTATTTCATCCATTATATCCCCTGGTAACATATGTTACATGTTTGTACTTACATTTTAATATACTAAACTCTTAAAGTAAAGAACAATATTAATTAAGAAAAAAATAATCCAATATTTCTCTAAACATTATAATTAAGAATACTTTGGAAAAACAACAATATAAATATAATATCAAATCTAAATAAAAACATAAACAATTATAATTTACAGATCTTATTATTTCCAACTTCAAATGATACTTAAACTGCAATTCTTGAGATTATGTTTATTTTAACATAATAATTTATTTACAGGAGGTTCAAATGAACAACCTTTTAGCACTTCTAATTATTTCGGCCGTTTACTATATTGGTGAATTTATAGGAACAAAAACAAAGGCATGGATACCTTCCGTATTTGTAATAGCTATTTTGTTTCTTGCAGGCTACTGGACCTTTTTCCCCAACGATATTGTAGACCTTGCCGGACTTGGAGCACCTTTGGGAGGTACAATGGCTATAATGCTTTGTATAACCCATATGGGCACGATCATAAGCGTAAAACAACTGCTCGAACAGTGGAAAGTTATTGTCATAACTTTGGCCGGTTTAGCCGGTATGGTAGCAGCATGCTGGCTCATATGTATTCCTACAGTAGGAAAAGAATATGTTGTAGCAGGCCTTCCGCCATTAACAGGTGGGATTGTTGCCGCAACAATGATGAATCAGGCAGCATTGGAAAAGGGATTGACATCGGCAGCCGTACTTGCCATAGCGATGTATGTATGCCAGGGGTTTGCAGGTTATCCTCTTACGGCAATAATGCTTAAAAAGGAAGGAAAAATGCTTATTTCAAAATTCAGATTGAGCGAAAGCATAGAAGAAAGTTCATTAGCTAATATTGATGAATCCACAGGAAATATTGTAGTTGAAGAAAAAGAAAAGAAAAAGCTTATTCCTCCAACGCCCCAAAAATATGTGACAACAGCCTTTATACTTTTAAAACTTATGATAACTGCTTATATTGCCAGCATACTCGCTAAATTTACAGGAATAAACCAAGCTGTTTGGGCATTGATACTCGCTATAATTTTTACAGAAATAGGATTCTTGGATAAAGATTCCCTAAACAAAGCAAATTCCTATGGATTTTTAATGTTTGTGCTTATGGTTTATATCTTTTCAGGCCTGAAAGATGCTACTCCTGCCATGCTGCAAGAAGCAGCAGTTCCTTTAATATCAATTATAGTTGTAGGAGTTGCAGGAATGTTCCTGACATCAGCAGCTGCAGGCAAACTATTGGGAATAAGCTGGAATATGGCATTTGCTGTATCCCTAACGGCCCTTTATGGATTTCCGCCTAATTACATACTTACCGAAGAATGTGTAAATGCCTTGGCAAAAACCCATGAAGAACATGACTATCTTATGAACAATCTTATGCCTATGATGATAGTAGGAGGATTTATAACCGTAACAATCACTTCGGTTATAATTGCGGGACTTTTTATAAACATGTTATAGAAAACACAACTGCCTCGGATTTTTTCCTGTGGCAACTAAATAAAAGAGAGGGATATTATGAACATAAAACAATTGGCAGAAAGATATAATGATTATTTAATAGAGCAAAGACGATATTTCCATCAAAATCCAGAACTCAGCCTAAATGAAGTCAATACTACTTTAAAGATTGTAAAAGAACTAAAAAAATTGGATATTGAGGTAATAACATTTCCTGACTATCAAGGCTGTATCGGAATATTAAAAGGAAAAATACCTGGAAAAACAATCATGCTTAGAGCAGATATCGATGCTCTTCCGGTAAAAGAAAAAACAGGCCTTGCTTACGCCTCAGAGAACGGAAATATGCACGCATGCGGTCATGATACTCACATGGCAGTATTGCTCTGTGCTGCTAAAATATTAAGCTCATTAAAGAATGAATTTGACGGCACGATAAAATTTCTCTTCCAGTCAGGTGAAGAGGTAGGCTTTGGCTCAAAATACTACGTTGAAAACGGATATTTAGATGACGTTGATGCTATTTATGGTGCACATATATGGTCATCAATAGAATCAGGAAAATTCAATCTGGAACCTGGAGAAAGAATGGCATCCTGTGACTCATTTAAGATTACAGTGGAAGGTACTTCCGCCCATGGTTCCGCTCCTCATATGGGAAATGATGCAATATATGCTGCTGCTTCTATAATAATGAATCTTCAATCTTTTGTCAGCAGAAGAAACGACCCTCTAAATTCCGCCGTAGTAACAGTAGGAACTATTACGGGGGGACAAAGGTTTAACATAATAGCAAACCATGTGGAAATGAAAGGCACTACAAGAGCCTTCAATAAGAAAACAAGAAATTTTCTCGAAAATGAACTGAGAAAAATAACAGAAAATACAGCGAAAGCACTTGGGGTAACTGCAAAATTAGAATATAATTATTTAACCGACCCTATATCAAACGACAATGAAGAATTAAACCACATAGTTAAAAATGCAGCAATCAGATTATATGGCAAAGACGTACTTGCTTCTATGCCTAAGGTTATGGGAGGTGAAGATTTCTCACATCTTGAAATCAACACTCCCGGTTTCTTTGGGTTTTTCGGATGCCGCAACGAAAAAATAGGAGCGGTTTACAACAACCACAGCGAATATTTCAAAGTAGATGAAAGTACTCTTCATATGGCCTCTGCTTTGGAAGCACAAATTGCCGTAGATTTTCTGAACAGTAAATAAAAAAAGAGAGAAAATGTTGAAAGGCGCTTCTGCCTTATCAACATTCCATCTCTATCAGATTAGTTCATCCGGTATGGTATCTTATATCCTTGCAACTCCAGATTTTCTAGCTGCCTCTGCAATTGCTTCTGCCACTGCACCTGCAACTCCTTTATCAAATGGACTGGGTATTATATTTTCTTCATTCAAATCCTTTTCTTTAATATAATCAGCTATAGCATATGCTGCAGCAAGCTTCATCTCCAAATTTATCTCTCTGGCTCTTACATTCAGGGCTCCGCGGAACACTCCTGGAAAAACTAATACATTATTTATTTGATTTGGAAAATCCGAACGTCCTGTACCAATTACCCTCGCTCCTGCTTCTTTAGCCAAATCAGGCATTATTTCCGGTACTGGATTAGCCATTGCAAGTATAACCGCATCACTGTTCATTGATTTTACCATGCCTGTTTTTACTACATCTGCAGATGACACGCCTATGAATACGTCAGAATCTTTCATTACATCAGCCAAGGCACCTTTTTCGTTATTGGCATTTGTCACTTTGGCAAGGTCATTTTTAGCATCATTCATTTTTTCTCTTCCTAAATATAATGCTCCAGTTCTGTCGCATACTACTATGTTACCAGCTCCTGCAGCCCTCAGCAGTTCTGCAATGGCTGTACCTGCCGCACCGGCTCCGTTAATTATGATTTTTATATCACCGATTTTTTTGTTTACAATTTTCAATGCATTAATTAATCCTGCCAAAACCACTATTGCAGTTCCGTGCTGGTCGTCATGAAATACAGGTATATCCAGTTCCTTTTTTAATTTATTCTCTATTTCAAAGCATCTGGGTGCTGATATATCCTCAAGGTTAATTCCTCCCATCCCCGGAGAGATTAACTTGACCGTTCTCACAATCTCATCTACATCTTTTGAGCCCACACATATTGGAAATGCATCAACATTTGCAAACTCCTTGAATAATATTGATTTGCCTTCCATAACAGGAAGCGCCGCCTTAGGACCTAAATCTCCCAAACCCAGAACTGCCGAACCATCTGTGACTACGGCAACAATATTGCCTTTTGAAGTATATTTATAAATATCATCTTCATTTTTATGTATTTTTCTGCAGGGTTCAGCAACTCCCGGGGTATAAGCCAAACTCAAGTCTTCCTTTGTTTCAACTTTTACTTTAGAAGTTACTTCAATTTTTCCTTTTGATTTTTCATGCAGCTTTAAACTTTCTTTAAAATAATCCATGCGTCTTCATCCTCCGTTTATTTAAAAAGTATCCATCCTTTGTCAATAGCACATTTTATTTTCAATCATTCTATAACTCCTTTGATTGATTCAGTAGTGAATTAACTATATACCAATTACATTGGTATTTCAATGCGTTTACCTGTTTTTTTTATTTAGTCGTAATTTCGCAGCTTTCCTCCATTTATCTCCTGCAAACATTATTTATGTTCTTTTTCTGTAATACTATTTCAAGTAACAAATGTTACATACTTTATTTTTCTATTTTAATATAATTTATTCAACAAGTAAAGGAAATTATGAAGCGAGGTAAAAATTATGAAAAGAAAAATAGTTAAAATACATGAAGAAAAATGCAGCGGATGCGGGCTGTGTATAAATGCCTGCCACGAAGTAGCCTTAAAGCTTGTAAACGGCAAAGCAGTATTGATTTCCGATTCATACTGTGACGGACTTGGCGACTGCCTTCCCCAATGTCCTGCCGGAGCAATAGAAATTATTGAAAGAGAAGCTGATGATTATGATAAGGAATTGGTCGAAAAGAAAATACAGGAAAAAGCCAGCCATCCTGATGAACCGCTGCCATGCGGATGCCCAAGCCACAATGCAAAAATAATAAGCCACAAGAACCCTGTTAAATCAAATGAAGATAGGGTTGAATCAATAAGTGAGCTGAGGCAGTGGCCCGTTCAAATTAAATTAATTTCTCCTACAGCCCCTTATTTCGACGGTGCTGATATACTTGTAGCCGCAGACTGCACGGCATACGCGTACGCCGGCATCCACCGGGATTTCATGAAAAACAAAATAACTTTAATAGGCTGCCCGAAATTAGATGATACCGATTATTCGGAAAAACTGACTGCTATCTTAAAAAACAACGAAGTAAAAAGCATCACTGTTTTAAGAATGGATGTACCATGCTGCGCCGGTATTGTAAATGCAGTTAAAACCGCAATAATCGCTTCGGGAAAGCTGATTCCCTGTGGATACAAAATCATATCCACAGACGGAACACTGCTGGATTAATCAGGCACCAACCTATTTTCTTTTATTAAAACAAAGGCTACTATAAATTACATAAGTAGTAGCCTTTCGGCTGTATTATATATTTTTTTCATCCAGGACTCGTTTAAATGTGTTGGCAATTTTTTCTACGACATTCATATATTATTTAATCGAAATTATTGTTTATAATCATTAACAGCAAATACAGCGCCCAAAGTTTTCAAAATGTATAACATTCTTTCCTACACCGCTTCCGCTATAGGGCTGCCGTAATTTCTTGAATTGTATATACCCGTCAGCTCTTTTTCTGTTATATCCTTGCTTTTTACATCTAATATTACCTTTCCCCCGTCAATCATCACTATTCTATCTGAATATTTTATCGCATCCTTCACGTTATGGGATATCATCATTGTGGTTATGGACCGGGTTTTTATAAGCTCCTGAGTCTTTTCCATTATGAGCCTTGATGTCTTTGGATCCAGTGCCGCCGTATGTTCGTCCAGCAGCAAAAGCTCAGGCTTGTTCATTGCTGCCATTAGCAAAGACAGCGACTGTCTCTGTCCTCCCGACAAAAATTTAACCTTTGTATTCAACTTGTTTTCCAGCCCTAAATCTAATGCTTTTAATAATTCCTTATATTCCCCGACTTTATTTTTCCTTATTAAATTCTTAAATGTAAATCTTTGGCACTTTTTATCTGCAAGGCTGATGTTCTCTAAAATCGTCAGTGAAGGGGATACTCCCATAGAAGGATTTTGAAAAACTCTCCCTATATATTTTGCTCTGTCGTTTTCCTTAAATTTATTTATACATTTACCATTTAATATTATATCTCCTTTTTCAGGCATTACCACTCCGCTTATTATATTAAACAGGGTACTCTTTCCGCAGCCGTTAGTTCCTAATATTCCCGTACATTCTTCTTTTATGACAAGGTTAAAATCACTAAATATTTTTATTTCATTGCACGTTCCTGCATTAAAGCTTTTAGATAAATTTTTTATTTCTAACATTGTGCTCCCTCCAAGCGGTTTCTTTTTTTTATTTTACTCATTTCAGGTCCGAATGTATTGTAGCTCAAAAATGCTATTACAATTATTGCATTTATTGCTCTTAAATCTGTAGGATCTATTCCAAGGTCTATTGCCACAGCCCCTATAAATTTATATGCCAAAGCTCCGGTTATTGCCCTTGTAGTATTTTTTAAATTAGCGTTTTTCAGTATGGTATCTCCAACTATTACCGAAGCTATTGCAACAACTATGATTCCTGTTCCCATTGTTATCTCTGCAAAGCCCTGGTACTGTGCCATCATGGCACCGCTTAAGGCAACCAGTCCGTTCGAAAGCATAAGTCCTATTAATTTGTACTTATTTGAATTCTCTCCCAGAGACTTGACTAGTGTTTCATTATCCCCTGTTGCTATAAGCAGGTATCCTATTTCTGTCTTCAAGAATATATCCATTAATATCTTGACGGCCACAGCAATGATTATTAATACTACCACAACCTGGACTCCGTCAAATATTGAGCTGTATTCAAAAAGCGCAACGTTGGATTTGCCATTTAACCTCAGGTTAACCGAATATAGGATTGTCATTGTAAGGATCCCCGACAGCAATGCTTTAATCTTTAATTTAATATTCAATATATATGTCGTAAGCCCTGCAAGGCTCCCAAACAAAAATGCTGCAAGTGTACTTGTCACAGGATCTACTCCCTGAGTTATGAACCTTGCAAAGACAAATGCTCCTAAAGGGAACGTCCCTTCAACTGACATATCGGCAAAATCAAGTATTTTAAATGTTATCATAACCCCGATTGCAAGAACCGCAAATATAAGTCCCTGCTCAATTGATGTCAAAATTAATGTGTTCATGTTACCTCCTCTTAGTATTGAGCAGACGGCATAAAATTTATTTTCAAACCGCCCGTTTACTTTGCTAATCCACAAATTCCGCTCCCTGAAATGCATCATTGTCTTTAGTCAAGCCAAGAGCCTTCATAGTTTCGCCATTTACTTTCTTTTCAATTCTGTCCGAATGCTGCACAGGTATTTCAGAAATATTCGTCTTATCCACAAGAATTTGTTTTGCTATGTCAGCCGACTGTCTTCCTATTTCATAAAAGCTGATTCCCTTTGAAACCAGTATGCCTTTATCAACATGAGTGCCATCAGCCGACACAGTAGGAAGCCCTTTTTCTTTAGCAAGCTCGGCTACCAGCGGCATGGAAGATGCCACCATATTATCAGTAATTATATACAAACCTTCCGACTTTTTTGAAATGGTATCCAAAGCTTGAGGTATATCGTTGATAGAAGATATGCCTACAGGTTCTATTTCAAGCCCGATTTTCTCTGCCTCTTCTCTTGCTTTATTAACTTGAACCTCTGAATTTGATTCACCGGTATTATAAATAATTCCTATGGTCTTTATATCTTTCTTAAGATCCTTGAACAATTCCAGATTTTCTTTTACGGGAGCCGCATCGACTACTCCTGTAATATTGTTGTCCGTAACATTTATGTCGGACACAAGCTGTGAAAATACAGGGTCTGTAACGGCTGTAAACACCATAGGTATGTCAGTTCCCTTTATTGCCTGTTTTGCAGACTGTGAAGACAAAGTAGCAATTGAGAATATCAAGTCCACATCATCTTTGACAAATTTTTCTGAAATCATTCTTGCGTTTGTAATATCTCCCTGGGCATTCTGCACTAAAAACTTCACATCAACACCCTGAGTATTCATCTCGTCAATAAATCCCTGCCTTGATGCATCCAGAGCAGGATGCTCTATAAATTGAGATATACCTATTGTAAATGTTTCATTATTATTCTTTTCTCCTGTACCTGCACCATCTATTTCCGCTGTACCGCCGGTACAAGCGGTTAAAAGGAATACTGTCGATAATAATATAGATGTTATTTTTTTTATCAAATTAAATTCCATATATCCTCCAAAGTGTTTTTGAATTTTTCCATAAAGGAATTTTAAAATATATATTTAACTTTGGCCAAAGTTTATATATCTAAAATAAGTTTGAACATTATCAAAATCATTATTGATTCACTTGCTGCTTAAAGCTATGAGAAAATAAAAAATCTTTCATTCCTGTAAACACAATTTTTTCAACTATGCTTACAGGGACGAAAGATTCCGCGGTACCACCCTGATTATGATAATAATCATCGCTCTTCAAGGTCCAACAACCTCTAACCTTATAACGCAGGTAAACGTGTTTGCCTACTGGTAATCTTTCAGCAAACCGGCTCAGCAGTGTATATTGTATTTCTCTGTCATCGGCTCTCAGCAAACGCCGATTCTCTGTAAACACCTGAAATATTTTTCTCTGCCTCAATGCATTAACTGTATTGATAGTTATCTTAACCGAAAAAAACCCTTTTGTCAACATGCTTTTTTAAAAAAATTACCCTGTTGGTACCAGGGTAATTGCAAATGACTCTTTTAATAATCCAAGTTATGTTTTAAATTATTTAGTTCTTCTTTTAATTCCTTAGGAAGTTTATCATCAATTTTTTTGTAAAAATCTTCAATACTTTTTATATCAGTTATCCAAGAATCTATATCTATGGTAAGAAGATCTTTCAAAACTTCTTTTGATACATTAATACCTTCCCTATTGATATCTTCAGCCTTTGGAATATACCCTACAGGTGATTTATCCGCATCTACCTTGTTTTCACATCTTTTTATAATCCATTCAAGAACTCTGAAATTTTCACCATATCCAGGCCACAAAAATTCACCTTGGTCATTTGTCCTAAACCAATTTACATGAAATATCTTCGGAGGATTGTTCATTTTTTTGCCCATATCCAACCAATGAGCAAAATAATCTCCCATATTGTATCCGCAGAAAGGAAGCATTGCCATTGGGTCCCTTCTCACAACCCCTACTTTCCCGGCAGCAGCTGCAGTAGTTTCAGAAGCAAGAGTTGAACCTACAAATACACCATGCTGCCAATTTCTTGACTGATATACCAACGGAGCCGTTTTAGCCCGTCTTCCTCCGAATATTATTGCCGAAAGAGGCACGCCTTCATGGGATTCCCATTCCTTTGAAAGACATGGGCAATTTATGGCAGGTGCAGTAAACCTTGAATTAGGATGAGCCCCTTTTTCTTTGGACGTTTTTCCGTTCCATGGTCTGCCCTGCCAGTCCAAAGCATTTTCAGGAGGATTATCGTCAAATTTCTCCCACCAAATCGTATCATCGTCTAAATTGTAAACTACATTAGTAAATATTGTATTTTTCTTTGTAGACATCATAGCATTATAATTTGATTTCAAGTTAGTGCCGGGAGCAACACCAAAGAATCCTGCCTCCGGATTTATAGCCCAAAGTCTTCCGTCTTCTTTTATTCTCAGCCATGCTATATCATCTCCAACAGTCCAAACCTTGTATCCTTTTTTCCTGTATATTTCAGGAGGTATAAGCATAGCTAAATTTGTTTTCCCGCATGCTGAAGGAAAGGCCGCCGCTATATATCTTACTTCTCCCTTTGGATTTTCAATTCCGAGGATAAGCATATGCTCTGCCATCCATCCTTCCTTCCATCCCTGATAAGAAGCAATTCGAAGAGCAAAGCATTTTTTACCTAATAATACATTTCCACCATATGCTGAATTGCACGACCATATGGTATTATCCTCAGGGAAATGGAAAATGTACCTTTTATCAATATCCAAAGTGCACTTACTATGCAGGCCTCGTACAAAATCATTTGAATCTCCAAGAACATCCAGCACCTTGCTGCCTATCCTGGTCATAATATTCATGTTTAAGACCACATATATAGAATCCGTAACTTCAAATCCTATTTTTGAAAATTCCGAACCTACAGGTCCCATTGAATATGGAATAATGTACATGGTCCTTCCAGACATGGAATTTTTAAAAATTTCTCTTCCTAATTTATAAGCTTCTTCAGGGCTTTTCCAATTATTTGTAGGCCCTGCATCTTCTTTGTTTCTGGAACAAATGTATGTTTTGTCCTCCATGCGGGCAACATCATCTTTTTGTGAGCGGTGATAGTAGCATCCCGGGTATTTATCCTGGTTTAAAGCTTTTAACTCACCTGTTTTGCATGCTTCTTCCCGGAGCATTTTCAATTGTTCCTCACTTCCGTCAATCCACATGACCTCATCAGGTTTTGTCATTGAAACAACCTGGTTTATCCATTTTAAAACATTCAAGTTTGAAGTTAGATTTTGCATCAAATACACTCCTATATTTTTATATGTCATATTATATCATATATTTTATAATATGTGCCATAATACCTATATATTAAAAACATTATATATTATACTGTTTTTACTTTCAACAGCCAATATTTTTTCAATTACATTTAAATTATTTTAAATTTTTTATAAACATTATAAAGCAATTATGATTTAAACTTAAAAATATATGATTCAGCTGTAAGTAAATGCCAATTCAGCATTAACATTTTATTTCGACAAAGCTTCGTTCATACTGCCCGTACGATAACCCGTTATATCAATTGATACATATATAAAACCCAAGGATTTAAATTTTTCACTGATAAAATAGCGAAGTTCTTTATCCAGCAATTTGGAATACTGTTCCTCTGCGATTTCAATGCGTGCCAAATTGCCGTGGTGCCTTACCCTCACTTGTTTAAAACCTAAATCCAAAAGTATTTGTTCTGCCTTGTCAACTTGTGAAAGTTTTTCTTCGGTTATTTTTTCTCCATATGGAAACCGAGAAGAAAGACATGCAAAAGAAGGCTTTTCCCAAGTAGCAAGATTCAATTCTTTTGACAATAACCTGATTTCTTTTTTATCAAGGCCGGCATACCTCAGAGGACTTTTTGCATTAAGCTCTGCAATTGCCTTGAGCCCCGGGCGGTAGTCATTGCCGTCATCCATATTTGAGCCTTCAATGATTTCATCTAATCCATGGCCTTCTGCAGCCTGTTTGATTTTAGTAAATAATTCCTTTTTACATAAATAGCATCTGTTTACCGGATTTTCTGAAAAACCTTTTATATTTAATTCATCAGAATCGACTATAATATGTTCAATGCCGTTGGAAGCGCAAAACTCTTTTGCTTCCTTCAACTCTCTTTCCGGGAAGCTGCACGATCTTGCAGTAACTGCAACTGCTTTTTCGCCAAGCACGTCATGGGCAACTTTTAAAAGCAGCGTAGAATCTACGCCTCCGGAAAATGCAACGACGGCACTGCACAAACTCTCTAAATACTTTTTAAGTTTATCATATTTATCATGTAATAAATCCATAAATGCCTCCCATTATTTCTCAAATGTTTTTATCTCATCATAAACTGACTGAATTGAAACATTATTTTTTTCAGCTGCATTTTTTATGTCTTCAAATTCTCCATACTGCTTGACAATATTGCCGTAGGACACTTTTTTAACTTTGATTTTTCCGTACTTTGTATCTACCTGCTCACTTCTTCTGTTCATAACAGTTCTCTCAACGTTTATTTTTCTTATTCCTACGGTTGAAGTTTCCTCAAAAACAATTTTTTCTAAAAAATCAATATTTTTTCTGTCTGATAAAAATGACAACTTAACAGCCGGGCGGCATTTCTTCATATAAATAGGAGTGAAGAAAACATCGATTGCCCCCGCCCTCAAAAGCCTGTCCATAACATATCCAAGTATCTCTCCTGTAGTATCGTCAATATTTGTTTCAGCTAATATTATTTTTTCCGAATCAGGTTTTACATTGCCTAAAATCAGTCTGAGTACATTTGGTATTTCAAAATCACTTAATCCTGCGCCATACCCTACAGACACAACATCCATTTCAGGCTGAGGCCCATATTCGTCGGCCAAAGCAGCAAGTATTGCAGCTCCTGTAGGCGTTGCCATTTCTCCCTTAATCCCTTTGGAATAGGTTGGAATTTTGCCGTTCTTTATTATTTCTTCGGTGGCCGGTGCCGGAAGGGGAATTAATCCGTGACGGCATTTAACAAAACCAGTGCCAACGTGAAGTTTTGAAGCTACTATTTTGTCAATATTTAAACTGTCTATACAAATAGCCGTACCTATAATATCAACTATGGAATCCAATGCACCCACTTCATGAAAATGTATTTCATGAATAGATTTTCCGTGGACTTCGGCTTCTGCCTCAGCAACATAGGCAAATATTTTTTTGGACAATTCTTTTACATTATAAGACAACAGGCTATCGTCTATTAATCTTTCAATATCCTGCAGATTTCTTTCATGTCCGTGCACACAGTGATTTTCTTGGTGTAGCTGATCATGTGGTTGCCCTTCATCTTCAAGTATTACGTCAAAATAAGTCCCTTTAATACCATTTTTAATTTTTTTGCTAATATGTACTTTATAACCTTTAATATTTAATTTTTTCAACTCTCCAAGGACTAATTTTTCATCAACGCCCATATCTAAAAATGCCCCTACAGTCATATTACCACTTATTCCAGAAAAACAATCCATATAAAGTACATTCATATTCATTTAACCCCACTATTAAGTTTATTTATCATGCTTGCCATATAGCCTGCCCCAAATCCGTTGTCTATGTTCACTACACTGACACCTGATGCACAGGAGTTAAGCATCGATAAAAGAGCGGCAACTCCGCCAAAACTTGCACCATAGCCTACGCTTGTTGGAACAGCAAGAACAGGAACATCTGCAATGCCTCCCACAACACTTGCAAGAGCTCCTTCCATTCCCGCCACACAAATTATTACATTTGCGGAATTAATTATGTTAAGCTTTGCAAACAGCCTGTGGACTCCCGCAACACCCACGTCATAAAGCCTTTCTACATTATTTCCAAGTACTTCAGCAGTAACGGCCGCCTCCTCAGCTACAGGAACATCCGCCGTTCCTCCTGTTATGACCAAAATTTTCTTTTCCGCCTTAATTATTTCTCTTCTTCTGATAATAATAATCTTGGCTAACTCATAGTACTGAGCATAGTCTGTTATTTTGCAGACATTTTCATATATTTTCTTGTTTGCCCTAGTGGCTAATATATTATTTTCTCCAAGTTTCAGCATCTTGGAAATAATTCCGTTTATTTGCTCTAAAGATTTTCCCTGGCAAAATATTACTTCCGGATAGCCGTTCCTGATAGCCCTGTGATTGTCAATCTTAGCATAATTGCCAACTTCACTAAAGGGCAGTTCCTTAAGTTTTTCAACTCCTGTTTCAACAGATATTTCACCGTTCTGAATTTTCTCCAGAAAATTTCTTAAACTTTCTTTATCCATATCCATTATATGCCTCGTATATAAACCTTATAGAATTTTGTATGTATAAATTAACTATCCCTGAAACATCAGGAAAACACTTATTATTATATCATTGGCACCGTTTGATGTAAACACATTAAAAGCCTTTTCATATGATACATAAAATTCCATCCTTACACATGAAGGACGGAATTATTTCTTATAATAGTTAATTAATATATATTCATTTCTAATCTCTGAAAGACGCTGCTGTAATCATTATAAGCATTGCAATCCCAAGATATCCGGTATACGGGTATATAGTTCCCACAAGAACTCCGAATGGAAGCTGACCCAAGAAGAAAGCAGATACGCAAAGTATTAATATGGTGATTTTATTTTTTATGGTACCATCTGCACCGCCAAACTTGTTAGCTGAAGTCCATGCCATGGGAACAGCAGTGCTGAATATTTCATCAATAAGTATTAATGAGAAAACAAAGCTTAAAATTGGTGTTAAAAGATCTGTCAAATAAAGATTAGGTATTTCTAATAAATAAACATCCTCTATATGTGACAAAAGCGCAAAATTAAGCATTAGACCAGAAAGCATCAGTAAAACACCACCAAAAACACCACCGAGTGCCGCTTCTTTTTTAGAGTTTGCCGTTTTTCCCATTTCAACAAGAAACGGCAATGAACAAACAATATTGTACGCTACATAAAGTATGCCCGAAAACCACCAAAGGTTTTTGCTGGGTGTGGACATAGGTACATCTATATTGGAAATACGATCAGAAATATTTGCCAGGGAAGATGGATTTTTAATAAGAACAGCTATAGAAATACCTAATGTAAAAATAATTGTAAGAGGTCCGAGAGTTCCAACTATATCTACAATTTTATTAAGACTGAAAAAGCCTACAATAAGGGTAACTATTGCCATAAACAAAGCGCCGTAAATATGTGGAACGCCGAAATATTGATTAATTGTTGCACCTGATCCTGAAATCATAACAACCAGAACCATGAAACAAAATGTGGGAATAAACCATTCGAGGAATTTACCGAAATACTTTCCACAAAAATGCTTGAACGGATCAATATTTTCATTATGTCTGTTCGTGTATCCGAATCTTATTAGCACAGCACCTATAAATGCAAATCCCGCCATGCTGATAAATATTGCAGGTATACTCCTTAGGCCATAAGCTGTGAAAAATTGCATAATTTCTTGCCCGGTAGCAAACCCTGAACCAATTACAACTGCCACATATGCACCACCGAATCTAAATACATTTTTTAAACTTACTACTTCTTTAGAAGTTCCTTGCATAAAACTTCCCCCCTTTTATAATCACCGACACATTCTCTAAGAATAAGCGTATTCCGTCCCAAGAAGCTGTTCTGTTTCTTTCAAGCATTTCATTAACATATCCATATTTTTATTCAAATTAAGCCGTACAGAATTAATGCCTAAACCTTCATACCCTTGGCAGCTGACAACCTTTAAACCTGTTTTTTCCATTAGTTTGCAAAGATCAACTTTTCTGTTTTCGCAATAGAGCATTGATATAGGAACATTCACTGAAGTAAATGCAATCTTCAAAGAAGAAAGCTCTGTTAATATTCTTTTCTTGCTGTCATTTATTTTGATCCTGCAGTCCCCATTCCAACCGCTGTTAATAATTTGAGAAGCAATATAGGTTGAAATGCTGTTATTAGCAAATGGAGTATTTACTTTTCCCAGCAGGTAAATAAAATCTTCACTTCCAATAACATATCCAAGCCTTATTCCTGCAGCACCCAATCCTTTAGAAAATGTTCTTATTATTGCAAAATTATCATATTTATCCAAAAGACTCACAGCCGAATCCTCTGTGTCCATATAATCTCCATAAGCTTCATCTACAACCACAAAACTGTTTTTCACACGAGCCTGTTTAATAATTTCTTCGATTTCGGTCTTAGGTATGATCTGTCCCGTTGGATTATTAGGATTATCTATATATATGTAGGTATTTTCTGTATCATTTAGAACTTTTAAAAAATCCTTTAAAACAAATTGATAATTATGTTCTTTTTTTAGATGAACAGGCTCGTAATCCGACCCGTAAATATTGAAATCATCAACAACTGCTGGAAACTGAGGCGCAATGCCGATTACCTTTTTACTATGTCTCAGAAACATGCGATTAACAGCCATAACAGCTCCTATCGAACCACAGGTCAGCTCAATATTTTCCGGCATAATGTCTGCAATACTTTTAAAATACCTGCATATACCTTCTAATAAAACACTGTCGTCATGAGGATAAAGATCAACATGATCAAGAAGTCCTTCCAGAATTTTTAGTTGCGGCCATCTGCCATAAGGATTTGTCCCAAATGAACAGTCCACCTTATATGAAGATTTTGACACATGCTCTGAATAATCATTCCTCTCATAATTTAATAAAACTTCATTAATACCATACATATATTTAACTTTTTCTCCCCCTAATTTCATTATTTAAGCTTAGATTTATTTCATTTATTCCTAAAAATGATTGTTAAACACAATAGCGCTTGATATTATAGCTCGTAAAATAACAGCCCATTTAATAATAAATATAAGTTTTAGAAAATATTATACCTACTTTTTTTATAAAAATATTTTTTAAATTAACACAGCACAAACAGCAATTTTTTATGATATAAAAAAACTACTGCTTTATTTACCTGCGAATTTTATTTTTTATTTGCAGATAAGCAAAGCAGTAGCTGCTTATGTCAGTTTTAACAAGATTTTTTATAGATTTATTTCAACAATTTTTGTCGTACTTTCAGATGGAACATATATTTTTTAACAATTAAATTATATAAATATTTTCCAAAGTAAAATTATTTATCGCAATAATTTTCCATATATTTTTTTATCTCCAGCGAAGCTTTGTATGCTTCATTTTTAGATGCAAGACCTTCTTCTACAATTTCATATACAGTTTCTTTTAAAGATAAACCTTTACTAAAAAGCTTATCAAACAATATTCCGTGAATACCGGTATTTGTGTTATTTTCCTCTTTTTCCGGAAAATCATTATTGTACCCTACAATAACATATTCTCCTTTTTCAACATTATCATAACTTGCTAACTGCTCCAAAACAAAACTGATGTCTCCATAAAACATATGCTCATGAACCTTGGTCATTTCCTTGCAAACACAAATAGTAGAATTTGGCATAATTATTTGAATATTTTCCAATAAATTTATTATACGTTTTGGCGATTCATAAAGTATAAAAGTTTTTACAGGATTGCCGCGGATATTTTTTAATGCTTCGTTCATTTCACCTTTTTTCCTGGGTAAAAATCCGTAAAATGCAAATTGACTCGTATCTATTCCCGAGACAGAAAGAGCTATAGTTAAAGCAGAAGCTCCTGCCAACCCTGTAACCTCAATTCCGGCCTCTCTGGCGGATTTCACCAGCTCATACCCGGGATCGGATATACATGGAGTTCCTGCGTCAGTTACTAAAGAAACCTTTTTATCTTGGATAGTTAATTCTTTTATGATTTCCTCCGTTCTGCTTTTTTCATTAAATTTATGATAGGAAACCATTGGCACTTTAATATTGTAATGGTTTAAAAGTTTCTGTGTATGCCTTGTATCCTCAGCCAAAATATAATCACTTTCTTTTAATGTATCCAGTGCCCTTTCGGTTACATCACCAAGATTTCCTATAGGGGTAGGAACTATATATAATTTACTCATTTTTTCTCCTGTTGTTAAATTCGCATAAAGCAAATTTTATTTCCGTATAAGATATTTCAGGAGGGAGTGCCTCCTTAATCGGCTTTAATCTGTTTCCTCCGACTTTTTCATAAGCATCTAAAATAAGCTTCTCCCGCTCCTGAGACACAAAATCCCTGTAGTCTATCTCATATCCTAACCTTGCACAATCGCAAAGATGACTTTCCACGGTATTTGGAGATAATCCTCTTACATGAGATATTTCATCTATGTTCTTTCCTTCCCTGTACAGGCTGTAACTTATTTCCCTTGTATCTTCTTTTTTATTTTTGCCGGTATTTGATTGTTTTAAACCGCTGTCAATCTTGCCGGTTGCTTTTATTTCCGCTATTGCAGCAGCATTTTTAACTTTTATTTCTTTAACATTAATATTATTCTTTCTTACATACTCTTCAATAGCATCAATAAACATACTTCCGTATTTTTCAGCCTTGATTTCACCAACACCGGATATCAAGAGAAATTCATCCATATTAAGAGGATACCTGGTACACATATCTCTCAGTGCCGCATCGGAAAAAACTATGTATGGAGGAAGCCTCAAGTCGGAAGCAATTTTCCTGCGCAATGTTTTAAGTACCTCAAACATTCCCTTGTCATAAACAGCCAATGTACTGCTGTCTGAACGTTCAGCAGCAAAAATTTTCCTTATAAACACCTGATGTTTACATTTCATAACAGAATATCCGGATGCAGATATATTTAATACGGGATACTTATCACCGGCAATATTTATGTAACCATCCGATATAAGAAATGAAATCATCTCTTTTAAAGTATCCCTGTTATATTCTTTCATAATCCCATATGTACTTAATTTATCAAAACTTAGTGATTTTATTCTTTTACTGCTGCTTCCTTTAAGTACATCAATTACAGTATTACTGCCAAATCTTTCACCCATTCTGTAAATACAAGATAATATTTTCTGAGTTTCAACTGTTATGTCTCTGCTTTCAATTTCACTTAAGCAATTTCCGCAGTTGTTACAATTTTCCTTATCATAATTCGGATCAAAATAACTTATTAAATACTTTCTCAGGCATTTATCAGTATTGCAGTAATTGACCATATCTCTAAGCCTTGCATATTCATTTGATTTTGTAAAACTATCACTGGTACTGTTGTCTATCAGGAAATTATTCGTAACTATATCCTGTGGACTGAAAAGCAAAATACATTCTGAAGGCTCACTGTCCCGACCTGCCCTGCCGGCTTCCTGGTAGTATGATTCAACATTTTTAGGCATATTGAAATGAATCACATATCTTATGTCCAACTTGTCGATGCCCATACCGAAGGCATTGGTAGCAACCATTATATCTGCATTATCATACAGGAAGTCATCCTGGTTTTTCCTTCTTTCACGATCGCTTAAACCCGCATGATACTCGACCGCCTTAAATCCTGCATCTGTAAGCTTTGTACATACTTTATCAGTAATTTTTCTGGTGAGGCAATAAATTATTCCTGAATCTCCCTTGTGATTCTCAGCATATTTTAAAACATATGACAATTTTTTATTACTCTTTACAACTTCAAATTTTAAATTTTTTCTGTCAAAACCTGTATTTATTTCATACTGCTCATTTAAACCTATTAAATTTATTATATCTCCCTTGACCTTAGGAGTAGCCGTAGCAGTAAATGCTGAAACAACAGGGCTGTCATGCAATATTGCCCTTAAATCCTTAATTTTCAAATAGCTGGGTCTGAAGTCATGCCCCCACTGAGACACACAGTGAGCTTCATCAACAGCAATCATGGTGATTCTGATTGTTTTCAGCAGCTCTGTAAAACTCCGGGACTCCAGCCTTTCAGGTGCTACATACAAAAGCTTGTACTTATTATTTTCAGCTCCGTATACTGTTTGCTTCAGTTCACCATAGGACAGAGAACTGTTAATAAACGCAGAAGGTATTCCTATTTGACACAATGTATCCACCTGGTCTTTCATCAGCGAAATAAGCGGTGAGATTACTATTGTAATTCCTTCCATGAGCATGGCAGGTATTTGATAGCACAGTGATTTTCCACCTCCGGTAGGCATTATTGCCAAAACATCCCTGCCTGACAGGATACTTTCAATAACTTCTCTCTGACCTTCCCTAAAAGAATCATAGCCGTAATATTTTTTTAATAACTCAATTGCTCTATCCATTGTATCCCACCTTATCATAAGTAATAATTAATTTCAAATTATACTTTATTTTAATTAGAAATCAGGTATAATTCTATATGAGGATAATATTTTGATAGATATGAATACTTTAAAATATATTCAATACGCCACAATAAAAATGATTAAATTATTACTTACATTGACATTAGGTCAGATTCTATGGTTTTAATTCCCATAATTTCTTAAAATACCCTAATTCAATTTATACTTATCTATCTTATACTTGAGAGTTTGTCTGGGAATTCCCAGCATCTTTGCCGCTTTTGTTTTATTCCCTCCGGCCATTGACATAACCTTTTTTATTATTTCAATTTCTTTTTCACAAATTATCTTATTTAGATTATATTCTTCTTTATCCTGCTTATGCTCTTCATTCGAAGTCAATTTAACATCTGTATTCTTTTTGTAAATACGATCATACATATATGCAGGAAGCTGCTCCACTCCCAATTCATTTTTCTGCGACATACTTACCATGGACTCGATAATATGCTTAAGTTCTCTTATGTTTCCGTCCCAATTGTATCCCCAGAATATATCCTGGACTTTTTTTGTTATTTTATTGACTTGCTTTCCATAAATTCTGTTATACGCCTTAATATAGTTATCGACAAACAGATCTATATCTTTTTTTCTTTCCCTCAGAGGTGGAAGATAAATCATTCCGCTGCTTAACCTGTAAAATAAATCCTTTCTTAACTGATTATTTTCAACTGCCTTCACAGGATCAATATTCATTGCAGCTATTACTTTTACATTAACTGATTTTTCAACGTTAGAACCAATAGGCCTGAAGCTTCCGTTTTGCAAGACCCTTAAAAGCTTGCCCTGTACATCATATGGCAGTGTACTTAACTCATCTAAAAATATTATTCCACCGTCCGCTTCCTCGAACAGTCCTTTTCTGTTTTCCGCACCTGTATAGGCTCCCCTGTATGTTCCGAATAAAATAGATTCTATTAAATTTTGCGGAAGTGCGGCACAATTTTGTATAACAACCTTTTTTCTGGATATGCCGCTGTAATTAATCATGGACTGGACAAAGACTTCTTTTCCTGTTCCCGTTTCACCGTATATTAACGTTGGATTTCTGCTTAAGGACATTATCTTCGCCTGCTCAATTATTTTGAGCATTTTATCATCAGTCGTAATGATGTTGTCAAATGTAAATTTACTGTCATCCTCTGTAATACTGCTAACAATATCATCATCACTGGAGTCTGAATGAATACTTTGATTTTCATTATTAATGTTATCAATTGTTTTAATATCTTTAGCAAGCTCTACCGCTCCCATAATGATCCCTTTCCTTACGATTGGAATCGTAATATTACTGGTTGAATAAAAATTACCTTTAAAATCTTTGAATTGCTGAGATCTTTTTACAACAACTTCTCCCGTTCTCATGCATTTTACAACAGAACTGTAATTTTTATCTAATGAAGGGTATACCTCAAAAAGGTTTCTGTTTATATATAGGCCCCTGTCTCCTTCAGAAAAGCCATAATTTAACCTATCGTCAATTCTTGTATTATAAACTACGGTAAATTCTCTGTCGACAGTCAATATATAATCAACGCTGTTCAAATTAAATCCATTGAAATTAATCATAACATCACCTATATCTTTTTATTTAAAACCATATACATTAATTATTTACTTAAGCTTCTGGAGATTTTATTAGCTTTGCCTCCGATAATTTCCACCTTATTTCTTTCATATTACATATTATAACACAAAAAATCATCATAATATCAAATATTTGAATTATCTCGACAATTCCCCCTGCTGTAGTTTCATTATCTACAACAGGGGGAATCCTGTCTATTTTATGAGTTCTATTCTAAACTGATTGAACTAATTTGCTAAAACAATTTCATTTCTCCCAAAGCTATCGCAACATGTCCCATCATGGAACTAAAATCAAATACAGGTAATTGTGTTTCCTCTCTGATTTTCTCTGCAAATGGGGGAAGATCAGTGCATTCCAAAACAATGGCTGCAATATCAGGATTTTCAGCTACACCTGCTTTAACAACATTGATCACTTCATCTGTTACAGTGTTGATATCAAATCCTTGATCCGGGTTTTCAAATATTTTACTCCATTCAGCGGCATTTTCCAGACCGATTACTGTTAATGGAATATTATCTGTTATTCCGCAGGCATGAAAATGTTCTTTTGTCAGTGCTGATTTGTTCGCAGTAACAATCCCTATTCTTTTATCTTTCCCAATCATATTGTGAACAAATGGGACTTGTAGCAACGCCGAAGTAAACACGGGTACATCCAATGCCTCTGCAATGCCTTTCTGAAAGATTGCATTAAATCCACAACTTGTGGAAATTGCCTGTATCCCGTCTTCCTTTATTAACCTTTTTGAAATACGTATCATTTCTTTTAGTAATTCTTGACTTGGATGAATAATCACTGTATCGGTATTTGCACCTTTTACGCTGACAAATTTCACAGGAAATGGGTATGATTTTGAATTTGTGCTATTACCGAGCAAAGTTTCAAGCTGCATTAATCCTACAGGTACATGTCCTTCTTCCCATTTTAGGATTGCAACCTTATATTTTTCATTCATATGGTTTTACCCTCCTCCCTGTCAACAGCCTAAAAATTGCCTTGACAGGACAAAATCATTCTACAGCCGCGTCGTCTTCCCCATACTTGCGCTTACAGTAATAGTATACGATCAGACCGACTAAAGCTAAAGCAATTCCGCATAAAGAAGTAACTATAGCATCACGTAACGATATATATGTTAAATATATCCCGCCTGCTATACCCAGCAATGGAACAACAGGGAATAAAGGAACATGATATAATCCCTCTTTCCTCGGATATCTTTTTCTTAAGATAAAAACTCCAAACACACCTAGTGTAAAGAAAATCCAAATGATAAAGATACACATATTAGACAGAGTATCAAAAGTACCCAGCATTAAAAATGTTAGAGTGATTACCATTTGAAAAATTATTGAATTAATTGGAGTCTGTCTTTTTGAACTTACACGAGTCCATTTTTTACAAAACGGCAATTGCTTCCTTTTTCCCATTGCATAAGTCAATCGTGCACCACCGAGCAATTGACTGTTTGTAGAACCGAAACATGCAATAGCCATACCGGCAATTATAATGTCTCCTCCAATGTTTCCAAAAAGTTTTACTGAAACATCACGTCCAACATTATCAGATTTAACAACTTCTGCCATTGATGTTGTATTAAAGATAGCGATATTGAACACTACAAATACCAGCATACAAATTAACAGACCAACAATAATTGATTTAGGAAGATTTTTCTCGGGATTTATTAATTCTTCACCTAAAGTACATGTATTTAACCATCCGTCATATGCCCATAATGCACCAAGCAACGCAACTCCCATTCCTCCCTCAACTGGAATTCCAGTATTTTGGGCAAAACTTATATCATGAGCAGTACCTTTGATCAGGCCAAACAAAATAACACCAACGATAGGCAGCATCTTTGCCACAGTTATTATGCCCTGGATCCTAAATGTTAATTTGGTGGAAATAACCTGAATGATCACACACCATATGATGACAATAATTGCATAAATTTTTGCACTGTTTGGGCCAAGGTCTAAAAAGTGCGTAATGAATTCTCCAGTAGCGATTGCCAGCGCAGCAGTACCTGCCGGACTTGAAATAATCGTCTCAACCCATCCATATAGATAACCAACAATATCACCATATAGTTCAGTCAAATAGTCATATAACCCGCCAACTTTAGGAATATAAGCAGCTAGTTCTGCAATTGTCAGTGCAGAACACATTGAAATCAAGCCTGCAAAAATCCACACTAACAGTGCTGCTCCAGAAGAACCAGTGCTTTTTAGGATAATGGAAGGCTTCAAAAATATACCTGTACCGATAACGAAACCTACTACGTATATTATCCCATCAAACATAGTCAGATTACGTTTAAGTGATTTTTTTGGTTCTTGAGTATTATCCATGGTTTCACCTCAATTTATTCTGATTTAAATTTTTTAGCTTTTGCTTAACGGTAATGAATCAATCAAAATTCAGAGAATTATGATAATAGCATTACCGTTTATTCTTTTTACATTCCGAGAGCTTTCTCAGGAGTTGTATAGGGGCGATTCTGCTTTAATCCTGTTTCTTCTAAGGTCAGTTCGCCGTTCCATGACGTAAGTCCTCTTCTCAAATAGCTATTTTCTATCAATGCTTTCTTTACACCTTTATTTGCTATTTGCATTGCATATGGCAAGGTTGCATTACATAACGCATAAGTTGATGTTTTAGGAAATGCTGCAGGAATATTGTCGACACAATAATGAAGAATTCCTTCTTCATAATAAATAGGATCATCATGAGTTGTTGATCTGCAAGTTTCTATTGCACCGCCCTCATCGCAGGCTACATCAACAATCATTGCTCCTTTTTTCATGAGCTTAAGCATATCTTTTGTTACAAGATGATCTTTTCTCCACTTAGGCCACAGAATGCAATTAATAAGCACATCAGTTCTCTTCATGCATTTCACAAGATTTGCTTCATTAGAATACAACAGTTCCACGTTTTCCGGCAACAAATTCTTAACCTCTTCAAGCCTCTTTATATTTGTATCAAGAATTGTAACTTTATTCCCACATTGAGAAGCTAATTCAGCTGCACTAAAACCTGCATTACCGGCACCGATTATTGTAATATCCGGTGTTTCGATTCCTGCAATTTTGCTTAGTAATAAACCTTCTCCATTATGAATCTTTTGAGAGAAGTTTACTGCAGCAATAAATCCGCCTTTGCCTGCAATCTCGCTCATCGGTTTTAATAAAGGAAATCCGCCTTCTGGATCTGTAACATCTTCATATGCAATACCGATCGCCTTTGATTCAAGGAAAACATCTGTTTGTTCCCTATGCGCATTTGAATGAATATAAGTAAAAACGATTAGATCTTTTCGAAGATACTTATATTCTTCAGGAAGGATTTCCTTAACCTTATAGATTAATTCCGAACGTTTATACAACTCTTCGGCACTTTCAACTATTTCAGCGCCAGCTTCCTGATAAGCTACATTTGAAAATCCACTGCCTATACCGGCATCTTTTTCAACCAGAACTTTATGTCCTTTTCTTACAAACTCATTAACTCCTTCTGGCGTACACGCCACACGATATTCGTTGTTTTTTATTTCTTTTGCAATTCCAATTACCATGACTAGTATTTTCCTCCTATAATAAATTTTGTGTAGTCCTATTGGCTACATAATATACATAAGCAATTATCATGCCAATAAAAAAACGTTAGAAAATGCACATATTTTGTTTGATGGTTTTTTAACATAGATAAAACGGCGAAAAATTGTCGCTTTCTCCTTGCCTCACGCTCAAAACTTGTCAAACCTAAAAATATGGACAAGTTTTGGGCACATCCTAAATTCTAATTCAATACTTATTTTATATTTGAAAAATCTTACTGCATCATAAGTCACCTCCCTCTTTCCCTCAATTCTTTAATCAAAGAATATTAAATTTAATGATACACGAATTTTCCCAATTATTTTACTTAAATTCATTTTTTAAGGAATACTATACTGTAATATCATTTTTAGGAGGATTAAATGACTGGTATTTTGTTTGCATTGGCAGCCGGATTGTTAATGAGCGTTCAAGGTATTTTCAATACTCGTGTCATGGATTCATCAAATATGTGGGCTACCAACAGTTGGGTGCAATTAACAGCTCTTGTTGTAAGTATAGGTATGTGGTTTTTTACAGGACGTGAGAATTTATTTTCGGTATTTAATGTAAGTAATAAACTGTATTTACTTGGCGGAGTCATCGGTGCATTTATTACATTCACCGTTATTAAAAGCATATCAGGTTTAGGACCCATATATGCCACAATGTTGATTTTATTGGCACAGCTCGTTGTTTCCTGTATAATTGAAGGCTTCGGGTTATTCGGTACTGAAAAGTTATGTTTTGAATTGAGTAAATTAATTGGTGTAGTTCTAATGATTGCAGGAATTATAATTTTTAAAAAATAGCAATAAAGACATCTTAACTAAAGGCATTACTATATCATAGCATTAAATAGCAAATAAGTAACTTAAAAATATACTACTCCATAATGGCGCCTCTGACTACAAGCCTGTGAGTATAGGCAGGCACAGGCGTACAGGTAATCATTGTCAAAATGGTATCCTTCGCAGGCTCTAAAACCCATACCTCCTCAGGCTCCACAACAAATGACTCGGTTACAGTATATGTAAAGATATCCTTCCCCTTTCTTAATATAACCTGGTCTCCTGTCTTTAGCTCATTCAGCTTTCTGAAATAATGTCCATACACATAATTTCTGTGGCCTAAAAGAACGCAGTTGCCCTTTTCACCGGGATCTGCAGTACCCGGGTAATGTCCAACAGTGTATTTCAAAGCTCTGTCATCAATTCCTTCAAGTATTGCAGCCTTTACTCCAAGACTTGGAATTTCTACTATTCCGCTGAGCTCCTTGCCTTCAAGATATTTCTCCACAGGATTTACTTCCACTGCTTCCTGAGGTTTTTCATCAGTATCAGTATTTATTTCCGAATGTGGTTCATCTGAAGGCTGTGCCGCTTCCTCAGCCTTTTGCAAATTGCTGATATACCTGTCATATTCTTCAACTAATTTTTTTTGATAATATTCAGTGCTGATTTCCAAGTACACTGCAGTTCCCATTATTACAATACCCAAAAAAATCAAAATACGGGGCAAATACTTTCTTATCATATATATCCTCTTAAAATTTGAGAGGAGCACAGCTCCTCTCGTTAATTTAACCTATATAATTTTCCTTTTGCTTAAAACCATGCCTGCCAATATCATAGACAATCCGGTAAATCCAAGCATCCATGTGTTAAGCGGATGACCCGTATTAGGTAATGCAGCTGTTTCCTTTGGTGCATTGGGGTCGCTTATATCTTCCCATTCCTTTGCTGGAGTCTCCGGTTCGTTTGGTTTCGTCGGTTCATCCGGATTTGCCGGTTCACCGGGTTTTGGTTCATCCGGTTTCGTCGGTTCATCGGGAGTTGGCGGAGTCGGTTTTTCGTCTTTTCTATTTACAACTGTGTATGACTTTGTTCCTGAGCCGCTGATTTTAATATCAGTTTCATCATCACCAAGAATGTATCCTTCAGGTGCCTTTGTTTCCTTAAGCACATATTGACCTTTCTGCAAATCAGTAAAGGATACTGTTCCATCAGGACCTGTCACTTCTTTAGCAACAACCTTGCCATTTGCATCATATAATGTAAATTCAGCTTCGGAAAGTGGTTTTTTTTCTTCATCAACCTTGTTTACGATAATTTTACCCTTCTTTTCAACAGGATTGGGATCTTCTCTGCCGCCGGACGGTCTCTTGGTGTTAGTAACTGTTAGTCCAACTTCAGATTTTCTGTATCTGCTTGGTACAAAATCATTACCATCTGCATCTACTTCTTTAACAGAGTAGCTATATTCATTACCAAACTCGTCTGTTTTATCTACATCTTCCCAAGTCACTTCTGTTACACCATCTGCTAATTCCTTGATGGCAACATCCACTTTTTCCAACTCTCCGCCTTCAACCTGTCGATATAACTCAAACCAAATTGTAGGTCTTGGGGTAGAACCGCCATCCCACACCTTTTCTGCTGTTACGTCTTTCTTTGTATAGGTATTGGTAACTGTTAAGCCATCTTCTGATTTTTTATAATTTTCCGGTACAAAATCATTTCCATCTGCATCTACTTCTTTTACTAAGAAGCTGTATTCTTGTCCGTCAGAGTTTGTTTTGGTTAGACCGGTCCAAACTACTTCTGTTATTCCATCTGCCAGCTCTTTAAATTCAGCACCCGGTACAGCTTCAGTTTCTTCAGTTTCTTCTGTTCCTACATATCTAAACAGTTCAAACCATACAGTCGGCTTTTCTATTTCTCTGCCTTCCGGTAATCCATCCCATACTTTCACTGCCTTTGCGCTTGCATCTTTTGGACTAACATAGTTGTTTGTTACAGTCAAACCATTTTCTGCTTTTTCGTAGTTTACAGGTGTAAAGTCATTACCATCTGCATCGACTTCTTTTACGCTGAATTCATATTTATTTCCAGCTATATCAGTCTCTTCTAAACCTGTCCATTCTACTTCTGTTATACCGTTTGCTAATTCTTTAATTTCAGCTTCCGGTACAAGTTCTTCTGCTCCGTCTTCAATATGTCTCCACAATTGGAACCATACTGTCGGTTTTGATTCTGATCCATTGACCCATTCCTTCGTTGCCTTTGCACTTGCATCTGTCGGAATTACATAGGTGTTGGTTATGATAAATTTACCATCATCATCTACAGTAACCCCTTCATATTTATAGTTATTGACTGTTTGACCTTCTTCAACTTTAGATCCACCTATTTCAATTTCTCTTACCATATACTCAAATGGTACTCCGAATGTATCATATAAATCTAAGTCATACCAAGTATATTTTGTATCTCCATTTACTAAAGTAACTGAATTTTGATATGCTGAACCATTTCTAAATAACTGTAGCTTTATAGTTGGTTTAAGACTTGATCCGCCATCCCACACCTTTTCTGCAGTAATATCAGTTTTTTTAAATTCAAATCTGTTAGTTATAGTTACTATATTTCCATTAACCTGTATAGACTTAACATAGCCATTTGGTACATTTTCTTCATCTACTGTATATATGTATTCACTTCCGTTCATGTCTGTCTTATCTAAGTCAGTCCATGTGTAGGATGTGATTCCATTTTCTAAAGTTACACTTTCTCCAGCTGCTTCTTTTGCACCGCCTTCAATATGTCTGTACAGCGTAAGTTTTACTGTTGGATGAGTTGTCGGTCCACCTACCCATGTTTTGACAACTGTTACTTCAGTTTTTATTTTTGTGTTTTTCACTTTTAATTTTACTATATTTGCATTATTGCCATCATATTTCTCGTCAACAACAATTTCTGTTTCGTCATCTAATTTTATGTATCCCACAGGTGCTTTTTCTTCTTTAAGATAATAGGTTCTCAAAGGTAGATTTCCTATAGATAGTACACCATTTACAGTTTTAAATACTGCACCATCTCCACCAAATTGTACATAATCACCATTTAATTTATACCATAATGTAAAGCTTGCTTCATTATTTTCTATTGTTTCTCCTGTTCCAGCATCTACCTTAGTAACTTCGAATGCACCTTTACCTGCCGCCCATTCACCACCTGCGTCAGAAAATTGACTTGCCGTTAGTCGTTCAGATTCTACTGACTTTATTTCAAAATCAGTTCCATCTAGCGAGATACTGTTGCCTATAGTTCCATAAGTTTTAGTTACAACGGTTTTGTATCTTAAGATTAAGGTGTTCTCCAATTTATCTATAAGCTTAATCTTTAAATCTGTTGCACCCGTTTCTGTATTTTTATCTACTTTAAGAGTATAATCTTCATCTTTAACTAATGGAACTTCTTCAGTTCCTACCAGTTTAAAAACTTCAAGACTACCATCTGTATAAACATGTCCAGCACTGATTGTATCAGTAATCACAACATTCTCAATAATAGACAAACTGTCATTAACTCTTACCTGCCAGTTAACTTCGTCCCCTGTAAACACTTTATTACCATCAATACCAACTGCAGATTTATCTAGGAAATCGTCATGTTCTTTATATTGCAGCGTTGCTTCATATGTATAATCTGTTCCATTAACAGTAACAACAGCATCATTTGTATAAGTTCCTGCTGATTTATTCGGTACTGAAGTTGTAAAAGTAACTGCATAACGTTCATATACTTGAAATTCATCTTTGAAAGTCAAGACTAATTCTTTACCGTCAACTTTCAAATCATAGTTATCTGAATCTACAACTTTGTTAGTAATAATCTCTGTATTTCCATCCTTATCAACAGTATAATCAGATACTACAACACTGTTCTTGTCAATCTCCCCATCGTAAGCTAATGTATCCTTAACAACAACGCCGGTTCCTAAGTTTTGTTGTTGGTAGTTGAAGTAGAACTGCCACGCAATCTTACGTTCACTGCCGCTTATCCAGCCATTTATCTGATTATCCTCATCAAAGTGCACTAACTGTCCTTCTTTTTTACCACTCTTCCAAGAGTCTTCTCTTACAAGCTGACTGGCATCGCGAGTTTCATTAATATGATTATCATTTTCAGTTGTACCTTCAAATAGAGCTTTGTTTCTATATAACCCAGGCTCGTTTATATTTGAGTGAGGAATAATCTCTAAATTAGGGTCATATGAAGTTGTAAAAGTAACAACGAGTTCTGCCTTTTCAATTGCACGGTTAAAAGTAATGGTAAAGCCATTTTTGTAATGATCGTCAATTGGTGCTAAATTATAATCTATACCGGCTTCTAATTTATCATCACCTAATTCAATATCAAGTGTTTCAGGAAGAAGAATCAAGCCATCATTAGTGAATGTGTCTGTAATCACGAACCCTTTTTCAATTGCTTCTCTTTTCGGATTAACATTTAAACGCCAGTTAATGGTTTTCTTTTCATAGTTAATTCCGGCAAAACTCTTTGTATATGTGTTTGCCGCAGGGTTAATTTCAACTTCTCTTGGAGGTTCCAATTCTCCGATGCCATCACCATCAATACCTACCTTATTTGTAAATCCAGAAGCGGTAAAATCTTTAATGTCGGTAGTATAAGTGATTGTAACTGTTTCGGTACCAATGCTTGTCAAATTAATTTCTAATTTGGTTGTGCCATCTTGAGATGTTAATTTAGGCACTACACTTGAGAAGTCACCGTCTTTATCACCAGTAATGGTAATATTGTTTGGATCAAGAGATAATCCCTTCGGTAGCACATCTGTTACTGTAACATCTCCTAAAGGGTGTTTTGCCTTATTGACTGTCACTGTCCAGGTGATTGTTTTGTTGTCATAGTCAACATTGTCTACTCCTACTTTTTCCAGAATTGGATCTCTGCTTATATAAACAGTTGCATCGTCATCATTTAATTCATCATCACCATCATATAAGGTTGCTTTATTTAAGAAGCCGTTATTTTTCTGATACTCGCCATTATTTACTTCCAACCAATCTACTTTAGTCCTAAATTTGATTCTGTAAACTTCATTCTCAGCTACTTTACCTAATGTGATTGGAAAGTCATCAACTTCAAATTTATTTGTTACATCAGCACCATTTTTAGTAATTTTAATAGTTTCTTGAACAAGTTTCACACCTGCAGGTAATTCATCATCCTTGACGATTGCATTATTAATTGTTTGACCGTTTTCATTTACAATGATTTCCCAGTCAATATAATCAATATTGTTTTCTTTGTCATAGAAGTATGAACCTTCTTTTTGGATAGGATTACTACGTGTCAGTCCAAAAACAGTTGTTTTAGCAGGCAATGATACATTATCATATTCAAACCATGCTTCATTTGTAAATGATTCTTGTTCGTAGTCTTCAATTGGCGTAGTAAATGTTACACGATATCCTTTATATGGAGCAATATCACCTAATTCAACCGGAAAACCAGTCGCTGTGATACCTGCTGCTTGACCTTCTCTGATATCACCATCACATCCTACAATTAGATGGTTAATTACAAAATTATCAGCATCACCTAATCCTTCAGGAAGTTCGTCACGTAATTGTGCATCGGTAATTGGTTTATCATTGGTATTAATGACATCAATGGTCCAAGTAATTTCTGTTGCATTCTTTTCCCTATTAGGATGTCCTTCTTTAGTAATACCACTGTGGTCTAAATTAGGTCTTGCAATAACAGTAATGTTATGTTCACTTCCATCATGAAATGGAATTTCCTGTTCAATATTCTCTTTAAATTTTTCAAGATTGAATTCCAGCCTAAGTTTAACCCAACCATTATGAACATCATCTTTTTTAATGCCTTCATTAAATTCAAACATTAGTAAACCATTATCAACATGGTATGTTCCTACATTGGTTCCGTCAACAATGAGAGCAGTGGCTGGCGTTGTCATCGTTTTAAATGCATCAGAAAGTTGTACTTCTGCTGTATCTCCAGCTTGGGCATTAAGATCTTTTGTATCCCATTCAAAACTAATTTCTGCTATAGTACCATCTTTTATTTCAATAATGTCTCCGTCAGATACTTCCTTCCCATTAACTGTCATAGATTCAAAAGTAAAAATATTGCCTAAGTCCCTTAGCGGTCCTATCTCTGCCACCTGAATTCCCGCCGGTGTTACTGCATTAGACAACTTATCTTTAGGTAAATCAGACGTATTTTCAGGCATATATGTTGTATCTTCCGGAACTTCATTATCTGATATGTCTGCGCCCTCCTCGCCTATAATATCATCTAAGTCTGTATCTTCCGAAGGAACTGTTTCTTCTTCATCTATGTCTTTGTCTTCTGGAAAGTCTGTATCTTCCGACGAAATTGTTTCTTCTTCATCTGTGTATTTGCCTTCTGGAAATTCCTCATCTTCCGGAGAAATTGTATCTTCATCTGTGTCTTCTATGTCTTTACCTTCTGGCAAGTTTATATCTTCTGATGGGACACCATCTCCGTAAGCAAAATTGACCGGCATAATCAACTGAAGTACCATAATAAGCAGCAGAACCATACTGATTCCTTTTGCTCTTTTCCTTTTCTCCATTTTATGTATCCTCCTTTCTTATAGAATTTTATTTAAAAGCATATGCCATTAAATAACAATATTATTAGATTATTTGTTTAATGAGAGCTATTTTCTTTAATGCAAACTAACTACACTCTTCATTTTTTTCTTAACTATATAATTAATAATTATCTTTAAATAATAAATATTTTTAGTAAGTATTCTAATTGTCCAAACTATTTATATTGCATATAATAGCACAAATAAATGGTGGGTTATATAGAACGGGAGTTTGACAGTTAGTT
>DHER01000064.1 GCA_002399975.1 Firmicutes bacterium UBA4845 | reverse complement strand
CTCCTTTCATTTTTGGACCGGCTGAAATATGCCGGTTTAAATTTTCTAAGTAATGGTAAACTAATATTATAATATACATATAGGAGGAATACATGGAAGACAAAAAAGCGAAATACACTAAGGGATCTGAAAGCGAAATAAGAAAAAAATTAACAGATATTCAGTACAGGGTAACTCAGCAGAATGACACCGAGTCTCCGTTTCAAAATAAATATTGGAATAACATGGAAAAAGGTATCTACGTTGACATAGTAACCGGCGAGCCATTGTTTGTTTCATCCGATAAATACGAATCCGGATGTGGCTGGCCAAGCTTTACAAAACCTATCGGCAAGGACAGAATAATCTATAAAAGAGATACAACTCATGGTATGGAAAGAACAGAGGTGAGAAGCAAAGACGGAGATTCCCACTTAGGACACGTATTCAATGACGGTCCTTCTGAAAAGGGAGGCTTAAGATACTGCATCAACAGCGCCTCGCTTAAATTCATACCTTTTTCAGAAATGGATAAAGAAGGATACGGAGAATTGAAGTGTCTTATAAATGCAGAGGAATAGTAGTTTCAAAGTAATTCATATAAATAAAAATGTAAGAGGGGATACTTACGAATATAGCTGTTGTGACAGGAGCATCCAGCGGGCTTGGACGAGAGTTTGTAATATGGTGCTGGCAGCTAATACGCAGGCTATAACAAAACATGGGCAGACTGCCTTCAATGTCTGCTCATGTTTATATTAAAAACTTCCTATTTGATTTGTAAGTGAAAAAGAGTTGCTTTATTAAAAATTATCTAATAGTTTTATTTATTTAAATATTTTACGGCATCCTGTACTGCGAAGCGTCCTGAATTAACTGCCCACGCCTGTTGTGCGCCGGGTACAATACTTACTTCGTAGGTTTCGCCGTTTAATCCTCCTGCATCGCTGCCGCCTGCATAAAGTCCGGGAATTATATTTCCTTCCTTATCTACAACCTGGGCATCAGGGGTAACAACTAAACCGTCAGTTGTGGCAAATATGCCTAATTCAAATCTTAATGCATAGTATGGTCCTTCTTCAACCGGATACAGGAATTCTGCATCCTTTCCATAATCCAGATCTATACCTGTCTTTGCAAAACCGTTGTATCTTTCGATAGTGGCTTTAAGCTGTTCCTTGTCAATGTTAGTTTTTTCTGCCAGATCATCAATTGAATCAGCAACAAATACATAATCAGGATGATCCTTTAATGCTCCTTCTATTTCTCCGTAAAAATCTGGTGTTTCACCACCAAAGCCCGGCAGTCCGTTTTCTGCAAAATTATCTAAATTCTGTTTTGACATTATCATATATATGGTTCCCTGTTGTCTCTGGGCATTGCCGTTAGTTCCCCAGTCCTCATTCATCAGGGATTCGTCAACAAATCTGTTGCCATGTTCGTTAACCTTCAGAACAGGCAGCCAACCTAATAGGTTAACAGGCTCGTATACGCCATAAGGTTTCATGGCTGATCCGAAATTCATGAGTGAGCCGTTAAGCCTTCGGTCTGATGCTCCCACTGCCAGGGCCATATTTATTCCGTCTCCGGTTCTGCCTGCAATACCTGTGTCATAAACATCATCTGCGTCCATTTTAGCATATTTTTCAATCATTTCCGGACTCCCGGCATATCCGCCTGTGGCTAATATTACTACAGGTGCATTGATAATTAAATTACCGCCGTCATTTTTTGTTGCTTTTATACCTGCAGCCTTGCCGTCTTTCATAATTAATTCATTGCCTGTAGTATTAAGCATTATTTGTACGCCTGATTCTTCAGCCTTATTGGTCAGGGTTTTTACAAATTGAGCACCGGTACCCTTATATATGTGCCATGTGTTATATTTGTTATTTCCATTGGGTGCTAATACCTCAAATTCAACTCCTAAGGATTCCAGCCAGTTTGCACCTTCTCCCGAGTTCTCATACAGTCCTGATCAGTTGCCCAGTGATGGAACTCCTGTGCTGCGAAGAATACTTCTCTTACATCATAATGAATTCCCTGTTTTTCAGCATAATTACTGTTTAAACCGCCGTAGCCTTCTGCCGTATTGGTTGTTCCTCCTGTGAAAGCATTTTTCTCCAGCATTATTACATCCAGGCCTTGCTGTCTTGCCTCTATGGATGCGGATAATCCTGTAGCTCCCGAACCAACTACAACTACCTGGGTACTAATAGTTTCTGTTTCTCCATTTTTATCAGATCCCGGTGCTTGATCCTCAGCAACATTATCACCATTTTCTAAGTCTTCCTCGGGATTAGAACATCCCGGCAATAACAATACTGATAAAACCAATGCAATTACCATTATTACTGACAAAAATTTCTTCAAATGTTTCATGTAAATTTTCCTCCATGTTAGTAATAAAATTACCATATTAGATTATATAAATATTAATATATTGTAACCATAAAAACTTAAGTAGTTCCACTACTTAAGAAATATGTATCACTTTTATACTGTACCGATGAATTTAATGGATCTTCGTTTCAAATACGCTTTGAACTAACTTATATTATGCTATACACTAAATATATTATAAGGTTTTATACTGCTTTAGTCAATACAGTAGTATCTTGAGTTTCCGTAGATTTATCCACACCACTCGGTTTTAGAGGAACCAGTTATCCAAAGTTTTAAAAAAATGCTTAAAAATAAGGAATCTTCCTTTCTTTTGATGTAAAATAAAGTTGGGAAGCAAAATTCTACTAAACAAAATAAAGGAGGATTCCCTATGTCATATTTTACATCAAAAATCTATTCTTTGAAACGGGAAATTTTAAATTTTACAAATAAAGTTTCTCGAAAACTCTCCATGAATATTCCGGACAAAAATTAGCAGTATGACCGGAACAGTTGAGCATTAAGACCGCCAAGATTGAGCAAGGCTTCCGGAACAAATTGATCAACAGTCATTAACAAGGCTTATCAGGAAATGGCACATCATTATGATACTGCTGTAATTCCTGCAAGGATAAGAGCTCCTAAGGACAAGGCAACTGTTGAGAATTCAGTAGGCATAATATCAACATGGATTCTGGCAGTAATACGCAATCAACAGTTTTTATCCCTGAAAGAATTAAATGGAGCAATTAAAGAAAACCTTGAAAAGTTCAATCACAAACCATTTCAGAAGAAAGAAGGCAGCCGTGTGAGCCTGTTCATGGAAGAAAAACACTTTTTAATGCCTCTTCCTAAAAGAGAATTTGAATTAGCAACATGGAAGATTTCTACGGTCCAGTACAACTACCACATAAGCATAGATAAGCAAAATTATTCTGTGCCATATGAATATATTAAGCAAAAGGTTGATGTAAGGATAACTAAAAGTGTCTATACTGTTAAATATATACGTATACCCGATTTGCTTTCAGAATTAGCAATCGCAAGAGGCGAAGGCACCTATCGAAAGGTTATCAAGCAGTACAAGACAGTAAAGCTTTTGATATTAGATGAATGGTTACTGTTTCCGCTAAAGGAAAGTGAAGCTCGTGATCTGCTTGAAATTGTAGAAGCAAGATACAAGAAATCTTCTACAATATTCTGTTCACAGTTTTAAGTTGCCGGCTGGTATCACAAAATTGGTGAATCAACTCTTGCTGATGCTATCTGTGACCGTATAGTCCATGATTCTTACAACATTATCATTCATGGCAAGGACTCAATGAGAAAGAGAAAAGGTATTAATTCTGTAGTCGAAACATTCAATAACACATTCATTAAAATTAAATTTATTTCTATTTAATTGTTCTATATCTTCATTTTTTCGCCTCGGTAAGTTCTTCACATGTTTCACACATGAAAATCATTTTTCTTCTCCACAGCACTTTAATATATTTAATTAATCCTACATTATAAAATTCTCCACATTTTTTACATTCTCGTTGCAGCAATCCTATCCACCCCTTTAAAACTTAACAGTTCATTTGTACTTTGAAACTTAATGGACTTGAAAGAACTATATAATCAACTCATGAATTTCCCCACAAATGCTTTAAAGTGTCATTAAATATAGCACCAATGGAAAATTCCATTTTATTTGGGATATAGTCAAATGCACATTTAGTGTTTATCCTAAAGAGTCTTACTTCTAATAATAAATCAATACTGATTAAATACTATAATCTTGGTATAGGACATTCATTTGGTTAATAAAATCTCCCCACTCAGGGTTTGTCCTCTTTTCATGTTCAGTTAAATAGTACTGATATTTATATAGCATTCTCAGTGATTTTTTATCTTCTTTATTTTTTAAATACAAATAGTATATAAGCTCAAACATATGAATTGCCTTAACATTATCAAGTCCTGTAGACCATTCTTCTGCTTTTTCTATTAATTGAAGTGCGTTATTATCATGAGCAGCAAAATACAGAAGTCCTTTTACTGCAATATAAGAAAGGCTCTTGACTTCTCCTCTATCATCCTTATTATCAATCTGTGGATCGTAATTAGTATAAGGATAAATCTTAGCTTCAACCGTATCTCTAAGGAACCTTTCAATTTCTGTAAGCTCTGAGTCAAAATGAATAATAATCTTTGGTGGATTTTCTTGCCTTAAATTTTCAACATAATTCCTAAGTTCCATACCTACAAGTTCATCATAAACAGACTCATAAATTGCAAGTTTTGGAAATTCATTAAAGATTGGTTCTATCCACACTTTTTTAAAAAGTGCAAAGTTAAAACTTTTCTTTGCATATCTGCTTCGATTAGGAGGGATTAAAAAATTTGCATCAATAGTTATAATCTGATTTGGATTTTCAAAAATACTTACTAATGATAGGTTTGCTTTCTTAAGATTAACCCTCATGAAAATCTTCTCCAGAAAAGAAAGCATCAAATTCATCTAAATCTTCATCAGAAACTGTAATCTTGTATCCAAAGTCATCTGGTGATTTACCAAATAGATTTAATGTTTCAGCAAATTTATCTTCATCAATCAGATTATCCTCAAAATTTCTTATGATAATTTCTATATCCTTAGCAGATGTCCCAATTTTATTAGTCTTTTTATTTAGTTTATTATACACCTCTTTATTAAAAGCAAGACCCATTTTCCCATATTCACTATTTAGATCTCTTTCATTTATATCATAAAGTTTATTGTATTGTTCTTGTGAGATTGCACCTATTTCACTTAATCCCTTGACTATAGGCCTATACGGAAGCCACCAAGTAGATTGAAGCCTTACAATAAATCTCAGAAGGGTTTTCTCTGGAATTTTTTCTAATTTTGATGTTTTAAATTCTTCAATAACGATGCTTTTTAAAGCTACTTCTGGGAATAGAAACTCAGCTGCAAAACGATTAGCTTTTGCCTCAACAAGATTATTTTCAACATCATTTAATCTACTTAAATGAGATCCTGTTTTACTGTAGTAGTGATATAATTCATGCGCTATAGCAAAAACTTGTTTATCAAAATAGTCAGCCGTATTTAAACCAATAAAAATAAATTCCTTGCCATTTTCTTCCGAATACATGATTGCAGCAGAAAAAGCTGGACTATCACCTTCTGAATTTATGGGATATTCCAGCAATATAATATCTAACTGTTCTAATATTGTAAATATATCTTTAGCTATTGGCACTTCACTAGCAATGTTTAAAGATTGGCGTTTATCACTAGCAAGTTTTCTAATTTCCTCTACCTGAACTTCATTAAGCATTATTGATGGATTCATTTTCAAACTTTCTCCTTAACATAACTTGTTGTCTTAGTGAAATCATCATTTTAAAGAGTTTATCTACACCCTTTTTTTCTATATCATTTAATGTTTCACTTCTAAGTGCAATAAATGAATTCGTTGCTTCTTTTTCAACAAACACATCTGTTACATTGAAGCCAAGAACATTCCCTAATTCCTCAAGTTGAATAATTGAAGGTATGAAGTCTTCACGTTCAATCCGCCCAATCATAATTCTATTTATACCAGTTAAGTTACCTAATTCTTCTTTTGTAAGGTTTTTTTCCTCTCTAAGCCTTGTTATAGTTTCAGCTAGTTTCCTAACAGATAAAGTTCTCATAACTAAGCCTCCTTTTTCTTATCAATACATATTATATATCTTCTACTATTATGTTATTCTAAATAACGTAAGTTGTCAATATAATTCTTTTACAATTCCCTATGAAATAAATAATAACACTTCTATACTATACTTTCCAAAATAAAAATAAATATTCATTTTAAAATTAATAGAAATAATAAAATTTTGGTGATACTCTCTTTACCACATATCCATTATCCTGATTATATTAGTGAGCTCATTGAGTAAAACATTTCATTTATTCATAACTATATGGTAAATATACCAATACTAAAACCCCCAGCATTTTCTGAATATCTTAATCTTATCATATCCCTTTCACTATCAGAGCAGTAACTTATCTTCTTTCCATGTTACTGCTCCTATACCCCTAATCATAGTAATCTACCGTCTGTTTCATCACTATCCCTGATTCAAACTGTATCTCCAGTCTTTCACCTTTACTCACTTTTATGGTTTTTATTAACCTCCGTACCAAGTCCTCGTCAAACGCTCGCTATGGTATTTAACAGATATAAAATATCCGCCTTGTTTGTAATCTTTATAAATATCCTTGTTTTTAATGTCAGCGGCTAAAACTCCTTGTTGTGTAGCGTATTGCTCATATTTTTTTTCGGCTAAAATACGTTGCAAAGGAAAATAATATACTAACGCTATAAGAATGAGTGCCGATATTATTAGGATAATCATATGTTTTTTCTTTCCTCTAATCATGGGGATTACTCATATGTTTTAACTAAACTTAAATCATGGATAGTATCAGGGAGATCATATGGTAATCTTACTCCAATTGTAGGACCATCGTCACAATGTTCATCAGGCCCGTAGTATTATGCTTGCCAAACAATTTTAGAGCAGAATATTTCCGCTGTAAAAAGCAGATGTTCCAGTTTGAAAACTTCCGGGTAAGAAAACTTGCCGCCATCAATGCAAAACAAGGTGTCAGGCTATGGTTTAGGACAAAACGTCCCAAATACCGTCAGCTTTGTCTTAATTTGAACGTCTGAGCAGACAAAAACATTCTTCTTTAAAAGTCCGGTTTCGGCGGGGCTTATTAAAGTATTCCAAATTGTAAGTGTGTCAACGTATATTGCTCGAAAAATGTGCTGGTTGTCACTTCGGACACTTCCTTTCATTTCTTAGTTGCAATTTGCCGAAACTCAAGAGTAATATATAATATAAGCGAATAGAAGAACAAACTAATATTAAAAACAAATCAAAATAGTTCACCTGTAAAAACTACTACATTATTCCATAAAAAATTTTTATATATTTTTAATTTTGCATTAAAAATATTTATTAGCCATTAAAGTAATTTAATGATAATATTGAAAAGGTTCAAAGCAGTAATAAATAGAAGAAAACAACGCATTCAGCATAAGTGATAATTGGAGGATTTCAACATTTTTGATTCCATATATTGTACAGACTCTTAATCCGATGCTTATGCTGTTTGACAGAAAATATTCTACTGACAACCAACAATTAAAGTAATTAAATTTTATTATAATAAACAAATTAAATAACAGGAGGAATGAAATGTTAGATACTATGACACCTTTACAGCGTGGAACTGCCATTGCGAAAGGAGAAAGTGCGGATCGCCTGCCCTGCAACCCAAATATTGCAAATGGAGTCGCCAGAATATACGGCTGCAAAATATCAGAATTTAATACTGATGCAAAGACTCTGGCTAAGGCACAGATAGCCTCTTACCGTAAATTTGGATATGACAGCATACGTATTTTTACTGATCTTTTCCCATGGGCTGAAGCTATGGGAAGTAAGGTTGTAAAACCTGATGATAACACAGTGGATTTGGCTGAACCTGCAATTAAAAATATTGAGGAAATTTCAAATCTTATGCCGGCTGATCCTTATAAGGACGGCAGGCTGCCTGTTCAGCTTGATGCTATGAAGTACCTTGTGGACGAAGTAGGTGATGAAATAGGATGCTCATTTGGTGTAGTAGGCCCATTTACTAATGCCTTCTTTTTATTTGGAGTAGAAAAAACTCTTACATCCATAAGAAAAAATCCTGAAGTAGTTCACAGACTTTGCAGAGTTTCAATGGAAACAGTTAAAGCCTTTGTAGAAGCAGGTATAAAAATCGGACTCACACCTTCTATTTCTGAGCCCATGTCATCCTGTACCGTTGTGAGCCCTAAGGTTTTCAGAGAATTTTCCCTGCCTTATCTTAAGGAATTAGTTGATTTTATAAACTCCAAGGGCAAGGGTGTAATTATTCATATATGCGGACAAAAAAACAAAATATGGCCCGACCTTGAAAAACTGGACATCGCCGGAATGAGTATCGATAATGTGGCAAGTATTGCAGAATGTAAAAAAATAATGGGTCACAAAACAAAAATATTAGGAAATGTCGACCCCGGTGGAATAATGTATTCCGGAAGCCCTCTTGATGTACGACTTAAAACACTGGAGTGTATTCGGGATGGATATGACAGTCCTAAAGGATATACTGTCATGTCGGGGTGCAGCCTTCCTGTAGAAACCTCAACTGAAAATATCAAAGAGATGCTTGATACTGTACGAGATGCCGAATACCCTGTAAATATAAATAAAGTAGAGTCTATGATTGCAGACTGCAAGAAAAAAATGAATCAGGAGGATTATTAATATGACAAGTAAAGATGAACTGCTGTCAGAGTTATCCCGCTGTGTCCTTGAAATGGAAGATGATGACATAGCCGATGTTGCAAGGGAATATGCAAAAAATGGATATAAACCTTTAGACGGCATATTAAATGGCCTGGTGGATGGAATGAACAAGGCGGCACAACTGTATGAAGAAGAAGAATATTTTATCCCTGAACTATTGATCTGCTCGGATGCCATGTACAATGGCTTAGATGTTCTGCGTCCTCTTCTCTCTAAAACAGATTTTGGAAACGGACATAAAATTGTCATTGGAGTAGTTCAGGGAGATACTCATGATATAGGTAAAAACCTGGTTAAAATTATGCTGGAGTCTGCAGGATATGAATTGATCGATTTAGGAAGAGATGTTCCTGTAGAGAATTTTGTGAAAGCTCAAAGAAAATAATGCAAGTGTTGTAGGAATGTCCACACTTATGTCCACCTCTATGAACAATATGAAATTAGTTATCGACTCATTAGCAAAAGAAGGAATCAGAGATAAAGTAAAGGTAATTATAGGCGGAGGACCTATTTCCAAAAGCTTTGCCCATAAAATCGGAGCAGACGGGTATTCCCGCAGTGCAGTAGAAGCAGTTAAGCTGGTTAATCAACTAGTAGGAATAAGCGCTTAAGCATCAAATAATCAGGAGATATAAATTGATCAATAAAGTAATAGATTTTAAATGCACTCATAATAACTATGATGATATCACTAAAATTGAGGATATGGATAATATTAAATTTCCTGAGGCTTACATGAAGGGTGAAGAGATGGCCAAACTTTCCTTAAAAATTAAAAATATAAGCAAAAGCCCCATATGCATACTGCCCTTCTGCCACACGGTGGAAGCAGAATGTCTTGGAGCAATTGTAAATTTTGGCGATGCCATGTATGGGCCAAGGATTAATGAATATAAAACAAAGAATACAAAAGAGCTTGAAAAGCTTGAACCTATAGATTTTACACAAGGAAGAATAGCACAAGTTATTTTAGCGTGTAAAAATCTCAAGGATGCCGGTGAATTTGTATGTCTTGAAATAAGCGGTCCAATGACTATTTTAAGTAGCCTTATAGATCTCAAGGAAATATTTAAGACATGGAGAAAAAACAGTGAAAACATAATAAGGGTGCTTGAATTTATAAACGGCCAAATATTAAAATATGCAGATACAGCCAAAGATTATGCAGATATTATATGCTATGCGGATCCTATTGCTTCCTATAATATCCTTGGGCCAAAAATGTCTGAAGAATGGACGAAAATTTCTACAATTCCTTTTTTAAATAAATTGTCATCCACTGTCAGCAAAAGTTCCATCATCCATATATGTCCCAAAATTTCATTTATGCTAACAGGTTTGGGCCTTGCAAAATGGCAGAATTTCGGCATAGAAAAACCCATGAGATTTTCAGAAGCCTGCATAAAAAATAAAGGAAACATAGAAATGACCGGTGAAAACTGTATAAAAAATAAAAACTACATTGTTAAAAAGAATATAAAAGAAATTATTCTTAACTGATCAGTTAAATCAGTTGAAAATCAGTATTTAATAAGGAGGTTTATATGTTAACAGAAAAATCGAGGCTTGTTTCGGCTATGAAATTTGAGCATACTGACAGGCCGCCTTGTATTTGCCCAGGGGGAATGATGAACATGGTTACAAGAGAAATAATGGAAAAGTCGGGAATAAGCTGGCCTGACACTCACTTTTACCCCGAGCTTATGGCAGGACTTACAAAAGCTGTACACGACAGCCAATGCTTTGAAAATTACGGCGTGCCCTTTTGTATGACAGTTGAAGCGGAATCCATGGGAGCAAAGGTTGATATGGGTTCTGTTAATTATGAGCCTCATGTGTCCGGATATGCCATAGACTCCGTCAGCCAGTGGGAAACGCTGAAAAAGCCCGATTTCAACAAGGGAAGAATAAAGGTAGTCCTTGATGCAATTAAAATACTTAAAGGATATAACACCAATGTCCCTATTATCGCCAATTTAACCGGACCGGTAAGTATTGCATCTTCTCTCCTGGATCCTTTGGTATATTATAAGGAAATCAGGAAAAATAAGGAGAAGGCTCATGAGCTTATGGATTTTATTTGTAGCCATCTCATAGAATATGGAACCATGCAGGTTGAAGCTGGAGCGGATGTAATAGCCATTTCAGATCCCAGCGGCACAGGTGAAATATTGGGCCCGAAAATGTTTGACGAATATACAGTTAAATATATAAACAAGGTAATAAATGGAATCAAGCTAAACACGAAAAAAGCAGAATTTATAGTCCACATATGCGGACAGATGAAAAATGTATATCCCAATCTTTCAGCTCTTGAATGTAATACTATAAGCTTCGATGCAATTGTCAATCTTAAAGAGGCAAAGAGAAATCTGCCCAATAAAGCAATTATGGGCAATGTCAGTACATTTACCCTGGAATTTGGTACAGTTTCGAAGACTTCGGAAATAACAAAACATTGTATGAATTCAGGAGCATGTATTATAGCACCGGCCTGCGGGTTAGGGAATAATTCTCCACTTGCAAATCTACAGGCTATGCTAAAGACAGTAAAAGAGGAAGGTAATAAATGAGCAAGATAACTGTTCTTCCAAATAATAAAACAATAGAATATGTACCTGGCAAAAGTCTGCTGGATATATTAAGAAAAAAAGATTTTCTTACCGAAAGCCCCTGCGGCGGAAAAGGTATCTGTGGAAAATGCAAGATACATGTGCTTAAAGGCAAACTGCCTCCGGTTACCGATACGGAAAAAATTTTTTTAAGTTCAATGGAACAGGAGGATGGATACCGCCTAGCGTGTATAGTCTATCCGGAAGAAGATATAACAATAAGCCTGGACGAAGTAAAGAAAAACTATAAAATACTGAGCAGCGGATATATGCCTGATTTTGAAATGAACCCGGTAATAAGAAAGATTTTTTTTGTTTTGGAAAGACCTGAAATAGGTAAACACACTTCTTATGAAGACATTTTTTTGAATGACGCAAATGCTTCTTGTATAGAATATAATACTCTTAAGTGTCTGCCTTCCAAACCGGGAGAGTATACCTTAGTTCTTTCGGAAGATAAAATAATAGCTGTTGAAAATGGAGATACACGAGATAAGTTATATGGCATATCCGTTGATATAGGCACAACTACGATTGTCGCTTCAATAACAGATATGAACACCGGACAGGAAATTGCTGCGGAATCTATTATAAATACTCAAAAGCAATATGGCCTCGACGTTATAACAAGGATTACCTATGCTATTGAAAACCCCGATGACGGTGTTAAAAATCTTCAAAATAATATTACAAATACCTTAAGCAAAATGATCGATAAACTCTGTCTAAAGGCTGGCATAAGAAAGAAATATATATATGAAATTGCGGTAGCTGCAAACAACACCATGCTTCACCTTCTCCTGGGAGTAGCTCCGTGTTCCATTGGATGCTCTCCATTTATACCTGCTTTCAATGGTTCTAAATACATTAAAGCCTTCATGACAGGTCTAAGGTTACCGGAATACACAATGATGTACTGCCTTCCGTCAGTTTCTTCATACATAGGAGCAGATATAGTTGCAGGTATATATGTAAGTAAAATTTATGAAAAATCGGGGAACATACTTTTCATTGATATTGGAACAAACGGTGAGATTGTATTTTCATCAGGTGGAAAAATGATATCATGTTCCTGCGCTGCAGGGCCTGCTTTAGAAGGCATGAATATAAGCAGCGGTATGAGAGCCGCCGAAGGAGCCATAGAAGAGCTTCATATCGGGCAAGGAAAGATTAATTTAAAAGTAATAGGAGACAAAGAACCTGAAGGAATATGTGGAAGCGGTATAATGGCAGCTTTAAGAGAACTTATTAATATAGGCTTTATAAAGAAAAACGGTTCCATTTGTAAAGAAAAAGATTTAAGTAAAGATCAGCTTCCCATGCTTTGGCAGGAAGGCAAAAGCCGTGGAATCATATTATATAGCAATGGAGAAAACAAAATCGTTATTACTCAGAAGGACATAAGGCAGATTCAGCTTGCTAAAGGTGCAATTCTTTCAGGATTTTTTGCATTACTTAATCAAGCAGGAATTTCCATGGAGGAACTTGATGAAATACTTATAGCCGGACAATTCGGTTCTCATCTGTCAGCAGAAAGCCTTATAGGCAGCGGCATTTTACCGGAAGGTACGGAAAACAAGATTACCTATATAGGAAATACTTCAAAAACAGGAGCTCATGTAGCTTTGCTAAGTGCCAATGCCAGGGCTGAAATGGAAAACCTGGCAAAGAATATTGATTATATGGAATTAAGCGCTATGGAGAATTATGAGAAGCTTTTTGTAAAATGCCTTGAATTTCCTTTACAACACGTTACACGGCATTGACACTTCACCAAAATAAAGGGGTTGTTGCACACACTATTAGTATCCTTTCATCTGCAACAATCCCCTTTATTGTTTTTTATTAAATTAAATTGAGACTTTTTATCCTAATGCCACATCCAATATCATCATTATTACAAATCCAAAGGCTGCTCCGATAGTTCCAACATTGCTATGTTCTCCAGTTTGTGCTTCCGGTATAAGTTCTTCAATTACAACGTAGATCATGGCTCCTGCTGCAAATGAAAGTAAGTATGGAAGTGCCGGTTGAATAATACTTGTCAGAAGTATGGTCAAAACTGCAGCTATAGGTTCCACAATACCTGATAGTGTACCATAAATAAAAGATTTTTTCTTAGATAAACCTTCACTGTTTAGAGGCATTGAAATTATAGCACCTTCGGGAAAATTTTGTATAGCGATACCTATGGAAAGTGAAAACGCACCTGCCATGGATATCAATGAATTTTCTGCCAAAACTCCTGCAAATACAACTCCAACAGCCATCCCTTCCGGAATATTATGTAATGTAACTGCCAAAACCAGCATTGTAGTTTTTCTCAGCTTCGCACTTTTTGACGGGCTGCCTTCCGGTTTATCCTCATTCAGGTGCAAATGAGGAATTATATTATCAAGCAACAGCAAAAAGAATATCCCCAGCATGAACCCAACTGCTGCCGGTACCCACGCAACAGTTCCCTGCTCACTTGCCATGTCAATTGACGGTATCAGTAATGACCAAACAGAAGCTGCAATCATAACTCCAGATGCAAATCCCAACAGAGATTTCTCTGTCTTATCCCCCATTCCGTTTTTCATAAAAAATACCATTGCAGCACCTAGTGTCGTGCCAATAAATGGTATAATCAGCCCCAAAAAAATATTTAGGTACATATGTTATCCTCCTGATGTATTATTAATTATTTTATTCTTATAATATGTACATATTTTACCTGATTTTATTTGATTATCAAATTTTACGTCTAATTTAAAGTTTCAATATTTTACATTGATATTAATATCCACATATTTGTCATTTGACACATTTATTTAAACGTGTCAAATGATATTGTTTATCAAGTTTACACATTACCTATAAAATCTGCCATATATAGTATAAGACAATTTATGTAATTTTATTTTTTATACTCTTTCCGGTTCAGGGTAAGTCTCTCCAAAGGTTTCTACCGTAACTTTTTTGAGTCTTACATCTTTTACAGGCTTATCTCGAAAGTCTGTTTTTGTGTCTGCAATTTTATCTACTACATCCATTCCATCTATAATCTTACCGAATGCTGCATATTCTCCGTCAAGATGAGGCGATTCTTTGTGCATGATGAAAAACTGTGAGCCCGCCGAATCAGGTGACATGGCTCTTGCCATTGAAAGAACCCCTTCGTCGTGCTTTAAATCGTTTTTAACCCCATTGGATGAAAATTCTCCTTTGATTGAGTAGCCCGGGCCACCCATACCTGTTCCTTCAGGGCATCCTCCCTGAATCATGAAGCCTTTGATAACCCTGTGGAATATTAATCCGTTATAAAAATTTTTGTTGATCAATGAAATAAAATTTCTCACTGTATTTGGAGATGTTTCAGGATAAAGCTCCGCTTTTATAATATCTCCATTTTCAAATTCGAATGTTACTACTGGTAGCTTCATATTTCCTCCGATATTTTTTATTTGTATTAATACTTTACACTAAATTAATATAATTTTCAACCTTGTATTAATTCTTATATCTTGACATATTTTATTACTGAAAAAGGACGCTGTGTTTTACATAACGCAACTCAATTATGGTTTGATTTTTCAAGAGATGTCGAAAAAATACTGAATGAGCAGGAGATATCACATGACAAAAAAACAATACATTAATGAAATTTCTGACAGAACATGTCTGCCCAAAAAATATAAAAAGAAAATTATTCTGGACTTATCACAAGAATTTGATTCCATATTAACTCAAGGTTATTCTGAAAAAGAAGTAATGGAACGTATGGGTGAACCTGATGATATAGCCGCAGATATGAGAATTATATAAGCACTGAAGTAGTATCACGGCCATTTATAGAATATAAATCAAGTAAGACACTGTTCGGGCTGCCTATAATTAATATTGTGAAAGGCAAGCGTTAGGAAATGATCAGAACCGGAAGAGATGGAAGTCAAAGCCTGATTAGTTTTATAAATTAAACATTATTAAAAATCAATATACGGAGAAACCTGCAACTTGTGAATGCGGCTCCAGTACAACAAACTTGTCATTTTGCCAAGGCCCTGTTAAAAGCTGGCACAAGTAATCCACAGAAGCCGGAATTATTTTTCTCCTAAGGCCTAACTTTTCTGCTATCTTGTCTACAGTATAGGTATACTCATTAATGTTGTAGATTTTCGTGTCAAGCATGCCCAAGTATTTGTAATTTTCAAGCAATAACTTCATTATCATATCGCCCTTTTTCTCCCCATACTTCTCAACAGCGTAGTTATATTCAGCCCAAATATTACGCTCTCCTCGCAGCCAACCAGGAGTGATAAAATACACGCCTCCATCTTTACCGGCTTTTACTCTTTCACTCACTGAACCCAATAATAAGGAAATACAATCATCAACTTTTGGAATCACAAGCTGAAAATCACCTGTATTCAGCCCGATTATAGAATTACCGCAAAGTCCAAATGTCAAAAGTACACGATCATATTCATTACACTGATCCAACTGCTGCTGCAAACAGGACCTAAGCTTTTCAGGTATATTATGAAGACCTGATTTAATCCACCTTATATCTTGTTCATGACCTGTAATATTAATAGCAGCCTGAATTTCGTCCCTAATGGTTTCACATGCAATAACAATTTCTTTCATAGACCAAACTCCTTTAATTTTGAAGTTATTCTAATTACCGACAAAATTTCAACAACCAGTTGAATAATCGTAAATAAATCAAAAAACAAATTGCATTTTTTACTCACTACATGGCCTAATAAACGCCTTAAATTAAAATGTGGTTATTATATTAAATATTGAATTCATAATAAATTATATAATTAATCCCTACAAAAGTAAAGAGGGAGCATCAAGAAAGCCAAATTGCTGCTTCAATCTTCAAATCTTTGCTAAAATAAAAACATAATTGACAATGCAAGCTTGTTATGGTAATCTCAAGAATAATTATTAATTTATTCATTCTAATACCCAAAGAAAATACACAAGAAAAGGAGATATACTAATGGCAATAATTATCAACGAACCTTCCAGAACATTTGGGGAATACTTGCTTTTGCCTAATCTTACCACAAAGGATTGTATTGTTGAAAATGTTGATTTAAGCACACCTATTTGCAGATTTAAAAAAGGTGAAAAACCTGAATTAAAATTAAACATACCTTTTTCGTCGGCAATCATGCAGTCTGTTTCTGACAGCAAAATGGCCGTTTCACTTGCCAAGAATGGCGGAATATCATTTATATATTGTTCTCAATCCATTGAAAATGAAGCTGAAATGATACGAAGAGTAAAAAAATACAAGGCAGGATTTGTAATCAGCGATTCAAACCTCACGCCTGAAAATACGCTGCAGGATGTTTTAGCTCTTAAAAATACAACCGGACACTCAACAATGGCTATAACTGACGACGGTTCATCTGGCGGCCGTCTTTTGGGCATTGTAACAAGCAGAGACTACAGGGTAACAAGAGACCCGTTGGAAAAAAAAGTCAAGCAGTTTATGACTCCGGCAAAATCTCTCATAGTAGGACATGAAGGGATATCTCTTTCGGAAGCCAATGATATTATTTGGTATAATAAGTTGAACGCTCTGCCCATAGTTGACGATAACTTTAACCTGGTATACATGGTTTTCAGAAAGGATTATTCTGAAGACAAGGAAAATCCGCACTCATTGCTGGACAGTCAAAAAAGATATATTGTAGGAGCCGGTATAAATTCAAGAGACTACAAAGAGAGGGTTCCGGCACTGATTGAAGCGGGAGCGGATATATTATGCATTGACTCGTCGGAGGGATTTAGTGAATGGCAATCGGACACAATAAAATGGATTAAAGGAAAATACGGAAATCAAGTAAAGGTAGGTGCCGGCAATGTTGTTGAAAGAGATGGCTTTAATTATCTTGCAAATGCAGGCGCAGATTTTGTGAAAATTGGTATCGGCGGCGGTTCAATCTGTATAACAAGAGAACAAAAGGGAATCGGAAGAGGACAGGCATCGGCTGTCTTAGCGGTTGCTGCAGCTAGAGACGAATATTATGAAAAAACCGGAGTGTATGTTCCAATATGCTCCGACGGTGGCATTGTTTTAGATTACCACATTACTCTCGCTTTAGCCATGGGAGCGGACTTTGTAATGCTTGGAAGGTATTTCGCAGGATTTGATGAAAGTCCTACCTCTAAAGTAAAGTACGGCAGCGGCTATGTAAAAGAATATTGGGGCGAAGGGTCTAACAGAGCTAGAAACTGGGAAAGGTATGACTTAGGAGGAAAAGCACTGCTTCATTTTGAAGAGGGTGTGGATTCCTACGTACCCTATGCAGGTAACCTTGACGACGGTCTTGGAACAACACTGCAGAAGATTAAAGCAACTATGTGTAATGTAGGTACTAAAAACATCAAGGAACTGCAGAAAAACGGCAGGCTGGTTGTTGTTTCCGCAACGAGCTTATCGGAAGGCTCAGCCCATGACGTTATTTTAAAAAATCAATAAATACAATTAAAAAAGGCAGTATTGCTGCCTTTTTTGATATATATTGATCTTCACTCCGATAATTTCAATATTCATCCTCATCTTCATCAAACAGTTCGTCAAATTCTGCTTCATCAAGAATTTCGTCAAAGGCTTTTGTAACCTCTCCGTACTCATGGTCAGTTTCAATGCTTAAAAGATCAAACGTACCATCTTCATATTCCTCATACCTGTAAAGATACACTTCTCCATCCTCTATGTTTTCTAAAGGCAATAAAGCTATGTAATCTTTATCATCAACAGGGAATATTGCTATAACGGCGCATTCAATTTCCGTACCATCTTCAAGAGTTACAGTTACTATTTCTTCTTCCGGCTCTCCGCAGCCGCATTCACAGTCATCATCAACGCAATCACAACCAAATAATTCTTTATCATCATTCATGTTATTAACATCCTTACAATTTATTTATCTATCATACAAACAGATATTTAAACTGTAACAGAATAACATATGAATTGCAAGATTAATTTGCAAATGTTAAAATTTTAAAAAATTTTAAATCTTTACAAAATAAAAACTTTGGTGTATAATACAGAATGTGTTCGGGATGTAGCGCAGTTTGGTAGCGCACAAGCATGGGGTGTTTGGGGCCGCAAGTTCGAATCTTGTCATCCCGACTAAGGTATAAGCTGCATTTTATTGGTAATAAGCCAATGAAAATGCAGTTTTTTTATAAAATTTTATGAACCTTATTTTATTTAATTACCAGTACTCTACCGGTAATCACGCCATTATCATCTCTTGAAAACTGTATTGCGAAAAGCTGCCGCATTTCGTGACAGCTTATTATAAAAATATAGTGAAGTATTCTATTATTACCTCATGCATATTTTTATGTTCTCAGCAAATTTCTTTGCTTTTTCTTTTATGTTTTCAACTTTTCTTATTTCTCCAAGATCATTTGCTGTTTCCATCAATGCGAATTTTGGCGGAAGTATAAAAGTCTTATTTATATTGAGAGAGCTTATGAGCTGCTGTGCAATAATGTCGCTGCCGCTGAAACCGGAAACAATTACGCCATACAAGTATTTGTCATAAAATTTCACCTTTCTGAATAGTGCTGTAAGCCTGTTGATAGTGGCTGAAAGGTTTGCACTTATAGAATCGTTGTAATTGGGGCAAAGCATTATTAGAATATCGCAATTTATGATTGCCGGGTACACCTCTTCAACCATTACTCCGCCATAAAAGCAGTTGTTACTTTGGGAATAGTGCTTACATGCCTTGTAGTGGCAGCCTTTGCAGTCTATAACCGAACCGTTCTCAATATGTATCTCGTTAATATTACAACCTGTTAAATTACTCTTTATCATTTTCCAAAGTGAAAGTGTATTGGATGTTTTGTAGTTGCTGGCATGCAGTGTTAACATTTTGGGCTCGGAAATTTTACCGACATTAAAATTCATTAATCTTTCCACAACGTTCCTGCTGTCTTCCAGACATATTTCCTCCAAGCTTAAATCGGGTTCTAGTTTTTTACGGGTATTGAAATTTTTTAATGAACCTGTTGCTTCAGACAGTGGCCTTCCCGGAAACATGCAGCCTGCCATATTTGCACACATGATTATCTTTCGTGCCGTATCTCTTGAAAATAATTCGCTGTTTGTATTAATCAGCACGCTTCCAATTGAATTTTCCATACAGCTGCCCAACAATTTTATTTTTTGAAGCATACTGTAAAGCTCCGTATTTATGCCAGAATCACCTAATTCTACAGCAAACAATATTCTCTTATTTCTTAAATTGTTAATTTCACCCCAGGTTTTTATAACATCACATTCATATCCTTTTGTAGAGTATTCAGTCATCTTTCGAAGCCTTTCTGACTGTTCCCCAGGCATAAGAATAGTAATTTTATTCAAAACTCCACCCCCTGATAAATAACGCTAAATCTTAAATGATAATTTCATTCCATAATGTTTTATCTGCTTAACTTTAATAATTCTTCGTAGGTTTTTTCAATTCTATCAAAAAGTTCTTCCGGCATATGCAATTTTTCAATTTCCAGCCCTGAGGGCATGTTTCTGTTTTTTACTCCCATAAAAACCCCTCCTATGTAATTTGAACTGTAATGCCATTTACCCTCAATAGTGCATATTATTGATATTGCCCCTGATGATAGAGCCGGTGCCACATATGGTTTGAATCCGGTCCTGCGCACCTCAAGGTTTGCTTTGACGGTAAGCCTGGTAAGTTCTCGGGAAATGCAATCATCGTAATCAACAATGCTGTTTGCAATTACCAGGCCTTTCCCATGAGGCCCATATGCCCTTCCTTCTGTCAAATATGATGAATATCTTTTATATTTCTTAGCATAATAAGCGGCTCTTGCGTTCATTACTCCTAATCCGTATCCTTTAATCTGTTCCGGAACAAGGACACTCCTTCCTTCTTTGAGAACTTCCTTGCAAAGCAAATCCACCGGGTCTGAAACTACCGCAAATATACCCTTGAATTTTCTTTCCGCCGCCATATGGGCATATTCTCTGACCAGCTTGGAGTTTTCTTCAAATTGTACCATTCGTACGTCAATATTTTCATTCCCAACAGGGGGTACTTCTTTTGACGCGCAGAATACAAACATATCGCAGTCAAACAAGTGTTCTTTTTCAATACCGTGGACCTGTGGCATTGAGCTGAAATCGAATGGAAATGACACCTGGTTCATTTCGTATTCCCATCTCTTGATTTTATTTGAGTTTCTATCAAATATTCCTATTGATTTGACCGAATTTCTCCCAAGAAGCCTCACGCCAGTCAGGAGTGTGCTGCCCACATCTCCCAGTGCCAATATATTGATGGTCTTCTTCGTATTTTCTTTCATCGAAAAACATTCTTCGTAATTATCGTAATCAGTATTTACGGCCTTTACTCTTCTTCTGCTTATAATATTCAGCATCTCGTCCGGAACATCGCCGCCGTAATCTTTCAACTTTAAAATATCAAGATTTTCCTCTTTATTGTACAAATCCGATCCATTTGACAACGCATACGATCTTTTTGATCTTTTTCTGTCGCTTTTGTATAAAAAATAAAGCTCGTTCAAATTGCTCGGAATACTGTCTATTTTGTTATATCCGTATCCATATTCCAGAGAACATAAATATTTATTTTTATATTTATAGTAAAACATTATTTTATAATCCTTTCAAGCTTAATTAATGTTTCAATACTTGCATCCATGTAGCCAGATGCCTTCTTGTTCAAATCATAATATATGTTATCCCCAAAATAAGGCAGGCGCGGTGAAATCAACACTTCTCCAAGCCTTTTTACCGTCAGGTTCTTTTGGTACAGTTCCTGATATTCCGTTTCCAGTGCCTGAAGAATTAACTTGGAGTTTTGCAGGCTCGTCATGGACAGATTGTATATTGCATCTTTTGATGCACCTCTTATAAACATCGGAGAATAGTACGGGAGTATCAAATTAACAGATGGTATTAAATTAAGCATGTTCTCATTAATAGTTCCTATTCCGTCACCGCCTAGAAATGGATACATCAGGTTTTCATTAAACCAAATTCTCAGGTTTGGAATAAAGTATGCATAGTCTGATTCTCTCCCCTGTATTTCCATTAAATCTTTTCCCCTTCCGGACATAATACCTACGATTATTTTCTTAACCTCCACATTGTACCTTTTAAGTATAGGGTCAACTTCTTTTATTCTGTATCCCTTGTGAAGTAAGTCATCAACCAAAATAACCGGTCTTTCAAATGATTTTATTGTTTTAGCCTGTATTTCAATAGGAGAATAAAATGGATATTCAGTTATTTTAAATGTCTTTGCATCGGTGGAATAAACTTTTTCCGTATGAAGTGATTTAGTCACCGTATTTGGAACAACCATTCCTTTTAGAATATTCCCGAATGGTACGCACATATTTTCACCCAATACCCGTGGGGACTGCATTTCGTTACTTACTTTGTTGATGCTGCAGATTTTATTAATCAGTGTTTGGTTTATCATGTCATTGTCAAATGACAAAACAAGGGAGCCCGGATAAAGCATAGTCATTGACTTTTGCAGCTTCTTTCTTGCACTTAAAATTGTGTCATAAACCTTTTTATTTGTATTAAGCGGTTCTTTTATAAAGCTTTCCATGTTCAAAGTAAGGCATATAGGAAATTTCATATCAACAGCATAAACAGATTTTTTCAAATTTTCATCATAGATTTTTACAAAGCCTTGCAGCAGTAATGTTTCAACAACCACATCAGTGTTTATATTTGACATTGTATTGCAATACAGGGCATATGTAAAATCATTTTTCAAACAATAGGCAAGAGTTTCAGTTAAAATTAACTGTTCCATATTATCGTAAATCCTGCTTGGAGTTATAAAAATGCCGTCTATTACTACAATTCTGCCTGCCGTCTTTTCTCTTACGTAATTAGCAATATACTGACTCTGAAATTCCGTATATACTTCAGACAAACTGATTTTATGAAATGCCGAAAATCCCAGGATCTTATTAGAATTTTTGCTGTCCCTTATTACAAGAAACTTTATTCCTTTGGAAACAAGCTTCTCTCCTATATTTTCATATAAATTTGTATTCATGAAAATATAGTGTCCTATTTCATCAACTATATTTTTATTCAGGTCATCAATTATTTCTATTTCAAAGGGCTTTGATTTTAATACTCCCTTGTTCATCGGCTCTCTTGTGTATAAATTCATATCATATATAAAACTCTGTGCAAGGGGATCTATCAAATTTGAAATATCCCTGTTGTTATCAATATTATCTCTTATCTGAGTGGAACTGATGTCCTCCAGGTACAAAGGAAGCTTAAGTTCCACAAGAGAACCTTTGATTCTGTTCTTGGCATCTTCTACCTTTTTTTCCGAAGTTGCGGACATATCATCCTGGGCACGTTTAAACACTATATGACTGAAATTGTGTATTGAATGTTTGGTAGGCCTTGCCTTATATGCCGTGGCATTCTGCAAAACATCGCTGCCTACAACAATATACACATCCTTACCCGGAAACAATGACTTCAATACCTTTAAGTCATCACTGCTTGATAAGTTAACAGGTATATCGTCGGGAAACAGGTATACGCTTAATTCATCAGCTATGGACATATTGATTATCTGCCTTCTTATCATTCTCGGCTGAACTTTTTTAGACCACGAAAATTCGTCAATTGACAAATATACTTCAAATCCCAAATTTCTTATTGCTGTAACAATCCCCTTGTGACTTAATGAAAACGGATCAAAAGTGCCCGGGAAAAACGCAACGTTTTTATTTTCGCCAATTTCAAATTTACCGCAATAAAATTCATAATCGCTTATAAACCTGTATATATGATTAAAAGACGATGAATTGTTAAAGAAGAACAAATCACCAAGTTCCTTTTCATTTATTAATGTCATCAGTTTTTTATAAATTAAAGTAAATACTTTATACTTTTCAGTAAGGGTTAGTATTTTTGAGCCAAATATATGCTGGCCTATAACAAGAAATGCTTCCTGTTTAACCTGAGGATTATAATTAGCAAGTCCGCTCAGCATAATTCCTAATACTCTTTTCAATCTTTTGCCGCAGCTTTCTTCTTCCTCTCCGAACCTTTCACCATACCCCGAATAATACTGTACAACTATTCCAAGTGTGTCTATTACAAGAGCGCTTACCCGTGAATTTGACCCTTTGTAAATATTGTTTAAATCATAAACAAATTCGTCCAATTCTTTAGGCGGCAAAAGCATCATAAACCTTCCTAAATATTCTGGAATGTACTTGGCAAACTGCAGCTCGTCAATTTCAAGGCCCTTGAAAAGCTCTATGGCAATTTCGTTCCTCTGATCTATGGTAAGCATAGGACCTATGTCAACAAGAGAGTTACCTGCCTTGTTTCTAACTGATTCCTTAGCACTTACTTTTACCAAATTGGCCAAATGAGTGGCTGTCTGCAGTAAAGATGCTTCATTCCTACTTTTAATATTTTCCATGATATAATCTATGCTTATGGTCTTAACATTCCACGGAGTTGCAGCCTTCAGGTTATTAAGGAATAAATCGGAAGGCTTGTACATACTGCTGTTCATCAATAAGCTGTATTTATTGAGGATATCCGAATGTATATTTAATTTTTGGGCAATTTTGCTTTTCAGATAATTTATGCACAATCCGTCATTTCCCGAAATGACGGAAGCATATTTATATATTTTATCCAATGGTACTTTTGCCAAATCTTTATTATTTACCAGCATATTAAAAAACTGAACCGCCATGAGCCCTATGCTTTGGTCAGAATTATTAAGTGAATTAAGTGCAAATTCAATTACAAATATTAACTGTTCAGGCTCATATAAATCTATGGGAATACTTAAAAGTGAATTTAATGTACTGAACCTTGCAACATTTTCAAGTTCGAAATTTTTAAAACTATTTACAAATAAATTGAGATAGCTTTTCTTGTTGTTGTTTCTGTCTGAATTTATAACAGAATCCACAAATATTCTTAATGAATATCCAATCCACTCCTTGTGGTTGTCTGTTACTTTATATCCGGGGTCAAGGTACAGTGCCAGATATTTATCCCACAGAGACAGCCCTGTTGTTTCTTCATTCAGGTTGATTTTAACATCTTCCGGCATCTCTTTTGAATATTCCTGATCATAAGTTACTATTATGCTGCCCATAAGCCTGGCAGCCTGACGCCTTATATCCCCTTCTCTGTGAACCAGCATTTCATAAAGGAAACTTAATGCAAACAATTTTTCTTTTTGAGACAGGTAAATCGAATACTCATCCAATATATTCAAGTAAGCTCGAAGATTTTTCCAATCCTGTTCACTTCTTGCAGATTCGATCATGCTTGAAAATACAGCCTCATTATTAAGCCTGCTCATTAGTGATGTATTGTGTTCAATAGCCATATATTTGAAATTTTCCACAACTTCATATCCGTCTAGCAATGCATAATCAACAAAATTAGCCAGAGCTGGTTCTTCAGATTTAAGCTCCGTGTCAATCCCTTCGTGTACAAGATAGTCTTCAAAATCCTTAAGTTTTGAATAAACCCTATGATATCTTTTTTCTTTTGTTTTGTCCACATTGTCAAGCTTATCAAGGATTATATCAAAAGATTCATCAAGGCTGTATATGTGCATTTCATATCCGCTTTTAGATACCATATTTTTGACCCTGAAATCGGCATATATAAGTATCAATGATTCCAACGGCAGATTTTCAAGCTCTAAATCCCAAGTCGAATGATTTGATGCAATTAAACCAATATTCGACATGTTAAATTTAGTGAACCACTGGTCTGTGTAGTAATAATGAAGATATGGTACTCTTTCTTTTTCCGATCCTTTGCAGCCATATTTTCCTATGTCATGGCCAGCGGCAGCTCCTGACACAATACCTAAATCTACGTGTAATCCCACCTTCTTCAGCTGCCTTGCAACATACAATGCAACATAGTGCACTGCCGCAACATGATTTAACGAGTTAAATCCGTTAACTTCATGGTCTAACATCATTAATTCATATATATAATTACTTTGAAATTTATCAAGAAAATTAACATATTCATCTGGATTCGGAAGTCCTTTTATTTCTTCCTCTGTCAAAAAATCAAAATCAGTGAATATATCAAATTTTCTCCTAGTCTCTCCATGTCGGAGTATTGTCCTTAATATTTCGAGGTATATGAGCACGCTGCTTTCATACTTAGGGTAAAGCTTTATTGTTGCTGCATCCGGAAATGATTTGTGCAGTACATATTGAAATATATATTTCAGCCAGTCCTTGGGAGGACGCTTGCAAACGCTATCCAGTATTTCGCGAGACACATCTAAAACATCACTGCACAACAAATGTTTTTTATTTATAAGTACCAGAAGATTATTAACGAACTTCTTATTTATAATATAAGACTGTATCTTTTCTTCCGTCATACCGATTTTCTGTAAAAATTCTTTTTCCGTCAGACTCTGCAATATTTCTTTATGTAATTCATTCAACATAAATCTGCTCATAATGTACCTCTTTTAGAAATTTTATTCCTCTTTTATAATGATTTCACGAGTTTATTATAGCACATGAAATCATGTGCTGCAATAATTCATTACTTATCCTACTTATTCATTACTTTCAAACCTGGTACTATAACATTTCAAATTGTGAAACATAAAATAAATCATTCAAAATTATAAAATTAAGGTATATAAGCACTTTTAGGCTTAATAATTGCTACATTATGTTTTCAAACGACAGGCATTCATTTTCTTTAATGATATTAAACAAGATCTTCAGGTGCTCAAGCTCTGCCTGTGCCATTGTTCCATCTCGATTTTCTACAAATACGTCAAGCTTTTTCATAGATGAATCAATGTCATCAACATTGTTTTGATTAATGAAGTAAATCCATAGACCTCTGACATCTTGCCATTTATCACTGTAAATAAGCATATGTTCTTCAGCTTCACTCCACTGTCCATTTTTAATTAGATTAAATAATCCGTCCAATTCTTCATAATAGTATGAGGTTACCGGTTCGACCCATGTAAAGTGAAACCAAACCCACAGCCCGATAAACGCAAGCAAAACAATTAAAGATATAATTACCATTTTCATAAACTACCTCTTGTAAAATACAAATTTATCATTTTCGTCCACAAATCCATAAAGAACCTGCCACGTTCTTAATTTAGCCTTTTTAAGTTCCTTTTCAAAATCCTTGTAAGAAACGTTGAATTTTTGAAAATTACCATGCATCACCTTACCATCCAGTATTGTCGTAATAGGGATCCTCTTGCATTTTATACCGGAAGGAGGGTTTGGAGCAATAATACTCATCTGTCCATTTGTCTCCATTATCAAATAATCAATTTCCTCCACGCTGCAATAGCCCTTCAGGCGCATCTGACCTAACACGTCACTTGCATTGATTCTTAATTTATTCATACCCTTAATGTTGAATTCGCCATGGTCAATTACAACTGTTGGAACACCGCAAATCACTTTTCTTGCCGAATCACTCTTTAGAGTTATATATGATATCAAGCACTGCAGAAACATTATTGTAGCTATTGCAATGAAACCATGTATCAATGGCGCTCCCAAATCTTCCATCGGCATTACCGCAAGTTCGGCAAGCGTCAGTGAAACCACCAAGTCAAAGGGCTGCAGCTCTCCCAGTTCTCCTTTTCCCATAATCCTCATGGATACTAATAAAACAAAGTATAAAATTATTGCACGAACAATAACTACAACCATAAATCACCGCCTAAAATAGATATAAATATCTTAACCAATATGGGATAAATTATGCAGCAATTGGGTATTTAAAACGTGATTAAGGCATACACAAATGAACAAATGTAATATTCCATGTCAATTATAAAACATAATTAAAGCATACAAAAGGGCGCCGGGTTTTATGCCGGTGCCCCTTAATACGTGTTTTATTATTTTAATTTTAGATTATTATACCGCTTTATTTATTGCATTTTTTAACTTAGCAAAAATCATCCTTCCCGCTGCTGTTTGTAAAACACTTGTAACTGTAACAGCTACGGAATCCCCAATGCGTTTTTTTCCTCCTTCAACAACAATCATTGTTCCGTCATCCAAATAAGCCAATCCCTGACCTGATTCCTTTCCGTCCTTTACAACCATTACAACCATCTCTTCTCCGGGAAGAACAACAGGTTTCACTGCATTTGCCAATTCATTGATGTTTAAAACTTCAACACCCTGGAATTCTGCAACCTTGTTTAAGTTAAAATCATTGGTCAACACCTTGCCTCCAAGTTCCTTTGCAAGCTTTAAAAGTTTAACATCGACCTCAATGTTGTCACCGTAATCTTTTGTTTCAATCAATACATCTACATAATCATCCTTTTGAAGGATATTTAAAATATCCAGTCCTCTCCTTCCTCTGTTTCTCTTTAGGCTGTCAGAGGAATCTGCTATATGCCTCAATTCTTTAAGTACAAATTCAGGTATTACCAATGTGCCTTCTATAAATCCAGTCTTGCATATATCTGCAATCCTTCCGTCTATTATAACGCTGGTATCAAGAATTTTAGGAGAAATTATTCCTTCTTTTGCATTTTTATCTTGGCGTTTATTAGCAAATGATTTCTTGAAATTGATCTGAGGCCATACAAAATCATCCTTTTTCCTTATCGCAATTTTAATTCCTAAATAACCAAATATAAAATACGACAAAATTGCAACAATAGTACCTACATACTTAAAATCCATGAATGGCTGGCTTATTAAAAATGCTATTATAAATCCAACTATAAGTCCAACCGCACCCCAAATAATATCCATCATCGAAAATTTCAGTAATTCACGTTCAAATGAACCAACGATGCCAAGCACGATATTTTTAATCTTAGTTGATAAAAGAAAAAATATAATTCCAAATACTAAACTAATACCTATAACTACCAATACATTTTGAAAAGAGCTAAACTGAAAAAAATTATTCTGACTTAAAAGCACTCCCGTAAATGCACCAAGCAATGCACCTATAACAGCAATAGCTACTTTTATAATTTTATCTATCATTTACTCACCTCCTTTTAAGTATAACCATATATTGCTATATTATTAAATATACCACAATTTTTGTAATTTGCATATAGCATTTAATTTAGATTATATTTCGTTATTATTAAGTTTATCTTAATCATTAAAAAAAATATGCACTAAAGCACAAATTTCATTATTGCTTCAGCGCATCTTCATTAATGATATTGTCGAGATATTCTTGTATGCCTTCCCCGTCCTTGTTTGTAGAAAGTGCAATCTCACTAACCAGCATTTGCCTTGCACTGACCAGCATTTTCTTTTCGCCGGTTGAAAGACCTTTCTCTCTGTCCCGATACGTCAAATCCCTTACCACCTGTGCAACCTCAAATATATCTCCGGTTTTCATTTTACCCATATTGTCACGATACCTTTTATTCCAGTTTGAATTGTTTAGTACCGCCCCCTGTCTTAATACATCGTATACTTTTTCAACCATGCCCTTGTCAATTATGTTCCTGAGACCCATATTATTTACATTGTCTACCGGTATCATAAGCTTCATTTCACCCATCGGCATTTTAAGCACATAGTAATTTTTAACTTCTCCCAATATTTCCTTTTTCTCAACTGTTTCAATTACACCAGCTCCATGCATAGGATATACTACTTTGTCGCCTAAACCAAACATTATACTACCTCCTGTACATAGTATACACCATCAGACAACAAATGTCAAATCAGTTATTATACCCCCTACTATTAATAATGTCAATATAAAATAAAAAATTTACGTTGTAAAAAAATGGTTTATATTGCTTTTCTACAGGCATCGGCAATATATTTCTCCGTTAAGCAATATTTTTCCAACAGCTCTTTAGGTTTCCCGGATTCTCCGAAAGTATCCTGAACACCAATTCTTTTAACCGGCACAGGGTATACATCTGATAATACTTCCAGAACTGCACTCCCCAAGCCTCCTATAACGCTATGCTCTTCAGCTGTGACGATTGCTTTCGTTTCCTTGGCAGCTTTTATAATTATGTCCTTATCAATTGGTTTAATAGTGTGTATATTTATGACCCTTACACTTATTCCTTCCTCCGAAAGTGTTTCGGAAGCTTTTAGTGATTCCTGCACCATTATGCCTGTGGCTATTATCGTAACATCTGCACCTTTTCTAAGTTCGACTCCTTTTCCCCATTCAAACTTATAAGACTCGTCATACACATTATCCACAGCCATTCTTCCAAGCCTTATATAGACAGGTCCTACATATTCTGCAGCTTTTAAAACAGCCTGCTCTGCCTCTATGCTGTCTGCCGGATTTATTACAGTCATATTTGGAATACTCCTCATCAAGCTTATATCTTCAATAGCCTGGTGTGATGCTCCGTCTTCCCCAACCGTAAGCCCTGCGTGAGTTGCCGCAATTTTTACATTTAATTTCGGATATGCTACCGTGTTCCTTATTATTTCAAATGCTCTTCCGGCAGCAAACATTGCAAAGGAACTGGCAAAGGGAATTTTACCTGCTATCGCCATTCCGGCTGCCGTACCGATTAAGTCCTGTTCTGCAATTCCAACGTTAAAAAATCTTTCCGGGCATACCTTTCTAAACTCAGCTGTCTTTGTGGAACCTGACAGGTCAGCGTCCAATACAACAACATTCGGATTGCAGCCCGCTAATTTTTTTAATGCCTCACCATATGCTTCCCTTGTTGCTTTAGCCATTGATATTACCTCCCAATTCATTCATTGCACATAAATATTCTTCGTCATTAGGAGCCTTTCCATGCCATGACGCCTTACCCTCCATAAATGAACAGCCCTTTCCCTTTGTAGTTTCGGCAATAATAACCGCAGGCTTATCTACGACGGATTTTCTTTTTTCAAAAGCTTTTTCCAATGAATAAAAATCATTTCCATTCGCCTTTAACACGTGCCATCCGAAAGATTCCCACTTCCTGTCAATAGGTTCTACAGTCATAACATCACTGTTTCTTCCATCTATCTGAAGGCCATTGTGGTCTATAACGGCCGTTACGTTACCCAAATGATAATGACTCGCAAGCATTGCCGCCTCCCAAACCATGCCTTCCTGTATCTCACCGTCTCCAAGCAGTACAAACACTCTGTTTTTCTTTTTGTCAAGCTTAAATGCCAATGCCATGCCGTTAGCTATGGCAAGCCCCTGTCCCAATGATCCTGTTGAAGCTTCAACACCAGGCAGCTTTCTCATATCTGGATGCCCCTGAAGTTTTGAATTTATTTTTCTTAATGTCCCAATCAGTTCCTTACTTATAAAACCTTTCTCCATTAAGGCAGAATATAAAACCGGAGCCCCGTGTCCCTTTGAAAGAACAAACCTGTCTCTGTTTTCATCTGTAGGTGAATCTATATTCATTTCCCTGAAATATAAATATGCAACAATTTCCACAGCAGACAAAGAACCTCCGGGATGTCCGGATTTTGCCTCATGAATCATGGTCAGTATATCCCTTCTCATATTTTTTGCTACGTTATATAAATTTTCGCTATCCATATATTCCTCCTTAGTTTTTCGGCACATTCTCCCAATCCTTTAAAAATCGATCTATGCCCTTGTCCGTCAAAGGATGCTCAATAAGCTGCATAAGTACCTTGTATGGAACGGTAGCAATATGGCACCCTAATTTTGCGGCCTGTATTACATGCATTGGATTTCTAATACTTGCTGCAATTATTTCCGTATTTATGTCATAATTATTAAATATACCGACTAATTCCGATATAAGCTCCATACCGTTATTTCCCACGTCATCAAGCCTTCCCACAAAAGGACTCACGTATGACGCACCGGCTCTGGCAGCCAAGAGTCCCTGACCTGCGGAAAAAACCAGCGTCATATTTGTTTTAATACCTTCTTTTTTAAGAATATTAACGGCCTTTAATCCTTCGGCGGTAATGGGAATTTTAACAACTATGTTTTTGTGTATCTTGGAAAGCTGCACTGCTTCTCTAACCATCCCTTCAGCATCAAGGCTTACTACCTCTGCGCTTATAGGCCCGTCAATAATCTGTGTAATTTCCTCCACTACTTCTTTGAATACTCTTCCTTCCTTGGAAATTAAGGACGGATTTGTGGTCACTCCGCAAATAATACCCATATCATTTGCTTTTTTTATTTCTTCCACATTAGCCGTATCAATAAATAATTTCAACGAACTTCCTCCTTATTCAATTTATTCGATTTCTTTCACAATATCTTTGCCGCCAAACAGTACTTTAAACATGAAAGCGGGCAGCAGGATCTGCCTTTTTATTCTTTTAGGCTCTTTAACCAGTCTATAGAACCATTCAAGCCCTAATTTAATAAAAATTTCAGGTGCTCTTTTTACGTTTCCGGCAAGACCATCTAATGTACCGCCGTTGCCAATTATTATTTTGGCATTGATTTTATCTTTATTATATTCTATCCATTGTTCCTGTTTTTTTGCTCCAAAACCTACAAACAAAATATGAGGCTCAGCCCTGTTGATATTTTCAATAACCTCCAGCTCTTCGCGGTGGCTGCCTTCCCCTAAATGTGCTCCTTTAAAATACCCATGCTGAGTTCCTGCAATAATTATTCCCGGATATTTTAAATGGACATTTTTCATTGCGGCTTCCGCTACACCTGGCTTACCGCCCACGACAAACAGCTTAAGCCTTTGTTCGTCGGCAAGTTTTAACAAATTTATCGACAAATCATAACCGGCGACTTTTTCCTTTAACGGGTGTGTTTTTATTTTGGAGGCATATATTAAGCCTATTCCATCAGGAATATTTATATCGGAGCTGTTCATAGCCGTCAAAAATTCCTTGTCTTTCTGACACATCATTATAATTTCAGTATTGGGTGTATATATTATATACCTTTCATTGCCGGCAATTTTCTTTTTTATTGCGTCCATTACTTCATTCATGTCCTTGTTATCAATTCTTACACCCATTATGCTTAATTTATTCATCTATATTTCCTTTAGTATTTTATAATTAATCTTTGTATACTCTCTCAAATTCGCAACACTTTCAGAAAGCTTTCTCTTTTCCTCAGCCTCATTACAAATTATATCTATGATAACATCATAAAGGTGATCAGCATCAATATTATCAATTCTGCATGCCACGTCCATATTTACACTTTCCACAAAGTGGTCAATCTTGTGGTCATATGAAACAGCAGCAAATGGCACATTTGCCGCCGCCGCAAATATGAGGGAATGAAGCCTTACCCCTACAAGCACATCCATTCCCCTTATTATGTTGAAAGCTTCATCGGTAGTAAGCCTTTCCTTGTAATAAACCGCCTTGTCTCCCAGTTTATTTTCAACCTGCTTAATAAGCTCCAAATCCTCATTGTAATAAAAAGGCACAAAATAACATTCAATATTACTGCTTATGAGTTTTTCAGCAACTATACTTATTTTTTTGCTAACGTCGGCATTTTTCCAGTTTCTCAAAGAAAAACAAACTTTTTTTATATCATTGCTCTTTTTCGGATGAATTTCCCCTTCTTTTAAGTTAATCACAGGGTCTGTAGACAGAAATATTCTATTTTTATCCATTCCTATATTCTCAAGAAATTCCATGGAATTCTTATCTCTCACAGTTATATAATCGATGAATTTCAAAGTTCTCTTTACAGCCGTTATGCTGTTTTCACTGACGATAGGCCCTATTCCCTGACTCAGCATTATAACCTTATTGTTCATTATCTTTGCAAGTCTTATTAAGAACAAATAATAATATATACTTCTCTTGCTGGTAATATCCTGCAGGAGGCTTCCACCTCCAAATACAACAGCATCTGATTTAACAAGCCTGTTTACAATTGAAAACACATTATATCTGTCAATTGTATCTACTTTATATTTTTTTCTTGTAGCTTCTTTATTGCCGGATAAAACCGTAATATTTTTTCTGTCCGTAATCTCCAGGATTTGCTTTATTGCCATTTCTAATATTGCTTCGTCACCTAAATTACCAAATCCGTAATATCCCGCCAACAATATTTTTTTCACTTCAGCCTCTCCTGTAATCTCACATATAATTTACAAAGCAGGTCAATTACAATAATGGCAATACAACCTGCAGCAATTCCAAATCCCAGCGCAATTGCCGTCCTTGCCAACGACAAATATACGGGAGTTCTTAAATGTGAAAATGTATTAATTACTGAAGATGCTCCTATAGCAGAAATGAACATGAACATCCCCGTAAAAAATTTTGATTTCTTACAAGCTGCATAAACAGCTCCGAAAATTGCAGGAAATGCTATTAAAAATTCCTTTGTCCTGGGCCTTGCCAACAGTACATATTCCATAAAGTTCCTTGTAATCATTTCTATGGCTGATGGCTGAATATTCGTCTCATGGCCTGTTCTGGAAATATAAATATAAAAAGCTACACCTGCTGCTCCTGCAATTATTGCCATATAAACCTTAATATCCTTTTTTAATAAATTAATTAATGTTTTAACAACATCTCTGAAGGAGTTTTCACTGCTTTCATCTATGAAATAAACCAAAAACATTATGGCAAAAATACCAAAAGGAAGAATCTGGGCTGCCTTAACACCTCTGAAAATATCCATTTCCAGGAAATATTTCACATCAGCAAGCATGGAATCCACAAATACAGCTCCTATCAAAGATATGGCAACTGAAGCCGACAAAATAACAATTGACCGAACAATGATTTTAAACTTAGAATACTTTTCGGACGATTCATATATTTTTTTAATCTGCATCGTAAAAAAGTAAATTCCCAGCCCTGAAAACACAACAGCGGCTATAAATGAAAAACCTTTTTCAGCAACATTCCTTGCCACAATAGGCGCAAAGGCAGCAGGAATGCTCAGCATATACAAGTAGTCCGCCTTTTTATTTTTAATATTAAACATTTTAATAAATAAAAATACCGATGCTAATGTAATCCCGAATGCTAATACTGCAATTCTCTTTGAACCTATATGAAAGTCTTTAATGGCTTCAGCTTTTCCAAGCTGTATATTGTGTTCATTTAACCTCATTTCAAGGTTTTTAAACGTCCTTTCATATTCAGCAGCATCAGTCAAATATTTAATACTATCTTCACTTTCAAAGAAAGGTTTAAAATAAATAGCCCTCACGTTGCGCTCTGTTATAGCTCTGAACATTGTATTCTCAATTTCTTCAGCGCCTTCATAATTATAGTATTTATTTCTTTGCCTGACATAGTCCCACATAGTAAAAACCCTGATTGCACTATATCCGGAATCCTCGACTAATTCATTCAAGCCATCAGCCTCCAGATGCTCTCTCTGATTCCCACTCTCCACCAGTCCTATTGCCATGTTTTTTTCTTTTATATAATCTAATAATGCATCTTCATTTTCGGGATACCCCAATGTTTCTCTTCCATGAAGCAGGTAAATTCTCGGCTCCAAACCATATCTTTCGTTAGCAGCTTTATAAACATCGGTCAATTTTTCATTATACGAAGGAAAATTAATAGGTCTCAGTATTACATCAAGGCCGGAATCCTTTATCAAATTGATTTTTTTGTCATCATAGCCAACTCCTATATTCAAAAGCCTTGAATCTAAAACTTCCCTGGATTCATAAATACCTTGGCCGCGAACATTTATTACCTTTGTTGTTTCCCCATAATATACATCATCATCTGTACCTTTCAAAACAATGTAATAAACATTATCAAATATGTATGTATCAAAAAATCCCTTTCCATATCTTTCAGTAAGCCCGGAAATTAAATAGTCATACAAGTCCTTATTTTCAGTTGTAACTATAACGTCATTGGAATCGATTCTGTTTTCTTCAACCATATGTACAATTTCAGCATTATAATCATCCTGCCAGCCAAAGTTTTCAATAAGATGTGAAACTATCTCTGCCCTTAGAGGCTTCCCGCTTTCAATCAAAAGCTTTATTGTTTCTTCCTGGACGGCTGCAGACTGAGCACCGTATTCCTTAAACTCCTTAAACCACCAGCCCAAATCCTTTTCAGAGCTGTTGGCAAATTTTTTCATTTCATTATAATCTAATATTATTTCCGCAGTTTTGTACTGCCTTTCGATTCCAACTCTTTGATATAAGGTGTAAATTCCCACAAGCAGACAAAAACATACTAATATAAGCACCAGTTTTTCAACTTTAGATAATTTCATTTTTTCTCCTTTTTCTTTTGCTAATTTATTTCGGTTTATCCGGCTTAACATTAATTATTTTCGTAAAATACAGACAACCATTTTTACCAAAAATTCCTTTAATACCGGCAGCCTGGCGGAATATTTAAGAAAGTTCCTCAATGGCTCCTCAGAATAATATTCAATATGGAATTTACTGTCATTCAATATCTTATCAGCTCTTTTGATTGTCATTTTATTTATGTAGGAAAAATATTCTGTCCCATCAGACCTTTTGCTGATCCTGAATTCGATTCTATCCTTTCCGTCTGGCAGGTCTTTAACCAGTTCCTTATATGTAGCAATTAAAGTTTTCTCGCTGAAAAAAACATGAACCCACGGCATTCCCATAGCATCACTGAGATGTGCACCATATGGGTGATTGTAAGGAGGGAAATTCAAATACAGCCTCCCGTTATTTTTTAATATCCTGTAACATTCCTCAAGGACTTTCTCAGGCTGGCCAACATGCTCCATAGCATCATTCATTATTATTGTATCAAAAGTTCCTTCGTCAAATGGCGTTTCAGATGCATCTGCACATACAAATTCGAACTTGTCTTCCACCCCGTATTTCCTGGCAAGTTCCTCTGCTTCTTCCCGGTATTTTCCAAGGATTTCTACCCCTATTATTTTTTTAACTCCTTTGGAAGCATAATAAACAGTCTTGCCACCTGCACCACAGCCTATATCAAGCACTGTCTTATTTTTGAACATATCATCAATATTCGTATACTTCAAATAAAATTTTATTGTATCAATGCCTTTCTCATATTGCCACTGTGCATATGTTTTTTTGCCTTCGTTATTTAAATTAAAAGGATGTACAGGCAGTTTAAACATTTTGTTCACTGTCATACATAATTTCTGCATATTTTACCTTCTTCATAAGATTTTTATTCTTTTGAAATTATATCATTTAAATTGGTCAAATTCAATCATTTGTTACAGGTTTATACAACGCAGCATCTCCCAAAGCCGGCACCTGAATTATAATTAAAGCATTAGTATATTTTAATAATTTCCATATTTTTCATATTCCTGCCTTTTTATTGTCTTTTTATCTTTTTATATTGAAATCTTTGGTAATCTATAATAAAATGTCATTATACATAAAAATATTAAAGGGAGTTGTTATACTTGAAAAAAATCCTGATTATAACAGTAATATTAATATTTTCATTCACCGCAGCATCCTTCGCCGCTCCAGGCGATACAAACGACCCGATAGTTGTGTTAAGCTACCTTAACGACCGCCTTACAGACTTAATTAATGAATACAATTTGAAAGATATTAAAGAAATTAAGCAAAAGGTAGACAACCTCAGCGGTGATACTTCCGAATCACCTGATTCTACAGGCAGCACTTCTAACTTAGAAGTTGTTGAGCTTAACGCAGGTGAAAAAATAATATGCGGCAGTGGAACAGAGCTCATATTAAGAGGAGGAAAAGCCAATATAATAGGAAGTAAACTTGGAGGCTTGTCAAATGTTACTATGGGTAAAGACTTTGTAACAGGCATGGCCCTTGTGCCCAACAATCTTTTTATTGTCCCCAGGGACGACAGCAGAGGAGCTTACACAGAAAGCTATGCAATATTCACAGTCCGTGGCACATATGAAGTAGTAAAATAGATATTTAAAAAAGAGGAGCAAAAACCGCTCCTCCTTCTATTTCTTTTCAGCCAATTCTTCAATTAATTTTACGAATTCTTCTGTTGCTTCATATCCCTGAAGTTTTTGATTATTATTTTTCTTGCTGAACTGAGAAAAATATTTTTCCTTAATGTATATATTTTTGTTTTCTATATCATAGTACAGGTCAAAATCATATTTTTCCTCATCATCAAAAATTAATTTTTTATCTTCAACAATAAAGTCCGCGTCAATCCAGTAATATCCGTTTTCATTTAAAGGAAGATCATTAACTAATGAAGCCTTTTTCGATTTCTGAAGATTTTCAAATAATCTTTTTACACTGTCCGCTTTGTCGGAATCACCGGCATTTGCACTGTCAAAACTGTTAAGCTTTTTTATGTTTTCATGTTGATTAGTGTATCTGATTCCGTCATTGGAATAAACATTTATATCAATATCGGAAGTGCTGTTAACCGTTCCTGATATTTCCCTGATATCAGATTTTAAAACTTCATCGATCACATCCATGTATTCATGGGTCCTGAATAGCATCGATATGATAAATGCCGCTGCAACCACCAGTAGTACTAGAATCAAAAACCTACCGTAATTAACTTTTCTTCTTTTTTTGTATATTCTACGCCTTTTTGCCATAAATTCACCTGCCTAAGGGGTTTATTTCAAGGAGCTCCTTGATTTTAGCTTCAAGTTCCTCAATTGTTCCATTGTTGTCAATAACCCGATCAGCCATCAATACCTTCTTATCAATAGACATTTGTCTCTGTATAATGTTTAAAACATCATTAGGGCTTTTATTTTCACTTATTGCTCTTTGTACCAGTCTTTCTTTTTGAATTTCAAGGCTTGTGTAAATAAGCCAAACTTCGTCGAACTTCAGCCCACATTCAATTTCTCGTCCCATGCTCTCAAAAAATAAAGGAATATCAAGAAAAACAACCTTATCTCCACATTCCTCAATACCCTTCTTCAACTTATTAATCACATAAACGTGGACAATTTCATTCAACTCATTAAGGTATTTTTCGTCATTGAAGACTATTTCACCAAGCTTTTGTCTGTTGATTGTTCTGTCCTCATTAAGTATTTTTTCTCCGAAATGCTCAGTTACCTTTTGATACAGTTCTGTACCCTTATTATAACCCTCATGCACAATTTTATCTGAATCAAGCACATGAAATCCCAAGTTTTTTATTATATTAACAGCCGCAGACTTGCCGGTACCGATACTTCCGGTAATAACTATCACTTTTTTCTCATTATTTTGCTTCATACCAACTGCTTCCTACATTCACATCAGATTTAAGCAGAACTTGAAAATCGTCCACCACATTTTCCATTTCTTCCTTCAGAATTTTTTTAACATCTTCAAGCTCCGGATCATAAGCCTCTATTATCAATTCGTCATGTATCTGCAAAATAAGCCTCGATTTCATTTTATTTCTTTTTAATCTTCTGTACACTCCCACCATGGCTGCCTTGATAATATCTGCCGCAGTCCCCTGGACAGGAGTGTTTAAAGCAATTCTTTCTCCGAAAGAACGTATATTGTAATTTCTCGAAGAAAGTTCCGGTATATATCTTCTCCTCCCAAAATATGTTGTTACATACCCGTCTTTTTTTCCTTGCTCCACAATGTTTTTCATATAACTGTCAACGCTGCTGAAATACGAAAGATAACTGTCAATGTAGATTTTAGCTTCTTTCCTTGGGATGCTCAAATCCCTGCTTAACCCGTAATCACTTATGCCGTACACAATTCCAAAATTCACAGCTTTTGCCCGGCTTCTCATTTCAGGAGTAACATCTTCCATTTTTACATGAAAAACCTGGGATGCAGTCTTCGTATGTATATCTTCATTGTGTTCAAACGCATCTATTAAATTATGATCACCTGCCAAATGGGCCAACACCCTAAGCTCAATCTGCGAATAATCTGCATCACAAAGAACATACCCGTCATCTGCCACAAATGCTTTCCTCAGCTCCCTGCCCTCCCGGGTCCTTACAGGTATATTCTGCAAATTCGGCTCTGTGCTGGAAATTCTTCCTGTAGCAGTTATGGTTTGGTTAAAAACTGAATGAACTCTGTTGGTTTTTTTACTTATGACACTTTTCAAACCTTCTACATATGTTGAATTAAGTTTTACCATCTGCCTGTACTCTACCAACAGCTCCGCAATTTTATGCTTGGGCATGAGTTTTTCAAGAACTTCCGCATCTGTTGATATGCCGGTCTTTGTCTTCTTAATTACAGGAAGGCCGAGCTTTTCAAACAATATTGCCGATAACTGCTTCGGAGAATTTATATTGAAACTTTCTCCTGCTTCATCATATATTTTTTCTTCAAGATCGGATATTTTTTCCTGAAAATGTGTCCCCAGGTTGTCAATGACATTTACATCAACCTTGAACCCCACAAATTCCATGTAAGCCAGCACTCCTACAAGAGGAAGCTCTATTTTCTGAAACAGCTCCATCATTCCCAGGTTTTCTATTTCATCAGTAATTTGCTTCTCCGCACTTATGACGGTGCTTATATAATTATACAAATATTTCTTCCTTTTTTCCAGGCCCAATTCACTGAATAACATCCTCTTTTTTCCTGTCCCCAAAATTTCATTTTCTGAAGGAATATCTTTCCCCAAATATTCATATGCGATTTTATCTATAGAATAAGACCTCTCGGAGGGATTCAAAAGATATTTTCCTATTTCCGAATCAAAGGAAATATTGTTAAGCTCAATATTGTTTTTCATCAAATATATAGCTTCATTTTTAATACTGTGGCCCATTACGCTAATATCTTCTCTTTCAAAAATGCTTTTTAAATCATCCAGCACAATTTTTTCATCTATCTTATCCAAGTCTATATAATAAATGCTTTCACCGTCAGAAATTCCCACAGCCAAACTGCGGCTGTACAATGCCCGGTCTGAATCAAGCAGGAATTTAACTGTAAATTTTTCTCTTTTTTTTATATTATCAGTTATATTTTTAATATCGCCTTCATTTACAACATATTCAATATCTACAGAGTTTTCAGGTATTGCCTGTCTCTTTCCCTCCGTATTTCCATCAAATAAAGACACTTGGCCTTCAGATTGATTGTTACTCCTTTCAATCCTTTTTTTGAATGTACGAAATTCAAGTTCGTCGTACAGGGATGAAAGCTTTTTGAAATCAGGCTCTTGAACTTTATACTCTTCCAAATTAAATTCAATAGGAATGTCCCTGACAATACGGGCCAAAGCTTGGCTCATATAAGCCTGCATTTTGTCCATTTCAAGTTTTTCTTTTAATTTACCTTTGATTCCTTCAATATTTTCATAAATGTTATCAAGACTTTTGTATTCATGAATAAGTTTAAGGGCTGTTTTCTCCCCTATACCTCCAACTCCGGGAATATTGTCCGACGAATCTCCCATAAGTGCTTTTAAATCAACAAATTGTCCGGGACTGATTTCATAAATATCGTCTATTGACTGCACATCCATTTCTTCAGTGTTTGTAACACCTTTTTTTGTCAATACTACTTTTGTATTTTCATCAATAAGCTGCAAGTAGTCCTTATCGCTAGTAACAAGATACACCTCAGCTCCTTGTTTCTCCGCCGCACTTGCAAAAGTGCCCGCCACATCGTCAGCTTCAAATCCGTCAACTTCGACATATTTTATATTATGAACATCCAAAACATCTCTAATAAGCTGGAACTGCGCAACCAATTCGTCAGGTGCCTTTGCTCTTGTAGCCTTATAGTCTTTATATTGTTCATGCCTGAAGGAAGGCTTCTTCGGGTCAAAGGCAACACACATGTAACTAGGAGAATATTTATCTAAAAGTTTATACAGCATACTTAAAAATCCATATACCGCATTGGTATACTGTCCTTTTTTTGTTTTTAACGGCGGCATTGCATAAAATGCTCTGAAAAGCAAACTGTTACCGTCTAAAATCATTATCTTATTGTTCATTGCATCTCCTTGTATTTCTTGAATTGTATATTATGTTAATTATAACAACTAATATTCTCAGGGTAAAGGGATATTTTTTTATTTCAAAGTCAGTAACTTACTTAAGACATGAACATATAATATAAGTAAACACACTTTAAGGAGGTTTAAAAATGGGATTTTACAAAGGTAACAGAATTGGCGGGGAAAGTGGATCAAGCTTACTGTTTTTCTTCTTATTGTTGGTAATTTTATTCTGCTCATGTGATGAAGAATGCTAGCTATAAGTGATAAAAAAGGTCTGGGAAACCAGGCCTTGTTTTATTTTCTTACATTCATGTCAAAAATTAATTCAACTTATGCTTTTCCAGCATAAATTCCTTAAATTTATCTTCTATTTTGGAAAAATATCTATCCTGCTGATATACATAATAAAGCTTTCGCTTTAAAGACATACCATCTAATTTCAATATGAACATTTTACCTTCTTCTATTTCGCTCTCGACAGATCTTTTAGGCAAAACTGCTATACCCATATTGCTTAAGATAAATTTTTTTATAATTTCATTGTCTTCTGCCTGTATTATTATGTTTAAATCACTAAGTTTGACACTTTTCTTATTCAGATAATTTTCAAATATCTGCAGCGTTGCCGATCCTTTTTCTCTTAAAATAAATTTCTGGGCTAAAAGCTCATTAAAAGTAATTTTACCTGACTTAAATTCATCAGCTTTTTCGGCAGAAGCAATAATTTCAACTTCATCCTTGGCAAAACAGATATTTTTTATTTTTCTGTTCTTATACGGCGTTCCTGTAAAACCAAAGCTTGTGAAACCTTCCCTGATGTTTTTGAATACCTCGTCTGAATCTATCTTTCTGATCGTGTAAGTAACACCCGGATATAATTTGCTGAACTGGACTATAAAATCATGTATATAATAATCTGCAGGCGTGGAACTGGTATATACGGTAAGATTACCGGAAAGTTCACTATCATCCCTTCTTATTAAAGAATAAATTTTATTTTCCTCATTAAGCACTTTTTTTGCATACTTATAAAGAAGCTCTCCTTCTTCCGTAGGAACTATTTCCCTTCCGTTTCTTCTGAACAGTTCCGAACCGAAATCTGTCTCCAAAAGCCGAAGCTGCTTAGAAACCGCAGGCTGTGTTACAAACAGTTTTTCAGCAGCTTTTGATATGTTTTTTAAATTTATTACCTCTATAAAAGTTCTTAAATAAGATGTATTCATATATACCTCACTGTAAAGCTCGTATATATCATACACTAAAACGGAGAAAATTCCAATATCTTTTTCTCATAAGACAAGGTTTTTGATTCTATTTCATCTGATTTTGCCCTGTACTTGCTCACAAACTCTTCATCATTTATGGAATCCAAGTTAATTCTTACGTTCAGTATGGCAGAGAGTACAGCCGTTCGTGCCAGCATTGCCGAAACAAGTCCGTCCGTTACGGCATTTGAATTTCCTTTTGATACAACTGCCTCAGCCAGAGGGAATATCTCGTACGAAGCACAGGCAACTTCAAGTGGAACAGATGCAGCTAATTTGGAACAGTCTTCAATTGCCCTTTTCCTGGCTGCCTTTTCTTCTTCCGTGCTTTTTGGAAGCCTGTACGCATCCATTACATTATTATAAGTAATACTGTCTTTTTCTATATACTCAATAAGTTTATTTCTCAGTCTAAGAGCATTTTCTTTAATTTCATTCATTTCTTTTTCTTGCTCGGCATATTTTTTTTTGCCTATTGTAAGGCCGGCAACCATCTCCGAAAGTGCTCCGCTTAATACTCCGCAGACTGCAGCGACACTTCCGCCTCCAGGAACAGGCGCACTGGATGCCACACTGTCGGCAAACTGGCTCAAAGTTGTTTCTTTCATCCTAATTCTCCTTAACAATTTTCCCATTTTTAATTACCATTTCGACTATATTAACCCCTGCGTTATATGGCAGAAAATGAACAGATGGATATTCAAGTACAATAATATCCGCTTTTTTTCCTTTCTCAATGCTTCCTGTTATGTTACTTCTCTTCAGCGCTGCTGCCGCATTTATTGTCAATGCATTAACTATTTCTTCAATTGACATATTCATATAAAGAGCAGCAAGAGATATTATCAACGGAATAGAGTTTGTGAAGCAGCTGCCCGGATTAAAGTCTGTTGCCAATGCAACAGCACATCCTGAGTCGATCATCTGCCTTCCTTTTGCATAGCTTTCTTTTAAACAAAAAGCTGTAGCCGGCAGAAGGGTTGCAACAGTTTCTGACTCGGACAGCATCCTTATTGCTTCATCTGATGCCTGAAGCAAATGGTCCGCCGAAGTGCAGCCTATCTCTGCAGCAAGCTCTGTTCCTCCCAGCCTATACATTTCATCCGCATGTATTTTTAAATTTAATCCTAATTTTTTTGCTTCAGAAAGAAATTTTTTTGACTGTTCTACTGAAAATACATTTTTTTCACAGAATATATCTGCAAATTCTGCAAGATTGTTTTCTGTAACAAATTTCATAACCTCAATCATATAATCAATAAATTCATCTTCCCTGCCCTTGTATTCAGGGAGAACACTGTGAGGCCCTAAAAAAGTCGGCACAACATCCATCGAATGAATTTCATTAAGCTTTTTCATGGCTTCAAGCTGTCTTATTTCCGTATCGCGGTCAAGTCCGTACCCGCTTTTCCCCTCAACGGTTGTAACTCCCATTGCCAAGAATTTATCCAGCCTTTTTTTCCCCGTTTCTATAAACTCGTCAAGGGAGGTATTCCTTGTTGCCCTAACCGTACTGGTAATTCCTCCGCCTCTCTCCATTATAGACATGTAGCTGTCCCCCCTCAGCCTCCATGAAAATTCGTCGGCCCTGTAGCCGCCAAATATAAAATGAGTGTGTGAATCTATAAATCCAGGCAGCACTGCCTTATTAGAAGCATCAAACACTTCATATCTCTTCAAATCGTAGTTTTTCAATATATCATTTGTACCCACATCAGCAATAGTGTCATTTTCTATGACTACACATCCATTTTGTATAATACCTATATCAGACATATCCTTCCCATGCTTTGGTCCTTTTCCCCTGCATGTAACAAGCTCCGAAGCATTCTTAATAATTATTCCTTTCATTTTCTTCTCCTTTCTGGCAGACACGGAGCTTTTCCCATGTCCATCCATGTGTTACAGGCGAGTCTCCAGCACCTGGTCAATATTGAAATTTTCCAGTTTTAGATAGTAATCTGCAGTATCTACCATTGCCTGCAGAGGAACCAATCCTACAATTTTGCTGCCTACAACATTAACACCATATCTTTGAGCTTCCATTTTAACTGTTTCAAAAACCCGGTATAGAGACGTTTTTGTAAAATCGGTCATATTTATTGAAACCTGTACAATTTCTCTATCCGCAAGATCTACGCCAATAGCTTTCACATACCTGAATCCGCCATTGATGTATCTTATCTGTTTAGCTATTTTGTTGGCAATTTCCAAGTTGTCCGTGGCAAGATTTACATTGTAAGCTATCAGCGGCATTCTGGCACCAATAGCTGTAACTCCTGCCGTAGGATGTATTGTACCTGGGCCGAAATCCGGTTTCCACTTTTCATCCTTCATTTTTTCAGCCATTCCTTCAAACTGACCTTTTCTAATAATTGAAAGATTTTCTCTGTAAGAAGACGTTGCTGATTTTTCATATAGGAAAAAAGGAAGGCCATATAATTCAGATGCCTGCTTTGCAACTTCCTTTGCAAGCCTGTCTGCATCTTCAACCGTAGTATTCTTTATTGGAATAAACGGAATAACATCAACTGCTCCCATGCGCGGATGCTGTCCCTGATGCTTATTTAAATCTATTAATTCTACAGCCTTTCCTATGGCTTCTATCATTGCTGTCTTAAGTTCCTCAGGTTCACCCACAAGAGTAACAACCGACCTGTTATGATTTTCGTCACTGGAATAATCCAAAAGCTTGACATTTTTTCTTCCCCTGAATACATCAAGTATTTTTTCCACTTTTGTTAAATCTCTGCCTTCACTGAAATTAGGAACGCATTCTATAATTTTGTCCATTACACTCTCCTATTTGCTGTATTCTTTTATAGTTTTTTCAATAAGACCGTCATCGGCTACATAAGGAATTGTTATATGATCCTCACCTGCGAATTTTTTGTTATATTCAATAGTAGTTTCAATTGAATGCTGGTTTCTTGCCCAGCTTCTTCTTGAAACCCCTACCATTGCATCCCATGGAATTGATTTTTTCAGTATATTATCAACTCTTTCACTTCCGTCAAGAACCATGCCGAAGCCGCCATTTATTGCCTTGCTTACTCCAACACCACCTCCGTTGTGAAGAGCAACCATGCTCATTCCTCTTGCTGCATTTCCTGCAAAGCAGTGAACTGCCATATCAGCCGTTACATTGCTCCCGTCATAAATATTAGATGTTTCTCTAAATGGTGAATCAGTTCCTCCTGTATCATGGTGGTCTCTTCCTATCATTACAGGTCCTATTTCTCCATTTCTCACCATTTCATTGAACTTCAGACCTATGTCCCTTCTGCCCAATGCGTCCTGGTATAGAATTCTGGCTTGTGTTCCCACAACCAATTTATTTTTCTCCGCATCGCGTATCCATATATAGTTATCTCTGTCCTGACCTCTTCGGTTGGGATCTATAACCGACATTGCAGCATAGTCGGTCTTTCTTAAATCTTCCGGCTTCCCGCTCAGGCAAATCCATCTGAAAGGTCCATATCCGTAGTCAAACAACATTGGTCCCATTATATCCTCTACATATGACGGGAATATGAAACCCTCGCTGGTGTCTTTACCGTTTTTAGCGATTTCCGTCACGCCGGCATCAAAAACAGCTTTCATAAATGCATTTCCGTAGTCAAAGAAATAAGAACCTCTGTCCACAAGTGCCTTGATTGCCCTGAAATGTTCATCTAAAGATTTATCGACCAACTGTGCAAATTTTTCCCTGTCAGTTTTTAGGAGTTCCGTCCTCTGCTGAAATGTAAGGCCTTTTGGGCAATAACCACCGTCGTAAGGAACGTGACATGAAGTCTGGTCTGACAACAAATCAATATGAATATTTTTGTCAACAGCGTATTCCAGCAAATCAACAATATTACCGTAATATGCAATAGAAATAGTTTGTTTCTTGTCCATATAATCTTTTGCGGTTTTGAATGCTTCCTCAAGGCTTTCGGTAACTTTTGACACCCAGCCCTGCTTCATTCTGGTTTCAATTCTTGAATAATCAACTTCAGCAATTATCCCTACACCGCCGGAAATTTCCACCGCCTTTGCCTGAGCCCCGCTCATTCCTCCAAGGCCTGAGGTAACAAACAGATGACCTGCAAGATCTTTGTCCGCCGGAATGCCCAGTTCTTTTCTTCCTGCATTGATCAAGGTATTAAATGTTCCATGAACAATTCCCTGGGGCCCGATGTACATCCACCCGCCTGCAGTCATCTGCCCGTAGCTTGAACAACCCATTGCAGTAGCCTTAGCCCAGTCATGAGGATTGTCAAACATGCCTACCATAAGCCCATTAGACAATATTACTCTTGGACTTGTTTTATGAGATTTAAACAATCCCAGAGGATGCCCTGACATAACAGCCAGCGTCTGCTCGTCTGTAAGCTGTTCCAAGTATTTTTTGATCAGCCTGTACTGCATCCAGTTCTGGCATACCTGGCCTGTTTCTCCATAAGTAACCAGTTCATAAGGATACAGTGCAACATCATGGTCCAAATTGTTGTCAATCATAACCTGAAATGCTTTTCCTTCTATGCACTTACCCTTATATTCATCGATAGGCTTACCATAAATTCTTTCCTTGGGCATAAACCTGTAGCCATAAATTCTGCCCCTTGTCATCAATTCGTCCAAAAATTCCGGTGCTAATTTTTCGTGAAGACTCTCAGGAACATACCTCAATGCATTTTTAAGAGCCAGTTTAATTTCTCTTCCATTTAATGAAAGTTCCCTTTTTGGTGCCCTTCTGACGCCTTCCTTAAAAACAGGATAATCCGGCAATTTCTCATCCAATTTAATTGTCATTGCCTCTGATATGTCTAAATTGTTTACCATAACACACCTCCGATTTTATTATTAACATTAATTATATAATTCATCCGTCGATAAAACGTCTAAACTTAAGGTTAGTTAAAGAATTTATTTTTATAATATAAACAAGTAAATAAGTGACAGACTTATTACTTACCCTCTCCCCCTTGTTTTTTTATAAATATTAATTAAGCCTTACTTTCATTGTAAGGCTTAATTTTTTTCACTGGACTTTTAATATGTAATAATTAATTGAAAAAATATTAAATTTGATATATTATTAAATTATAATATAAATGGTGAAAAATATGGATGATGTCATTTCAGTAAAATTATTAGGAAACCCTTTGGTGAAATTTAATAACAAAAAAATAACATTTCCTTACAAAAAATCTGAGGCTTTATTTTATTATGTCTGCGTAAATAAGCATGTAAGCAGAGAAGAAGCAATAAATATGTTTTGGTCGAATACAAGCGAAGAAAACGGGCGGAAAAATTTAAGAGATGCATTGTATAAAATTAAGACAACCGTTCATGAAAACATTTTTTCTTCATCTAAAACAACAATAGAATTTTCTGAGAAATTTACTATTAAAACAGATATAGATATAATTACAGAATCTAATGCGATTAATTTGTACAAGGGAGATTTCCTTTTAAACTTTTTTGTTAAAAACTGCTTTGAATTTGAAAACTGGATAAAAGAAAAAAGGGATTACTTTAAAAGCATATATATTAAATCCGTTTGCGCCAAGGTTGATAAACTGGTCAATGCAAGAGATTTTAACAGTGTTGAAAAATACGGAAATATTTTGATAAAAGATGACCCATACAATGAAAAGATATATAGACGCCTGATGAAAATCTATGCTCTTTCCGAAGATTACAATAAAGCAATACAACTTTACTATGAACTTTCTGAAGTTTTAAAAAATGATTTAGGCGTTAATCCAGAGATTAAAACCAAAAAATTATTTAATGAAATATTGAAACTGAAAAATACAATTACACAGGGACGTGACCCAAACTATGTCAATTTAAAAAACAAGGTCGAAAATTTAACCGACTTATATACAATATATCATGAAACTTATCCTGTTCTGTCTCCTAATACAACTGAAGCATTAAACTCTGCAAATATTGCGGATATTGAGTCAGAACTTAAAAATATTGAAAATGACCTGGTTAATATTGACAATTTGGATACAGAATACATTAAAATAAAAATGGAAGCTTCATACCTGGCGGGAAGATACTATATATCCGTGGGAGAATATAACAAGGGTATCAAAAATATTCAAATAAGCATCAAGCTCGCCTATAGACTTGATAATTTAATTTATCTTTTGGACAACTTCAAACAAATGATATTTTATGCAATACAAACCGATAGCAGCACAATAATGCGGGAATACATCGAAAAATGCCTTAACATATTAGACAAGAAGGACATGATCGAGGAAAGAGGTGTAATACTAAGGTTAAAGGGCCTCTATCTAATTAAAATGGAAAATTACCAAGAGGCATCCCAAGTACTTAACGACTCCATATATATTTTTTCAAGCCTGAACAAATTCAGCAGCAAGTACAGTGTCAATATTTCCGCAAGCTATAATTACTTGGGCCAAATGAACAAGGACCTGGGAAACAATGAAGAAGCATACGAATATTTCATAAAAGCAATAAATATATGCAGCGAAAATTCTGTTATTAAAGGCCTGGAAATTTTTTATTCTAATGCCGGCCAGGCACTCTACGATCTTAAAAGATATAAGGAATCGGAATTTTACATAAACAAAGCATTAAAATTTTTTGACAAGTTCAATGTTATCTGGGGCAGAGATTTGGCGGAATGCTACAAAGCACTTTTAGAAGTTAAAAAGGGAAATTATAATGAAGCAAAAACCCATTCACATAAAGCATATGAACTCGCCAGAAAATTAAACAACCCAAAATCATTGAACCTGGCCAGCCATATAATCACAATAATGGAAAAATAAAAATGATTTTATTTATTTAAAATTTCCATGAATTCTTCACCTGTTATTGCTTCTTTTTCCAACAAATAAGCTGCCAGTTCGTGAAGTTTATCTTCATTTTCCTTTAAAATATTTACGGCCTTTTCATGAGCCATCTTTATTATTCTCAGTACTTCGTCATCTATTTTGTTTGAAGTCCCGGATGAACACGCCAGGGAGGTATCCCCTCCTAGGTAAGGATTATTTACACTTTCCAATGCCATCATATCAAATTCTTCGCTCATACCGTAACGTGTAACCATTGCTCTTGCTAACTTTGTTGCCTGCTCAATATCATTTGCTGCACCTGTGGTAAAAGTATTGAATATAATTTCCTCAGCAGCACGCCCTCCGGTAAATGTTACTATTTTATTGAAAGCTTCTTCTTTAGACAACAAAAATTGTTCTTCTTCCGCAACCTGCATAGTATATCCTAATGCTCCAGAAGTACGCGGAATTATTGTAATTTTATGAATCGGTGCCGAATCGGTTTGTTTAGCGGCAACCAGCGCATGCCCTATTTCATGATAAGATACTATTTTCTTTTCCTTAGGTGAAATTACTGCGTTTTTCCTTTGATATCCTGCAATAACAACTTCAACCGCCTCTTCTAGGTCATCCTGTGAAGTTTTGTTCCTTCCGTTTTTAACCGCCCTTAAAGCACCTTCGTTTATAATGTTGGCAAGCTCAGCACCGCTTGCGCCGGCAGTGGCTCTTGCAATTGCATTAAAATCAATATTATCTTCAACACGCACATTTTTTGCATGAACCTTGAGAATTGCCTCTCGTCCTGCAAGATCAGGAAGTTCAACCGGTATGCGCCTGTCAAAACGCCCCGGCCTAAGTAATGCCCGATCCAAGGATTCAGGTCTGTTTGTGGCCGCCAATATCACAACACCTTTTCTTGCATCAAAACCGTCCATTTCAGACAAAAGCTGATTCAATGTCTGCTCTCTTTCGTCATTTCCTCCCATACCACCTGCCCCGTCTCTCTTTTTACCTATAGTGTCTATCTCATCAATAAATACAATACATGGGGCTTTTTCCTGAGCCTGCTTAAATAAATCCCTAACCTTAGCTGCCCCCATGCCAACAAACATCTCAACAAATTCCGAACCTGATATGGAAAAGAAAGGCACTTTTGCCTCTCCTGCCACTGCTTTGGCAAGCAATGTTTTACCGGTTCCTGGAGGACCTACAAGTAGTGCACCTTTAGGCATTAACGCTCCTATCTCTTCATATTTCTTAGGATTATGGAGAAAATCCACAATCTCGGTCAAAGCTTCCTTAGCCTCATCCTGCCCTGCAACATCTTCAAATCTTTTTCCTGTTTGAGCTTCAACATATACTTTTGCATTGCTTTTTCCAAACTGCATTGCTCCGGAGGAACCAATCTTCTTCTGAAGCTGCTTTGACAGCAGCCGGCCAATTCCTATAAAGAACAAAAGAGGCAACACCCATGACAGTACAGCATTTAGAAAAGTGGAACTTTCCTTAGGATTAACCTTTGAAAATTTTATTTCATTTTCAGATGAACGTAATCTGTCTACAAGATTAGGATCATCCATCTTACCTGTTATATAAACTGTCCCTTCATTTGACTTAGACAGAAAAGCAATCTGTTTGTCATCAATTTCGACCTTTGTTACATCCCCTGATTCAACCATCGATAGAAATGTTCCATAATCCACTTCTGCTATTTTCGATGACAACCTGTTTATATAAGGAACTACCAGGGCATTCAGCACCACTACTATAAGCAGCACCAACGCATAATAATAAAAAAACGGCTTTTTGGTATTCTTCTGTTCCTTCATTTTTCCTCCTTAGGAAATTTATATATTTCTGGAAATAGTGAATCTATGTACATTTTTATTATACCCAAATATTATTAACCAAAACTTAATAAAAACGGTACACTGTAATTCCCCATCCTAATATCATCAAAAACCATATCGTCGACACTGCCATAATTTGAAAATTGACAGTATTATTGGTCCATAAAAATAAGCAGGCCGCTAATAAATTTTTTAATGTTTATCTTTCCGTCAACAGAGCGCTTGCCCCGAAGAAAGTCCATCTTTGCCTTAATCTCCTCAAAAGAAAATAAAGTGCTGGAATAGCGGGTAAATGTTTCATTCATAAAATCTTCAATCCCCAAGTTTGCCAAGTTGCTCATTCCTTTTGCAACAGCCCTGCGAATACGCTGCTCCATGCTTTTAGGATTATCACTCAAAATTTCACACAGTTTGCCGATATTTATTTCTGTCATGTTAGTTTTGTCATTATCATACAGATACTGACAAATCATGATAATATCCTTAGATCCTTTCTCACCGGACATCCCAAGCTGGTTTAAAATATACTGCAGCTTTCTGCCCGGAGACTCCTTATCTTCCCTTACCGAATCAGAAACTGAAGATGTATCTATCTGAAACATTTTGCGTATGTTGGACAGAGTTTGCTCCATCTGAATCTGCCGCATAATATTTTCAATGACCCGTTTAATCTCTATAACATTGATGGGTTTACTGATAAAAAAATCCACTCCTGCATTATATGCTTTCATAATCAACTTTTTATTGGAAACTTGCGATATCATAATAAATTTGGCAGTGCTTCCCATATCACGCAATGTAGAAACCACCTGAACGCCGTCAATATTCGGCATCAGAAAATCTACAAGAACCACATCCGGGGACAGATCCATTATTTCCGCCAAATCGGGAGTTTTATCTCCTGAATTTCCGCACACAACGCCCAGATTATTACTTTCAATAATATCTTCCAGATTATTAATAACAGATAAGTCGTCTTCAACAATATAAAAATTCATATTAATCTTTCTCCAGCATTTTTGCAGGGATTATTACACAAAATTCCGTACCTGCGCCAAGCTCTGATTTTACATGTATTGTACCATGAAATTGTTCTTCCACCGTCATCTGCACACCTGAAAGGCCTACTCCTCGGTAAATATTCCCAGTAGCTTCATCAAATTTTGTTGAAAATCCCATTTGAAAAATATGATCTATGTTTTTTTCTGGAATTCCAGAGCCATTATCTGTCACTGTAAATACGAACTGTCCGTCTTCCTTTTTTACCCGCACCAAAATTTGGCCTTTACAGCCTTTTTTTTCTATAGCTTCAATTCCGTTGTTCACCAAATTCATCAGAATAAGCATCAAAGAATAATGATTGCGGGTAACAAATTTATCCAGGATTTGAAAAATAAGCTGAATATTCAAATGCTTTGCTTTAATCGTCCGATAAGCGGATTCCTTCAAGATCTGCAGCAAATCATGTGTTTCCATCTTCTCATCATTAAACTGCTCATCAACTTCTTTCTGGATACCCTGCATTATACGTATATAATCTTTCTTGATTTCGTGAACATCTCGAGCAATAGACAAAGCCGTTTTTTTCAGTTCCGGATGCACATCCAAATCAGACAGGCGCTCGTACAGGCGATAAGCATTGCTCATTGCAGATTCGATTTCCTCTGTGTTCTTTTCCATAAAATAGCTTTCATTTTTTAAACGGGTCGTCATCAAATACAGGCGCTGGTAACGGTTTTCATGCTCCATCTTTTTCACAAGTGCACGATAATTCTGTTCTCCCAGCAATATAGAACCGGCAATAATGGCTCGAACCGAAGCAATAACCAGCAAATAAAAATAGACATGTGCATTAAGGTTGTCATAATTCATGCCTGATCGAAGAACAATTTCAAAAATATTAGAACAGAAATCGCTGAGAACCATTCCTAAAATCAGTCGCTGAAACGAAACAGTGTGCTTATTTCCTACGATCAAAGAAAACAATCCCACGTACGCTACATAAAAAAGACCGCCAATCAACGCAATGCTAAGACTGTCTTGCAGCTGAGAAACATCTGAACCGATCAGAAACAAACGAATTATAAACACCATTATACCAGTCACACAGCCTACAAAAATAGAGCTTTGATCTTGAGCGATAGTCATCAGCAAAATGGGGAATAATATCACCGCTGCAGAAATTCGGAAATTGTCCGTTAAAAAGTAAAAATACAGCTGAGAGGAAAAACTTACGATCAGTGCAATCAAAATTGCCTTATTCAAGTGTCTGATATCTTTCATCTCAGATCTCCTTTATACAAACTATGAAACTCCCTTTTCATAAAGAGGCCTTGCCGGCTTGCTTCACACCGATACAATAAATACTTATCCGATATCCGACAAAAGCGGCAGCCCCGATTTCATTAGCTTATTTATTATATCATATCATCTCGTAAAATCAATTATTCAAATATTCTTATATGTATTTTATATCCTGATTAACAACGCCAACATATGACTTATTCTAGAGAAAAGGAAATCTCTCATAGCTACGAGAGACTTTATAGTTTATCACATAATTTTTTACTACGTTTAACTTATGCCCACCAATTGAGAAAACCAGTGATAACAAACGCATTGATAAAGTCGATAAACAGACAACCTACCAGGGGAATTACAAAATAAGCTTCTCTTGCAGGGCCGTACTGATTGGTGATTGCCTGCATATTCGCCATTGCATTCGATGTAGCTCCCATTGCAAAACCGCAAAATCCTGCGGACTGAACTGCAGCATTGTAGTTCCTGCCCATAACATTGAACACAACAAAATAAGAGAACAGAAACATCAGTGCAGTTTGAGCTATGAGAATAATAATAAGCGGGACAGCAAGGTTAACTAATTCCCACAGCTTCATGCTCATCATAGCCATTGCCAGGAATAAATTCAGCGAAATATTTCCAATCACCTCAATTTCCTCATCCTGGAACCTATCGCCCTTTGCATCAATCACATTGCGCATAACAGCAGCAACTAGCATTGCACCAAGGTATATGGGGAAGGTATTGTTTGTCAAATCATGCAGCCAATTGGAAACCAGGGTACCAACCCCATTGCAACTGCCAATAGCATGGATGACTGCACAAATTCGTTGCTGGTGCTCTTGAAAACATTGGTATTGTCATCTTCTACATCACCGGTAACAGCAATTTCACTGGATTTCAAATTAAACTGTCTGATTCTTCTGTAGGCAGTGGGTCCACCCATAATGGAGCCCATTACAAGTCCGAACACTGCTGCAGTAATGCCTACGCTGGACCCCCCAATAATACCCATTTCATCCATGGTCTTACCAAATGCAGCTGCCGTGCCGGGACCACCTACCAACGCTATAGAACCTGCTGCAACCCCCAGTCTGGGATCCAAACCGAACTTAGCTGCAATACCTCCCCCCAAAAAATTTTGCATAAAAACCATAATTGTTGAGAGAAACAACATAACCAATAAAGGCTTTGCACCCTTTTTCAGCATGGGAAGATTGACCGTAAAACCAACCGTAGTAAAAAACACTAACATAAAAAAGGACTGCAAAGTGTCATCAAATGTAATCTGCATTACAGAATTCAATGACAAAATAGTGTTAAGTACTGAGAAAATAATACCGCCAGCCAGCGGAGCGGGAATACACTTTTCTTTCAAAAAGTTAACCTTTTCCACCAGATAAGTACCTATCCAGAATAAAATCGCTGCAATTGCAGCAGCTTGATACATATTTAGTTTGACTTCTAACATAAAACGTTCCTCCTGCTATTTAAATATTCAAAGATGTAAATTGCTCTTTAATTTCTAATTTAAATGAATTAAACATAATCCTATATATAGAAATTTAGTCAAATGTATCGTAGCACTACAATGTCAAAATTCTACAAAAAAATACAATTGCATTAATAATTAATTATGATATTTTTATTTAGAGTTCAAGGCTTAAAAAAAATAACAGCCGGATTTTCCGGCTGTAACTTTACTTCTGAAGTATTCTTGCGAGAAATGTACGTGTACGCTCCTCTTTAGGAGCCGTAAATATATCATTGGGTGATCCTTCCTCCACTATACTGCCTTCCGCCATAAATATTACTCTATCAGCAACATCTCTTGCAAAGCCCATTTCGTGGGTTACAACAATCATGGTTATCCCTTCTTCCGCAAGAGATTTCATAACCTCAAGCACACCTCCAACAAGCTCTGGGTCCAGAGCAGAAGTAGGCTCGTCAAACATAAGAACTTTTGGTTCCATGGCCAGTGCCCTGGCTATGGCAACCCTTTGTTTCTGGCCTCCCGACAATTCTCTAGGATACGAGTGTGCCTTATCCTCCAATCCAACCTTTGTAAGCAAATCCATAGCTTTTATGGATGCCTTTTCTTTGCTTTCCTTCTTTGCCAACACAGGAGCAAGAGTTATATTTTCCAGTACATCCTTTAATGGAAATAAATTAAAATTTTGAAATACCATTCCTACTTCTTCCCTGAACATTCTTATGTCCATAGAACCGCCAAGTATATTTACACCATTATATAAAATGTCTCCTCCTGAAGGTTTCTCCAACTGATTTATGCAGCGCAAAAAAGTGCTTTTACCCGAGCCGGACGGTCCTATTATGCAAACAACCTCACCTTCTTCAACATCCATGTTTATGTCCTTCAGCACTGTTGAATCTCCAAATTTTTTTGATAAATGCCTTACTTGAATCATGATTATAAATCCACCTTTCTGCGAAAGGCGCCAATGGGGTTATGAAACATTTCCACAACTTTACGTCCTATCGCTTTTTATTTTCTGGTTTTCTGTTATACTCTTTCCTGTAGGTAGCTGGCATACTACAGAACCCGAGGAGGTGAGTGGCGGAGCTGTATAGCGGCAACCCCGTATGATTATATGGTGTCGGTCGTCCGTTAAGGCATCAATGAATGGCGCAAAACAGTAGCCCGTAAACTTATCTCTTCCGAAGTTGACTCGATTTCGCCGGACGACCAGTCCCTGACAGCCCTGCAAATTTTTTCGCAGGAGGAACTTTATGTTCAAAATCTTTCGTAAAAACTGTTGTGGTCTTGATGTCCACAAAACCTGGATCTTTGCCTGCATCGGCATTACCGACACAAACGGTCGTACCGAGTATAAGCAAGCTCGCTTCTCGTCCTTTTCAAAAGGTCTTAAGGAGCTGTCTGACTGGCTTGCCAAATACTCTTGTATAGAAGTTGTATGGAATCTGCCGGCAAGTATTGGATTCCTGTGTTCAACGTACTTGAAAAAAACTACTTTGTTACTCTAGCTCACCCTAAATACACAAAACCTCAAAGAGGAAACAAAACTGACCGCAAGGATGCTAAATGGATCTGTGATTTGTTCATGTGTGATATGATCAAGCCCAGCTTTATTCCTTCTCCTGAAATCCGTCATCTCCGTGACCTGATTCGTTACCGCTTCAAGCTAACTAATACGTTGACCGGTGAAAAGAATCGTGCTCAGAACTGTCTTACAGTTTCCAACCTCAAGCTTGATGATGTTTTCAGTGATGTTTTCGGAAAGTCTTCCAGATCTATTACTAACTACATGTTAGATCATCCCTGTGAGTCTTTTGATGTTGCTCCTTTTGTTGACGGTCGCTGTAAAACTCCTATTGTAGAAATACAAGCTGCCGTTGATGGTGCCATCTCCCCTGAGCAGGCTATCAAACTGCGTGAATGTCTATTACATATCGACGAGCTTGATGCCCACAAAGAGAAGATCGAGCAGGAAATACTTCTGGTGGTGAAACCTTTTTCTGCTGCTCTGGATTTGCTTCGCACCGTTCCGGGATTGGATTCCAATCCGATGACTGCTATTACCGTAATGTCTGAAATTGGTCCTGACATGTCGGCTTTTCCGTCATCTAAGAATCTTGTTTCCTGGGCTGGCTGCTGTCCTCGCAATGACAAAAGCGGCGGTAAGGTCAAATCCACACGTATCTCTCGTGCCGGTTGTTATTTGAAACCTCTTCTTGTTCAGATTGCCAATGCTCTTATAAAATCAAAAAAGCATCCTGAGTTTAAAGAGAGGTATCACAGAATCAAAACCCGCCGGGGTCACAAAAAGGCTATTATTGCTGTTTGCAAAATGCTCCTGACCGCTATCTGGAACATTTTGAGCAAGCTGGAGCCATATACCCCAAAAGGGTTCTTAGAGCATCGTCCTGTCAATGAATCTAAGATTCTGACAAAAGTACAGGCTCTGCATCTTCTAAGGAAAAGAGGATACACGATCATAGATGACCCTGTTGTAACCGCTTAATCCTGACTCAATAAATATCAACTTTTATCATTCAAAAATTCCGAATGGTTTGTTTGCTATGCCCAGTTTTATTGGTTACTCCTACTTATTTGTTTCAAACTTTCACCTCTATCTTCTGTTCAATATTTTTTTGTACTATCATTAATATGGATATTATAACAAGATAAAACAGCGCTCCTACAGTGTAGGATTCTATGGTTCTATAACTAAGTGCAGCATAATTTTGTATCTCTTTGGTAATTTCATTCACTACTATTACGGACAAAATTGCCGTATCTTTTATAGTTATTATAAATTGATTAAACAGTGACGGCAGCATCATCTTAAAAGCAGGCGGCACTATAATATGCCATAAAATCTGCCTGTTTGTCAGCCCAAGACACAAACCCGCCTCATTCTGACCAGGATCAACAGATTGCAAAGCCCCTCTTACAATTTCCGAGATAAACGCCCCTGAATTAAGGCTTATTACGATTATGCCTGCAGTCTCTGATGATATATCCGTATTTAATAACAACGGCAGCACATAATAAACATATAGCGCCTGAACTATCAAAGGAATGCCCCTTATAACCCAGATATAAGCGCCTGCTATTATTTTGGCAGGCTTGTTCTTCCCCTGCAATGCATAACCGCTTATGCTGCCGATTATAAAGCCGAAGAAAATTCCTGCAACTGAAATCAAAAGTGTAACCTTCAGCCCTCTGACAAGCATCGGCAAAAGAACTTTTAAAAACTCCATACTATCACTTCCTATACTTTTAAATGTAGTGCCGCTTTAAAGCGGCACTATCTTATATTTACTCAAACCACTTAGAATTAAGAGCATCTATGGTCCCGTTTTCTTCCAACTCTTCTATAGCTTTGTTCAGAATGTCAACCAGTTCCGGATATTCTTCAGAAGTATCAAATGATACTGCTATTGCATAAGGTGCCTGTCCATTGTTGAATTCCTCACCGACCGTCTCCAGCTTAGTACCGCTCTTCGTCTTAATATAATAAGCAACTCCAGGATGGTCTTGTATAAGTACATCGACCTTTCCCTGCTCCAAAGATTCATATGCAGTAGTAATAGTATCATGAACTTCTATGGACTCTGCAGGAAGATTCTTTTGTGCATAAATGTGAGATGCAGTTCCTTTCTCAACGGCTACAGTATAATTACCTGATTTTAAGAAATCAACGCCTGTTATTTCCTTTGGGCTCATTTCTTTGTTTACAGCTATGATCAGTCCTGAATCATAATAAATATTACTAAAATTCATTACTTCTTTTCTTTCGTCTGTAGCACATAATGCTGCCAGGGCCATATCAAGTTTTCCTTTTGCAACTGAGGTTGTAAGAGCAGAGTAATCCATGTTTTTAACCGTGCCGCCCGCTATAGTAAACCCCAAAATCTTCTGTAATTCATTTAAAAAGTCCATGTCATACCCGATTAGCGTGGAACCGTCATGGTCATAGTAGGAAAACGGTGCGAATAAACCTGTTGTCCCCACTGACAGCTCAACACCTTCAAGCGCTCCTTCTATACTTCCATCCTCCGTATAAGTTTTAGCAACCTTTCCTTCGTTTTCAGTTTTACTTACTTTGTCTCCATTGAAGCATGCCGTAAAAAGCATTAGTGCAGATCCCAAAATTACAATAAATGATAATATCCTTCTCATTTTCTTTTTCATAATATCCTCCTAATTTAATAATCAAATTCCTATCCGGCAATAAATTTTACATGGTAGCCGTATACATTTGCACACAAAAACCCCGCCTCGTAAGAGGCGGGGTTTCCGCGGTACCACTCTAATTGCCGCATTAAAAACACAGCATCTCATTTCGTATAACGGCATCTCCCGTTTGGGTTGCTACTCCCAAATGCTCCAAGGCGGGTTCAATATACAGCGGGACGAAAACATTTCACCTTCTGTTTTCTCTCTAGAGTCCTTAATAATTTACTATTCCTATTCACAGCACTTATTCAATTAAAATACACAAAAAACCGCCTCATAAGAGGCGGTTTCCCGCGGTACCACTCTAATTGCTGTATACAGCATCTCATTTCATATAACGGCATCTCCCGTTTGGGTTGCTACTCCCAAATGCTCCGAGACGGGTTCAATATACAGCGGGACGAAAACATTTCACCTTCTGTTTTCTCTCTAAGATCCATGCATATTTAATAATTCTCATCTTAGCAATTTATAAATTTATTTTATATTGATATATAATATATGCCATAGATTTCATTT
>DHER01000031.1:372-3041 GCA_002399975.1 Firmicutes bacterium UBA4845 | reverse complement strand
ACCGGGAATAGTAGGTGTAAATGTGGTAGGACTTGTGTTTGTCATCTCGGTAGGCCATGCATAATAGGTACCTTCGTCAACACCGTCTAAGGAAGAATTATATAAGTCAAGCTGCATCTTATAATCTTTAAAAGATGTCAATTGCTTCATTTCTTCCGTAATGTCATAAATCAGTCCTGATTTAACACAGGCCTGAATGTCGGCATTGTCAAGTACAACAATGTCTCCTAAGAAACCGGATGCAGAACGGGCAGCAAAGATATCGCCGCCTGCTACCTGTGGAGCTATGATATTAAGAGTCACATTAAACTTATCCTTTAATATCTTTGCTGTCCAACCTGGTTGTTCTCCTTGGAAGTTAGCTGGTTGTGAGTAAACTTCAAGCACCATTGGTTCGAGTTCGGATGGTGTTGCTGTGTCATTATTGTTTGAACTGTCATTGTTGCCTTCAACTTTGCTGCCAGTTTTGTCGCTTGAAACGTCATTTGCATTATTGTCAGCCTTTTTGGTACAACCGGTAGCAAACATTGCCAAAACTAGCATAACAACAATTGTAAAACTAAGTTGCTTTTTAAATCCCATAATCTTCCTCCTCTTTTAAACTATAATTTTATATATTCTGACTCCTTTAAAAAGGATATCATTCGATATGGTATATAGCTTTTAAACTATCCGACCTTTTCTAGGCGCACTTATCCTTTCACCGCTCCAATCATAATTCCTTTCACAAAGAATCTCTGAAAAAACGGATAGATCATCATGATAGGAAGTGCTACGATAATTGTAACCGTCATTCTGATTGATGTTTGCGTCTGAGTGTTGGCCAGCATTGCTCCAGCGCTGCCTGCCGTTGCATTAACGATCGCAGACAATGATTGTGATGACTGTAAATATCTATATAAGATAAATTGCAGAGTATAATACTTTTCTTGTGTCATCAGAAGCAAAGTATCTTGAAATGAATTCCAATGTCCCACCGCTGAAAAAATTGCGATTGTTGCTAAAATAGGTTTGCATATAGGTAACATGATTTTGTAAAATACGGTTAAAACTCCGGCTCCGTCACATTCTGCTGCCTCCTGTATCTCTTTTGGTGTCGATTCAATATAGGTCTTTGTTAGAATAATATAAAAAGGTGATACCAACGTAGGCAGAATATATCCAAGAAAGTTATTCGTAAGTCCAAGGTTCATCATTGTAAGATACCAAGGAATAATACCTGCGTTAAAATACATTGTTACAACAACAAAGCGATACCAAAATCTACGTTTAAACATAGTTTCTCTGGTAAACATATATCCAAGAAATGCAGCTATAATTAGAGTTAAGGCTGTTCCGATAATCGTTCTGGATATTGAGATAAATGCAGCCTGCCCTAGCCCAGGTATTTTAAATGCATCAATATAGTTTTGCAGATGTATTCCCTTAGGAAACCAAACGACTCCACCGCTTTCACTTATTTTATTGTTACTGATTGTATTTATAAAAATATAATAAAACGGATACACACATACAAAAGCAAATAGTGAAAACACGGTATAATTTACTACATCTAATAATCGATCACTTAAAGAATGATTTTTTATTTTGTTACAATTATTCGATTTTATAATACTATTCTTCCTTTTCATAATTCTCCCCCTTTCTGCGCTGCCTTTGTTGGCTCGTTTACAAGACAATACGCATTACCAAGTTTTCCTCTTCACTCCTTTATATTATACTTTGCTTACGCACTATCTTAGAGAAGGTGTTTGCACCAAACAGTAGAACTAGGCTTACAATGCTTTTTAACATGCTAAGCGCTGTTGATACTGAATACACAGGCGGTTTACTGGTAGATAAATTGTATACATACAAATCTAAAACCTGTATATACTCTCTATTCCATGAGTTCTGGAAGACAAAATACTGTTCCATGCCATTATTCAGAAAATTTGAAATGTTTAGTAGCAGAAGTACAAAAAATGTAGGCAACAAGCTAGGTATTGTAATATGACGAATGATTTTTAAACGACTTGCTCCGTCAACTCTGGCAGCTTCAAATAATTCTCCATCAATGCTTGAAATAGCTGCAATGTACATTATGGCTGCCCATCCAAGATTCTTCCAAGTAAGCCATAGCCACATCTTAATCCACATATGATCATTTGATTTCAAAAAATCTATAGGTTTTTCTATAATTCCAAGTTTCATTGCCACAGAGTTAAACATACCATTGTTGCTCATAAGCAGAAATGCCACTGAATAAACCAATACCCAGCTAATAAAGTTTGGAAAAGTAGTTACGGATTGAACAAACTTACGAAATCTTATATTTTTGATTTCATTAAGAAAGATAGCAAAAAACATTGGAAGCCAAGAAAATGCCAATGAAATACCACTCATAGCAAAGGTGTTTCGAAGCACTTCTAACGTTTGTTTAACATAGGACTTACTTTGGAATAGTGTTTTAAACCATTTCAATCCTACAAAAGAGTCCCAAGAAAACGGTAACGGTGGCTGATAATCAAAAAATGAATATATCCACCCATATAGAGGATAATACGAAAATACTAATACTAAAATCAGAAAAGGCACGATATATAAGAATTCTCTATATCCCCTCCTCTTTTTCTTATTGCTAAAACCGTTCATAAAGTATTGCCTCCCTTTTTATTACTCTTTTTCGT
>DHER01000031.1:0-354 GCA_002399975.1 Firmicutes bacterium UBA4845 | reverse complement strand
TGTTTAATTAATCCGGGGTATAGTTTCCGTTGTTATAATAAATTTTGAAAGCCAGTCATTATTATATTGACTATTATATTGTTATGCCATAAAATTAATACATGTTAATCGTTTTTCCGCCTTAAAAATTAACCGTTTAAAAGATACCGAATTTTAAGCTGCAGAAAACCTGTTACAATTAATTATCCTACGCGTGACGAAAGAGAGGAATCCTACGATGGTAAAAATGAAAATAAATTCAGAGATTAGAAAGGGCATCATTAATAAAAATATTTATGGACATTTTGCAGAACATTTAGGGCGATGTATCTACGAAGGAATATGGGTTGGCAAAGATTCGCCAATTCCTAATAT
>DHER01000118.1 GCA_002399975.1 Firmicutes bacterium UBA4845 | reverse complement strand
CCCATGCTGGGCGCACATAAAAAAAGGCGCTTTATGCGCCTTTATTTTCCCTCACATCCGTTCGGGATAAGCGGCTGACACCAAATCATAGATTTGGGTCATCTGCTTTATTTCTTTCCTTTCAGCTTTTTAAGCCTGAAAAAGTCTTCTCTTTCCTTTTCTTCAAGTACCTCCGTAATATATTTAACCTGCTCTTTATATCTGGGGATTTGAACATATTTCAACGCATTGGTCCTTTTTTTCGTCTTCTCTATTTCTTTTGCAAGCTTGAAAATAGAATTTTCGACTTCGGTCAATTCATAAATTTTCTCTTTTACAATTTGAAACTTCTGTCTTGCTTCATCAAGTGAAACATTAGAGTTATAAAATCCATAAGCGGGCCTGAAATCATTTCCTGACTTGTATTTAACAGAAGGTATGTCAATTCCCATGACGCTCTTTAATAAAATGTCGTAGGGTTCTTCCTTTGGAATACTGTATATTATATCTTCCACATTTTTTACACCAAGAGTTACATTAGCTTTTTGTAAAAATTCATATGCATCTTTCAGTACATCATAAATTTCATTTTGCATGGATTTTGTCTTATCAACAAACACCATCATTTCCTTGGTAAGGACATTCCTTTTTTTGTCTAAAAGTTCATATCCCTTCGTAGAAAGTTCCAGGGATGATTTTGCTTTAATTAAATTGGATTTGGTAGGTGCAACCAATATTGCCATAGCTATCTCTCCCTGTTTTTATCATAATATTTGTCTATTAGGCTCTTATCAACACGATCAAGCTCTTCAACCGGCAGAATTGATAATATATGCCAACCTAAATCCAATGTTTCGTTGATACTCCTATTTTCATCTTTGCCTTGTGCAATAAACTTATCTTCCAATTCACTGCCGAATTTAAGGTACAATCTGTCTATATTGCTTAAATCATCTTCACCTATAATCTGTGAAAGACTTCGTATGTCCTGCACTTTTGAATAAGATGCATAAATTTGGCTTTGAAGATCCGCATGGTCTTCTCTTGTATATTCTTCACCTATGCCGTCCTTCATCAAACGGGAAAGTGACGGCAAAATATCAATAGGCGGATATACACCTTTTTGGTTCAGATCTCTGCTCAAAACAATCTGCCCTTCGGTAATATAACCTGTCAGGTCAGGAATCGGGTGAGTTATGTCGTCATTTGGCATAGTCAATATTGGAATAAGTGTTATAGAACCTTCACAGCTTTTTAACATACCTGCCCTTTCGTAAATTGTGGAAAGATCCGAGTATAAATATCCCGGGTAGCCTTTACGTGAAGGAACTTCTTCTCTGGCAGAAGAAATTTCACGCAGTGCTTCAGCATAGCTGGTCATATCTGTTAAAACTACAACTACGTGCATATTTTTTTTAAATGCCAGATATTCAGCAGCTGTCAGTGCACACCTGGGTGCGGAAATTCTTTCGATAATGGGGTCGTCAGCCTTATTAATATACATTACAACGTGGTCAAGAACACCTGCAGATTCAAAACTTTTTCTGAAGTAGTCAGCATCGTCGTGCCTTACGCCCATGGCACCGAATACAACGGCAAAATTCTCACTTGTAGCTCCTTTAATCTTTGCCTGCTTAACTAACTGAGCTGCCAGCTCCTTGTGAGCCATTCCGTTTCCTGAGAATATAGGAAGCTTCTGGCCTCTAATCAATGTCATTAAAGCATCTATAGCTGAAAAACCTGTTTGAATGAAATTTTTTGGATATCTTCTAGCAACCGGATTAATAGGTCTTCCGTTAATATTTTCTTTTATATCGGAAATTACCTGATAAGCTCCGTCAATGGGCTCACCAACGCCATTGAATGTCCTTCCCAAAATTTCTTTTGAAAGAGGTATTGTCAAAGGCTCACCAGTAAATTTCACTGACACATTGTCAGTTGAAATGCCTGTCGTCCCCTCAAAAACTTGAGCAATAACCTTATCACCTTCGATTTTTATAATTTTCCCCTTTCTTGTTTCCTCCTTGCCTACTTTAATATTGATTACTTCTCCGTAGGCAGCATCTTCTATATCTGAGAGAATTACTAAGGGGCCTTCTATTTTATTTAATTTCAAATATTCTTTTTTCATTTCAATCCCCTACTCATATTTTTGCCTTAAGTCGGTGAATGTTTTAATTATATTATCATTTAAAGCATCCAATAATTCTAATTTATCATTTGGAATGTCATATTTTATCTTCAAAATGTCCTGAATAACCGGCTCTTTTCTTATTACGGAAATCGGTATTCCAATTTTAACACACTTCAGCGCTTCTTCATAGAACGTATCTATGATTTTAAGCATCTTATATTGTTTTTCCAATGTTACGTAAGAATCTAAATCATTAAGTGCATTCTGCTGAAGGAACCCCTTTTTAATGATCCTTGCAGTTTCAAGCACTAAAGCCTGATCGTTAGGAAGCACGTCTTCTCCCACAAGCTGGACTATTTCGTTTAATTTTTCGTCTTCCTGCAAGAGGACAATCAATTTATGTCTCAGCTCAAGCATGTCAGAAGCAACATTTTCTTCGTACCAGTCACTGAGCATATCAACATACCCGCTATAGCTGGTCAAATAGTTTATGGCTGGATAATGCCTTGCATATGCGAGTTTCTTGTCAAGAGCCAGAAATCCTGAAACGAATCGCTTTGTGTTTTCCGTAACTGGCTCAGAGAAATCTCCTCCGGGAGGTGAAACAGCACCGATTATAGTGATTGATGCTTCCTTCCCGTTCAATGTTTTTACACATCCTGCCCTTTCATAAAATTCAGCCAATCTTGAAGGAAGATATGCAGGATATCCTTCTTCTGCCGGCATTTCCTCCAAACGACCGGAAATTTCTCTTAAAGCCTCCGCCCATCTTGAGGTGGAATCAGCCATTATAGCTACATCATAGCCCATATCTCTGTAATATTCAGCCATAGTAATTCCTGTATAGATACTTGCTTCACGAGCGGCAACCGGCATGTTTGAAGTATTGGCAATAAGAATTGTCCTTTCCATCAAAGGCCTGTTGGTCCTTGGGTCAATCAGCTTCGGAAATTCCTCCAAAACATCGGTCATCTCATTTCCACGTTCACCGCAGCCTATATAAACAATTATGTCGGCATCGCTCCACTTGGCCAGCTGGTGCTGTGTTACAGTTTTCCCTGTACCAAATCCGCCCGGTAGCCCAACGGTTCCGCCCTTAGCTATAGGATAAAAGCTGTCTATAACTCTTTGCCCTGTAATTAAAGGCTTGTATAGAGGAAGTCTTTCCTTTATCGGCCTTGGCTTTCGTACAGGCCACTTTGTACACAAAGTTAGATTTGCATTTTCTTTGTTTTCTTTTTTAATTACAACTACTGTATCATTTAAAGTGTATTCACCATCAGGATATGCTTTAACAACAGTTCCTCCTGCATTAAATGGAACCAGCAGCCTGTGAAGTATTCTGTTAGTTTCCTGAACAGTTGCATAAACATCGCCTGCTGCCAATTTGTCCCCTGGTTTTACTTTTATTGATACATTCCATTTCTTTTTCATATCCAAGGTCAAAAGCCCTATACCTTCAGGTATGAAGTCACCGTCTGTATCTTGAATTCTTTCCAAGGGCCTTTGAATTCCGTCAAAAATATTTCCTATCATTCCCGGGCCTAAAGTAACTGATAAAGGCGTACCTGTAGAATAAACAGGCTCGCCTGCCTTCAATCCTTCTGTTTCTTCATAAACCTGGACCGTAGCCACATCTCCTTCGATGGAAACTACCTCTCCTATAAGCTTTTGCTGTCCTACAGTAACCATTTCGTGGGCCTTAAATGAACCCATACCGAAACCTTTGACAACAGGCCCGTTTATTGAACTGACAGTACCTTCAATATCAGACATTATAATCACCTGCCTCCAAAGCTTCGAATACCGTCTGCATAATATAAGTTTTATTATCTTCCAAAACAGAATCAACAGACATATCAATCTTTATATTTTTTTCAGGGAGTTCTGCTATAAGCCCACCCATAATGTCTTCAGATGTTTTTAACTCAACCTTACATCCATTTTTACTTATTTCTTTTTTTATAAACCCGCCATATTTTTCTTTATCATTCTTAGTAACATAAATAACTGTATCGCATTTTCCACAGTTTTTAATTTCTTCAGATAATTTCGGCATTATTTTTGACAAGTAATCTTTATACTGGTCTGTACCACCAAATTCTTTAATATAATTTTCAAATTTGGCCATAAATAAATGATAATATTTCTCTTTTAATGCCATAATATCTTTTTTTATGATTACTTTCGATTTACTGGTACTTTCAGCGCGTTTGACCTCGGCCCTTTTCAGTGCCTTTTCCTCTATTTCCTTAGCTTCCTTATCCACCATGGTCTTTGATTCATTTAGTTTAATTTCATGAGAATCTTCTAATTCCTTCAAGTCTTCGGTCAATTTATTATCCATGGACTGATTGAGAAGCTTATAAAAAAGTTTTATTTTTTCTTCTATAGTAACCATAATCAATAATCACCTCATATATGAATGCCAACCGAATCTCTTATATAATCTTTTATGGCATTACCTTTTCTGACAGAACCATGTCTGTCTGGAATTTCAATAAGCAGCGGAGTCCTGGATTTTGATTTATATTCCATATACTCATCTTTTATCATATCAGTTATTCTTTCTGTAACTATTAGAATACCAATATCCTGATTACTTTCAGCTTTCTTAATTTCCTTTAACGCACTTTCTCTATCCCTTACAACAACACCTTCAATACCTGCCAATCCCATTCCTATCCAGGTATCTCTATTGTCACTGATCAAAAAACTTCTCATATATATTCTCTTTTCATTAATCATTAATCATTAATCATTAATATTAAACTAATTAAACAAACAGAATCAATATTGAAACAATCATGCCATAAATAGAAATACCTTCTGCCATACCAACGAAAATTAATGTTTTACCAAGCAAAGATTCATTTTCAGAAATCGCCCCAATAGCTGATGAACCAACAGAACCCACAGCCATGCCGGTTGCTATTGTTGCAATGCCCGTTGCTAATGCAGCTGAAAAATATTTAATACCTTCACCTATTGATATACCTGCTGCTGCAGTAGATTCTGCAGCCGTAGTTGTTGTTTCCGCAAGTACGTTGCCGCCGAATATTGTCGAAATTATTGCACCCAGCATCACAAGCCCGAATGCTGACACGGTTGTTAAAATAGCTTTCTTAATGCTTCCTTTTTTACGTTTTTTCATAGCTTTGTAGCCATATATAATTGTTCCTGCAGATATAGCTGCCGCCAATATTAAAGATATAATTTGCATCATAATTTAATCTCCTTATAATTATTAATTGTATTTTTTTATTAAAGTCAACTTAATTTAATAGGTTTAAATACTACTCCTCCGCCTATGAAGTATTTTCCAAACATCTCATAGTAATGAAGTCGAAGGCTTTGTATTAAAACTATCAATCCTTCCAGGGAAAGAATTAAAATATTTCCCACTAAAAGGATTAATATTCGTAGAGGCATATTAGGCATCATTTCCGAAATAACCATAAATGCAAGGAATAATCCGGAATGGTTCAATGCAAACGCCCCTACACGGACGAATGATATTGAGTTGCTCAATGTACTTAAGATAGTTTCTATTGCTTCAAAAATGCTTTCAGTCAAATAAGATCCTGGGCTTTCATTGAATAACGGTCTGCGTCCTGAAATCAAATTTGCAATAGGCTGTCTCAATATCAAAACAACCAAACTTATCAGCAATGTAGTTATGGGAACACTCATAGGTATATTAATTATACCTATTAACGCAACAATCGACATTATAAAACTTATAAAGAATACATAGCCGAAAATTCCGTTTTTGCCAAAAACTCCTTGTTCAATATCTCCGTTTTTCAATGAATTAGCAGTCCCTAAAATATATGACGCCGTCAGTGCTACAATACCGAACAGAATTCCGGAAACCAATATCATCGGTATATTATCAGGGCTTAGCGGGCTGCCATTAAGAAGACCGGGAATCCACGGCAATTCTGCTTTTTCCAGACCGAAAAAGCTTCCGTACACACATCCGAAAATCATTGAACTTGCGCCTAGCCTTATGGCAAGACCTCCTGCATCTTCCCATTTCTTCCGCAGCAGAAAGCCGGCTAAAAAGTACACAAAGCCTTGCCCTATATCTCCGAACATTATACCAAACGCCAAGCAAAACGTAACTGCTACTAATGGAGTTGGGTCAATTTCTTTATATGCAGGAAGGCCATACATTTTAACAATCATTTCAAAAGGCTTCGAAAACCAGTTGTTTTTTAATTCTGTAGGTGCTGTCACATCGTCTCCCAGATCCTTTTCCGATTTGACAGATATCCGATATTTGTCAGTTACAGACGAGATGGCTTTTTCTACCGTCTCGATGCCTCCTTCCTTCACCCAAACATCTATTGAAAAAGCACTGTTCCCAAATTCTGCCCTTTGTTCCAACTCAGCTATTTTATCTTCTAATTTTAAAACATTGTAAATTTTAAATAAAGCTTTCTTATTGTCTTCCTTTTCATCTTCTATTGATTTAGAAAGGACTTTAATATCATTTTTAATGCTCTCCAATTCAGAATCAATCTGTTTAATTTTCTCTGAAGGGCTTCCCATATATTTCTCAGGTATGGTAAACTTGTTCCAGTTAATTGATTTTAGAAGTTTATCCGTCTCTTCTTTAAATTGTTTAGGATAGATAACAACGTATAAATCTTCCGACGATGATTTGATGCTTCCTATTTTCAGTACTATGGCACTTAAATTTTCGTAATTTCTCTTTAAGCGTGCTTTGTTTTCAACTGAAAAAGTACCTACTTCATATTCAAAATAATTTAATTTGGAAATTTTACCAAAATCCACATCTTTATCAGGTATGCTTTCTAATTTCCCTCTTAATTCTAAAAGTTCGTTTATTTGTTTCTTTTTACTGTTAATTTGCTTAACTCTCTCGCCTATAGATAATTGTATTTTTGATAAAGTTTGTTTTGCCTCTTCTAAGCTGTAGCTGTTTTTTGATAAAATACTTTTATCTATTTTTAACTCAATTCCCAACCCATGGCTTAATTCTTCAACAGAATCCAGGCAATCATCACAAACACTGTGGACTTCTTCCGGATCCTCTACGCTATGAACACCGGGGCTTATAATTTCCGATTCATATTGATGAACAGCCAAATAGTTGTTATATGCACCGTTGGATTCCGTATTCATATTCAAGTGTGCATTTTCGCATAATATCAGTTCTTTTAACATTGAATGCATATTATCCGGCGATCCGATAATTTTCAAAAGAACCATCTTTTCTATAGCCATATAAAGCCTCCTGTCTTATACCCTATATGCCAGGTATTCCTCAAGCTTTTCTTTCGGGACATGATACTTAATACCTTCGGTAATTGACGTTAAATCATTAATTACCACATCCAGCAAATAAATAAAGGATATTGCAGCACCTATGTTATAATATCTTTTATCTTTCAGATAATTAAACATATAAGAAAGAGCTGCAGTATTAATATCTATTTCAGTATCTCCCGTTTTTTCAGCATTTAAATCCTGAAAAATGTCATAGTCAAGAAACCCCCTTGCAAGTCTCTTAAATTCCTTTATAGATTTGGAATAACAAAGTTTCCTTATTTTTTTTAAATCTATGTTTTTGCCGCCTTCCAAGCTATAATTGAAAATTTCTTCCGGCAAAATATTATAATACTTAATAGCCCTGTAAATCCACTGTAAATTTAAAAGGTCAATTTTTAATCCTACAATTTCTTTAACAGCATTAAAATCCACCTTGTCTAGTTTCTTGGCAGCCTCATAAATTTTATTATATAAAACAACATGAAGTTTCATTTCCATATGAAATTCTCTTTTTAAAGCATGTTCCCCTGTAAGGTTTCTAAGAACATTGTAATAAGGAGTTTTTTTCAGCTTATCTATTAGCTGATCAACATCCTTTGAAGTTAAAAGATCATCAAAATCCACAGTGGTGAAAAGTTTCGAATGAACAAACCTTTCGCTAACTTCATTCAGAGATTCTTCCCTTGACAACTTCCTGATAACTAAGCTTAAATCGCTTATTTCTTCCTCCATAAGCATCGTTCGGATAAATTCCTTATATTCGCCCGAAAAGTAATGAAGCAGCTCCTCAATTTCTACTGTTTTTAACTTGTTTAAAGCTATTTCAACACTGTCTCTGTTAACGCTGGAAATCCCAGATTCTCTAAATGCTTTATTTATTTCTACATTACTTTTAAAAATTTCCGTCAATTTTTCCACAGAAGTACTTTCAATATACTTATTCCAATCTTCCTTCTTTAATATACGCCCTTTCTTTGCTGCAATCTTCGTATTTACGGCATAAAATGCCATATTAGGGTTCATATTACCCCTCCAGTACAAATAACTTGTTAAATATTTTTTTAATTAAACCTTTTTCTGCTTTTGAATATGCACTTTTAATTGAAGCAGAAATGCTCCGAAGCTGTTCCTCATTAGACTTTTCATTTTCACTGATAAAGTTATCTGTTTCAGCAGATATGCTTTCAGCCTTGTTTTTTGCTTCCGACAGCCTCTTATTGCGGTACCCCGATATTTTATCCTGATACTCTTGTTTTTTACTTAATAAAGCTTGCTCATTCCTCGTTTTATTTTCAAAAGCCAATGAATCAATCTCTATAATTTGATCAATTATTTCTTTCAAATAATTATTCACTTCCTTCACTAAATTTTATGTTTGCTGCAATTCCGTGATACTCTGTTGATAAAATTCAACGACGTTTCAATAAAGCAACAATTGTGCTGTATAATTCTTTTTAAAATTATTGGTTTTTTCCGTTTAAATACTTAGAGCGAACAACTACATGATGAATTTTTATTGAACACTCAAATCATATATTTTGGAAATTTACCACTCATTATAGCATTATTTGAATTGCCACTCAAATTAATTTATTGTTGAAATTTATGCCTTCAAGGCCCCATTAAAAACAAAAACCGTTTTTAATCTTGGTATATATCTTTAAATCATTCTATTATTATCCGTTTCTCCTTTTCACGCAAGATTCCATTTTTCACAATATATTTTAAATCTTTCTAATGTATAATATTACCTCATGTATGTGAATTAATACGCAAGCTCAAGATTTTATATAATTCAGAAAAATATGAATATTCAGCAAATCGAATTTTATTGATAAATAAAAAAATTTGAGATAAAATGATATAAACTTGCAAGGAGGTTTGACAATGTTTAAAAAGATAACTGTAAAAGAAATAGCACTTATAATCATTGGTTCTTTTATTTTGGCATTTGGAACATATTACTTCATGGTACCGGAAAATTTAGCAACAGGCGGTGTTACTGGGCTTTCAATTGTTTTAAGCCATTACCTTCCTATACCGGTTTCATTAATGAACTTTGTTTTGAATGTTATACTTTTAATAGTAGGATTTTACCTTTTAGGCAGGGACTTTGGACAAAAAACAATTTTATCTGTTATTTCACTGTCGATTTCCATGTCACTGATGGAATTTCTGCACCCTGCAACAAAACCGATCACGGACCAGGTTCTTTTGAACCTGATAAGCGGCATTGTAATTTCTGCAATGGGCTTATCAATAGTATATAATCAGAACGCTTCAACAGGAGGTACAGATATACTGGCGAGGGTGCTTAACAAATATTTTAATTTTGACATGGGGAAAGGTTTAATGGCTGCAGATACAGCGGTTGTTATACTTGCTTTTTTTACATATGGAATTCAAACAGGGATGGTAAGTGCCTTCGGATGGTTTTTGAACGGAATTGTGGTAAACTACTTTATAGAAGGCTTTTCTGTAAAAAATGAAGTTGTTATCATTTCCAAGTACACAAATGAAATTAAAAAATATATTTTTGAAAATTTAGATAGAGGAGTAACTGTTTACAAGGCCGAAGGAGGATATACAAGTGAAAAAAAAGATATTATAGTAACAATACTGGAAAGAAAAGAATATTTCATTTTAAAAAACAAAATAAAAGAAATTGATCCGGAGTCATTTGTAATAATCAGAAATGTTCAGGATGTATTTGGATTTGGATTCTCCAAATTTTAGAAATTTAATACTTATTTAATATTTCAGCATTATAATGGATGTAAATATAAATTTACGAAAGGAGAAAATTTAATGAATCCACAAAAATTTACTCAAAAATCCCTGGAAGCAATTCAGGATTCTCAAAATATTGCAATAGAGCACATGAACATGCAGATTGAACAGGAACATCTTCTATATGCACTCATAAATCAGCAAGGTGGATTGATAGGACAATTGCTGACTAAAATGAACATTGATATTTCCGGCATTAAAGATAAAGTTAAAAACATTATTGACAATATGCCTGGAGTTACAGGACCGGGGCGTGAAAGTGGTAAAATATACGTATCTCAGGACGTAGACAGAATTTTGACAGAATCTGAAAGACACGCAGATAGAATGAAAGATGAATATGTTTCTGTTGAACACATTATGTTATCCATGTTGGATTTTCCAAATCAAAATTTAAAAGAACTGTTCCGGGACTTCAAAATTACAAAGGATAAATTTTTAAGCGCACTTTCTTCAGTCAGAGGAAATGAAAGAGTTACAAGCGATACGCCTGAATCTACCTATGACGTCCTTTCTAAATACGGCTCTGACTTGGTAGAACTTGCAAAAAACAATAAATTGGATCCTGTTATAGGAAGGGATTCAGAAATAAGAAATGTTATACGTATTTTGTCCAGAAAAACAAAAAACAACCCTGTTCTCATAGGAGAGCCTGGAGTAGGAAAAACAGCAATTGCAGAAGGCCTGGCATTACGTATTGTACGAGGTGATGTGCCCAGCAACTTAAAGGAAAGAAAAATATTTTCTCTTGACATGAGCTCATTAGTTGCAGGAGCAAAATTCAGAGGCGAATTTGAAGAAAGGCTCAAGGCCGTATTGAAAGAAATAAAGAAAAGCAACGGCAAAATTATACTATTTATAGATGAGCTTCATACAATTGTAGGTGCAGGGAAAACCGAAGGATCCATGGATGCAGGAAACATGCTGAAGCCTATGCTTGCCAGAGGTGAACTTCACTGCATAGGTGCCACTACATTAAACGAATACAGGCAATACATCGAAAAAGATGCTGCTCTTGAAAGAAGATTCCAGCCCGTCCTTATAGAAGAACCTACAGTTGAAGATACCATATCCATTTTAAGAGGTTTAAAAGAAAGGTATGAAGTATTCCACGGAGTCAAAATCCACGATCAGGCTCTGATTGCAGCTGCCGTTCTTTCAAACAGATATATATCCGACAGGTTCCTTCCTGACAAGGCAATAGATTTAATTGACGAAGCATGCGCTATGATCAGAACAGAAATGGATTCAATGCCGGCAGAATTAGACGAAATATCTCGTAAAATAATGCAGCATGAAATTGAAGAAGCAGCGCTTAAAAAAGAAGACGATCTCATGTCAATGGAGCATTTAAAAGAAATTCAGAAAGAATTGGCAGACATGAGGGCTGAATTCAAAGAAATGAAAGCAAAGTGGGAAAATGAAAAGAACTCAATTTCCAAAGTACAGTCCTTGAGAGAAGAAATAGAAAAAATAAATACGGAAATTGAAAGAGCAGAAAGAAACTATGATTTAAACAAGGCTGCAGAATTAAAATACGGAAAGCTTCCCACCCTGAAAAAATCCTTAGAAGAAGAAGAACAGATAGCAGAAAAGGCGCAAGGGCCGGAAACTTTGTTAAGAGATAAGGTCACAGAAGAAGAAATCGCCCGAATTGTAGGACGTTGGACTGGAATACCCGTATCGAAACTTATGGAAGGTGAAAGAGAAAAACTCCTCAGGCTTGATGACATACTTCATCAAAGAGTCATCGGTCAAAATGAAGCCGTGGAAAAAGTATCGGAAGCCATACTGCGTTCAAGAGCAGGAATACAAGATCCAAACAGACCAATCGGATCTTTCATGTTTCTCGGGCCTACAGGAGTTGGGAAAACCGAACTGGCAAAGGCTCTGGCAGAAGCATTGTTTGATGATGAACACAATATAGTCCGCATTGATATGAGTGAATACATGGAAAAGTTTTCTGTATCAAGATTAATAGGAGCACCTCCCGGATATGTAGGCTACGAAGAAGGAGGCCAACTGACAGAAGCCGTAAGGAAAAGGCCTTACTGTGTAATATTGTTTGATGAGATTGAAAAAGCTCATCCTGAGGTTTTCAACATATTGCTCCAGGTCCTTGATGACGGGCGTATAACCGATTCCCAGGGAAGAACTGTGGATTTTAAAAACACTATAATTATAATGACTTCAAATTTAGGTTCGGATTATATTTTGGAAGGTATTAATCAAGAAGGAGAAATATCTGAAACTGCCAGAGAAAAAGTGAATACGCTGCTTAAGCATCAATTCAGGCCGGAATTTTTAAATAGGCTCGATGAAATTGTGTTCTACAAACCTCTGAAAAAATCAGAAATTTCATCTATTGTGAATTTAATGATAAAAGATTTGCAAAAGCGTTTAAAAGATAAGCAGCTTACCGTTTCTTTAACTGAGAAGGCCAAAATATATATTGTCGATTTTGGATATGATCCTGTGTATGGTGCAAGACCCCTTAAGCGTTTTATTCAAAGGAACGTTGAGACACTAATAGCAAAAATGATTATATCCGGAAATATTGAACCCGGCACAGAACTTAAGGTAGATTACGACGGGACAAAATTAATAATTAATAGTTAATATGCAAAAAGGTACGAATTTTTATTTTCAAACAAAAACAATGGCTGTTTTCCATTGGAAAGCAGCCATTGTTTTAAAGCACTGCAGTATTGTATTCTTCGGCACAAATATTACCTATCTCCTATTGAAAGTATCAGGTTCAAAACTATGCCTGAAATTGCTGCTGTCGCTATTGCAGGTATTTCTATCCCAAACATAGGTATCATGCCTCCTGGAAATCCAAAACTACCACCCAGTCCAACTATTAAAATAACTGCTATAACAGCTAAATTTTTGGAACTGAACATATCAACTTTCTTGTCCATCATTATTGTAATACCTTGTGCTGCAATTACGCCAAACAAATAGACAGACAAACCTCCTATAACACAGGTTGGAATTGAATAGATTATGTTTATTAACGGCGTAAAGCAGGAAATAATCATCGTGAATACTGCTGCCAGCGCCAGCATATAAACTGAGAAATTTTTTGAAATAGCCATTGTACTTATGTTTTCACCGTAATTTGTACCTGCAGGACCCCCGATAAAACCTGATATAATGTCGCCCATACCGTCTCCTATTAGATTAATGCCCAATTTACTTTCTATATCATATTTTTTCCCGGATGCTTTTTTCCTTGCCAGTTCATTTACGTAAATATCCAACTGGTACACATGTGCGGTTGATTCAGGAATAGTCGCTATAGCTATAGGCATAATTGCGGCAACAGCTGTAACCGATGGCTTAGGAAGCGTAAAAACCGGTAAGCTGAACACTCCTGCAGATTGAACCGTGTCAAATATTATGAAAGGAATACCTGTAATGCTTCCTATTATTGCAGCAGCAAGATAACCTGTCACAAGACCAAACAATATTGGAAGCTGACTTAACTTCCCTTTTAGATATACCGAATACAAAATTGTTGAAACTAATGTTATAATTGCAATCAGCCAAGACATGCTTCCGGCAAAGGCAGTCTGTGATTTCGGTGTTCCTGCAGGAAAGGCAGCCGCATTTGTCATGGCATTAGCCGCCAATGACAGCCCTATTATAATGGCTATACTTCCGGTTACTGTTGGAGGAAGAACCTTATCAATAGTTTCTTTCCCAGAACGGTTAATTATAATGCCTGCCAATATTGATACGAAACCGGACATGACAATACCAAACTGTGCAATTGAAATTTTATCATTCAGAGAATATGATGCAAGTGCTTCTGCGCTCATTATGGACGCTATAGCTGCTATATATGAAAAGCTGGAACCGTAATAAAGAGGGATTTGCCCCTTTGTAATTAATATGAACCCTAATGTTGCCAAACCGCTGGCAAAAATTGTAGTTGAAACATGAAAACCTGTGATAAGAGCAACAAGAACTGTTGCCGGAAACATTACTACGATTTGCTGTAATGCAAAGAAAATAAGCTCAATACCCGATGGACATTCATCCGGCAAATAACCTAAAACTTCATTTTTTTTAGTCATAAATACCTCCGTAAATTAACTTTTGTTATAAAAAAATCCTGCACCACCGTCAGGATTACACACTAAAAACAGAGATATTCGCATCTTGACGGCATCACGGTACCGAATTAAAGATTATTTTTTTTATAATATCACATACAAACTGTTAAAGTCAATGACATATTCTTACAATTTCAAATTTCAATTATTCATAATATAATATATCCTTAACCATTTCAGGCCTTATTTCCCATATGTTAGCCTGGACTCTGAATATATTCCAATCTTCTATTTCAAAAATTCTGTACCAGCTGTCCATAACTTTTTTCTTTTCGGCAGGGTAAAAGTGTGCTTTTTTTTCATCTATAAATGAAAAGGAATTATCAAAACCTTTTGATTCCAAATCTTTTGCATATTCTTCTCCGTCTTTTTCATCCTTCGGTATATAGTGATGGTTTAAAACATAATCCCACTTCATTCCGTCAAAATAAACAATTTTAGACTTCTCAACTTCAAGTTTATATACAATCTGGTCAACCGTTGGTCTAAGCATATTTTCTTCACTTATTGAGCACCAAATAGGAAAATCAACTTCCTCAGGTTTGGGCACTATTTTCTCTGCAGCATTGACAAACCATTTGTAAAGATACACTATATAATCTGTAATCTCTTCAAATTTTTCTTCCAGATGCTTTCTTGTTATTTTTATGGAGCCGTTGATTCGCAATTCTTCCAGGCTCTTTTCGTGCTGTCTTGTCCATAAAATTACTTTACCTGTTGAATTTTCCATAAATCCCTCCATATAATCTTTAATTTTTTTAATTATATATATTATTTATTAAAAGTCAACAAGGCATTAATTACATAATTATCTAATAAAAAGCAGGACTGAGATTGCTGCAGCAATCTCAGTCCTGTTACGTGAATTAACCACAGCAAAGATGAATCAAAGCCATTAACAAAACTTATTTCTCATTGGATCTCTCTTGTCAATTGTTTCAAAAATATCCAAAATTTCAACGTCATTATCAGCGATATATTCTTTCACTAACTGTATGTCACTCTTATTTTTTATCAGCAGAGAAATGCCACAGCATTTAGTGGCCTCGCGCGGTGCAGGAACAATTGTAGCAGGAATTTTTTTATCCTTAAGCAGCTCGTTCAGCTTAAGGCCATTTTCTACATTGGGGAAAATTATATAATATTCTTTTTCCATAAAATCCACCATTAAATATATTGCTTGTTCCCTAACATTTCTACAAAAGCACCGATTCTCGTCCTAAGCTGTTCTGCATCCTGATCCGTATAATCCGTCTCAATTCCCAAGACAGGAATTCCGGCTTCCTTTACCGCTTTTTCTACCTTATATCCTTCCGTATCATACAACCCGCAGAACTTCAGGTTTACATCAATAATGCCATCAACGTCATACTCTTTAGCCAAGCGGAGAATATCTTTTATCCTTCCGTCGTTAGGTGTAAAGCATGCGCAGTTGATCTTCATATACCTGTCTGCCAGAGCATTAATCTGTCCTTCAATAGTATCCTTTGTTTCGTCTACTAAATTTTCAAAATAACGAGTACCTGTACACATTTCTTCCACCACTACTGCAGCCCCGCTTGTTTCAACTATATGGTGCAGTTTCCAATTTGGGACAGCCAGCGGTGTACCTGTAAGCATAATTCTCTTTGTGCCTGCAGGGAACACACTTATATTATTTTTAACGCGTTTTTCCAATTCGTCACACAATTTATTGGTCATTAAAGTAAATCGTGCCGGATCATCATAAAATGCAATCTGTGATATCACTAGAACGTCCTTGCCGCTTATAGGTAAATTCTCATATTTCCTGAAAGCATACAATCTCTCTAAAGCACGTCTCTTGTCATTAATCAGTTTAATCGCAGCAGATAATTTTTCAGGTGTAATTTTGTTACCTGTGAATTCCTCTACTTTATCCATAAATATTTTAATTTCATCTGCCCATGCATCAATATCCTTTGGGCGTTTCATCTGAGGTATGTCCATTATATGCATAGGAACATCTTCACTAAGTATTTCCCATGCCTTTTTTTTGCCGTCACATGTAGTTTCACCTACATACATGTCTGCAATCCTGAAGAACGGACATGTTCTGTCGAGACGTGCACCAACAGAAGCTTTAATTAAAGGGCACGTATTTGCAGGCAATACTTTTTCTCCTCCTGAAACCCAAAACTGTGAACCTCCGCACAGCCCTGTGGCAATAGCATCTGCAGCAAAAACTATTTCATCAGGAACATATACACAAAATGTTCCAAAGACTTTCCCGCCTTTCTTCTGATGCTCAATTAGCTCTGCAGGTCGTACACCATGAATTTCCGATACTACGAAGTTATAATAATCCATTGATTCCGGACGATTATCCTGTGTTAAATATACATCTCCGAATGCTTCAGGCAACACCTGGCATAACTGGTCATGCAGTTCCAAATTCATCCCAAGGTTTTTCCACATTTCTCTATAATCTGACATTTTGCTTTTTACCTCCATACATTATAACCATCGAATAGATTATATTTTAAAAGCGCATATATTACAAGAAACTAAAATTTATACTAAGCTGCAGATTCATAAAAAAATTTTATCTCCTCTTTTATCTCCTCATTGAATATTATTTATAAATGATTTAATATGCACCAGAACTTTATCATAATTATCACAGTTATAATCAACAGTTACAGATAAATGCGGTATTTCTAAATGGCTGCAGTCTTCATATTGTAAACTGCATCCCTTAATTTTTATATTTATTACACCATCTATGTGATATTTTGAAACAATGTGAGATAATTTTTCACAGAAGTTTTCAGCCTCATATTTTTGTGACAGATTATAAAATAAATCCCCTTCTTCATTAGCAACTTTATAATTTTCACCTTCACAGCCGGACAATGTAAGTATTGCGTAATTTAAAGAGGATAGAGGTTTTAAAATTTCCTCCCTAAAACCTGCTAAAGGCACACCTGTCATTAACACTCTCTTAAAAGATGTGTCAGATTCAGGCAGCATTATGTTTAACGTTTCTCTTAGCTGAGAAAGTCTTTCTATACGTCGGTCCAAATCAAAAATAAACTGGCTGCCGTAAATTATGCTTACTAAATCATAACCGTTCATAATACGGGGGTGCCTCATATAAATATCCGTTATTCCCTGAATCAGCAATCCCACAGCATTGGTTTTTTTTATAACGGCAGCAAGTTTATTTTTATCAAATTCAGTATCAAATTCACGCTGTAGAAAATGGATAAAGTTTTTATATTCCGAAACCTGGGTATATGCATTTTTATGTTCTCTTATTATATAAATTTTCTTTGCACCTTTTATTTTTTTTAATTTATAAATCATGGATTCTTTTTTGCCGCAATAATCGGTACCAACCATAATATGAGCAAAATGTGAAAAGGGGCACTTATCCGTAATTATATATCCGTAGCTTGCCTTCAACAGTGAACAGCTTTTTTTGCTCATGATTTTTTCAGCAGCTTCAATATTTGATCCGTCAATCCCAAATACATTTATAGGTACTATATCCATTGCCCATAAAATTTCCCTGGGCACATTTACACCGTATATACCGGCTACATGTTTTCCTTCACTGCCTAACTCAAGGACAGAGACAAAAGCATTATGTCTTAATTCTGCAAATTCTTCTAATTGACAGTTCAAATTATTAACATTCATGATTTCACCTGATTATTTTGTTGAAAGAGCTGCACCGATAGCTCCTGCATAACGCGCCATATGGCTTGATTCAACATTCATTTTAAGCTTTTTGCTTAATTGTTCACACATATATGTGCTGTCACAAAAACCTCCTGTTAAAAAAAAGCTGTCATCACCGGGGCTTAATTTAGCAGATAAGGTACAAACTTTATTCACAATTGAATTAACAACACCCCATGCTATATCTTCCTTAGGACTGCCATTTCCTATTAGGCTTATAACTTCCGATTCAGCAAATACGGTACACATTGAACTTATTACTACCTCATTTCCCTTTTCTGCTAAATCAAAAATTTCCGTAAGACTAACCCCTAATGTGTTTGCCATTATTTCTAAAAACCTACCTGTACCTGCTGAACATTTATCATTCATGATAAAATTTGTAACCATTCCTTTTTCAACAGAAATTATCTTTGTATCCTGGCCGCCTATATCTATTACGGTGCAATTTTTTTTGTTTAAATAATATGCACCTCTGCCGTGACATGTTATTTCCGTAACAACCTTATTTGCATAAGGCACAGAAACCCTGCCGTAGCCGGTAGCAGTTATATGGGAATTATCAAATGTTATATTCCTTTCATTTAACCATTTTTTTATGCTGAATGCAGTCTCCTTACTGCTCCAGCCTGTAGGCATAAGCAGATGATACAATACATCTTGACAATCCTCCGGCATAACTATTACCTTGGCCGCAGTAGAGCCTATATCTATTCCGACACAATACATAATATACTCCTTGTCCATTATTTTATCTTTACTAAACATAATATCATCCATAAGAGGCAAATGCAAATTTCAATAAACTTCAACTAACAGCATTAAATTGCAAAGATTAACAACATTCTAATGTTTTAAATACTTAAGCATTTCCATGCGCATCAATTAAGCCAGCAGGCTTGAATTTATTCTTACTTGAGGCATACAGGGCAAGTGGTTCACTTACCCTGTATGCCGTTTCTCTTATTGAATTTCCTTATTGAACACTTATATACTGTCCACTTACGTAACCGTCAATTCCGTTGTAGTTAATTCTGTACCAGTCTCCAACCTGCTCAATAATATTAACTGTCGCTCCGTTGGGCACCATCCCTATGACAGGTGCACTTAAAGCCGGACCATTCCTGATATTCAAATAACCGCTTGTCAGAACAACCCTGCCTGTACGCCCTGCTTCCGGCTGCTGAGGCGCTGTTGTAAAATATTCATTTGCTGAACTTGCTATAGCCCTTCCTATTGCATCAATGTTATTTTGAATCCAGTTTGCATCTTCCACATTATCATGGTAAGCAACCTCAATTAACACTGCCGGAGCGGCTGTCCTCGATACCTCCCCTAAACTTGTTGTGGGAACTGCCCTAACTAAATCCGGAAGAGGATATATCTCTCTAAAATTTCTCACCATTATTTCAGCCATTCTTTGTCCATTTGCACTCCCAGGATAATAAAACACTATTACTCCTCTATTTGTTCCCTCCTGTCCTGGCCCTGAAGCGTTTGAATGAATTGCTATATGAAAATCAACATTTTTTGAGTTGGAATCTCTAAGTGAAGAACCAGCAGTCATTTCGGGAGTATTTCTATAATAATTTATGCCGTATTGCTGAAGGTATGGAATTGTTGCGTCAGCAATTAAATTCATGAAGTATTCTTCAGTTCCAGCACCTGTAACATATTGATTATATTCCTGAGTTGATGGACTTAAATATACCGTAGGCATTGTAACCCTCCATTTCATTGTTTCTTATATATTTTCATTTTATGCCGTTTTGAGTAATACTGTTCTTAATTTAATTAATATTCAATTAATTTGTGGTGTTACATATAATAATTAAGGGGGAATTACAAATGCTGTACAAAGTTTATCAATTCATAAAACAAAAAATTTTTGTCCTCATATTTATATTCTGCATACTGATTGTTGTTTTTTCGATTGTTTTATTCGGATGAATTTAATGAACACTATATACTTTATATTGACAAAAGGCACTTCTTTAGAAATGGGCAAGCCGTGGTTAACCACGGCCTGAGGCAAAAAATTTAAGAGGCATTTATAAATTTTCATTTACAAATGTAACTGTATTATAACCTATTATTAAATTTTTTTCAAATATTTTTATAAATTAATTTTTATTTATACACATCATTACACTATATTATTTTTTAAACTTCATTAAATAATTTCTTCTAATGCTTTTTTCAATCAAGTACCTATTTTCTTCCAATATCCCTTTAAGGCCCATTAGAATCAATATAAAATAAAGGTATTTTTTATATATATATATAATTACCATAAAGCATATTATAAAAAATGTATTTGTCATTATCATATACCTGCACACAGCTTTTAAATCCAAAAATGTTTCAAGAATTGATTTGCAGATATTTCCCCCATCCAAAGGCACTATTGGAACCATATTTATTAAAGCCAAGAACACGTTTATATCTGCAAAATTATTGTATGCAGTGTTTTTGAATACAAAATACAGGCACATGTTACAGAAAGGCCCGGACAAATATAAAAATAACTTTTTAATGAAAGCAGTATTTTCCAAATCGGCATTAAGATTAAATCCAAATAATGTAATTTTTACTTTACTAAATTTAATATTTAAAATAACGGCAAAAATCAAATGTGCAGTCTCATGGGCAGCTAAAGCAATTATGATAAGCATTACATGTTATATTTTATTTAATATCGAACAGTTTAGAAGGATTTATGGATTCTCCATTTTCCCATACCTCAATATGAAGAAGCATACTTTCAGCATTAAGAGCTCCTATAATATCTCCTTTTGAAATTTTATCTCCTTCAGTTACGAATACCTCATCTGCTTTCCCATATATTATTGTCTTTCCGTCTTTTTCAACAACTACATAATTTGATAGTTTCTCACTATTGCCTGATTGTACTACCATTCCGTCTGAAATCGACCTTATCGATTCAATATCCGATTCTATGTCTAAACCATGATTATAAAACGAGTTATCCCCTTGTTTATTTAACCCATAATTCCGATATATTTTTCCGCTGACCGGTGCTGAATACTCAGAGGTATCCCTTGAAAAAGACGGCATTTTAGCCTTTATTCCTGAAATAAAATCAAGTATTGAGTTTTTTGCTTCATCAGGCTCTATACTTTTAGTCATCTTTTCATCAGTCACATTTAAAAATTTCCTGGATAATTCGAAATCTAACTGTTTTGTAACTATAACGGCAGCCACTAATATAATGCTGAATATAACCTGCAGCGCTAATTTTTTGTTTAATTGTTCTTTTCTTTTTATGTTGATTTTTTTCCTTGTCATTTTATTCATTTCTCCCACCCCTTCAATACATTTTATTAAATGTTACAAGCTTTATTCCAAGATTATAAAAATCATTATTTTGAAGGCGGTGTATATTTAAGGCAATATTATACAAAATAATTAGCTTTATCAAATATAAATTGAATTTATTGTAATAATTTTTCCGATAAAGATTTTATTGCTTTATTAAACGTATCATCTTCATTGCTAAATAAAAAATCGTAATCAACACCTGAATATTTGGTATTTTCATCAATAACTACATTCATTTCCATTTCAGTCATTTTTTCAACTTCTTTAATATTCAGCATTATTCCTTTTTTTGCATTTTTCCTGTCATATTTATTTAATACCGAAATAATTTCAACATTAAATTTTTCGGCTATATGCTTGTCACGGTTAAGCTCCTTTATGCATGAAAAATCATTGCAATTTATTGAAATTATATTGTCAATTAAATTAAAATCAATATAGCTTGATGATATTTTATCTATATCTGTAATAATTACATCATATATATCCTTCACTTCATTGATTAATTTATCAAATTCCTCCATTTTTATGCTGCCTAGTTTACCGGCAACTCTCGGGCAGGGCAGCAGAAACAAATTTTCGTTTATATCAATTATCGCCTGTTCCGGCGAACAAGTTGAATCCAAAACATCCTTAATGTCATAGATAATATCTTCGTTGACGTTTAAATATGCGGACATTTTATTTTTACCTTCAGACAAGTCAATAAGGAGCACTTTCTTTCCGTTTTCCGACAAATTTACTCCCATTTTAATACAAATAATTGTCTTTCCAATTTCATTTTTATGTGAACCTATTAATACTGCCTTTCCCATAATTGATTGCCTCCTTTAAAAACTTAATTAAGCAGATGATAATCATTGACGGCTATAATCTTTCAGCTGTAGTTGACTGTCAATCTCACAACCTTTTATTGATCTGTTGTTGATCCACTGTACATTTTCAAATATTCGCCTATTACTTCCCTGACTATTGGAGTTGGATAACGTCCTGATCCACCTTCAAACAACACACATGCTACGGCAATCTGAGGATCATCGAAAGGTGCGAATGCCAAATACCAAGCGAAATCGTCATATGGTTTCCCTGTATCCGGATTTGTACCTTGATTCTGAGCAGTACCTGTCTTGCTTCCAACTACTACAGGAAAATTAGAATATGGCCTTGCACTGTCGTCAAGTGACACAAGCCTCATACCTTCTTTTACAACATTTAAATAGTTATAGTCGGAAAGTTCCACTCTTTCAGACTCCCTAACCGGCTTATAATCAGTTTCTTTTCCGTCATAAGTCGTGACATCCTTGACTATACTTACATTATGCTTGTATCCTCCGTTTGCTATTGTCGCCACATAGTTTGCCATCTGCAATGCGGTATAAGCATTGCTTCCCTGACCTATTGCCATATTTAAACTATCACCTGCACTCCAGGAAGCCTGCCCAAGATAGGAATATTTAATTGTATCGAACAGCGGAACATTGTAATCATTCGTCTTTTCAGGGTTCAGCCTTAAAGATTTCAAACCGTCGTAAACTTCTCCCCTGGTCATTGGTTTTTCCCTATCCACCCAGCTTACTATTTCCTCAATTATTTCGTTTTTCATTCCAGCATCAATAGTATATCCTTCTTCCAGGTATTTTTCTATATTGGCTTCGAGAAACATTCTAAGATATACTTTTATATCCCCTTTTTTACCTTCTATGCTCGGAACTCCTCCTGAATTTTCCTGAGGAATATCAATCTCAATACCCGTTTTTGAGTCAAGTCCAAATTTTTTTGCCATTTCTATTACATCTTCAGGATCAACCTTTACAGTATGACGCTGATGGGTGGCAAGATTTTCGCCCAGCATAGTTGTATAAAAATAAAAATTGCACGAATGCATTATTGCCTGATACATGTTCTCATAACCGTGAGAGCCTCCGAACATATTGTAAATCCAGCAATTAAAAGGCCTGTCACCTACTTCCATAGTTCCGGCACAGTATACCTGGGTATTTGGGTCGACGCCTTTTTCAAGAGCAGCCAATGCCGTAATCATCTTAAATGTAGAACCTGGTTGTATGGCAGATAACATGGCAATATTATAAAGGGGCCTTGGAGCCAGAGGGCTTTTAGAATCACTGAGCAAACTGTTCCAGTCTTCTTGAGATATACCTGTAGAAAACATATTCAAATCGTAGGAGGGATAATTTGCCATTGCCAAAACTTCTCCTGTTTTAACATCTAATGCAACCAATGCACCTGATTTGGCATTTTTATATCTGTCCCTAAATGTGAAATTACCCCATTCACTTTCGAATTTACCTCCAATTTGTATTTGTTCCAAACCCTTTTTCAGAGCCTTTTCAGCAGCCTTCTGCAATCTTGAATCAATAGTGAAATACAAGTTGTCTCCGGGAACCGGCGCCTGGCCTGAAACTGATCTTATGGTCTTTCCCATATTATTGACCTCTACAGTTTTCTTTCCCTTTTCTCCCCTTAAATAATCTTCGAATTTCTCTTCTAAGCCTGTCTTCCCTATTATATCATCAGGGCTGTACCCCTTTTCTTTAACATATTGCTGTATTTCATAATCCTGTGCTATTTTCCCCAAGTAGCCTATTGCGTGAGCAGCAGTCTCACCTTGAGGGTAATACCTAAATGGTTCCGTTTCTACATTTATTCCGTTAAGTTCATAAGAACGCTCTGAAATCATTGCTACGGATTTTTCAGATATACTGTAGCACACATCTACAGGATGGTATGATAAATAACTTGTTTTATTGTACCTTTCACGTATAACCATCATATTTCTCATATCATAATCATTTATATCCGAAGATATTTTAAGAGTATCTCTGAGCATTGCAAAAACTTCTTCGGCTGAATAGTCAAGAACATTTTCTTTTGCTTTTACATTTTTCTCAATCCAGTTTTTTTTGTCGCGAATGGGAGTGTATTCCCATTCGTCAATGGAAATAGAAGGATTTTCATGCTTAAGCAATTCTGTTTGAGCATAATATTTAATATTATCATCCGTTATCAAGTCATGAAGCACGTAAAAATTTTTAAATGACAACTGTTTAATAAAATCATATGCCCCCGTATTCTGCTCCAAGTTATATTGGTTCAAATATTTTGCCTTAAGGTCGTCATCGGTATACTCGAATGAACCTGCTTCCATTCCTTCTTTTTCAATAAATCTAACAGGTAAATCGGAATATATTTCCTTTAGTTTTTCTATTAAAATTTCCCCCGGTATTACCTTTCCTCTATCTGATTCATATACAGTCTGAAGCAGGCTGTCAAGAGAGTATTTAATAGTTAACATAACAAAATCATCCTTGGCTGAAGTGGTAGAAGTTATCTCCTCGTGGTTTAAATTTAAATTTCTTTTTATATTCTTAAAATACTCGTCCTGAACAAAACAATATCCCGACAATTTAATATTTGAATTGAGGCCTTTTGAAACTATAAAATCATATGAATGCTTTCTAATTTTAGAATTTGAAAACAAACTTGTAAGATACTTGCTGTTTCCCACCAACAGATGCTCCACAACCTGATCTGCAGTCAAACTTTCATTTATCTCATTTTCCTCAAGCCATTTTTTTATTGGGTTCTCTCCGTCAGTTTCTCCATCTTTCAAGCCATGTGTATTTAACTGATCCTGTCCCACATTTTCTCTGTTGTATTCATCCAAGTTCTCATTTTCTAAATCTTTTTCGTCACTTAGAGTAGAATATATAAATTTACCATTTTCCAATTTTATGGGAACATTAATGTCCCTTGAAATAATGTCCAAAACTCTTTCCTTGGGACTGAATGTTTCTCCATACATTGAAGTATTGAAATTCAGCCATTCATTAATGTTTTCACTTACAATCTTTATTACTTTTTCTTCTGCTGTCTCATATGAAACTGTTTCTTCCTCATCAGATGACACATTCTCGGTTTCAGGAACTGTATATGCCTTTTCCAAGTCTTCATCGATATAATCAAAAGTATCAAGTTCAATAGGAAATTCATCAATAGGCTTTTCATTGTTTTCATCCAGTATTTTAGATAAATCATATGAAATTTCATTGAATTTTTCCGGTTCAATTTCATCAGTGTACATTTGCACAGTAAAGCTTGATACGTTGTCCGCCATAATCACACCGTTTCTGTCAAGTATTTTTCCCCTGGGAGCTTTAACAGGAATATCTTTTATCCTTTTTACATCTGCAACAGCCCTGTATTCTTCCCCTTCAACTATGGTGAGAACAGCCATCCTGAAACCTAATACACAAAGTACTAATGCCATAATCAAATATAAAATATTGTACCTGTTTTTAAAAAACTTCTGTAAATTCAAATTAGCCCACCTCTTAAGCTATTTAACATCTAATTTATTAAATATTATAATTATTAATTTATGTACAAAAATAATCAACACAGTATTTAATATAATTTCAAGAAGAATACTTTTTACAATATTAATTGCATTTTCTACGCGAAATCTCAGAAAAAACAATATTAAATACAAAAGAAAGTGCATACAAACTGTGGATATTGCAGATACAGCCATGTATGCAGTATAATTCTCTTTTAGAATATCCCCGGTATATGTTCCGATTATGGAACCTATTAAAAAATATACAAGTATGTAAACACCAAATACATCATAAATCATTGCATCATACATTGCTCCTGTTATAATACCTAATATGCCACCTGTTATACCGTTCGACATCATTGAAAAAATAACCAATAGAACTAATGAAAGATTGGGAACAACTCCAAATATATTAAAAAAACTAAGCAGAGATGTTTGAACAATAAAACCTATAACAATAAGAGCAGCCATTAAACTGAATTTTTTCATTTAATTACTACCTTTCATATCATTTCATTTAGCAACCTTCAGAACAAATACTCTATTGAGTTTCGTAAATTCAACTGAAGGCTCCACAACAATTTTTTGAGATGATGCGTCAGTTGTAGCCACAATTTCTTTAACATCGCCTATATAAATATCCGGCATAAAAATTTCTCCCATACCTGACGTCAACAGTGAATCTCCTGCTTTTGCTTCTGCCTTGCTGTTAAAAAAGTAGCCGGTTATTACGCCGTCAATACCACCTTGCAGTATTCCGCTTTCGTCGTTGTCAATATCCCTAAAACTTATTTTACAGTTTTCATCAAGCATTGTAATAACTTTTGACCAATCGGCAGAAGTTTCTGTAACAACACCTACAAGGCCTATTTGAACAACTCCTTCATTGGATTTAACAGCACTTATTACAATATCATTTTTTTTCAAGCCATCATTTTCGCCTTTATCTATTGTCAATCTGCTAAACCAATTTGAATCGTCAAGTGCAATTACTTGTCCAACTACATATTCATAATCAAGGTTCTTTTTCATCTCATATTCTTTTTCCAGTGCTTCTGATTTATTTACAACATTCTCTAATACCCTCACCTGCTCCTGAAGTTCATAAACTTTGTCCGTAAGCATGTTGTTTTCTTCACGCATCCGGACTATATCCCTTACAGAATAAAATGAATTTGTCAGTGTCTGCCCGGTATTAAATGTAATTTTTTGGAAACCAGCAACGGCGCTTCCAAAAAATCCCAAATCAATTCCTTGAGCTCTGCCAATAGAAGATAACCCGATTAATATAATCAGTATAAAAATTGTAAACACAAACAATATTCTTGTAAAATGCTTTTTAAGAAAATCCATTTGTCCACCACTACATAGTTTCACATATTTTTCCCGCGCCCAAAACAACACTGTCCAACGGTTTTTCTGCTATAAATACTTTAAGCCCTGTTTCTTTTTCAATAAACATATCCAGACCTTTGAGCAAAGCCCCTCCTCCGGTCAAATAAATTCCGTTTGAGTAAATATCAGAAGACAATTCGGGAGGTGTTTTTTCCAAAACTCTTTTAATAGCACTTAAAATACTACTAATCGTCTCCATTATTGCTTCTCTTATTTCGTCGTTTGTCACGATAATATTTAATGGAAGACCTGAAACAATATCCCTTCCTCTTATTTGCATTTGTTCAGGATATTCCTGCTCGTCTTTTTTATATTCATCAACTTCTTTTTTTCCTTCATTTTCTTTATCATCATTACCCTTTTCGTCTTTTCCGTCTTTTTCATTATCATTTTTTTCAATTTTGGTATGATGATTTATATCATAAAATTCCTTGCTTGCATTACCTATTGTAGTTTTAATTTTTTCTGCAGTAACCAGGCCTATTTCCATTTTATATTTGGATTTTATATAGTCTTTAACACTGACATCCATATCATCCCCGGCTATCCTGAGAGAATCAGAGGTAACAATGCCTCCTAATGAAATAACCGCTATTTCTGTTGTTCCTCCACCTATATCAACTATCATGTTCCCGACGGGTTTGTCAACATCTATATTTGCCCCTATTGCCGCGGCCATGGGTTCTTCTACAAGCTTGACCCTTCTTGCACCTGAGTCATAGGCTACCTCTTCAACAGCTCTTTTCTCAATGGAAGTAACCCCTACAGGTACACAAATTACAACATCAGATTTTACAAACTTTCTTTTGTTCAATGACTTGTCTATAAAATATTTAACCATTGCTCTTGTAACATCAAAATCTGCGATAACCCCATTTTGCAATGGCCTTATGGCTTTAATGGCCTTCGGCGTCCTATCGAGCATTAACTTAGCGTCCTGTCCTACAGCACAAACCTCATTTGATCTTATTCTTATAGCCACTACAGACGGTTCATTCACGGTTATTCCATTATTGCTTACATATACCAATGTATTTGATGTTCCTAAATCTATTCCTATTTTTTGTGTAAATAAATCAAAAAACCACATATTTTAATTCCTTTCATAGTCGATTATAATAACCCTTCCTCCTTAAAGCTGTAAAACACGCCATCACCTATTATTATATGATCTAATATCCTTATACCCAATATTTTTCCGCATTCGTCAAGCCTGTTTGTCAATGCAATATCTTCGCGGCTGGGTTCTGTTTCCCCACTGGGGTGATTATGAACAAGAATTATAGAAGAGGCTGAATTAACAACAGCTTCAGAAAACACTTCCCTTGGATGAACAATGGAGGAGTTCAGGCTTCCCACAGAAATATTAGAAACTTTTTTTATGTTGTTTTTAGTATCCAAGAGAATAATTTTGAAATATTCTTTTTTATAATATCGCATTTCCTCCATCAAAACAACTGCCGCATCACTTGGAGAGGAAATTTTTATTTTTTCAATTTTTAATGTACTGATCCTTTTACTCAATTCTGCAACAGCCACAAGTTGTGCTGCTTTTACATCGTTTATTCCTTTGAATAATTTAAATTTTTCTACTGTTCCCTCCGCTATATTTCTTAGACCTTTTCCATCCTCATTTAATATTCTCTGTGCCAACATTACAACATTCTCTTCTCTGTTTCCCGTCCTTAGAATTACCGCAATGAGTTCAGAATTAGACAAATAATTAGCGCCATATTTAAGCAGTTTTTCCTGAGGCCTGTCATCTGCCGGAATTGATTTTATAGTATAATTAGTATTGTCCATTTTTCCCTCCAATATGCAATATTTAAGACTTATAACAAACTTTGGTTAAAATGTTTTACCAGCAAACTATTAAGCTTTGACAGAGGTAAACCCTTAACGTTGTTGTAGCAGCCATGAATCCCTTTTACCAAAAGTTCTCCACAACCTTGTATTCCATATGATCCTGCCTTGTCTATATATTCACCGGTATCTAAGTATTTTCTGATAAAATCATCTGTCAATTCATTAAATTCGACAGCAGTTTCTTCATAATCAATAACCTTACGGCCGTCTTTACTGTCAATTATACATATACCTGTAAAAACACTGTGAGTTTTTCCAGAAAGCGATTTTAACATTTCAAAACCTTCATTGTATTCTCTGGGTTTTCCCATTATTCTGTCAAGATAAACAATTGTATCAGCAGCAATAATAATTCCCGTGCCTTTATATTTATCAAGAACCGTTAATGCCTTTCCCAAAGCAATTTTCATAACAGCTACTTGGGGCAGGTCGTTTTTATTGACTGTTTCTTCCACACCGGGCGGATAAATAACCATATTCTTTATATATTTTCTTAACATTTCAATACGCCTTGGTGAACTTGATGCAAGAATTATATTTTCCATAATACCACAATATCCTTAATAATATTTTAAGTTTTTGAAAATTTACAATCTCATATAAATTATTATTGCAATCAATATACCTATTATTCCTGCCACAGTAAGATTTGCACTAAATCCGAATGTTATTGAAATAATGTTTAAATCCAAAGTAGCCGGTCCAAAACCTATGAAATCACCATAATTTAATATGGGAAAGTATCCTGAGAAAGCTTTGCCTAAGATTGTCCCTATAATTGCCGAAACTACAACAATCAGAATCAAGTTAATAGAATTTCCGCCCTTTCTCATATTAAACCTCTCTCCTAAGCTTCAATAAAGTTTTATTTAAATTATCTGTTACAAAAATTGATGCAAAACCTACAAAGCAACCGGTAAATATACTTACTAATGATAATATAGGCATATAGTAATACATATTTGCATTCTCAAAAATTATTGCTGCAACTGTTATCTGAGAAGCGTTGTGTGCCATAGCCCCCAAAACACTTACTCCTATCAAGCTCAATTTTTTAAAATATTTTAATACTGCGCCCATTACAATAGTGCTCACAATTCCGCTTACAATACTGTAAATAAATGTTATGGGATTAGTTGCTACTAACATTAAAAGGATGCATCTGATTACAACAATCATCAAAGCATCTTTAAATCCAAATACAACCATGGCGGACAGCGTTACGATATTGGACAATCCCAGCTTTGCTCCCGGAGCAATATAAGGCAGAGGGATCATTCCTTCTATAATGTTTAAAATCAAAGCCCCTGCAGTTAGAAGCGATAAAAATACATATTTTTGCAGTTTATTCATGTTTTTCTCTTTCTTTTGCTATTTTGTCATAATATCAGAATCATTTTCATTTTTTTCATTATCTACAATTGTTATCATCAGCCCGTTAGGAAGACAAGCTATAAATTCGCCGTCACTGCTGATTTTACCCTGGTGAAGACAAACCTTATCAGGGCATGAGGCATCTTGTACCCAAACCTTACCACCTTCTATATGAATTACATTATAACCTGAACCACTTTCTACTTTAAATTCTGTTTTATAATCTTCAGTTAATGTATATTCCCCAACCAATTGGTTGTTCGAGTAGACATATGCTATCTTTTTTCCCTTATCTGCGGTATTCATGCTCCCGAAAACCAATATCATAACATTTATAACAATTATAATTAAAATTAAACCAATATCATATTTATTAATTTTATTTTTCATAATAATCCTTTTCTTGCTTTTTAGACTATTTATTTTATCATTTATCCAATATTATTTCAAGCTTGTATATTCATTTTATTTTCTTTTTCAACTTATTTGTTACTATTCACAGTCAAAAATCTTCTTATTGAAATGAATGCGTCAACCCGTTGTCATTCTGAACCTAAGGTGAAGAATCTCCTAAACAACGTTCATATAAGGGGATTTATGCCTCAGAATGGCCCCGTGAATAGTAATCATTATTTCTTTTTATTCCCTCATAATTTTTATGAGAGGAGGAAAAATTTTAAATATACTTGTTATTTCGCTGAAATTAAGCACATAAAAAATTTTGCACAATTTAATAGATAAAATGACGATTAAGGATAATAATATGCTTTCAAATTTAGAATCTGAAATTTCCGGTGTTGAAGATGATCTGCTTGAAGGTAGGACGAAGAATTATACCAAAGATATTTTAATGTTAAAAAACAAGCTCTTGTTTTTAAAAAAACACTACGAACCCCTTTTAGACATTGTTGAAGATTTGACGGAAAATGAAAACAAAATTATTGATAAAAAGTCCATTGCCTACTTTGTGATTTTGTTTAACAGAATAGAACGCCTCAATAGAAAAGTGGGAAACCTGCGTGATTATGTCACTCAAATAAGAGAATCTTATCAAGCTCAATTGGATATTAACTTAAATAATACCATGAAACTATTCACCGTGCTGACTGCGGTTTTTTCTCCCCTGACCCTGATAGCCGGCTGGTATGACAACACCTCCATTTGAAGCATCAGTATATCAATAAACTCTATTTATTTCTCAATAACCATAAAGTCCGTGACAAGTCTTGCAAGTTTGCCGTCTTTATCAAAACCGTAATAAGTGGGAAATATACCTTCATTCCACCCGCTGGCAAAAATCACAATATTGCCGCCGTTTTTTTTGTCAATCAACATTTCTGCACAAGAATATTCACTTTTCATTACAGCATCCTTTACGGCTCTTTCGTATATATCCAGTTCTTTTTCACTCATAACGTCCAAAATTTTCATGACTGATTCATCCATGAAACACCCCAAGCCGTTTTCAACTTCATATCCCATAAATTCATCATATCCGAACCCTTTCGATGATTCACCTTTGAACAATGCTAATTCCCATTTAACAGGATAGTTATCATTAACCCTTAGCTCTGCTGCAATTGTTTGTTTTTTTCTGTTCTCGGTCTTTCCAATATATATATACACAGTGTAAGTGCCCGGTTTAACATGCTCCGCATAGCATTCATCGTCATACATCAGAATAGGATCAGTCGAAATTATTCTGCCTGTTGGAAGATTTAATTCTCCTGCCTTGATTTTTTCTACCTGCATTCTTCCAAATTCAGTATCAATCATTTTAGTGTTGCCGTTTGTTATTGTAAGTACGTCAAAATTAATATACATACTATGCTCCTTAATTTATTTCTTTATTATTTCTTTCATCAAGTATTTTTTTCAGTTCATCCATGAAAGTATTTATATCCTTAAATTTCCTGTAAACAGAAGCAAACCTGACATATGCAACATCATCTACGCTTTGAAGCTCATTCATCACTAGTTCTCCAATAACTTCTGTGGAAACTTCATTTTGAAATGTATTTAAAAGTTGTTTCTCAACCCTGTCTGCAATACCTTCTATTTGTTTAAAGCTTACAGAACGCTTATCACAGGCTTTTATCAGTCCATTAATAATCTTATCTCTGTTGTATCCCTGCCTGGTTCCGTCTCTTTTAATAACAACAATTTGTGTTTCTTCTATTTTTTCATATGTTGTAAAACGATACCCGCATTCTGCACATTCTCTGCGGCGTCTGATTTTAAAACCATCATCTGTAGGCCTGGTATCCACAACTTTGCTTTCCTGGCAATTACATTTCGGGCATTTCATAATATTTCCCCTTTCTTTGATTTTACTAAAAAAAATACCAAAAGTAAACAAGATAATTAAATTATTATATTTTACTTTAATTTATTCATAAATTCTTTTTCATTAATTATAAATCTTTCATGAATACCTTCTCCGATTTTTTTATCCTCATCATAGGCATCCACTTTAAAGACAAGTCTTTTTCTGTCAATTTCAATCAATTCTGATTCTACCCACACCTTTTTCCCAACAGCTGTAGCGCTTATGTGTTTTATATCAACACTTATACCTACTGTAGAAAATCCTTCAGGCAGAAATTCTTCAACTGAATTCATTGAAGCGTTCTCCATAAGCCCTATCATCATAGGTGTTGCAAAAACTAATGCTGCACCGCTGCCAAAGGCTTTTGCCGTATCTTTCATCGTTACTGTTTTTTCTTCTTTATGTTTTAATCCTACATTTAAATTAACTTCCATAATAACCTCCTTTAATTATTTACCAATTTGTTTAAACTTTTTATTAAATATTCGGCTATAGACTTATTGGTTCATATAAATACTCATGCCCGGAAGTGCAAACTCAATTCCTTCTTCCTTAAAAACATCAATTATTTTAAAGTTTATATCGTTTTTAATATCCATATACTCAATATAGGCACTTGTTTTAGTTAAGTATTCCACTGTAATATCTAATGTGCCCTGTCCAAATTCTGAAAAGTTAACAAGAGCTGAATTTTCTTCAACATTCGGATGACTGTCAAGCATGCTCTTAATTTTTTCAATTGCATTTTTCAGCTTTTCCGGCTCTGTTCCATAAGCAGCTCCCAATTTAAAGCTTACTCTTCTGTTTTCCCTTATGCTGTAGTTTATAACTTCTCTATCAGCAAATCGTGAATTTGGAATGATTACCAATTCTTGATCAAATGTTCTGACTTTAGTGCTTCTCAGACCCATTTCCTCGACTGAACCTTCAAAGGAATCCACCCTAATCCAGTCACCTATGCCGAAAGATTTGTCAGCAATAATAACAAACCCGCCGAAAAAATTTTTTATCAGGTCTTGTGAAGCCAGTGCCAAGGCTGCACCGCCTATCCCAAGCCCGGCAAGCACACTGCTTAACTGCTTAAAATTAAATTCTGCTGCTGCTACAACTACGGCCATAATTATTATCACAGCCTTTATTACCTTAGACAAGTGGAAAAATGCTGTCTTACCTATTTGAGTTTTCTTTCCTATGGCATTGTCAGAAAAAGTATCCGTATATGCTGTTACGATTTTCAACAAACACTGGGTTACAAGTATTATTATGCATGTTCTGTAAACTCTGTTTATAAATAATCTAATTGAATTATTAAACGGCAAAACCAACAAGGCTAAATAAAATGCAGTGTAAGTAAAAAAATTCAGAAGCGGTTTTTCTATTGAATCAATTATCAATATAGTTTTTTTCAGATTATATTTTTTTATTATTTTTCTGACTAATTTAATAATAATATTTGTTATAATGCTCCTGAACATCAGAAATGCTATTACAATAAAAAAGGACTTTATAACTGTTTCAACTTCTACTTTTCCAACAAAAACCATGGTGTACTTCCTTCAACTTAATTGTATACAATATCTCATCATATGGTCAAATTGTATTTTCAATTATCTTCAATTGAATTAATTATACAATATATCTATAGAATTTAAAAGAGGTTTTGAAAATCAAAACCTCAACAACTATGTTATTGTCTCTTTAATGCTTCTACAGGGGGCAGGTTTGATGCATTTATCGCAGGGTATACTCCAAACAGCAACCCTGACGCTATTGCAACAAAAGATGCAATTTTAACTGAATCAAAGCTTACTACTGCAGGAAGTCCATAATTAGAAACTATGGAAACAGCCCACGAGCCTAAAAGAATACCTACAATACAGCCGATTATGCTTACATAAACGGCTTCAAGCATAAACTGAATAAGCAAATCTCCTTTTTTGGCTCCCATAGCTCTTCTGACCCCAATTTCCCCGGTCCTTTCAGTAACAGCAACAAGCATTATATTCATAATTCCTATACCCCCTACCAACAGCGATACCGCCGCTATTCCACCGAGCAGCACAGTCATTATGCGGTTTGCCTGGTCTGCCTCCTCAACTAAGTTATTTAAACTTGTAATGGTAAGAGGTTCTTCTCCTTTTTTAAATACATTTTCATCTTTGTTCTCGCTTTCCGGATCTTGGGAATCCGGTTCACCGGCAGGTTCGGGCTCCTCAACTATAACCTCTTCTCCTCCCGGCGCCTCCATAGAAACATCTTCATCTATATCGCCGCCTGGAGCTTCCTGCTCATTATTCGGTGTAATATTATATCCTAAACCTATTTTGCGCTTATAAATCCTGCCCAGTTGAACAATAGCAAGTTCACTATCCTCTGCACTGATGGATTTTGCCCAGATCTCCGGAATATTTTTTGTATCTAAAATTTTCATGGCAGATGTATAGGGTATAACTATTTTATCATCAATACCGTCCCCCTGCCCTTTTCCCTTTTCAGAAAGTACTCCCACAATTCTATAGTTTATGCCGTCTATTTTAATTATCTGTCCCACCGGACTTCTCCCGCTCAGCAAATTACCGGCAACATTATAGCCTAAGACAGCAACAGGTGACCTTTGCTTTACATGAAGAGATGTAAAAAAATTGCCCAATATTACAGGGTGATCTTTTATTTCCGGATAATGCTGATTTACACCGACAATATCCATTTCGCTTTCATCTCTTCTCCACCTTACAGGTGTATCTTCGGTATAAACTACAGGAGTAGCATATTCTACTCCTTCAACCCTATCAGGCATTTCTTCAGCTTCTTCCGGTTCAAATATAACATTCTCAGCATTTGATTTAATTACTATTACATTCTCACCAAGACTCTCAAATTGAGAAACTATGGATCTTCTTGCCCCTTCTCCTATCCCCATAAGGCTAACAACTGCAGCAACGCCAATAGAAATACCAAGCACCGTAAGAGATGTCCTCAGCAGATTGGACGTTATTCCGTCAAAAGCCATTAAAGCTGAAAATTTAAGCCTTATGAAAAAAGATAAAATCTTACCCTTATTCTGCATCACCATCACTCCTATTGCTCTGTATCAGATTGATCTGTGCTTGGCAAAATAGAATCATTCTCAGGCACAGACTGGCTGGGCATCAAATCCTTAGTGCTGCCTGTAACAACAAGCTGACCCTCATCTAAACCGCTAAGAGCTTCCACATATTTGTCGTTCATTAATCCTGTTTCAATTTCCACAGTCTCTGATTCTCCACCTTCATTCAGTATTTCTACCTTTTGTTTTCCATCTTCTTCAAATACAGCTTCTATAGGAATTAAAAGAGTATCTTCCGATTCTCCTGAATTAACGAAGCAGTTCGTATTCATTCCCGGCCTTAGACCTTCTCTTCCTTCAACCTTTATTTGAACATTGTAAACAGTCTTTCCGTCTCTGTCGGTGTATTGATCCATTCCCATTACCGTACCTTCAAATTTCTCACCCGGAAGTGCATCCACGGTTATATCAACCGGTGCATCCTGGACTATGTAAAGGACATCTAAATCTGATACGGTTGTATAAACATACATTTCATCTGTGTTGTACATATCCATGAGCTGGATATCCCATCGATCGCTTGTTTCAGATGCTTGAATTGTATCCCCTACATTGTAATTTAAATATGAAACCATTCCATCAGATGGTGCAGTTACCATAAGCTTAGTTGTAAGTTCAGAAACCTTGTCTATTTTTTTATTAACATCTTCTATTTCACGATTTTTATCATTTATTTTACTGTATTCACTTCTAATTTCGTCAATCTTTGATTCAATTGTTTTTTCAACGTCATTTCCTGCTATTTTTATTAATGTTTGACCTTCCTCAACAAAATCATTATTGTTTACAAGAATTTCAGTTGCAACTATATTTTCCAAAGAAGATGTATATATAACGCTTTTTTCTTTAGCATATGATTTGACTGTAGAATCATATCTGAAGAGTTCAACAGGCACACCATTCTCCTGCCTATAAAGCATAGCTTTCATGCCGGGCTGTATAAGACCGGGATTATCAGCCTCAATCATGCCGTTGTACACATAGTAAATACTGTTTGAATCAGGAACCGGATTTGCATTTAGTGAAGTTATAGTTCCCTTACAATAATCGTTCACCGCAGGATAATACTGCATATAAGGATCTTGAGACTCTTGGTTCCCATCGGTTATTTCTTTTTCACCTACTCCTCTCATGAACATTATAAGGACAGAATCACCTGATTTTATATTAGGGTATTCTACCTGGCTGGCTTTAAAAGGAATTTTTAATTTGCTGTCGTCAACTATTTTGGCAATAGCTCCTTCTAATTCATCTCCCTCAGATATTGTCATTTCTGTTATTCTACCTTTAATGGGTGCCTTAATAACTATTCCTTCATCGGGATTTACCTCTTCAATACTGGATATATCTTTATTTATCGTTTTACCAAGTGATTCTAATTTAGAATTAATTACTTCATTTATTTCTTGTATTTCCTCCTGCTTGCTTTGTATGCTGTCATTAAGTTCTTCCAATATTTCTCCCAAATTTGATGCTGACAGTCTAATTAAATTATCACCTTTTTTAATTATTTGGTTAGGTTCAACAAAGATTTCTTCAACAGTATATACAGCAGTAATAGGGCTTCCATTTGAATCTGTAACACCTTCCGGCTTCGGTGCGGTAATCGAACCTCCATAGTTTCCGTTTAACTGTCCTGTAATATTTACCCCCTGCACTATGCTTCCTCTTTCAACAGGCTTTGTTGCATATTTAGGCCCTGCCGAAACTTGAGCAGAATCAGGAACCAACTGCTTGGCGGTAAAATATCCACCTACAAATACTAATGCTAAAACAACTACTATTGAAATTATTTTTTTATACATTTATTTTACCTCCATTAATTTCGTCAGACACTATTTCTCCATCCATTAGCCTGATAATTCTGCTGCCGTATTCGGCAATTTCTTCTGCATGTGTTACCTGAACAATTGTCATTGATTTCCGATTTAATTTAATAAATAATTCCATAATCAGTTCTCCCGTCTTTGTATCCAATGCTCCTGTAGGCTCATCGGCCAAAATAATTGACGGGTTGCCAACTATTGCTCTTGCTATAGCAACTCTTTGCTGCTGACCGCCGGACATTTGGGAAGGCAGATGATGCATCCTGTCTTTGAGTCCTACCATCTCCAAAGCATTTTCAGCAAGTTCGTTCCTTCTCTTAGTATTTATTCCTCTATAAATCAAAGGAATTTCAACATTTTTTTTTGCATTCATCCTTGGTAGCAAATGAAAGTTCTGGAACACAAAACCAATGAACATGTTTCTTATTTCCGACATTTTAGAATCGCTTAATTTATCTACAAAGTTTCCTGCTAATTCATATGTACCGCCTGTAGCGCGATCAAGACACCCTATTACATTTAAAAGCGTGGATTTTCCAGATCCTGATGGCCCCATAATAGAAACAAATTCCTTATCATTTATTGAAAGTGATACATTCTTTAATGCCTCGACCTGAACTTGTCCAAGCTTATAGAGTTTAGCGATATTCTCCATTTTAATGATTTCCATATCTCACCTCTTTACATTAAGTCCCTTATATGACGTAAATATTAACAAAAAAGTTCTTATATTTTAATTTTTTCTTAGAAAATTTTTAACGTATAATTTCTACTTAATAACATCAACGTATAATGAGTCAATCCAAATTTTATTTTTACCCTGGTATTCAATATAAATATTCAAGTAATCCGCATCTGTAACATTTATGGGAACAGTAAGTTTGGACCATTTATCATCGTTTATGTTCGCCAATGCGTGAAAATTGGAACTCAGTGAGCCGTTCTTATAAGCTTCAAGAACTATGCTGGATGCCACATTACTTTCAGATTTCATTTCAGCGGTAATGCTGATTTGTTTTTTCAACAAGTAATTAAATTTCTCATCTCTAAAATCAACAACGGCAAATAAGGTTTTTATCTTATCTTCACTTTCATTGGAAACAACCAGTGAATTCTTGCCTTCAACATAAATGTCACTGTCTATTTCAGCTTTGCTTCCTGTATATCCAACATCGCTCAAAAGTTTATCATTAAAATACATTTCCGTTGAATCTGATATTTCTGTATTTTGTGACTCCTTTGGGGAATCCATTTCTCCTTGTGTTACAGCATCCAACGCCCTGCTTTCTGAAAGCTTTTTTATTAATTTATTACCTGAAAGAAGAACCAGCACAACAACTATAACAGAAACCAATATTCTGACGATTTCCTTCCCTATACCTGTCTTTCTGTTTGTTTTTTCAGCATTATTATCATTAACATAAATATCTAAAACCGGTGTACTTTCCTCGGATTTTATGCTCGATGATTCTTCATATGTACTTTTTGGCTTATGTTCCTCTAATTCCTTTAAGCTTTTTGGTTCCTTGTGTTCATGTTCTTTATGTTCGTATTCCTCATGTTCCTTAAATTCATTCTTATTGAAAACTGCTTTTTTCTCGAAATCGCCTGTACCGAAGATCATTGAATATATAGGCGAAACTTTCATTTCTACAAGTGCATCTTTTGGAAACATATATTCCTTTGTCAGGCACCTGACAATTATTTTTAAAATATCCGGCGGAATTGAATCTGAAATATTGTAATCTATTATCTCAGAGCCCGAAAATATAAAATGAATAATATTTCCCATCCTTTTAAAGGATTCGTTATCTGTTATGTCATATTCCTGTTCAAATATAAGATTTAAGTCCACAAAAACAGTATTGTCTGAGCTAACGTAAAGCCTGTCCAAATCAAGGATTTTCTGTTGAACAACATTTGTCATATTAAATATATTCTGGGCGAGGTTAATAACGTTCTCTGATAAACTAAACTGCTGTTTTAAAGTCATGCTATCAGATAGGCATTCTCTCAAACCTTTATACTCTGTTTTTAAGGGCTTTGTGTATATGTATATACGATCATGTGTATCATAACATTCTAATATATTGGATGATAGCTTCCTTAATTCTTCTAAATTTATAAGATTGATAACCTTCCTGCTGGTTATTATGTTACTGTAAAATGTGTCACCTGTATCATTATCCGTGCATTCCAATACTCTCTGAAATACATTTTCATAAATAGTACGGATAATCTTATAATTATTATTCATGAACCGCCCTCCTCTCATAATAATCCTACTATATATTAACAATAAATTCGACAAAAAGAAAGAGATTTTTAATAGTATTTTAAATGTTTTGTATTTTATATCCAATAAATTTAACAAACCGGGCATAAAAAAATGAGGACTATTTTTCGTCCCCATCACTTTTAATTTCATATTCTACATTTTCAACAACATTTGATTTTTCCCATTTTTGTTTTTTCTGTTTATTATCGTAATTGCCATAATACTTTTTTGTTTTGTCAAACACAGCCGTAAGAAGATATACAAGCATAATCCCATCATCAATAATGTTAAATCCAAATACAGGGGCAGGTATTAAATCCACAGGGCTTAAAATATAAATCAAAGGTATTATAATGCGCCATTTTTCTTTAAGCGGTACATTTTTATCAAATAAAAATTTGAAAATCAAACTAAATCTCATCTTAAAGTACAAACTCCCTGTCAGGAAGTCTTTTTTGCAGTTTGATTACAAAATTATTTGAAGGATCTTCATCTCTTGAATTTCCCAATACAATATGTGTAATATTCATCTCTTCTGCAAAATCCACAATTGTTTTTATAACATCCTTTGATCTTTTTACAGTTAAATCAGCCCCTACACTTTTTGTAATTTTGAACAAATACTCTAATGCATCTCCATCACTGAAATTATATAGAAATTTATCATTTTCATTTACTACGTGCAACACATAAAGATTACATCCACGTTCCTTTGACAGTTTTGCACCCTGCCATATGAGTTTCTCACATGTTTTTTGTTGTGTAACACAAACCAGTATATTTTCGTGCATCACTATTCTCCTTAAATGGCGGGAATATGTGGGAATTGAACCCACCCAGGACGGTTTAACGCCCCACAACTGATTTTGAAGACCAGGAGGCACACCAGCACCTATCTATCCCCACGGGATATTATAATAACACGATGGCAAAACAATTTCAAGCCAAATTTTCATATACATATGTTATAAACATCCATATCTTTATCTGTAATGTTTAATTCCATAACATCCACCAGAGCAGATACAGTATCCAAAGAGGTAAACACATTTACCGAAGCCTCAATTGCACATCTCCTTATTCTGAATCCGTCTCTGTTTGATACATTAGACTTTGTAGGAATATCAACAACAAAACCTACATTGCCGCTCCTGATTAAATCAATGATATTTGGTTTGGCTTCAATTTCTTTCTTAAATGTTACCGCATTTATCCCATGGTCATTAAGGTATCTGGCTGTCTTTTCTGTGGCCGCAATTTTATATCCCATCTTGTTTAATTTTATCGCTGCAGGCTTAAAGTTTTCTTTATCCCTATCTCTTATTGTGGCAATTATTATTTTATTTTTGTCAGGCACTTTAAATCCTGCCGCTCTAAATCCTTTATACAGTGCTTCATAATAATCTATGCCAACCCCCAAAACTTCACCTGTAGATTTCATCTCCGGGCCAAGACTGACTTCTACACCGTCAAGCTTCTGTGTTGAAAAAACCGGAACTTTTATTGCTGTAAATTGAGATTCTTTATACAATCCTGTTCCATATTTCATGTTTCTGAGCTTTTCACCCAGCATTACCATTGTAGCAATTTCAATTGCCGGAATTTTTGTTATTTTGCTTATATAAGGCACCGTCCTGCTTGAGCGGGGATTGACTTCAATTATATAAAGTTCGTTTTCATGCTCTATAAACTGTATATTGATCATCCCTACAGTTTTTAGAGCCTTTGCAATTTTTTCTGTGATAGATACCAATTGCTTTTTAATTTCTACGCTCAGATTTTTTGGAGGATAAATTGAAATGCTGTCCCCGGAATGAATACCTGCTCTTTCCAAATGCTCCATAATCCCCGGTATCAGCACATCTTCTCCATCACATATGGCATCTACTTCTATTTCTCTGCCCATCAGGTATTTATCGATTAAAACCGGATTTTTAGAATCATTATCAAATGCGCTTTGAAGGTAATTAACCAGGTCATCCTCATTATATGTAATTTCCATTCCCTTGCCGCCAAGCACATACGAAGGTCTTACTAGTACCGGATAACCTATTTCCCTGGCAGCCTCTATCCCTTCACCAACTGTAATTACTCCTTTTCCCTTAGGCCTTTTTATTTTTAGGCGTTCAAGCATTTCATCAAATTTTTCCCTATCTTCAGCCATATCAATTTGTTCTTGGCCGGTTCCCAAAATATGAATGTTTTTTTCCTCAAGAAAGCTTGCAAGCTTAATGGCAGTCTGGCCACCGAACTGAAGTATCACACCATACGGTTTTTCTTTATCTATAACATTTAATACATCCTCTTCAGTCAAAGGCTCAAAATAAAGCTTATCGGCAATGTCAAAATCAGTACTCACGGTTTCCGGGTTGTTATTGACAATTATCGTTTCTATGCCGCACTTGGCCAATGCAAATATACTGTGGACAGAGCAATAATCAAATTCCACTCCTTGACCGATGCGTATAGGGCCGGACCCTATTACAAGAATTTTCTTTCTATCGGATACCTTCACTTCGTCATATTCATCATAAGTTGAATAATAATAAGGCGAAACAGCCTCAAATTCTCCTCCGCATGTATCAACCATCTTATAGGCAGCAACAATGCCGTATCTTAATCTCAATCTGTAAATTTCTTCAGGATTTGAATTAATTAAATAAGCAATCCCTTTATCTGAAAAGCCCATTTTCTTAAGCTTTCTTAACCATTCTCTGTCAAGATGGTCAATAATCGAATTTCTTAATAGTTCTTCCTCTTTAACTATATTGTATATTTTATATAGAAAAAATTTATCCACCCCCGTAAGCTCAGCTATTTTCCCTATGCGATACCCTCTTCTTATAAGCTCTGCAATGTACAACAGCCTTTCGTCGTCAGGAGACTGAACTCTTGCTTTTAACTCCGCAATACTTTTTTGTGCTATTTTCGTACTATAAAGGGTATGCTGATTAATTTCCAAGGAGCGAACAGCCTTCAAAATGGCCTGTTCAAAAGAACTGCCAATTGCCATTACCTCACCGGTAGCCATCATTTTTGTCCCCAATATTCTTTTTGCCTTAAAAAATTTATCAAAGGGCCATTTAGGTATCTTTACAACTACGTAGTCCAATGTAGGCTCAAAGGCAGCAAAAGTTTTTCCTGTTACCTGATTGACTATTTCATCTAAGTTGTAACCCAAAGCTATTTTAGTAGCTACCTTTGCAATAGGGTATCCAGTTGCTTTTGAAGCAAGGGCTGATGAACGGCTTACTCTCGGGTTTATTTCAATGACGGCATATTCAAAACTTTTCGGATTTAGTGCAAGCTGGACATTGCATCCGCCCTTAATACCTATTGCATCAATAATTTTGATTGAAGCACTCCTTAGCATCTGGTATTCCACATCTGACAGTGTCTGAGAAGGTGCGGCAACAATGCTGTCCCCGGTATGGACCCCTACAGGATCAAAATTTTCCATGCTGCATATAACTATGCATGTTCCGTTTTCGTCCCGCATTACTTCATACTCAATTTCTTTCCAACCTTTAATGCTTTTTTCAATTAAAACCTGTCCGTTCATACTTAGGTGTAGACCTGCAGACAATATTTCTTTCAGTTCCATTTTATTGGATGCAATACCGCCTCCTGTACCTCCCAGTGTATAGGCAGGCCTTATAATTACCGGATATCCTATTCTTGAAGCTGCCTCTATCCCTGCATCCATTTCATTAACTGTCTTTGAATCCACAATTGGCTCGTTTATCCTGTACATCATTTCCCTGAACTTTTCTCTATCCTCGCCTATTTTAATGGATTCTACACTGGTTCCTATTACCTTTACATTATATTTATCCAATATGCCCTTTTCATAAAGTTCCACGGTCAAATTAAGCCCCGTTTGGCCGCCCATGCCTGCAACAACACTATCCGGTTTTTCCCTTTTTATTATTTTTTCTGCATATTCAACAGTCATAGGCTCAATATAAACCTTGTCTGCAGTGTCCATGTCCGTCATTATAGTTGCCGGGTTTGAATTTATTAGAACCGTTTCAATTCCTTCCTCTCTTAACGCTCTGCAGCACTGCACTCCTGAATAATCAAATTCTGCTGCCTGTCCTATAATAATAGGTCCTGAACCTATAACAAGTACTTTTTTAATATTTTTATCTAACGCCATGATTTTTCTCCTTTATACATGTTTATAAATTTATCGAAAACTATATCAGAATCATGAGGCCCAGGGCATGCTTCAGGGTGGTACTGAACCCCCATAAGCGGTAGTGTTCTGTGATTTAGACCTTCAATTGTTTTATCATTTACATTTAAATGAGTTATCTCCAAATCTTCAGGCAATGATTCCTTATTTATAATATAACCATGATTTTGAGAAGTGATAAAAACTTTCCCAGTTATTAAATTTTTCACCGGATGGTTGCAGCCTCTGTGACCATACTTCATCTTTTCCGTCTTTGCACCCATAGCAAGAGCAATAATCTGAACTCCCAGACAAATACCGGCTATTGGTATCTTGCCGGCTAATTTACTCACCGTCTCTATGGCATAAGACAAATTTTCAGGGTTTCCCGGGCCATTTGACAGGAAAATTCCGTCAAATCCATTCTGCATCAATTCATCAGCACCGGTATATGCAGGGAAAACTACAAGAGAACATCCTCTTTTTACAAATGATTTCAAAATATTAGCTTTAATCCCTAAATCAAGCACACCTATCCGCAGTTTTCCTTCTCCTACGGTTTTTATTTTTTTTGTTGTAACCATATCTACAGCATTATTATTGCTGAAACTTCTGAAATAATTTTCTATTTCAAGACAGCTTAATTTATTGACTGTTATAATTCCTTTCATTGTTCCCGAATTTCTTATTATTTTTGTAAGCTTCCTGGTATCTATACCTTCAATTCCCATAATGCCGTTATTCTGCAAATAAACGTCCAGATCAATTTCACATCTAAAATTATTGGGAACCTTACACAGCTCCCTTACTATAAATCCTCTTACCTTTGGTGTATCAGACTGCAAATCATCTAAATTGGTACCATAATTTCCTATTAGAGGATAAGTCATTACAACAATCTGTCCATAATAAGACGGGTCGGTTAAAATTTCTTCATATCCGGTCATACCAGTATTAAATACGACTTCTCCTACCGTATCTGATATTTTTCCAAAACACCTGCCTTCAAAAATAATTCCATTTTCAAGTATTAACTTTCCATTCATAGTTTCTCCCCCAATCATATTTATTAAAAAATTGCATATATAAATAAATAGCTGCCGCATTTCAGCAACAGCTATTTTCAAAATATAAACAATTATTATTTTTTATAAAAATAAATTTTTTAATTTTCACTTGCTCTTGTTTCTTATAATCATATTTACTCATAAATTTAAGGCCTCAATATATTTTCTATACAAAATATCACATGTATCAGCCTTTGTCAATATGTATTTTTAAAATAATTTTAGAATATTTTTAAATAAGCTAAATATAGCAAAATTCACTGCGATATGTAAACATTAGTTATTAGTACACATTTCTGAAATAATATCCCACGCCCCATTTGGTAAGTATATATTCATAATCTTTATTTTTGTTTTCTATTTTTTCTCTTAATCTTCTCACGTGCACATCAACTGTTCTCAAATCACCGAAATATTCGTATCCCCAAATAATTTCTAAAAGCTCTTCTCTTGAAAATACTTTTCCCGGATTAGTTGCAAGGAGCAGCAAAAGATCAAATTCTTTTGCCGTAAGATTTATTTCACGGCCATGAAGGATTGCCTTTCTGCCCAAGGCGTTTATAATAAAATCATCAGCCACAATTGTCTGATCATTTGATTTTTTTACCGTTCCCCTGGCTCTTCTTAGAATTGCCTTTATTCTTGCTTTTAATTCCAATATGTTAAAGGGTTTTGTAACATAATCGTCAGCACCATATTCCAAACATAATATTTTATTCATGTCTTCATTGTTTGAAGTCAGTACTAAAAGCGGAACATTTGAAATCTCTCTTATTTTTTGACAAACTTCAATTCCGTCCATGTCAGGCAGATTTAAATCAAAAATCACTATGTCGTATTCACCAAGTGAAATTTTCCTTAGCGCTTCACTGCCTTCCAGAGCCGACTCAACTTCATAACCATCCTGCTCCAAGCTATGCTTAAGCCCTTTACCCAACAAAAGCTCGTCATCTAGTATCAACACCTTCATTTGTTACGCTCCTTAAATTATTTTGTTACAAAAATTAAACTTTTAACTAATTTTACATTGAATTGCAAAAAAAGTCAAGGGAAATCAAAACAAAACCCTTTCGTTTCCGATTCTTTTTGTTATCTTAAGCATATCAAAGTATTCAAGAAGGGCTACGGCTGTTTTCCGGTTGATGTTTAACAAATCCCTGTACTCTGCTGCGGTTATTTTTGAATTTTTATTAATATATTCAATCAGCATATTTTTGGAACGATTATAAATTACATCAGTTGTAATACCTGCATCTTTAATTATAATCAGCTCATTGTTTTTGAGCATTAAAGAAATAATTTCCTCGGCATCGCTGCTATTTAATCTTGAAATTAGTTCTTCTTTTTTTACAAATTCAAATCCAGCTTTTTCCAAAATATTTAATATGCCTCTTTCGCATTCTTTATAGACATCGTCATGCCGGATTTGGAAATTAGGCAGTGATATATATTCACCTTCTTGTTTTATCAGCCCCTTTTTAACAAATAAATTTACTGCCATGTCAAATACATTCTGCTTCATATCAGGCAAAAATTTGCTTTTTATTTCTGATTTTTTTGCACCTTTTGTATATCTATTATTTTCATGATAATTAAAAAGGTATTTTTCTATGCTTTCCTCTATTTCTCTCTCAAAACTTTTATGCCATAAATATTTATCGCTTTTTAGGCTGAATGATGTAATTTTTTCTTCTTTCTCAAGAATTTCTGCAATTGTATTTATTTCTTCTTCCGACATTGCTGTTATTTTAGCTATTTCAGCAACAGTCGGAATATCTTTTGAGTGTTCCTTTATAATTTTTTCAATTACCTCCGTACCGGTTCCCTTTTCCTTAACTCTAAGCTCTTCAATGAGATTATCGTCGTATCTTTTCTTTTTAATTGGAACCGGCTCTATTATTTCCCCTCCTCCTATTGTTTCTACAGGGGAATAAAATCTTACAATAAATTTGTCTCCCCTTCTTACCGCCGTTTCTTCTTCAAGACGAAACTGGGCATAACAACTTTCACCTGGGGAAAGCATGTCCCTGTCAAGCAAAACAACCCTGCAAAGTATTTCACTGGTCCCTGTATAAAGGTGTAACCTTGAGCGGTTTTCCACAATACGTTTTGAGTTTTTAAGCAAATTTAATTTCACGTCAAGCATCATTGTATTTTTCATGGAATCAACAGGTGCAATTACACATCCCCTGTAAATTTCAAATTTTTTAATATCGGCTAAATTTATTGCAGTACGCTGCCCGGCAACTGCTCTTTCTGCATTTTGAGAATGAACTTGAATATTTCTTATTTTGCTTGTTTTTTTTACAGGATATATTTCTACTTCATCACCTTTTTTAAGAGTACCTGAAATTAATGTCCCGGTTATAACAGTACCAAATCCGGAGATTGAAAAAACCCTGTCGATGGGAAGCCTTGGAATTGTATTATAATTCCTTTGTTCCACTTCTATTTCTGTTTGCATGACTATTATATTTACAAGATTGTCAATTCCAAAACCTGTTTTTGAGGAAACCTCAGCTATAGGAGCATTTTCCAAAAATGTTCCTTTTAAACTTTCCTTTACATCTTCTTTAACAAGTTCTATCCATTCATGCTCTGCTAAATCAATCTTTGTAAGTACAACAATTCCTTTTTTGACTCCGAGAAGATTAAGAATATTTAAATGTTCCACAGTCTGGGGCATCATTCCTTCATCAGCAGCAATGACAAGAAGTACCAGATCCATTCCTATTACTCCGGCCAGCATGTTTTTTATAAACTTCTCATGCCCGGGCACATCAATTATTCCCGCCCTGCTGCCGTCAGGCAGGTCAAAATATGTAAATCCTAAATCGATAGTAATGCCTCTTCTTTTTTCGTCTTCCCACCTGTCAGTGTCTCTTCCTGTCAATGCCTTTATCAATGTGGTTTTGCCATGATCGATGTGTCCTGCCGTACCGATTATAATATTCTTCATCATTCCTCCACTCATTTATCATTTATCATTTATCATTTAAATATCTTTTTTAAAGCATTAAAAATTATTTCTTCTTCTCCTTTAAGGACAGTCCTCAAATCCATTATGAGATTGTCATTTGCAACTCTGCCTACTATTGGCGTATCCATATGTCTCAACTTCATTTCCAAAGAAGCGGTTGTTATATTCAAAGGCTTCAAAGAAAGAGCATAGCTGTTTATTCTTTCCAGGGGAAGTGAACCACCTCCTATTTGTGATTGGCATTTTTCTATTTTGATTTCACAGCATTTTTCTATTTCTTTAGATAACCTTTCTTTAAGGACTTCAGCACGTTTTTTTATATTATCTAAATCCTCTGTTATCAACCTTAAAACAGGAATGTTATTTACTGCTTTTTCTTCGTTAATGTACTGATGGAACACATATTCTAAAGCAACGGCAGTAATTTTATCTATTCTTAGTGCACGGGTCAGAGGATGTTTTTTAATTTTATCAATTATAGATTTTTTTCCTACTATGATCCCCGCCTGAGGCCCGCCCAGGAGCTTGTCGCCGCTAAAACATACAATGTCAACTCCTGCTCTGATGGATGCCTGAACAGTTGGTTCATATGTCAAGCCATACTTACTTAAATCAACTAATACTCCGCTTCCTATATCCTCTATAAGGGAAATCCCACGGCTATGAGCTAATTCCACCAGCGCGTCCAATGGAACGGATTCTGTAAATCCAACAATTTTATAGTTGCTGGTATGCACCTTCAAAAGAGCAGCCGTTCTTTCATTTATGGCGCCCTCATAATCATATAAATGAGTTTTATTAGTTGTACCAACCTCTATAAGGCTTCCCCCGCTTTGAGCCATTACATCCGGAACCCGGAATGAACCGCCTATTTCCACAAGCTCTCCTCTTGATACAACAACTTCACTGCCATTTGCAACAGCAGAGAGTATAAGAAGAACGGCGGCCGCATTATTGTTTACTGCCATGGCAGACTCGGCACCTGTAATTTCAGTGATTATTTTTTCAAAATTTGAATATCTTGAACCTCTTGTCCCCGATTCCAAATCATATTCCAGGTTCGAGTAGCCGGTTACAAGTTCCTTAATTCTATCAGCTGCTTCTTCTGAAATTACAGCTCTTCCCAAATTTGTATGCAATATGGTGCCTGTTGCGTTTACAACTCTTTTCATGTGGTATGAAGTATAGCTTTTTACATCTCCCTCAATGTCATCATATAGGCAACTTAATTTTTTTAATATTTCTTGTTCATTATCTGAATTATTGATAAATTCTCTTAAGTTTTCCGTTACTTCCCTCACGGAGTCCAAAATATATTCCCTGTCGCAATTTAAACATAATCTTTTTATTTCATTCGAATCCATGAGCTTATCAACTTTTGGTATTAATCTGTAATATTTATTTTTATCCATTACCCCTCCTTTGTTACTTAAGGCTGTTTTTTAAAATAATGTATTTATCCTGCTTTTTCTTCACTCTTCCTATTATTGCACATTCTGTTTCAAGATTTTCTTTTAATTCCTTCATTATCTCATCTGCATATTTTTCCTTTACAGAAAACAATAGTCCGCCTGAAGTCTGTGGATCATAAGCTAAATCAACATAATACTCCTGTATCTCTTCGATCTGGGACTTATCTGCAAAATATTTCCTGTTCCTGTAAGCTCCTGCAGGCACAAGCCCCATTTGAGCATATTCAAATACATCTCCTATAATAGGAATTTTTGTAACATCAATAACAAAAGTAACATTGCTTGCCACGGCCATTTCAGCCGAATGCCCAGCAATACCAAACCCGGTTATGTCTGTACAGCAGTTCACAGGATAATTTTCAATGACTCTCTTTGCATTTCTATTTAAATAAGCCATAACATGAATTGCATCTTTTTCCGTTTCTTCAGAGCACAATCCCGCTTTAAATGCCGTATTGATTATTCCCGTTCCGGCAGGCTTGGTTAAAATTAATAAATCTCCCGGATTTGCTCCGTAATTTTTTAATATTTTTTCCGGTTCAACAAAACCTGTGACACACAAACCGTACTTAGGTTCATCGTCCTCCACGGAATGACCTCCTGCAACTGAAGCACCAGCTTCAATTACCTTGGAAGCTCCTCCCTTTAATATTTCAGCCATTACATCAGGACTTAAACAGTTAGGAAACCCTATTATATTAAGGGCAAAAGCCGGTTCTCCACCCATGGCATAAACGTCACTTAAAGCATTGGCAGCTGCAATCTGTCCAAATATATACGGGTCATCCACAACAGGCGTAAAAAAATCCACCGTCTGAATCATTGCCAGCTGGTTGCTTATTTTATATACGCAGGCATCGTCAGATGTTTCAAGACCTACTATTATTTTATCATTTTTAAATACAGGTAGCTTGCTCAGAACCTGAGCAAGGGTCTCAGGACCTATTTTAGCTGCTCACCCAGAAGCCTTAGTCATCTGCGTTAATCGCACTTGCTCCAATGACATATTATCACCTCACAAAATATTAATCTACTGTTATCAAGTCTTTCATTTTTTCAAATGTTTTATCCCCTATTCCTTTAATGTTCTTAATTTCTTCAATAGAACCAAAAGTTTTTTCATTTCTGTAGTCAACTATCCTTTGGGCATATGTTTCCCCTACTCCGGGCAATGATATTAAATCAGCCATAGAAGCACTGTTGATATTTATTAAACCGCTGTCGGAGGATCCATCTGAATCTTCTCCTGCTCTTGGTATGAATATTTTTTCTCCATCTGTTAGTTTTTCAGCCTTATTGAGGTTCTTCGTACACGCATCCTCCGCCAACCCCCCTGCCATAATTATAGCATCATTAATTCTGTCCCCGTTATTAAATTGATATACTCCCGGAATTTTTACCGCTCCGTCGATATCAACAAATATGTGACTGGTTAAATTTTTTTCTTCAGATATTTCTTGATCTTCTTCCATTTCATAGCTGGTAAAGTTTATTTCCTTTTCCTTGCCGGAAAGTTTAATCCCCACAGCAGACATAATTAATAATGTAATGATTAAAACAACCGCAAGTCCTTTCATGTAAATACGATTGTTCATAAATCCCCCACAGATTATCGATATACTACATTCATTATACAGTATTCTACAAAAAAATCAAAATTTTTTAATTGCAAAACCTCTGTTTTCTGTTATACTATTATTTGACTTGTACTAAAAGGAGTTTTCATATGACTAAAAAAGTAATTCCCTGTCTATTATTATTTTCCATTCTTATGCTAAATTTAAACAAGGCTTATGCAGAGCCTGCTATATTATGTGATACGGCGGTGCTTATAGATGCTAAAACCGGAGCCATATTAGCAGAAAAAAATGCGAATCAGAAAATGTATCCTGCCAGCTTAACAAAGATAATGACTGCCATACTTGTAATAGAAATGGGAGAATTATCCGATGTCATTAAAGTCGACGATGATACACCTTACGAAATAGAGGGCAGTCACATAGCCTTGGAAGCGGGTGAAACGATGACGTTAAAGGACATGCTATATGCATTGTTGCTGCCTTCAGCCAATGACGCAGCCTTAGCATTGGCCAAGCATTATGGTGGAAGTGAAGAACAATTTGTAAAGCTGATGAATGACAAGGCAAAAGAACTTGGTGCATACAATACTAATTTTGTAAATCCTCATGGACTTCATGACAACAATCATTATACAACAGCGGCAGACCTTGCTCTGATAGCTAAATACGCAATGAAGAACGAGACATTCAGGAAAATAGTAAATACAAAAAAATATGAAATAAAGAATACAAACAAAAAAAATGAACCAAGGCCTTTAGCTAATTTAAACAAACTTATTTGCAATTCAGGATATGGACAAATTTATGTTGACGGAACATACATAAGCCCTCTGTATGAATACGCTACAGGAATAAAAACAGGGTACACTCCCGAAGCAGGCAACACATTAGTTGCAAGTGCCGAAAAAAACGGCACAGAGCTGATTGCTGTTGTAATGAAAGGTGAATCCCTTGAAATGTATCAGGATGCCCATAATTTATTTAATTATGGATTTAATGAATATGAAAGCGCTACATTAATTAATAAAAACACCTTTGTTCAAAATATAAAAATTAAAGACGGAGACAGCAAAGAAATTTCAGCAATTGCGGAAAATGGACTTACAGCTCTCATAAAAAAAGACCTGGAAGGAAAAATTGAATCAAAAGTTATAGTTAACGAAATATCGCTGCCTGTGGAGAAAAACGACGTAGTAGGTAAAATTGAATACACATCAGGAGGAAAAGTCATCGGTACGGTCAATTTGATTACTCCCACACAGGTAAAAAGCATTAAGGCACCCAGTACCAGACTTTTTTCGGTAATAAAGAAATTTGTAAGTATAATTGTAATGATGTTAGCTATATCATTAGTTTTGCTAATGACCTACAATGGTTTGAAAACAAAAGCCAAAAAGAAAAGAAGACGGAAAAGATACAATTGAACTTTAACAGGATTAAATTGGAAAAATGCATGCATTATGTCATCCTAAGCTAAACATTATACTCAGGATGACATAATTAATTTTCTCATAACAATATATACAAATTAATAATCGCTATGTAGAATATAGCATGCCTAAAAATTAAATTACAGCTATAGCATCTATTTCCACATTAGCATCCTTAGGAAGCCTGGACACTTCAACACATACCCTTGCAGGTTTCGTTTCGCCGAATATTTCGGCATATTGTTCGTTAATTAAACCAAACTGGTTCATATCCTTAATATATACCGTGCACTTCACAACATCTTTTAGTGATGCCCCTGCTTCTTCCAATACAGCATTAACATTCGTTAATACAATTTTAGTTTCCTCTTTGATGTCTCCTCCGCTATAAAGTTCACCTGTTGCGGGATTAATTGACAGCTGCCCGGAAACATAAATAGTATTTCCAGCCTTTATACCTTGTGAATAAGGTCCAACTGCTGCCGGTGCATTGTTTGTATGTACTATAACATTAGCCATAATACCCTCCTATTTCCAATTTTTTATTCCATATTGTTCAACATCTATAGAGTTGTTATCCAACCATAGTGACTCTAAATCATAAATCTCTCTTTCTTCTCTATGAAAAATATGAACAATTATGTTATCAGTTTCCAATAATATCCACCTACCGGTTTCAAAACCTTCCTTGTAAAAAAAATTTATTTCTTCTTCATATCCCCTTCTTAAAACTTCATCGGCAATTGCAACAGTCTGTCGTTCGTTGCTGCCGCTGCATATTATAAAATAATCGGTTATGGAACTTAACTTTGACACATCCAACACCGTAAAATTATATGCTTTTTTACTGTTACACGCTCTAAGTATTATTTCTATATTCTTTTGGTCTTGATTCATTTTCCCTCCTTTAAAAATTTTAATGTTTTTAATGAATCATTGTCAAGATCCAAATTTCTTACTTTTACATATTCAATCGTGCTTTCAAGTGATATTATAATCGCATCGTCAATGTCATAATAAGCTGTTTTTCTAAGTCTCTCCACACCCTCATACTTTCTAGCCGGCTCTATTTTATCAGCCACAAATATTATTTTCTCTAACAAGCTCATATTTTCTCTTCCCGTCGTATGATACATTATGGCATTCAGTATTTCTTCATCATGCACCTTGAATACTTCCTCTGCAAAGTTAGCACCGATTCTAGAATGTGTCAGGTTATCAGACCCTTTTGTCATTTTTTTCCCGCAGTCATGAAGTAAACCGGCAATTTTTGCTTTTTCCCTATCGGCACCATAATGAACAGCAAGCTTTTCCGCTTCCTCCATTGTGCGCACGCAGTGGTCATACATCTTCGGGTTAAAATTTTTAAGTTTTTTCTTAAGTTCGTTTATGTCCATTGTATCACCTGTACAAATTATTTTTAATTATATACTGTTCCACAGATTCCGGAAGCAAATATTTTACAGATACCCCATTTTTAAATTTCTCTCTTATATCTGTAGAAGATATGTAAAGCATGGGAATTTGAACTAGCTCTATTTGCCCGTTTAAATCTTTCTTTATTTCTTCTATTTTTGCTTCTAAGTTTTCTTTGTTTACTCCCGGCCTTGATACAGCTAAAATTTTACAAAGCTTTAGAAGTTCTTCTGATTTATACCATTCAGGCAAATCGATTACCTCATCAGTTCCGGTGATAAAATAAAATTCCGTATCTGAATACATTCTGTGAAATTTTCGTAATGTGTTTAACGTATAGCTTTTACCTGTGCTTTTACTTTCTATATCAGATACTAAGAATCTATCATTGGATGATGTTGCTAGGCAGGTCATAATATATCTGTGGTAAAAGCTTGTGCATGTTTCTTCCTTATGGGGCGGATTGCCGGTAGGCACAAAAATAACATTATCTAAACTGCAAATATTCAAAGCTTCATTTGCGGCAACTAAATGTCCTAAATGAATAGGGTCAAATGTACCTCCCATAATTCCTACTCTTTTTATTGTCATTTAAAATCCTCTTTTTAGCAATTATACAAACAACTGAATTATACCAACGGCTAAATAAATTGTCAAATTTTTCGGAATATAATAGCCTATGTTAACAGTTTGCCTATTGGCACATTCAATATACATACAAAATATAAGGAAAGTACGATTTGAAACTTCTTAAAACGACATTTACGTCAATCCGTCAAAAACTGTTCATTGACAAAGACAATGCTTTTTTTCCCATTTTTTATTATTTTCTCAGCTATTTCCTCTAAAGTGTACGAATCTCTGTTTACTGCTATATCTATAAACAAAGGAAAATTTATTCCCGTTATATGATAAAAATTCATGCCTTTCATTACTCTTGAAACGGCAATAAAAGGGCTTCCTCCGTACATATCGGTAAATACGATCAGATCATCCTTCGAAAGTCTTTCCACTGCTTCTTCAACTTTGGCTAAAAGCTCCTCAAAGCTTTCCCCCTGTTCAAACGGTATACTCTCGGCATTTTCGACTTTTCCTATGATTAATTCAGAGCTTTTCAACAATTCCTTGCCGAAATTGCCATGTGTTACAAGCAAAATATTTATCATAATTTCAACTCCCTATTATATTAAAAATCTAAACCCATTATTATATATTATAGCATAAAATTATATCATTTTCATAATTAGTTTAAATTCTTTCTCTGCCCTTTTGCCAACACGTACTGAACAAGACATTGGAAGCTTGAAAAAATATACATTTCATTAATTAAATATATATTAATTAAAATTAGTTAAAGAAAGAATTATTAAATCAATCACCGAATGTGCGCTTAATACGTATATTGTATAAAGAAATCTAAATAAGTATTGGAGGATTATTATGAGTAACTCAAATTATAAAAACAATATGCCGCATTATGATTCAATGCCGTTTAACTGCAATCCATCAGTATATACTCCCAATATGGCGCCATACGGCAATACACCTTATATGATGCCTTACGGCGGCAATATGCCTTACATGCCCGGCATGGCACCATACAATAACTCAACTTACATGCCAGGTACGATACCATATGACAATGTATCAAACTATATGCCCGGAACTATGTCGACGCCTGCAGCACCTGGAGNNCCTACAATGCCTACAATGCCTCAAAATGGCAGACCCACCGCTCCAGGCATGCCGCAACAGACTCCTACGGCTCCCACAATGCCTCAAAACGGCAGTCCCACTGCTCCGACTATGCCACAGACACCTACTATGCCTGCAACACCGGGAATGCCTACGCCTCAAAATGGTATACCAGCACAAATAACATGTGAACAGCTCAGAGAACTGATGAGGCGAATGAACTGCAATATGGAAAACAACACCGGGAATACCGACACCAGCAAAATTAACAATAAACAAAATAAAGCAAAAAAATAAAAATTCGTTGTTCTTTTATGTCAATGAAGAATCTCATATAAATGATGAGATTCTTCTGTTTCCATTTTACTCATTAGGGATAAGCAGCTAACATAAATCAAAAGATTTGTGACATATGCTTTAGTATATTTAAATATCAAAGTCGTATTTTGCCATATTTTATATATTTCCGAGAAAATAATTTGCTATTTCCCATAAAGTAATTAATTAATTAAAGTGTACATACAGTTTTTAGTTAAAGCTGCATATAATGATAATTCCGGGGGTGGTTTTTTGATAGAGAATTTGTTGCAGCTGCTTTTACCGTTGTCTATTTTTATTTTCGGCTATATCACAAATGGAACTTCTTTTCCACAGCCTTTATCCAAAGAAGAGGAAGCTAAGCTTATTAAAAAGTCAAAAGAAGGCGACTTGGAAGCAAGAAACACGCTTATAGAAAGAAATCTTAGGTTAGTAGCCCATGTAATCAAAAAATACAAGACGGTAGGAATAGACCAGGAGGATTTGATTTCAATAGGAACCATAGGCTTAATCAAAGCTGTATCCACATTTGATGACAGTAAAGGCATACGCCTTGCAACTTATGCTGCCAAATGCATAGACAACGAAGTACTGATGACAATAAGAAGCGACAAAAAACTTAAAAAGGAAATTTCTCTTCAAGGGCCTTTAGGAACAGATAAGGAAGGAAATAATATATACCTTATTGATATTATTAAGTACGAAGGGGAAGAAATTGTAGGTAGACTTGATAAAGAAGAAAAAATAAAAGCTCTTGACGAAATCCTGGATACAGCACTGCAGAAAAGAGAACGTGCTATAATTGAAATGCGCTATGGAATCAGAAATAACGAACATAAAACCCAGCGGGAAATTGCAAAGATTTTGGGAATATCACGCTCTTATGTATCAAGAATTGAAAAAAAAGCATTAAAAAAGCTCCATGATGCTATTGTATCAAATGTAGGAACCTAATACATACAGAGGGGAGGTTTCCCCTCTTGCTCTGCGATTTATTCCTTGACTTTCTTTCTTAAGATATAGTAAGGTTTAACTTTCTTCGGCATTTCCATTTTTACAATTTGCTGAGCATGAGGAGCCGATTCGATTTTATTTCCTTTATCATCATGCATATTTTTAGCAACAATTTCAAAATGCTTTTCTCTTGGACCGAGACATTCTAAAATATCGCCTTCTGTAAATTTATTTCTCTGTTCAATGACAGCTGTTTTTGTGCTTTCGTCATACGACCTTATTATACCTACCACATCATATGTCCTTATATAACTGCTTGACGTATAAATCTGTCCATCATTATACGGATTTCCAAAGTAAAATCCATATGAAAAATCTCTGTGAGATGATTTTTCAAGCTCTTCCTTCCAATATTTGGTGTGCTTTTTATTCAAAGGGTCATCAAGTTCATCTAGTGCATTTCTATATGAACGTACTGTCACTGCAGTGTAATATTCGCTTTTATTTCTTCCTTCGATTTTCAATGCCTTAATTCCCAAGTCTTTGAATTTCTGCAAATATTCAATCATGCACAGGTCCTTTGAATTCATAATGAAGGTCCCGTTGTCATCTTCTTCTATAGAATAATATTGACTAGGTCTTTTTTCTTCCATCAAATAGTATTTCCACCTGCAAGGCTGGGCACAGTCCCCCTTGTTGGAAAACCTGCCTGTCATAAAACTTGACAAAAGACATCTTCCGGAATAGGAAATACACATTGCACCGTGCACAAATGCTTCAAATTCCAACCCATCAGGTGAATTATCAACAATTTCCTTTATTTCCTTAAATGTAAGTTCACGAGCCAGTACAATTCTGTTTACTCCCTGTTTGTACCAGAAATTCGCAGCATGATAGTTTGTGGTATTCGCCTGTGTTGATAAATGAATTCTCATATCGGGAATTGTTTGCTTAACTATTTCAATTACACCTGGATCAGCAACAATTAGTGCATCTGCGCCAATTTTTTGCAAATATCTCAAATATTCTTCTATTCCCTTCAAATCATCACTATGGGCGGCAATGTTCACTGTTATATTTGATTTTCTTCCACGGGCATGGCAATATTCAATTCCTTTTTCTAAATCTTTTTTTGTAAAATTTTTACATCCTGCTCTCATACCCATTGCTTTTCCGGCAAAATAAACTTCATCTGCACCGTATTCCACAGCCATAATAAGTTTATCCATGCTTCCTGCAGGAGCTAAAAGTTTAGGCAACATATCTTCTCCTTCTCATTTGATTAATGTAACAGCCAATCCGTCTCCAAGAGGCAGTACGGAAGTAATAAATCTTTCATCTTGTGAAATATATTTCAAATAGTTTCTTAGGTTTCTCACTAAGGTTTTTTTCCTTCTCACAACAAGACCGTCCGTAGCAGTCATTCCCTGATACAGCACATTATCAGAAAGAATTATTCCTCCCGACTTCATTTTACTTAAGCATTTGTCAAAAAATATTTTATAACTGCTTTTTGCCGCATCGATAAACGCCATATCAAATATTCCTTCAACCTTATCTAAAACTTCCAATGCATCTCCAAAACATACATCAATTCTATCATCCAAACTAAACTTTTCAATATTTTTAAGTGCTTCACGATAAAATTTATCACTTCTTTCCACAGTAACAACACGCCCGCTGTCTCCCATGGCTCTACACATAAATATGGCGGAATATCCTACGTTCGTCCCAACCTCTATAATGTTTTTAACACCAAGCTGCCTTATAATAAGCTTGATAAACTGACCGACTTCTTTGTGAATAATCGGAAGTTTCATGTTTTCACATTCTTTTCTGAAATTCTCAAGCTTTTCTTCCTCATCACAAATAAGGCTGTTAATATAGGTGCTGATATATTCTCTATTTATATTATCCATACATACCTGTCCTTAATCAATTAAATACTCATCTGCTGCCTTAATATGCTCGTCATAGCTCTTTGAAAAGTAATGAGATCCGTCACCCTTTGATACAAAAAATAAATAATCTACATCCGCAGGCTCTATAGCTGCTATTATTGATGTCATGCCCGGAGAATTTATAGGTTCCGGCGGCAAGCCTTCAATTAAATATGTATTATAAGGAGAATCTATTGCTATATCATCATATGTAAGCCTTTCCTTCCATTCACCCCTGGCATAATTTACTGTTGCACATGACTGAAGTTTCATGCCGATATTCAGTCTGTTTAAAAATACTGCAGCAACTTCATTCTTTTCTTCATCAATCTTTGCTTCCTTTTCAACTATACTTGCAAGGTTTATTACTTCAGGAAAACTTAATTTTGTCTTTTTCATTCTTGGTTTTATTTCTTTTATATAGAAGCTGTCAAACTGTTTAAGCAGTATTTTTACAATATCTTCTTCAGATGAATCTTTGTACACATTGTAGGTATCAGGCATCAGGTAACCCTGTAAAATGTTTATTTCAGGATTGTCATTTAAAAATTCAAAATCCTCTTTAAATATCTGCCCATTATTCATAATTTTCAAAAGCTTGTCATAGCTTAAACCCAGCTGACCTGAAATCAAATTTGCAACATCCTCCATGGTCATTCCTTCTATAATCGTAATATTGGCAGTATTATCGGAAATTCCTTCTCCTCCGGTTAAAGCCATAAGCAATTCATCAGTATTCATACTCTTTTTTAATGTATAACTTCCTGCTTTCAGCATGCTGTCTCTTCCTGTTTTTCCCGCATAATATTTAAATAGACGCTTGTTTTTTATTAAATCATTATCAAGCAGTATTTTTGCAACATCTTTTGTTGTACTTCCTGAAGGTATTTCCACATTTATTTCTGTATCATCATTTTCGTTCACTGCCCTCAAGCTGTCATTCACATAGCTGTTAGCAAAATAATAAATCAGCAATACAGCAGCAACAACCCCAAGAACGGTAAATAATTTTCTCATATGTCCTCCGTTTAATTCAAAATCTATTAAATTATACAACCTTTAAACTTTAAACACAATAATAAAATTTTTTTCACATAATTCTATTATTGTTTTTTAAATAAAAAATAACAAGCATACTTTTCCTTGCTTGCAGTATGTAAAGTACAGATTTAGAATTTTTATCCACGTATAATATTTATAGTAACTGACATAATAATAATGCTTATTACTCCAAGAGAGGGTTGATTCTATTGAACTTTGAAAAGGGTAAGATTCAACATGAGTAACACTCCCGAAAATAAAATTTCTGATAAATTAAGTGAAATTAAAATGAAAAGAGATGGCATGTTTCAATTATCTGGTGAAGTAAGCGGTAAACTCGAACCGGATATGAATGTTTTCTCAAAGAAAGAAAATACAAGAATCGCCGATAAAAAAATTGCAAACAATAAGCCGTCTCAATTCGGACCTATACTAGGCGTGAATTTTCACATGCTGAAAAAATAATCGTAAAGTAATAAGCGCACAAGCAGCCGGTAGAATATACCGGCTGCTTTTTTTATGCAGTTAATCTTTAACTTCAATAATTATGGGCAGTATCATTGGATTTCTTTTGATCTTTTCATATATAAAACTGCTTAAAGCATCCTTTATAGACATTTTAATGTTATTCCATTCTTTAATATTTCCGTTGTCAAATTTCAAAAGTGTTTTTCGTACAACAGCCTTAGATTCCTCAATTAAATCAATGTTTTCTCTAACATATATGAATCCTCTTGATATAATTTCAGGACCGGCAACAACCTTTCCGGTACATCTTTCGGTTGCAATGATAACAATCATAAGTCCATTTTCAGATAACAGTTTCCTGTCTCTCAGCACTATATTGCCCACATCGCCCACACCCAGTCCGTCAACAAGTATATTGCCTGATGCTACAGAACCGTTAATTCGGATTGATCTTGATGTAAGCTCAATTACATCCCCGTTTTTGCCTATTATTATATTATTCATAGGCAATCCCAACTCCTGTGCAATCTTTGCATGCTGGAACAAATGCCTATATTCACCGTGTACAGGAACAAAAAATTTCGGTTTCAGCAAAGTCAGCATCATCTTTAATTCTTCTCTGCTGGCATGACCGGATACATGAACCTGGGTTAAGGCACCATAAAGAACATTCGCTCCCTTTTCATACAGCATATTTATTACTTTTGACACGGTTTTTTCATTTCCGGGTATTGGATTGGCTGATATAATAACCAAATCTCCTTTTTTAATCTGAACTTTTTTATGATCATTATTAGCCATTCTTGTAAGAGCAGACATAGGTTCTCCCTGGCTGCCTGTTGTTATAATAACTACCTCATTGTCTTTATAGCCTTTCAAATCATTCACGTTAATAATTGAACCCTTAGGTGCTTTTAAATATCCCAGTTCTTGAGACACCTTTACCGCATTCACCATACTTTTCCCTGAAATTGCAATTTTTCTGCCATTTACAACCGCGGCATCGATAATCTGCTGCACACGATGAATATTTGATGCAAATGAAGCAACAATTATTCTCGAATCACAGTCTTCGAAAATTTTCATGAACTTTTTGCCCATTGTTTTTTCAGATTGAGTAAATCCGGGTCTTTCAACATTCGTGCTATCCGACATAGCTAAAAGAACGCCTTTATTTCCAAGCTCCGCAAATTTTCCTAAATTAATAACTTCTTCATTTATAGGGGTATAGTCAATTTTAAAATCACCGGTATGAACAATCGTCCCCAGGGGTGTATCTATTGCTAAAGCTACAGCTCCAGGAATACTGTGATTGCTTCCGATAAATGTTACTTTAAAGCATCCCAAATTAATTTTCGAACCTGCTTTTACAACATTCATCTGAACATTTTCAATTTTATGCTCCAAAAGTTTATTCTCAACCAAGCCTAAAGTAAGTTTTGTTCCATAAATGGGTACATTTATTTTTTTTAACACGTAAGGAATTGATCCTATATGATCCTCATGACCATGTGTAAGGCATATTCCTTTAATTTTATCTTTGTTTTTAATTAAATATGTTATGTCAGGTATTACTATATCAATACCCAACATTTCATCTTCAGGGAACGCCATTCCACAGTCAATTAAAATTATATTGTTTCCATATTCAATGACTGTCATGTTCTTCCCTATTTCACCAAGCCCCCCCAAGGGTATTACTTTTAGTTTATGTTTCTTTTCTGTTGCCATCCTCATTCTCCTTATTTCTGCATTGGCTGCAGATTCCGGTGAACATGACTACGTGGTTTATTATTTCAAAATTGTATTGCTTTTCAATCATTTCCTCCAATGAGTTCATTAAATCTTCCTTAACTTCAATTATTTTGCCGCATTTTTTGCACACCAAATGATGGTGCTGATGAACTTCGCTGCTTTCAGGCTCCAATATTTCATACCTTGAACATCCATCATAAAAGTTATGCTTGTAAACAAGACCTATTTCTTCAAAAAGCTGCAAAGTTCTATAAATTGTAGCAATGCCCATCTTAGGGTTTTTATCCTTAATAAGTTCGTAAATATCTTCCGGGCTTAAATGCTTATTATTATTTTCACTGAGTACTTCATATATCGAACTTCTTTGAGTAGTAGTTTTATAACCGTTTTTCCCAAGTATTTTTGTTAAATAATCTTTTTCACCCATATAATCATCTCAATAAATTTTTGATTTAATATAAATTAAATTAAATCATCTGCTATTCCCTCATACACTTCCATAACTTCTTTAAGCTCTTCTTCATCTTCGACCTTAATTAACATTCCATTGCCGTCTTCAGTTTCTTCCACATAATATATCATACCTTCGTCAGAGTTAATTTCGTGAAGAACGGCATACAAGGTATTGTCAATATGAAAAGAAGCTTCAACAACAAGTCTTTCGGTTATCCCCTCTTCATTAATCAGTTCAACAATGTTTTCCTCTTTCATACTATACTCACTTTGCTCTTTTCGCTGTTCGTTGCATATAACTTGACAAAATATGAACCGCAGCTAACTTGTCTATTACTTCTTTCCTTTTTTTCCTTTTTACATCGGCATCTATTAACATTTTTTCTGATATTGACGTTGTAAACCTTTCATCCTCCAATTCAATTGGCAAGTCAATGTGAGTACTAACTTTTTCCAAAAAATTCAAAACCTTTTCTCCCTGAATGCCCACCGTTCCGTCAAGCATTTTTGGAAGTCCGGCAACTATCTTTGTAACATGGTACTCACTTATTATTTGCTTCAGTTCTCTTACATCATTTTTCATATTCGTTCTTTTAATTGTAGTCACTCCCTGTGCCGTAATCATCAATAAATCACTGACAGCAACTCCAATCGTCTTGTCACCAACATCAAGACCCATCAGTCTTTCCATAGATACCTCATACAATTTTGATATAAAAATCCGTACATTCACCTGCGCAATAGCTGCACAAAACACATTTATTCATGTCAACGACACATTTCCCGTTAACTATGCTCAGTGCATTTTGCCTGCATCTTTTCGCACATTTTCCGCAACCAACACACCACTCTTCTATTACGAGAGTGCGCTTTTGATTTCTAATTTTATTTTTTATATTAACATTTAACTCATTGTTTTCTAAATAACAGATATTCGCATCTATTTCTTCCTTTGTGCTCATACCTACTGCAATGGAATCTACAAAATCTAAACTATTTACAAATTTGAAGGCTTCCCTGGCTTTGTTTATCAGGTGTCCTCCACCATAAACTTTCATTGCCATTATAAATTTATTGTGTTCCTTTGCATTTTTAACGGCTTCAAGCATATCCTGGATAGTGCCGTCCTGAATTCCCACACCGTTCATATTAAGCAGTGGAAAAACAAATTCTATTTCTTTAAATTTTACACTGTCTCTAACTGCGGCCACCCTATGTGTAGATATGCCGAAATGCCTTATTACACCTTGTTCCTTATATTCCATAAAGCGCTGGACAGCTTCATAATGCCCTAAAAAATTATTCCCGTTTTCTTGTTCATGCAGCATTAAAACATCCAAATAATCCGTATTCAATTCATTTAAAGCCTTATTGACACTATGTTCTGCAGTAATCCTGTCGTATGCATAGCATTTTGTAGCTAATATTAGTTTATCCCTATCTTTATCTTTTATGAATTCTTTTAATATATCATAGTTGTCATAAAGCTCTGCAGTATCAAAAAAATTAATTCCCTTTGCATAAGCGTAATTCAGCAGATTCACTTTGCTCTCAGTACTGTCCGGGTTTTGTAAAGGGCTTAAAGATAATGTTCCGTAGCATATTTTTGATACATTTTGTTTGTCAAATAAATTTATATATTTCATATTTACCATGTCCGCAAAACCATCCGGAGTAACAATTTTTCTTCATTTTAAAATGCAATTACAGATTAAGGAAAATAAGATAGATCATAACAATATCATGCTCAGGCTATATAAAATAGAGCAGTATAAGTTCATATACTGCCTTGCACCTTCTACCATAACTAAAGATCTATTACATCTAAATAAACATTTAATATTTCTTCTAACAGCTCGTCTCTCTCTATTTTTCTTATTAAACTTCGCGCATTATTGTGATTTGTAATATATGTCGGGTCTCCGGATAATATATATCCTATGAGTTGGTTATTAGGATTGTATCCTTTTTCTTTAAGCGATTGGTAGACCTGAGATAAAATCTCCCTCGCCTCATTTAATGACTCCATTTTGTAATCGAACTTTGCTGTTTTATTTATATTACTATCCATATAAACCACCTCTTATACAACTGTTTATATTGTACTACAATAATCTTAAAAAATCAATTACAATTTAAAGACAATTAAGAAGCGCCCATAAAAAGTATTTATTTTTGCACTGACGTTTTTATAAATTGTCTTACCTCATTCAAAGCTTCGTCTATCTTTTCGGGTTTTTTCCCTCCTGCCTGGGCGAAATCAGGCCTTCCGCCGCCGCCGCCGCCGGCAGCTCTGGCAGCCTGCTTAACAATATTTCCCGCATTAATTCCTTTTTGAATCAGATCTTTTGTAACTTCAGAAACAAACAGCACCTTATCTCCCAAATCGGACGCTAAAAGCACTGCACAGCTTTCATTACTGTCTTTGATTTTATCTGCAAGCTCTCTTAATGAATTGACGTCCTTGTCTTTTAACTTTAAAGCAAACAGTTTGATCCCGTCTATTTCTTCATATTGTTTGGCAATCTTGCCGATATCCTCCTTTAGAAGCTCATTGTTCAGCTTTTGAATTTCTTTGTACTTATCTTTCATTTCTTTTTTTATTGCATTTATTTTATCAATGATTTCATCTTTTGATACTTTCATTGTTGATGAAAGTTCATCCGTAATGTCGGAAAGTTCCATAAAATAATTTATGGCTTCTCTCCCTGTAACTGCCTCTATTCTTCTCACCCCGGATGCAATACTGCCCTCGGAAATAATCTTAAACATACCTATTTTTGCAGTTTCATCAACATGGGTGCCACCGCACAATTCCTTGCTGAAATCGCCTATGCTTACAACTCTTACGGTTTCACCGTATTTTTCGTCAAATAATGCTGTTGCTCCGGATTTTTTAGCTTCTTCCACGTTCATTATATCTGTATTAACTTTGTAATCTGCAAGTATTGCTTCATTTACACGTCTTTCGATTTTCCTTAAAGTTTCACGCCCAACAGCTTCAAAATGAGTATAGTCAAATCTCAACCTGTCCTGCGAAACATATGAACCTGCCTGGTTTACATGGTCTCCTAACACATCCTTCAACGACCTGTGCAGCAGATGTGTGCACGTATGGTTCTTTGCGGTATTTTTTCGTCTGTCATCATTAACCCGGGCTGTAACCATATTCCCTACGGATATGCTTCCTTTGACAACATTTACTTCATGGAAATAAACTGTTCTGTTATACTTCCTTGTATCGGCAACATCTGCTTTTGCATCATCGGTAATTATTTCTCCGGTATCCCCTGTCTGTCCGCCGCTCTCTGCATAAAAGGGAGTTCTGTCAAGAACTATTATGCCTGACTGGCCTTCTGAAATTGTACTTACCTGTTCACCTTCAACAACAACCGCAATTACTTTCCCGGTGTCAACCACCGTTGAATAACCGATAAAATCCGTCTTTGGCACATCGAGATCAATATCTTCATCCTTCCATCCTGAACTTCCTGTTTTTGATCTTGCTTCTCTGGCCATTTGCCTGTGTTCATCCATTATTGTCATAAAAGATTTCTTGTCAAATTTCATTCTGTTTTCAGATAATATTTCTTCTGTCAGTTCCGAAGGAAAGCCATATGTATCATAAAGCTTAAACGCTACATTTCCGTCCAGTACATCTGTTTTTGATTCTTTCAACGAATTTATTTCTTTCATCAAAATCTCAAGGCCCTGATCAATCGTAATTTTAAATTTATCCTCTTCCAACTTAACAACTTTCAATATATAATTTTCCTTTTTGCCAAGTTCCGTATAAGCTTCCTTCCATTCATCTATTACTACTTTAACAATACTCGTCAAAAATTTATCATGTATACCCAGAATTTTTCCCTGCCTAACAGCTCTTCTTATTAATCTTCTTAATACATAGCCTCTTCCTTCATTTGAAGGTATAACACCGTCACCTATAAGAAATGCAGCCGCCCTTGAATGGTCGCAAATAATTTTCATAGAAGCATCATTCTTAGCATCAGAACCATATGGAATCTTAGAAATCTCCGCAACTTTTTTTACTACAGTCAATAAAGGTTCAACATCAAATACCGTAGGTTTACCTTGTAATACACATGACACCCTTTCAAGTCCCATACCTGTATCTATATTCGGATTGGACAGTGGATGATATATGCCTTGTTCATCCTTGTCAAATTGTGTAAATACTAAATTCCATATTTCCAAAAATCTACTGCAGTCACATCCAGGCTTACAGTTAGGTGAACCACAGCCCTTGTCCGCTCCCGTATCATAATAAATTTCCGAACAAGGTCCGCTGGGGCCTACCTCTAATTCCCAGAAATTATCTTCCTTACCAAGCCTTACGATTTTTTCTCTTGGCACTCCTGCAACACTGTGCCACAATTCTGCAGCTTCATCATCATCCTGATATACAGTCACCCAAAGTCTGTCTTTATCTATTTTCAATACGTCTGTCAATAGCTCCCATGCCCATCCTATCGCTTCTTTTTTGAAATAATCACCAAATGAGAAGTTCCCCAGCATTTCAAAAAAAGTCAAATGCCTTGGTGTCACTCCCACATTATCAATATCACCGGTTCTTACGCATTTTTGAACTGTTGCCATTCTTTTGCAAGGTGGCGTTTCAGATCCTGTAAAATATTTTTTTAAAGGCGCCATACCTGCACCAATTAATAAAAGGCTTTTATCATTTTTAGGTATTAATGAAAAACTGCTTTCTGTTAAATGCCCCTTGCTCTTAAAAAAATTCAAATATTCTCTTCTTATGTTATTTATAGAAAATCTATCTAATGTGTCCATAATTCCTCCGTTATCATAAGTTCGCTCTTTAATTCTTATTGTAATGAAATTATATGTATTCTTTCCCAAATTGTCAACTATATTTCATATTTAACAGCTTTTTTATATGCTTTAATAGATTAAATCCCAGTTGTAGGCACATTCAAAAAACAGATGTTTTTTAAAAAACATCTGTTTTTTCACTTGCCTATATTTTAATTACATCAAATTGTAAAACAATGTTTAGCAAACTGTAACGCCTTATTGCTGGCAGTGAATGTCTTCCTCTTCATCAGGTTTGTAATTTTCCAGTCCTTTTATCTTTCTGCCTGTTTTTTGGGAATAATCATATAATGCAGATTTAACAGCCTGTTCCGCAAGAACTGAACAGTGAATCTTTATAGGCGGCAATCCTCCCAAAGCTTCCACAACCGCTTTATTTGAAAGCTCCACGGCTTCATCGATACTTTTTCCTTTTATAAGCTCTGTAGCCATACTTGATGAAGCTATTGCAGAACCACAGCCAAATGTTTCAAATTTTACATCTTCTATTTTATCGTCTTTTATTTTTAAATATATCTTCATTATATCGCCGCATACGGGATTTCCAACCTGGCCGATACCGTCAGCGTTTTCTATTGTACCTACATTTCTTGGATGTTTAAAGTGTTCCATAACTGTTTTAGAATACATAATTTACCTCCATCGCTAATGAATTATTTTTTTAAGTCGTTGTCATTTTTTATAGGTGACATAGCCCTTAATCTTATAACTATCTTTTTCATTGTCTCAACAGTAAAATCAATATCTTCTTCCGTAACCTCTTCACTTAGTGTAAAACGGATCGAACCATGAGCTGTCCCGTGNNGATGCTGCAATTCCTTCCATATCCAACAGCAACAGGATTGATTCCCCTTCAATATATTTAAATGAAAAATTAACATTGTTAGGAAGTCTTTTTGTAGGATGGCCGTTGAGCACAACGTCAGGTATATTGTTTTTAATTCCGCCAATAAGCTTATTCCTTAAAAATGTAAGTCTCTTTACATGGTAGTCAAAATCTCTTTTGGCAATTTCCACGGCTTTACCGAATCCTACAATATTTTGAACCCCTTCGGTTCCGGCTCTTCTGCCTCTTTCCTGTCCGCCGCCGTGAATAAGGTTGTCTATTTTAACGCCCTTTCTTATAAACATGCCGCCAACACCCTTAGGGCCTCCTATTTTGTGTGCTGACATAGACAGTAGGTCTATATGCTGCTTTTTAACGTCTATTTTTACGCTTCCCAGTGCCTGAACAGCATCAACGTGAAATGTAATTCCGTGTTCTCGGGCAATTTCTCCTATTTGTTCTATAGGCTGGATAGTTCCTATTTCGTTATTTGCAAACATAACAGATATAATCATCGTCTCGGGTCTGATTGCCTGTTTTAATTCTTCCAAATCAACCATTCCATATTTATCAACATTCAAATATGTTGTTTCTATGCCGAATTTTTCTAAGTACTCGCATGTATGCAGTATTGCATGATGTTCTATTTTTGTGGTAATTATATGATTTTTTCCTTTATTCAAATTGGCAAATGCAGTTCCCTTTAATGCCCAGTTATCTGATTCAGAACCGCCTGCGGTAAAATAAATCTCTTTTTCGTCCGCATTGATAAAATCGGCAACAGTTTTTCTTGCTTTTTCCACAGCTTCTTTTGATTTCCTTCCAAGTTCATACAACTGAGATGAAGGGTTGCCGTAAAATTCATCAAAATATTTGTCCATTTCATCTTTTACTTCTCTTTTAACCCTTGTTGTTGCAGCATTATCCAAATATAATTTCCTACTCATTGTTTCCCTCCGCTAAAATATTTTTCTGTTCTTCCTGCATATCCGCTAAAGTTATATTATCAATAACATCGTTTATGCTTTTTTCTATTTTCTCCCATATTACTCTTGTGGCACAAACAGACTCTCTTGAACATATATCTTTATTTATGCATTCGGAAGGTGTCATGTCGCCTTCAAGAGTCCTCAGAACCATTCCCACGGTTATTTCTTCAGGACTTCTGGCAAGGTAGTAACCTCCCTGAGGGCCTCTTGCCGTACCAATATAGCCTCTTTTTTTAAGCTTGGTAAAAAGTTGCTCCAAATAGCTTTCTGATATATCATATTTATTCGATACTTTTTTTAGAGGAACAGGTCCCGAACCATAGTTTAATGCAAGTTCAAATATTGCCTTCAATCCATATCTTCCCTTTGTGGATAAAATCATAACTGTCCTCCTTTTCAATCCCAACTAATTCAGTAGGGTATAATTTATACTACTATACCCTACTAAAATTGTCAACAATAAAATTAAAAAAAATGTTTTTTCAGTCAAACAAAAAACAAAGCCTAGGCTTTGTTTTATAAAACTACCAGTTTATAAGCTTATATACAGTTTTTCCTCTATCGTTGGCTTCAACGTATGCATTGCCTACAGGATATCTTCCCCTGCACTCGTTCAATACAATATCTAATGTATTTCTGCCATATGCCTTTATGCACATATCGCATTCGCTTTTTATACTAAAGGGAGTTGGAGAAAGCCTTATGTTTCTCACACCATAACCCTGCAGCTTATTAAATGCTGCAACGGCGTAATTTCCCTGCTTAAAAGTTATAATATAAAGCTCCATACAATTCCTCCTTTTGTTCTGACCTTATATTATTTTATTAACAAAATCGCATAAGGTTCATTCCCAGGAGAAATAACATTAATTTATATATCTGTGTTCGTGTTCATCTTCGTTTTCGTAAATATTCAATTCATCTTTCAAAAGCTCTAAATTAGATTCATAATCCTCTTCAGATATTTGGTCGTTAATCAACAGGCTGTCCAGTTTATTTTTGCTTTCCTCAAATATAAATATTTCTTTACAAGGCCAAATTGTATTACTTTTTTTGTCATAGTTTGATTTTAAAAGAGAAATATTAATTTCATTTTGATCCAAATCAATAACTGTCCCCATAAGGTAAAATTTATTTATTTTTAAACTATTTCTCTCAAACAAATCCCTTACGGTTTTTATGAACGCATAATGTTTCCTTTTGATTTCATAAGCTACACTTTCATTCAACATTTCCTCTCTCAGGTCTTTATTATAAAATTCCGCAGATATGTCGTATTCCTGATTTTTGTCTAAACTGTCAAAATTTATTTTTTTGCCTAAAACATCGGCAACGTTTAAGTCTGTTATATTGGAATTAGATAATCTATAATTCATAGTCCCACCTTAATCTTCAGTTTTTCAGGTATTTCAGAAATTTTTTGATCCTTCCTTCGTAACCTGACTCTTTGGGTTTATAAAAATTTGCGTCTTTTAAAGTTTCCGGAAGATAATTTTGTTTAACATAAAACTTGTCATAGTCATGAGGATATTTATAACCAACTCCTCTTCCAAGCTTCTCTGCTCCTTTATAGCTGCCGTCCATCAAATAGATAGGTACCTTCAAGGAATTTTTTTCAACAGCATCCATAGCCTTCTCAATTGCTAAATATGACGCATTGCTCTTTGGAGCGCACGCAACATAAATGGCAGCCTGAGCCAAAATTATGCGGCCTTCGGGAAATCCTACTATTTCAACTGCTTTAAAAGCATTGACGGCAACTTCAAGAGCTCTCGGATCTGCATTTCCAACATCCTCGGATGCGCATATGATTATTCTTCTTGCTATAAACTTCGGGTCTTCTCCCGACTTAATCATTTTAGCCAGCCAAAAAACTGCAGCATCAGGATCAGTTCCTCTCATACTTTTAATGAATGCGGAAATAGTATCATAATGGTTGTCTCCGTTTTTGTCATAATTAAGCTTTTTCTTCTGGATGCATTCAACAGCTGTGTTTAAGTCGATTTTTATTTTATTGTTCGTTTCTTTAGTAGTTTCAACTCCAAGTTCCAAAGCATTCAGGGCTTTTCTTATGTCGCCGTTGGAGTTTTCCACTATATGATTCAAAGCATCTTCATCAATCTCTATATTTTTTGCACCGTATCCTCTGTCTGTATCTTTCAAAGCTCTTGTTACAACCTTTTTAATATCCTCATCTGATATTTTTTTAAATTCGAATATAAGCGAACGGGATATTAATGCGCTGTTTACCTCAAAATATGGATTTTCGGTAGTAGCTCCTATCAATATCACAGTACCATTCTCCACATAAGGAAGCAGCGCATCTTGCTGAGCCTTGTTGAATCTGTGAATTTCGTCTATAAAAAGTATAGTCCTTTTATTGTAAATAGATAATTCATCCACCGCATTTTTTATTTTTCCTTTTATATCTTTTATACCGGCGGTTACTGCGCTCAGCGTAGTAAAGTTATTGTGAGTATTTTCAGCAATAATTCTCGCCAAGGTAGTTTTACCGGTTCCGGGAGGACCGTAAAATATAGCCGATGAAAGCTTATCAGCTGCTATAGCTCTGCTTAGTATCTTACCCTCACCTATTATATGATCCTGTCCTACAAAATCGCTGAGGCTTTTGGGACGCATGCGCTGAGCTAAAGGACCGTTTTTTTCTATGAAATTCTCATATTGCATTTCAAACATATTCATAATTAATCCCATATTTTCCCATAGAATCAGAGCTTTCTTCCAAGGGTAAATTTAAGTGTATTTTTTTTCATTTCCTTTTTATCGTAAGCTTTTAAAATGAAAAATGAAACAGCCAGTGAAGCTACAGAAGCAACAGCAGAAATCATATCTTTATTTGGATTATCAAACATAAGCAGCTGTACCGCAGCTATTACCGCCATCATTATTAAAAACGGTATACCGTAAAGCATGAAAATTTGTTTTAGAGCCACTTCATTTTCGGTGGTGATTTCAACATAATCGCCAACTTGATAGTCACCGTTTAATTCCGTTTCAATTATAACACTGGGTTGTTTACAAACAGCAGAGCAACTCTTGCAGCTTTCGCCGCAGGCAGATACTCTTTTTACAGAAACCGTTGCCTTTGTTCCTTCTATTTTTTCTATTTTTCCTACCTGCTCCATTATCTTCTTCCTTTCTTCATGAAGCGCAGCTTACCAAAAGCAAAGCTGTTCCAATTAATTCTTGATCACTTCAATACCTAATTCCTTCAGCTGTTTTTCAGCTGCAGGCGTAGGTGCCTTAGTCATCAAACATGTTGCACTCTGGGTTTTGGGAAATGCTATAACGTCTTTTATATTATCGCTATCTGTTAAAACCATCATCAAACGGTCAAAGCCATATGCAAGACCTCCGTGAGGCGGAACTCCGTATTTAAACGCTTCAAGCAGAAATCCGAATTTTTTGTTTGCCTCTTTGTCGGTAAAGCCCAATGCTCTGAATATTCTGTTCTGAAGACTCCTGTTTGTAATTCGAATACTTCCTCCGCCGATTTCATCGCCGTTAATTACTATGTCATATGCCTTTGCACGAACTTCTCCCGGACTGGATTCAATTTTATCAATATCCTCGTCTACAGGAGCAGTGAACGGATGATGCATTGCCAAATACCTTCCTTCTTCTTCACTGTATTCAAACATAGGGAAATCAGTTATCCAAACCAGTTCAAATTTATTTATGTCAATCAGGCCTTTTTCATGTGCTATTTCAATTCTTAAAGCTCCAAGCGACGTATTTACCGTTGATCCCTTATCTGCAATAATAAACACAATATCTTTTTCTTTTAATTCAAGAACAGAAATCAGTTTATTTTTTTCTTCTTCGCTTAAAAATTTGGCTATGGGAGAATCAATTGACCCGTTTTCATATTTAAGCCATGCCAAGCCTTTAGCACCGCATGTTTTAATGAATTTTTCCAACTTGGAAATTTTTTTTCTTGAAAAATCATCTGCTAAACCATTTAGGTTAATACATTTAATTAGTCCATTGCTTTCATACACAGACCTAAATGCATTAAATTTTGAATTTTTAAATATTTCCGTTATATTTTCAAGCTCATAATCAAAACGTAAATCAGGCTTATCGGTGCCGTATTTATCCATTGCATCCCGGTAGGACATGCGTCTGATGGGAAGCTCTATATCAATATTTCTTATTTCCTTGAATATTTTTTTTATAAGCCGTTCATTTAATGAAATAATGTCCTCAGCATCCACAAATGACATTTCCATATCAATCTGTGTAAATTCAGGCTGCCTGTTTGCCCTTAAATCTTCATCCCTGAAACACCTCACTATCTGAAAGTACTTGTTCATTCCGGAAACCATCAAAAGCTGTTTAAAAAGCTGCGGCGACTGGGGCAGAGCATAAAAGCTGCCGGGATTTATCCTGCTTGGTACAAGGTAGTCCCTTGCTCCTTCAGGAGTAGTCTTGGTTAGAAATGGAGTTTCTATTTCATTAAAACCATTTTCATATAAAAAATCCCTTACTACTTTTGATGCTTTGCTTCTTAATAAAAGATTCCTCTGCATATGAGGCTTTCTTAAATCAAGGTACCTGTATTTTAAACGCATTTGTTCAGATACATCGTCATCATCCTTTATATATATGGGGGGAGTTTCAGCCGTGTCCAATATCTTAAGTTCTTCTATATACACTTCTATTTCTCCTGTAGGCATTTCAGGATTCTTAGACTGCCTTTCCATAACTTTTCCTCTTACGGCAATAACATATTCACTTCTTAGGCTTTCTGCTTTTTCAAATGCCTCTTTGCTCACTTCAGCATCAAATACAACTTGGATTAATCCCGTTATATCTCTTAAGTCGGCAAATATAAGTCCTCCCAAGTTTCTTCTTTTTTGAATCCAGCCCATGAGCACAACTTCGCTATTTATATTTTCTTTTCTTAATTCTCCGCACATGTGGGTCCTTCTTAAATTTCCCATTGTCTCCATAATATCGCTCCTATAATAAAAAATAAACTCCTCCCTCTTTAGGGACGAGTATAACCCGCGTTGCCACCCTACTTGGACTTAAATAAAGTCCCTCTCAACTGCAGCTTGCCTAACAGAGGTGTCTTTTCGCTGCAGTTCAATAACAGGCTTCCATCATCCCTGTCTTGCTGTAATTAGTACATTAATATACTTTTCCTCAAGCATTATATTTACAATAAAGTTAACACAATACGATATTTTTGTCAACAACTTTTATGAACGAATTATTTGCTATTTCTATGATTGTCACCTTGACATATAACATGGATGTCAAGCCAAAAAAATGGAATTGTATTTTAACAATTCCTACAAAACTAAATTTTTATTGTTCTCTGGCGTTTGTTAAATCATTCAAGGTTTTAAATGTATAGCCAGCTTCCTCCCATTTTGTCAGAAGCTCATCTAATATTTCAGCGTTTGTTTTTGATGTACTGTGTAAAAGCACCACAGCTCCAGGATGCATTCTTGGCAGAAGTTTTTCAAATGCCTGCTCCTTTGTAGGCTGTTTATCCTTATACCAATCCACATAGGCAAGACTCCAGAAAACTGTCTTGTACCCCATGTCATTGGCCATTGAAAGATTATCCTCATTAAATTTTCCCTGTGGAGGCCTATAATATTTTTGCATATCTTGTCCTGTAACCTGTTTATACATTTCTTCCAATGATGTTAATTCTTTGTCAAAGGATTTTTTATCTGATATTTTTGACATATCAGGATGGCTATAGGTGTGATTTCCAACAATATGACCTTCTTCAATCATGCGTTTTACCAATTCCGGCTCCTCTTCCAAATAATGTCCTACAATAAAAAATGCGGCCTTCACATCATGTTTTTTCAGGGTATCGAGGATCGCCGGGGTACAACCGTTTTCATATCCGGCATCAAATGTAAGATATATTACTTTTTCGTCGGTATCTCCCACATAATAAGCGTTATATTCTTTTAAAGCCTTTGCTGTAGCGTTCCCTACTGGAGGTTTTCCGTTTTCTCTGAAGCTTAATCCCCAGTTGGTAATTTCAGTAGAAACAGTAACAGAAAAATTGAACATTGCTTCATAAACAAACATGCCTACAAATAAAAAAACAGCACAGAAAAGTACAATCCTTATATTTTTCTTTTTAACACATATAATCACATACCTCACCCCTTATTATATATATATAAACAAATTTTTACATTATGTCTTAAAGATAATATTATTTATTTATTGATTAATTTAATATGCCTTTGACTTATATTATAAATTGTTTTTATAAGGGGGATATGCCGGAAAATTTAAATAAATCAGCTGAAATTTTTCAGCTGATTGCTTTTTTCAATACTGTCTCAATCTTTTCAAAAGTAGGAACACCTTCATGAACCTTTACACCGTCCACATAAAATGCGGGAACATAGTAGTAATCGTGTGCCTCTGCCGCCCGAACATTTTTTGACTCCTCGATATATTCTATTTTAACATCTGAATATTCAGGTTTTTTTAATTTCAGTGCGTCTATCATTTTAAACGATCTCCTGCAGTGGGGACAGCTTTCTAAATAAAATACTTCTACCTTTTTCATAGCTCTCCTTTCATACTGTACAATTGATTACTAAATCTAAATTTAGAATGCAGCAATCTATAACATACTATATTTTTAATAATTCTTTTTTATGTTCTATTATTTCATTCATGCGCTTTTCATATTCTTCAAGGCTTTTAAAATTCCTATGAGGCTCATGTTTCATCCATCCCGTCTTAATTTTGCTGGAAGCACCTAAACCGCAGCCCAGTGTTGTTTCCAATTCTTCAATCATAATTATATTGTATATGCTCTCTCTGCCCGGAAGTGTAAATCCTACATTTTCCGAATTCCCTTTCATATTTTTCTGCCTGTACATATAGTACGGGCTGTATCCGGCATTTTTGCACACCTGCCGTACAATTTCATGCATCTTTCTTATTAAATCGTAATCTTTGGAAAGCAGACTGCTTTCCCTTGTAAGTTCAGATTTCTTTTTGTAGGCCAGAGCATGAACAGTTATGTTTTCAGGCCTTTTATCAATAATTTTCGTTATAGTATTTTTAACGTCAAATTCATCTTCACCAGGCAATCCTAATATTATATCCATATTTATACAGTCAAAGCCTATTTTCTTTGCAAGCAGGTATTTGTTTAAAATATCTTCTACCGTATGACTTCTGCCTATTCTTTGGAGTGTCCTTTCATTCATAGTCTGTGGATTTATGCTTATACGTGTTACTCCGTTTTCCTTCAAGCAGGCTAATTTTCTCTCTGTTAGCGTATCAGGCCTTCCTGCCTCAAATGTTACTTCTTCTATCTCTGAAAAATTATAATATTTTCTAATTGAATTAAATATTTCATTTATTTGATTCTCATTTAATACTGACGGTGTTCCTCCTCCAACATACACCGTATGAAGATCCAGGCCTCTTTTTAATGCCATTTTAATTGTTTCTTCAGTTTCATAAATAAGTGTTTTAATGTATTCATTAATTTTATCTTCTTTGCAGTTTATGAAGGAAGTAAATGAGCAATAACTGCATTTTGAAGGGCAGAATGGAATTCCCAAGTAAAGATTGTAATTTTTTTTGTTTTTCTCTCCGATGTATTTCTCTTCGATGCTCAGTATATCATGTAAAAGCTTTATTTTATCATCAGCTACCTCATAGGTATCCCTAAGAATTGTATCCGCCTCATCATCGGTCCTGCCATATCTTTTTGCAGCTACTAATATTTTTACCACTCTGACACCTGTTAATATGCCATAATCGGGAGTCACTTTGTAATATTTTTTTAATACACTATGAATTGATTTTTCAATCAGAATCTTTTTGAGTTTCTTTGGATCGTCACATTCTAAAAATATTTCACTGCTTTTATATTCAGCCTTATACAGCAATCTGCCGTCAAGGTAAAAGAAAGCCCTTCCTAAGACAATGGAACGCCTTTCTTCCAATATTGAAACTAATACTGCTCCTTCATTAATTTCTGTTTCTCCAATCTTTTTAATTTCGCAGTCAACATTTAAGTCAAATACCCTCAGGGCATTCCTTGCCTCATACTCATAGTTATGCCCTGAAAAATAAAATGTAAATTTGTTCATTTTAATTTACAAACGGATTGCCGATTTTTTCAGATTTTATTGTAGAAGGAGAGTTATGGCCCGGATAAATAATAATATCGTCATCATATTTGAAAATTTTTTCCTTTATTGACTTTATTATTTCATCATATGACCCGCCGGGAAAATCTGTTCTTCCTATAGATTTATTAAATAAAGTATCCCCTGTCATCATAATGTTTCCAACCTTAATACATATTCCTCCCTTGGTATGCCCCGGAGTGTGAATTATTTCAAAATTTAAATCTCCAAGATTTATTACATCTCCGTCTTTTAATTCCACATCAGGATTTACCGCAGTCCCATCAACTAATGCTGCAGCATCATCTTTATGCACATATACCTTCACATTGTATTTATCTACAAAATCTTTAACCGCTCCTATATGGTCTTCGTGAGTATGAGTCAATATAACTATTTTTGGAGTAAGACCAAGCTCATTTACTTTTTTGTCTATACGTTCGAATTCCGCTCCCGGATCGATTATTGCTGCTTCCTTTGTACTATCTGAGCCTATAATATAGCAATTTGCATAATATACGCCCACAGCCATCGTTTCAAATATCATTAAATTAAACCTCCTAGAATATTTTTTTGCTTTCTAAAAGTATGGTAACAGGACCATCATTTACAAGTTCAACCTGCATATGAGCCCCAAATTCTCCCGATTCGGTAACTATACCTTTTCCATTCATTTTATTGATAAAATTTTCATACATTGGAATTGCCTTTTCAGGTGCTGCGGCAGAGATAAAACTTGGTCTCCTGCCTTTCCTTGCATCTCCAAACAAAGTGAACTGAGAAATAACTAAAAGGCTTCCCTCCACATCTAAAAGGCTTTTGTTCATTTTTCCATTTTCATCTTCAAATATTCTTAAATTCGGAACCTTTTCACACATGTATTCCAAATCTTTTTCATTATCTGTATCTTCAACTCCCAACAAAAGCAAAATACCGTGATTTATCCTGCCTACTACTTTATTGTCAACTGATACGGACGCACTGCATACCCTTTGGACTACACCTCTCATGCCGTTCACTCCTCTATTTCACATGTTATTTTTTTGTTATATTTATTATATCTATTATATCTTTTATTTTGAAAATCTATTTTATATTTCGGTATACTTCCAGAACACCGTCAATTTTTCCTATTTTTTTAATTAAATCTTCTATTTGTTTTATTTTTTTTATTTCAAAGCCTATATCCACAATTGCTATCTTCTCCTTATTGATCCTTAGATTAAGAGAAACAGCATTAAGCTTGGCATCAATATACAAATTTGTTATCTTCTGAAGTAATCTTGGCCTGTCTATAGCTTTAATTTGAATTTCACTAATAAATGTAGCTTCCTTTTCTGTATCCCATTCAACTTCTATAATTCTTTGATCTTCGCTTTCATTCAAATCGTGAATGTTGGTACAATCCGCTCTGTGAATTGAAACACCCCTGCCTCTTGTAATATAACCTACAATTGCATCACCTGGAACAGGGTTGCAGCATTTTGAAAAGCGTACCTTCACATTATCTATCCCCTTTATTATAACGCCGGAGGTGTGCTTTTCCGATCTTGAAGGAACTTTATCGTATAATCCTGTGTTTTTTTCAAGATTTTCAAATTTTTCAAGCTCTATTTTATCCTTGTTTTTTTCTAAATATATTAATTTAAGCCTGTTGACTATTTGATTTTCTGTAATGCCCCCGCTACCTACAGCTGCATACAGATTTTCTGCAGTATTCATACTATATTTGCAGGCAACACTTTTAATCCAATCATCCTTTAGCAGATCAGCAGCTTGAAAACCTTGCTTCCTAACTTCTCTCTCTACAAGTTCTTTTCCCTTTTCAACGTTAAAACCTTTGTCTTTTTCCTTAAAAAATTTTCTAATTTTAGCCCTAGCCTGGCTTGACGCAGCAATTTTCAGCCAATCCCTGCTTGGTCCTGCACTCAATTGAGATGTTAATATTTCAACCTGATCTCCTGTTTTGAGCTTAGTATCCAAAGGTACTATTCTACCGTTGATCTTTGCTCCCACACACCTGTTTCCTATGGCACTGTGAACTCTATAGGCAAAGTCGATAGGAGTTGATCCGGTAGGCAAATTAATTACTTCACCTTTAGGAGTAAATACAAATACTTCGTCGGAATATAAATCTATTTTCAAAGTTTCCATGAACTCCAAAGGATCATTTGTTTCCTGCTGCCATTCAAGCATCTGTCTAAGCCAATTTAATTTTTCCTCATAATTTGTCTCCCCTTCGATACCTTCCTTATACTTCCAGTGAGCGGCAATACCATATTCGGCAGTCCTGTGCATCTCCAATGTCCTTATTTGTATTTCAAAAGGCTCACCGTCAGGCCCAATAACAGTCGTGTGCAGAGACTGATACATGTTAGGCTTGGGCATAGCTATATAATCCTTGAATCTGCCCGGCACAGGTTTCCAAAGAGTGTGGACTATACCTAGTGCCCCATAGCAGTCCCTAATGTTATCCACAATTATTCTTACAGCTATCAAATCATATATTTGATCAAAGTTTTTATGTTTGAAATACATTTTTTTATAGATTGAATACAGGCTTTTCGGTCTTCCCTTTATTTCAGCATGTATTGACCCTTCATCCAACTTTTTTGATATGATCGAAATAATGTGTGAAATATAGTCTTTCCTTTTTTCGCGTTTTTCTCTAACTTTCTTAGCTAAGTCTTCGTATCCCTCAGGGTCAATATATTTCAAGCTTAAATCTTCTAGTTCCCACTTAATAGATGCCATACCCAGGCGATTAGCTATGGGAGCATATATTTCAATAGTCTCCATTGCTTTCTGATATTGTTTATCTTTGGGCATATATTGAAGAGTTCTTATGTTGTGGAGCCGGTCAGCTAATTTAATAATTACCACTCTAATGTCCTTGGACATTGCTATTATCATTTTTCTTAATGATTCTGCCTGTCTTTCTTCTCTGTTGTGGTATTTAACCTTGCTTAGTTTAGTTACACCGTCAACCATGCTGGCAATTTCGTCACCAAATTCTCTTTTTATATCATCTTTTGTAATTCCTGTATCTTCAACCACATCATGGAGAAGGCCTGCTGCGATTGTTTGCACATCAACATGCAAGTCAGCCAAAATAAGTGCAACATTGTAAGGGTGAACAAAATACCTTTCACCTGAGTATCTTCTCTGAGCATTGGAATGTGCCATCTCCGCATAATTGTAAGCCTTTGCAACAACTCCAATATCTGCATTAGGATTATATGATTCTATTTGACTGATTAAATTTTCCAGCATGTCTTCACCCTTTAGCTATAATAAATTATGAACAATCAATACTTTATCAATGATTCAACATTATATCCTTTAAGCTTTTCCCTTCCCTTTAATTCTCTAAGTTCTATCAAAAATCCAAGCCCGACAATTTCGCCGCCTAATTTTTCCACAAGCTTAGCAGTAGCATACATTGTCCCTCCCGTAGCTAACAAATCATCAACTATTAGAACTTTTTGTCCCGATTTGATTGAATCTTTATGAATTTCCAATTTACTTGTTCCATACTCTAATTTATATTCATAACTTACAGTTTCGGCAGGAAGCTTCCCAGGTTTCCTCACCGGAACAAATCCCGTACCCAGCAAGTACGCAAGAGGTGTTGCAAACATAAATCCCCTTGATTCAGGGCCTACCACCAAGTCAACTTTTATGTCTTTGAATCTTCCGGCTAATTGATCAATACATTCCTTCAATGCTTCTGCATCTTTTAAAAGTGTTGTTATGTCTTTGAAACTTACTCCCTCGATGGGAAAGCCTTCCACCACACGAATTTTTTCCTTTAAATTATTTAAATCCATAATTCCTCCAATTAAAGACTCATCATTTTTTTATATAAAGCATGTCATTTTTAAGCACATACTGCATGTTGTCAGCCTTTTTAAGCATACATACTATTTCTTCCGCCGTTATTTTTGTATTATATATTCTATTCAGTTTTTCTACAAGTACAAATATATCCGCTTTGATTATTTTTGATTTTGTTTTATTTATAACTGAGTTGAGCACTTTCATCTTTTTCTCGTCTATTTTATAATTAAAGGTGTCGCCATGCTCTTCCACGTCCTGCAAAACAAGTTGAATACTCTTCCTGCCGTTAAATTCATTTAAGCACAGTGTCCCGATATAAGCAGACGGTTTTGTAAGCACTTTTTCTAACATATTTATTTTGCTAAAACCTATAACCGGTATTTCCCTACTTTTTTTTGAAAGCGAAAAGCTGATGTGATTTCCATTTTTGCCAACCTTTCTGATATTTTTAAGTTCAACACCGTTAAACGAAAGTACAGGTACCGGATTTCCTGCTCCAAAAGGTTCAAATCTGTTGATTTCATTGTAAAGTCGGAAATTAATTTGGGAAACATCAACAAAAGCATCTGACTCAATTTCTCTTCCAGCATTTGTATAGCCGATTTTATCAATATAATTATTGAGCTCATCAGAAAAAATATTAATATTTTTTTCTAATATTGTTAATCCCGCAGCCATTTTATGCCCGCCATATTTTATCAAATACTTGTCCGATGATTTAAATGCCTTAAAAATATCAAAATATCCTAAACTTCTGGCCGAGCCTTTACCTATGCCGTCTTTTAAAGAAATAACAACACTCGGCTTTCCGTATTTCTCCGAAAGCTTTGAAGCAACTATACCTACTACACCTTCATGCCAGTTTTCACCGCAAACAACAATTATATTTTTTTTGTATAAAAAATCGGTTTCAATCTCTTTTACAGCTTCATCGAATATTTTGCTTTCTGTTTGTTTTCTCAATAAATTTAATTTTTCAAGTTCCAATGCCTTTTCGGCAGCTTCATTTTCATCATTTGTCAGCATCAGTTCAACAGCCTTTTTTGCATTATCCATTCTTCCTGCGGCGTTTATTCTTGGTGCTATTATAAACCCTATGTGATAAGACTCTATTTCTTTATCAGCTATACCTGAAACTTCTATAAGCTTCCTAAGGCCAATAATTTTTGTATCGTTTATTTTTTTTAAACCATTTTTTGCGATAATCCTGTTGTCTCCGATTAAATCCACGATGTCGGCAATCGTTCCGAGGCAAGCAAGCTCCAAAAGTATATCTTCAATATTTCCAATTTTAAGATATTTATTTAAATAAAGCAGGAATTTAAAAGACAGTCCAGATGCACATAACTGCTTATTTTTCGACGGACAGTCTTTTTGCTTTGGATTTATAACGGCATATGCAGGCGGTAGTTCTTCTCTGCACTGATGATGGTCCAAAACTATAACATCTTTGTTTAAACTGTTTATTATTCCTATTTTTTCTATTTCAGCCGTTCCGCAGTCAACTGCTATTATTAAATCCGCTTTTATTAAGTTATTTTTTAATTTTTCTATAAATTCTTCACTTAAGCCATATCCTTCCTTTTCTCTTTCGGGAATATAATAATAAACTTTTGCTCCTGCTTTTTTCAAAAGTATCATGAACTGGCTTACTGAAGTTATGCCGTCAACGTCGTAGTCACCATAAATAATAATTCTTTCTTTATTATTTATAGCCTCAAGAATCCTAAGACAGCCTTTATGCAGGTCTTTATAATTTTCAGCCCTCTCAAAATATTTGAAATCAGGATCAAGAAATTTTTCTATTTCATCAAAATCTCTTAAATTTCTATTTAAAAGTATCCTTGAAGATATACTTGAAAGATTGAATTTACTGCTTATTTCATCTATTTCTTTTTTATCATATTTATTCAATTTGAGTTTCACTTTTTTCATCGCATGTTCCAGTTTCGACAACTCCATTTGCTTTATCAAATTCCGAAGTATCTAATTCGGTTTCGGTTAAATTTTTACCTGCCTTAAGAGTTTCCAATTCATTGTTTAGTTTCGCGATTGTTTCTGCCTGTGATTTATTTTTTTCTTCCAGTTCGCTAATTTTTGTTGAAAGTGAGCTATTGTTATCCTTCAATGATTTAATTTCCGTTTCCATTGATTTAACGTTATTATCAGCCAGGAGCTTATCACCTTCAAGAATTTTAATCCTGTTTTTAATTTCCTTGGATTCCGACCTTTTTTTTAACTGCCTTGTAGTTCCAAAAATCAATGCTAACACTGCTCCAATAATTATGCAGGTAATAATTACAATTGGCAAATATGTTTCAAATGTTACAAAAAATAAATCCACATTCACAGGTGTACCATTCTGAATAGCAAATATGGTAACAAAAATTGCTATTATCAAAATTACTATAAAACCAATTTGCATATTAACACTCCTCTCTTGTTATATTAAACCATAAAAAGCATGTATATTATACTATAGCTCAATATATATTTACCACTGTTTTTTACAATTAAAACAATTAAGATGCTATCTATTCTTTGTTGTTTATTTTTGCTTTTATATAAATTGAGCATTCGATACGTTTTTTCTCCAGTTCGCACCCTACTTTATAAGGAATATTAAAGTCACCATTAAAGTTGTATGCATTGGCATGGCATCCTCCGCTGCAATAATACTTTGCCCAGCAATCCTTGCATACCGGTTTTTCGTTCACGGAGACTTTTCTGATCTTATCAACAATCTTATCATTAGTTATGCCATCGTCTACATTGCCGATTATAAAATCCTCCTGCCCCACAAACTGATGGCACGGATAAAAATCTCCATTTGGGGTTACTGCAATATATTCCGTCCCTGCTCCACAGCCTATTGACCTTTTGTAAATACAAGGCCCGCCGTCAAGATCTATGTTAAAATGGAAAAATTGGAACCTTTTATCTTTATCTTTATATGAATCAACATAGAACTTTGTAAGTTTTTCATATTCTTTTTTTAAAACTTCTAAATGTTCTTCATTTAATGCATATTTTTCTTCAGGCTTTGCCACAACCGGCTCAACCGATATTTTGTCAAATCCTAATTCTCTCATATGCTTAACATCCTGGGAAAAATCTAAATTGTAAGAGGTGAATGTACCTCTTGCGAAATAATCCTTGTCCATTCTTTTTGACACAAAATTCCTTAAATTATCCACAATAATGTCATAGCTTCCCTTTCCGTTTACGGTTCTGCGCATACGGTCATTAACAGATTTTCTTCCATCTATGCTCAAAACCACATTGGCCATATTTTCATTAAGATAGTCAATTTTTTCATCATCTAAAAGCACACCATTAGTTGTTGTTGTAAACCTGAAATGTTTCTTGTATTCTTTCTCTAAAGATCTTCCGTAACTAACAAGCTTTTTGATTGTTTCAAAATTCATCAAGGGCTCTCCACCAAAAAAATCTACCTCAAGATTTCTTCTTGTACCTGAATTTTTAACAAGGAAATCAAATGCCCTTTTTCCTGTTTCAAAGCTCAAAAATGATCTCTTGCCGTTATAGCTTCCCTGGGACGCAAAACAGTATTCGCATCTTAGGTTACAGTCATGTGTCATATTTAAGCACATTGCTTTTACTGCAGTCTTAATTTTATTTTGAGGATTTACATCTTCAGTATAAAGCATATCGTTCACTATAAGATAATTGATTTCAGAAATTGCTTCTTCCGTTGTTTCTTTTCCGAATTTTTGTTTGATAAGTTCAACCTTATCTCCATATTTAAAATTTTCATCAGTTAATAAATCGTATATTACTTCGTCTGCAGCATGTACCAATCCGCTGTTTGTGTCAATTACAAAATACATGTCATCCAGACTAAACAGATGTATCATCTTTTCCTCCGATTTTTAAAGTTCATACATAAAAAGTAGCGGCAAAGCCGCTACAAATTTATTTGTTCTCGCACTTTTGATTTCCTACTGTACAAGAAGTCTTACATGCAGACTGGCATGAGGTTTGGCATTCGCCGCATCCTTTTGCGTTCATATTATCTGTAAGTTTCGTTTTATTAAGTGTCTTAATATGTATCATAAATAAGCCCTCCTTATAAAGGAGATTATAGCATTTTTGTAAGTTATTTAAAAGTGTTTTTTTCATTTTTAAAGTTATTTCTTAAACGAACCTTTATTTGTTTTATTTTTAGGAAACCTTTCGCTTTAAATTTACTCCTATAATTCCGCCCAACAGCGACGGAATAAGATACAACAACTGACGCAGAATACTTATCTCAGCCGGATAACTGAACAAAGCCTTCATCAGCAGAACAATTGCAAAATACACTATCCAAATTTCAATTCCCCTTATTAAACCCTTTTCGTGAACACTTTTAGAGTATAATAAAGAAACCATAAAGATACAAATCGGCACCACAAAACTGTACGCAGCCTCTAATGACGGCTGCTCTGAAAAATAATACATATATATCGTCAAAATAAAAAATACTGCAAGAGTCATTAAAAGCAGACACAGCGAATATTTAAGAAGATTTGCTATTTTCATAATAGTCCTCCATTTTTTATGATATTAAATTTTATTCATTTACACCTAAAAAAGAACTCAAAGTGTAAAAACAATGTACAATGTAAACGAAATTTTATATAAATTGCTTTTTAAATTTGTATATGATAAGATTTAGTTAAATTAACCCAACTCACAAAAGGAGATGATGATTTGAAGATTCAGGAATCGGCTGAAATGTACCTTGAGACAATCCTAATTCTGTCTAAAAGGAATAACCAGGTGAGATCTATTGATATTGCAAATGAACTTGGATATACAAAACCAAGCGTAAGTGTAGCCATGAAAAATCTCCGTGAAAATGGTTATGTTGAAATGGACAGCAATTTGCATATTACCTTGACCGAGAAAGGTAGAAAAATTGCAGAAACAATGTATGAAAGACACACATTTCTTTCAGAGTGGCTGAGCCATTTAGGTGTTGACGAAAAAGTTGCTACAGAAGACGCATGCAGGATTGAGCATGTAATCAGCACAGAAAGCTTTGAAGCCATTAAAAACCATATTAGGATAAAAACGCTAACTAAGAATAAAAAAATTAAGTAGGTCAATAGCATTGTAGTTAAACTACCAAGGATTTCTCAAAAAGGCTGTGCACCATTAAATGCACAGCCTTTTGCACTTATATTTAAAGATACGAACACTCTCTTTGGTAAAGTTTAATCAAACAGCTTTTTCAATCTTCTCAGACTTCCTTGATAAATATTTTTTGATGCCAATAAGGACACTAACCATCATTACAATCATAATCGTAAGAACTATAGCAGCATTCTGAATAAAACCGGCAATCAGAAATCCTATACCCGAAAATACTGCAACGAACATTGCATATGGAAGCTGAGTCATTACGTGCTGCATAAAATCAACCTGAGCAGCAGTAGAAGACATTATAGCTGTTTCAGAAATCGGCGAACAGTGATCTCCTGTAACTGATCCGGCCAAAGTAGCAGATATGCATATTAGCGACAAACTGTTTATTTCACCAAATATTGCAATGACCATAGGTATAAGAATTCCGAATGTACCCCATGCCGTTCCTGTCGCAAATGATACAAGTGTACCGGCTAAATACAGTACAAAAGGTAAAAAATTCATATTAAACGAACTGTTTGCCATAAAGTCCTTAATAAATTCTGTAGCACCTAAATTTGTCCGGCAAACCGTACTAAGTGCCCACGAAAATACCAGAATAAGCATTGCGGGAACCATCAAATGGAACCCATTTGTAATGCAGTCCGTAAATTCTTTAGGAGTAACAACTTTGCGTGGAAGATACAATAAAATAGTAAATACCATGGCAAACAAGCCTCCTATGGGAAGTCCTATAAATGCATCACAATTGCTGAATGATTCAATCACACTGGCACCTTCAAAAAATCCACCGGTATATAAAAGTCCAACTACACAACTTATGACAAGAACAATTACCGGCAAAACCATGTCAATAACCTTCCCGTTAGGATTTTCTGCAGACTTATCAATATCAGCATATAAATCTCCTGTACCACCGTAGATATCTCCTTCTTCAATAGCCATACGCTCATATTTTTTCATTGGACCAAAATCAAACTCTAAAATTGCAAGAGTTATCAGCATACAAATAGTAAGCAGTGCATAATAGTTGTAAGGTATGGACTGGACAAATACCATAAATCCGTCAATTCCTGTTTCAGGTGCTATATTTGAAGAAACAGCAGCTGCCCAACTGGAAATAGGAGCTATTATGCAGATTGGAGCAGCTGTACAGTCAATATTATATGCAAGCCTAGCACGGGATATTTTATGTTTATCCGTAACCGGCCTCATTATATTTCCGGTTGTCAGACAATTAAAATAGTCGTCAACGAAAAAAAGCAGCCCTAAAAAAGTTGTTGAAATTAATGCTCCCTTTCTTGTCTTTATTTTTTTTGAAGCCCAATCTGCAAAAACAGACGTACACCCTGACAATTGCATCATTGCAACAATAATTCCAAGTTCAACCAAAAATACAATAAGCCCGCCGTTTGCCCCCAGTTCGCCGCTTATAATATTAATCATTGATTCTATTGCATACATCAAATCAAAATTTGCATAAAATAGAGCACCTGCCATAACTCCAGCAAAAAGGGACGAATAAACTTCTTTAGTAAAAAAAGCCAGCAAAATTGCTATTACCGGCGGAAGCAACGACCACCATGTTGCAAATAAGTTGCTTTGATACCCCGTTTCATTAGATATCCCAAATGCAACATATGGTACAATTAATGAAGCCGCAATTAAGATAATCCCGAAAATAATCAGAGGTTGGTAACGTTTTGATATCGTTTTCATTTTCAATATAAACACTCCTCTTTCTTTTTTTGTTGGCGACTAATAATTCAGCCATTATAAATCTTACAGCAATTTAAATTGAATATAAAATATTTATCACATTTTATATAATATGTCAATTATAATTTTTACAAAATCTATTCACTTAAAATTAAAACCTTCTCTATGAACAAAATAAATCTCTTATAATAAGTGCAAATATTATGCCAACATAAAAAAATTAAAAAGCAACCATTTTTCAATATTTTTATTAAATAAAAATTTAAAAACACCCTCAAGTGCCGAAAATCAAGCGCTATGAATATTGCTGTTTCAGAAACTACCAATAAAAAGCCGTACTTTACACTCAAAGCTAGTCATTGAAATTTTAAAAATATAAATGAACAACATGCCGATTATAAATATATTTCTAACATGAAAATTGATATAATTCAGACAATATTTATGTTATTTTATAAAATAAAAAATAGTGCCTGTTTTTCAGCAAAGTATGCCTATTGTCTGGCACATAATAAAAAATATATATAAATCTACTTACTTTACGAGAAAAAACCGTATTATAATTATATAAGCTCAAATTTTGTTCGTTCTCATCGCCAAACAAATACCCAACAGATTCACAAATATATACAATAGCCGAAACGTATATTTTGAATCCGTTGGGTACAGTTTACCTTACCGCCGAATTGCCTGTCATTATCACCGAAAAAAATCGAGTTAAGCTATAAGCAGATTAAGGATATACAACTATGCCTATGCCATCAACATATGTCCAAATAATTGACTCCATCCTCCGGCGTGACTATCTTAATACCCGGTTCTTCTTCACAATTTCCCGTCACAAATATTGTATAGTGCATTTTTGGCGCAAAATCAACATCTAATGTTTTTATAACATTATTTTTTTTTGCTTTCTCCTTTAAAGCCAGAGAATAACGACCTGAAGGAACAGCAATATTGTTTGAAGCATTTCCGCAGTCCACTCCTGAAAACCATGTAGTCCCCTCCGAATCCTCCAGCACAAGTTTTGGAGCATTGCATGCAGCATTTACCATTCTTATGGCTGAAATCCTTCCTTTGATAGATTTTTCCTTAGCCTCAGGAATCATAAGTATACTTATATCGTCCAAATCTTCACCATCAGGTATTATAACACCTGTATAGGTAAGATTACGGTCAATATCGATTTCAGATTCAAACACCGGATTTTCATCGTTTTCACTTGTAAATATTTTTACATCATACCTGCCAGGCGGAAATTGAACGTATTTTGTAAATTCTCCTTTTTTTAAATTTTCCGCCATAACTATTTCGTTTACATGAACATTCATAGTTATATCCGGGTATGTGTTCATTATTCTGAAGTATGATTTTTTACAGAAACAGCCTCCTAATCCCATCAATTGCCCATAATAAGTATTGTTGTCGTACCCACCATATGGATTCTGGTAAGAAAATATGTCGTAATTATCAGTGCCGGCACTTTGAATATATGGATTGGCAATTGGGGGATTTACATAAAAAGGCCATGTATTATAAGCCATAAGTTCACCCCTTTTCATTATACTAATATTATATGAGCAAAAACGCTAAAGGTTCTGTAAACTCTATTTATATAAACAGGTATTACCAGTCCGCAAAGCCATTTTACTTAACGACAATGTTAAAAATTTTTCCGGGAATATATATTTCTTTAGTAGTTGTCTTGCCTGTCAGATATTTCTTTATATTTTTGTCTTCAAATACTATCTCTCTTGCTTCTTCTAATTTCGCATCCTTGGATAGTGATATTTTCCCTCTGACTTTTCCATTTACCTGAACAGGAAGTTCCACAATATCTTCCACGGTTTTCTCTTCATCCCACTGAGGCCACTGTGCTTCATTAAGCATGCCTCCGAAATTCTGCTCCTGCCATATTTCTTCCGTTATATGAGGTGCCACCGGATTTAAAATAGTTATGAATGTTTTAAACTCGCCTCTTGTAATATAGCCGTCTCCAGCTGTTTCATTTACAAAGCTCATCATTGCAGCTATTGCGGTGTTAAATTTCATTGCCTCGTAATCCTCGCTAACTTTTTTGATGGTTTTGTGCATTAGCGACATATGTTTTTTCGAATAATTTTCCTCATCCTTAACAATCTCCTGCATTTTCCATACTCTGTCCAGAAACCTTCTGCAGCCCTTTACACTTGAGTCCGACCATAGAGCATATTTTTCATAATCTCCTATGAACATAATATAGGTTCTCAATGTATCAGCGCCCATTTCATCAATTATATCGTTTGGATTTATAACATTTCCCTTGGATTTTGACATTTTTTCACCGTCAGGACCAAGTATAAGCCCTTGTGCCGTACGCTTTGCATATGGCTCTTTAAAAGGAACAACTCCTATATCATACAAAAATCTATGCCAAAACCTTGAATAAATCAGGTGCCTTGTAACATGTTCCATTCCTCCGTTGTACCAATCAACAGGCCCCCAGTAATCTAATTTTTCTTTTGATGCAATTGCTTCTTTATTATGCGGGTCAATATATCTTAGGAAATACCATGATGAGCCTGCCCACTGAGGCATGGTATCTGTTTCACGCTTTGCATCACATCCACAAACAGGGCATTTAACATTAACCCATTCAGGTATGTTTGCAAGAGGTGACTCTCCTGTTTCAGTAGGATGGTAGTTTTCAACTTCTGGCAAGGTAACAGGAAGCTGTTCTTCAGGAACAGGAACCATTCCACAGTGCGGGCAATGAATTATGGGAATAGGCTCTCCCCAGTATCTTTGCCTGTTGAACGCCCAGTCCTTCATCTTATAATTAGTCTTAGGCTCACCAAGATTATTTTCTTTTAAATAATCAATTGTTTTCGCAATGGCTTCTTTGACCCTCAAACCGTTTAAAATTCCCGAGTTTACTAAAATCCCGTCTTCCACGTCTGTAAACACTTCTTCCTGAACATTTCCGCCTTTAATAACTTCGATTATTGGAATGTTGAATTTCTTGGCAAATTCCCAGTCTCTCGAATCATGTGCCGGAACTCCCATTATTGCTCCTGTGCCATAGCCCATCATTACATAATCGGCAACCCATACGGGAACTTCTTTACCTGACACAGGGTTTACAGCAGTAAGTCCCTTTACTTCTACACCGGTCTTATTCTTCGCCAGCTGAACCCTTTCAAACTCTGTCTTTTTTCTTGACTGTTCCTGGTATTCCCGGATTTCATCCAAATTACCAATTCTTGTAGCATATTTTTCAATAAATGGATGTTCAGGAGCAATGACCATAAATGTTACTCCAAACAAAGTATCTGGTCTTGTTGTAAATACTCTTAGCTTATCCTCAGCATCTTTTAATTTAAAATCAACTTCGGCACCATATGAACGACCTATCCAATTTTCCTGCTCCAATTTGATTCTTGGAAGAAAATCAACTTCATTGAGACCATCTAACAGTTTATCTGCATATTCCTTGATTTTAAGGAACCATACATCTTTTTCAAGCTGCACCACTTCACTTCCGCAGCGGTCACACACGCCGTTTTGTGATTCTTCGTTAGCAAGAACTACTTTGCAGCTGTTGCAGAAATTAACATAAGTTTTATCCTTATACGCCAAACCGTGCTTAAACATCTGAATGAATATCCACTGTGTCCACTTGTAATATTCAGGACTAGTCGTATCAACTGTTCTTGACCAATCGAAAGAATATCCAGCTGCCTTCAGCTGAGATGAAAATATTTTAATATTTTCATCTGTAACCTTTCTTGGGTGCATACCTGTCTTCATAGCGTAATTTTCAGTGGGAAGGCCGAATGCATCCCATCCTATTGGAAACAGCACATTATACCCTTCCAATCTTCTTTTCCTTGATATTACCTCAAGGGAAGTGTATGCACGAATATGACCCACGTGCAGTCCCACTCCCGACGGATATGGAAATTCCACCAAGGCGTAAAATTTCTTTTTGTCCGAATTGTCTTTTGCTTTAAATGTTTCATTTTTTTCCCATATTCCCTGCCACTTTTTTTCAATTGTTTTAGGATTGTATGATTTCATTTTAAATCCTCCATATAATATTATCATTTTATTATTATTTCCATTTTCCCGGCCAAAACAAGCAAGCATCTTTAATTTAAACTAGTTGCTTTTCCAAACGATGTAACGATGTGACGGATAATAAAAAAGAGCCCTCTCCCTGCTGGGACGAAGACTCCGCGGTACCACCCAAATTAAGCATATGCTTCACTCTGCCATATAACGGTTTTATCCGTTTGGAACTACTTGTTCACTCCAAATACTCATGGACGAGTTCGGTTTTCATACTGATGCCTCTCACCAAATGGCAGCTCTCTTGAAATATGCACAAACCTACTACTTCCAGTCACAGTAATTTATTTAACTTTAGATGGTATTATATCAGAACATCTTTTTTTATGCAATAATAATTTCAAAAATTTATTTTATACAGTATATGACTTTCTACGATTATAACACTTCAACGACTTTACTAAAAATATTGTCATCGCAAAGTTCAATATCACCATTATCTGCAGATGCTGCTATCTTCGGATCAATCGGGATCTTTGCAATTACATTCAAACCATGTTTCCCTGCAATTTCCTCTATGTTGCTGTCACCAAAAATCTTAAATTCCTTATTGCAATCAGGACATTTGAAATATGACATATTTTCAATTATACCTATTATTGGAATATTCATGGTTTCAGCCATTTTAACTGATTTTTCCACTATCATTGAAACCAATTCCTGAGGTGAAGTCACAACTATAATCCCGTCTACAGGTATTGACTGAAAAACAGTAAGAGGTACATCTCCCGTTCCAGGAGGCATATCAACAAACATGTAATCTATATTATCCCATACTACATCTGTCCAGAACTGTTTTACCATACCTGCTATAATAGGTCCTCTCCATATAACAGGATCAGTATCATTTTCCAGCAAAAGGTTAGATGACATTATCTCAATACCTGTCTTGCTTTTAGAAGGCAGTATGCCATAAGAATATGCCTTTGCTTTTTCTTTAACTCCAAAAGCTTTCGGTATAGACGGGCCTGTAATGTCCGCATCTAAGATAGCCACATTGTAACCCTTTCTTTTCATTGCTACGGCAAGCATTGAAGTTATAAATGATTTCCCGACACCTCCCTTTCCGCTTACAACACCTATTACTTTTTCAATGCTGCTTTTTTCATTAGGTTTTTCTAAGAACGGATTTTTCGGATTTTTCGCATCTTTCCTGCTGTTACAATCCATGCTGCACGACTGACAGTTTTCATTATTTTCATTCATTTTTATCTCCTGAATATGCTAATTTTTATAAGATTTACGCAATATTTCTATTACGCATCCTTATCATAGCATATATATTCTTTATCTTATTATACTAAATATTTAGAATCTATCAATAATTAAAAATAAAAAAGTCAGGATTTAATTTCATTATCTTATCTGAAATAATACTTGATAATAATTATCGTTTTTGTTATAATGAATACTATTCATGAGGGAGTAATTTGCACATATGTGTTGTAAGTCAACATAATGGTCTTTGATCTGGCTTACATTAAAGAATGAGACTCATGCATGTTCTGAACATGCATGAGTCTTTCTGTATCTGCAACCAAACAAAGGAGAAAACTTAAAAACTATGAATTCAATTACACTTCTTTTAACATCCATAGGGCTATCCATGGATGCATGTGCCGTATCAATTTCAAATGGTATGTGCTTTGAAAATATTAACGGCAAACGAATTTTCCTGTCTTCAGGAGCTTTCGGATTATTCCAGGCACTTATGCCCATTCTGGGCTATATGGCAGGTTCATCATTCAGCGATGCAATAGGATTTCTGGATCATTGGATAGCACTTATACTTTTAGGGTGTATAGGAGGAAAAATGATTGTAGATGCGGTAAGGGAACTTAAATACCCTGAGGCATGCTTAACCGGAGAAAAAAAACTGACTTTTAGAGTTTTAATTATGCAGGCAATTGCAACCAGCATTGATGCACTGGCGGTAGGAATAGGATTTGCTGTAATAAAGGTGGATATAATAAAAGCATCCTTGTCTATCGGAATCATTACATTTATAAATTCAATAATTGGTCTAAAATTAGGAAAAAATTTCGGACAGATGTTCAAACAAAAAGCAGAAATACTTGGAGGTACAATTTTAGTTTTTATAGGGGTTAAAATATTTATTGAACATATAACAGCATAAATTATTCAATAAATAATTTGTTTATTACAACTGCATGGCACCAAAATTAAAATAAGAATAAAAGAAAATCACCAATCGAGTAGGAGATAAATAAT
>DHER01000018.1 GCA_002399975.1 Firmicutes bacterium UBA4845 | reverse complement strand
TTCAAAACCCCTTCAGAATATAATGGGTATTTAGAGATGAGATTTTCTGCCTTTGATCTTACATCAGCAATTACATTCTCATCATCTGGTGCTTTTATTACTTGATCGATCATATCTACAATCTCAGTAATAGCATCTTCTTTTAAACCTCTTTGAGTTACAGAAGTCAAGCCAATGCGAATTCCACTTGTGATATTTGTTTTTGCGGTATCATATGGAATTACTTGTTTATTGACCGATATACCCGTGCGATCCAGAGCGGTTTGCATTTGTCGTCCCGTAACTCCTTTGTTTCTCAGATCAACAACTAAAAGATGCGTATCTGTACCGCCAGTTACAATAGTATATCCTCGTTTTTGAAGCTCTTTTGCCATATGTTGTGCATTTTTCACAACCTGCATCATGATATCGTGAAATTTTGGAGTAGCAGCATAACGAAAACTCCAGCATTTTGCTGCCATAGTATGTAGGTGAATGGAACCTAAAGCTCCAGGGAAAGTTCCCTTATTCAAAGCTTTTTCGTATCTCTTCTTACAGAATACCATTCCACTGCGTGCCGAACAAAATGTTTTTGTCGTAGAGGAAGTAACAAAATCCATGTATGGAATCGGACTGGGGATTACCTTTGCAGCAACTAAACCTGCTACATGAGCCATATCACACATTGAGTATGCTCCAACAGATTTAGCAATATTCCCCACACGTTCATAATCTATTAGTCGAGGATATGAACTTGCACCACATATAATTAACTTGGGTTTAACTTCATTTGCTAATTTTTCCATCTCATCATAATCAATGCAGCCAGTTTCAGCATCACATCCATAAAAAGTATGATTATACATCTTGCTAGTCCAGTTTGCCGGACTTCCATGAGTTAAATGGCCTCCTTGATCAAGCCGCATTGCCAGAACTTTATCTCCTGGATTAAGAATAGTAGCAAATACAGTGTAGTTTGCTGTTGATCCGGAATAAGACTGTATATTAGCATACTCAGCATCAAATAGCTCTTCTGCTCGCGCTACAGCAAGACGTTCCATCTCATCTGCTACCTCACCACCAGCCTGGAATCTTGCACCAGGATAGCCTTCCAAAGTCTTATTGGTAAATACACTGCCTGAAAGTTCCATAACAGGTATGGGCACAGTACTTTCTGAAGCGATCATCTCAATACAGTTCTTTTGACGCTCCAACTCTTTGTCAACAATAGATGCAAGCTCCGGGTCTGTACGTCTAGTTTCTTTTAACATAATATACTTCCTTTCCTGGCATAGTTTGCCAAATAAATAGAATCTATTTTTCTTCTTGCTTCCACGTTTCACTTACTTCTTTTAACCCTAGTGCATCAGGATTAAACTTTGGTTCTTTAACGCCATTCTTACGTTGTCTGTCATAATCTTTAAAAATACGAATTGCCTGACTGCCCAAGATAAGCAGTGCTATAATGTTAACCCATGCCATAACTCCATGACCAATATCACCCATTGTCCAAACTGAATCTGCTGATAAAAGACATCCCATAAAAATATCTGCTATAAAACAGATTCTCAGTACCCATGGAAAAACCTTACTATTAGGGAAAAGGTATAATAAACTGCTTTCACTGTAAAGATAATATGCCAGTAGTGCAACCGAAGCAAAACAAAGAATAGCAATAGCCACAAAAGGAGCCCCTATATTTGGAAGAACCGTATCAATTGCTGATGAAACATAATCATTCCCAAATTCCACACCGGGAAGCCCCTCATATAAAAGCCCTCCTTTATTGTCACTTACATTATAGCTTCCAGTTAATAGCATCATAACCGCGGATGTTGTACATACGAAAAAAGTACCGATAAATACACTGAGCGCATTGCTTAATCCTTGTTTCACAGGATGGCTTACTTCTCCTACAGCACCAGTTACTGCTGAAGAACCTACTCCGACTTCATTTGCAAAAACACCCCGCTTGATTCCCCACGATACAGCTGACCCTACTATTGCAGAAAAAACTTGGTCTGTTCCGAAAGCGGATTTAAAAATTAATGCGAATATTTCTGGGAGTTTTTTGATATTCATGACAATTATGATCAGCGACATCAAAATATAGAGCAGTGCCATAATGGGAGAAATTTTCTGTGCAGCACTTCCCATGCGTTTGAGTCCACCAAAAATTATAAAAGCCAAAAATAAAGTAAACACAATACCTACAGCAATTACAGGTAGATGGAAAGCCGAAGAGATGCCCTGAGCTATATTATAAGATTGAGTGGTTGGTGCAAGAAACGTGAAACATAATATAGTTAAGGAAGCAAAGATCAGTGCCATGGACCGACCGAGTTTTTTATTCTTTATACCATATTCCATATAATATGCGGGACCTCCACGATACTCACCATGTATCGTCTGACGATAGGTCTGGGCAAGTACAGCCTCAACCATGGCAACTGCAGAACCTATCAGAGCAAGGATCCAGAACCAAAAAACAGCACCTGGCCCTCCATAAAAGATGGCGGTTGCCATACCCGCGATATTTCCGACACCTACAGTACGTGCGGCTGTAAAAATAAAAGCGCGTACTGGAGAAAGTCCACGTGAAGATTCACTGCCTTCACTCATATTGTGAATCATTTCTTTGAAATAACGAAATTGAGGAAATCCCATACGTATTGAGAAATAGAGTCCTGCACCTAAAACTAGTATAACTAAAGGCATACTCCACAAAACATTATTAACTGCAGTGAGAATTTTGCTCATCATTTTCCCTCCTTAATATATTTATGTTTTATATCTAGCTTTATTATTTCATAAATATTAAGAGAAAACTATAGCTGCTTTTGTCAAAAAATTTATCGATTTTGTTATTTTGAAAAATACTCCTAATGTAATTTATTAATATGTCGATATGCTCCTGGTGTAATTCCTTGATATAATTTAAAATATTTATAAAAATGATTTAAACTGTTATAGCCAGTCTGTGCAGCCGCCTCCTGGACAGTAAAGCCGTCTTGCAAAATCTGTGAGGCCTTAGAAATTCTAATTTTGTGAATATATGAAAGAGCTGACATATCAAAATGTTGTTTAAAAAGATGAGCAAGATGGCTTGGTGAACAACAGGATATTTCCGCAAGAGAATTAAGATTAATGGCTTCCGAATAATGGAGGTATATATAATGAAGTGCAAGATTTAGTGGATCGCTATCCGTAAAATTCCAGCCAATTGCCCTGTTAATGGCATCTTTAAGCTGTGAGACATGAATGGGTTTTTCGATGATATCACTAACGCCAAGGCGCAGAGCTTTCTGTGCATAAGCAAATGTACTGTATACAGTGATTATTATAATCTTTATTTTCATTCCACGTAACTGTTCTACAACTTCAAAACCATTGAATCTTGGCATTTGAATATCCAAGAAAGCCAATTCTGGTTTTTCACTGCGAATCAGTTCAAGAGCACTCAGACCGTTTGAGGCTGTTCCCACTATATCTATTGGAAGATTTTCACTTTTTATAAGATATTGTATGATTGTAAGACTAGCAGTTTCATCATCACAAATAACAGCACGAACCATAATTGTTTCTCCTTATCTGATTTTTATTGATGGAAGAGTAAGTTTGACTTCAAAACCACCATGTTGTCCCTTCTGTATTTCAATAGAAAAATTCTCGAAGTAGACAGACTGTAATTTCTGATAAACCATAGACAGTCCATGAGTAGTGCCATTCTTTATTTCACTCATAATTTTATATCTTGATGCTTCCTTTGGCAATGTTCCACTATTTTCTATTGTAAATATCAATGAATTACTTTTTTCTTTTATACCAAGATAAAAGAATTTTTCTTCTTCCTGTGAAAATCCATGTGTAAATGCATTTTCAGCTATTGGCATCAGAAAATTAAATGGAACCTTGTAGTAAGCCATATTTAAATTTATTGTATAATCTAAGTGTAACTTTTTTCCATAACGTAATTTCTGCAGTTTTAAGTAGGAATTTAGGTATTCAAATTCCTTGGACAACAGCACAGTATTACTGTTATTATGGACGGTGTAAGAAAATAATTGAGACAGATCTAAAATGGACTGGTATAAAGATTCCATACCACCAGACAGTGCCATAGATGCCATCTGGTTCAGAGTATTAAATAAAAAGTGATTGTTGATTTTTAAGTCTGTCATTGCACTTTTGGCATTTTTCAGATCTAATTCAAGTGTATTTTGATATTGTCTGGTATCTTCTAATATCAAATCTTGTTTCATCAGCTGATTTTTTAGCTGATAAAATTCACAATAATTCACCATAGATTTGACGATACGTCTCAGGAGAACCTGTGCTCCTTCAATAGAACTTTGAGGCGTAACATAAACACAATCCTCAGATACACTGTGCATATGAACATATCCTCCCTGTACATATCCTAAAAAAACTCCCTGAAAGACAATCGGAACACAAAACACGGTCAAACCATGGGGGCATTCAAAACTCTGCTCTTCTTTAAAAGGACAGTCAATATAATTTTGCATACAGAAGGCATTTTCCATTACAATTTTCCCCTGACAATGATAAGTGCAATATTGTGGAAAAATATGTGCCTTTTTAACTGGGATTCCTTTAGCATCAAAGATAACGTATGAATAATGAAGAGTGTCTAAAAATTGTTCACAGGTTCCCTTAATTGTAGCTTGCAGGTACTCTTCTGCGTTATCTGCAGACATACTCCAGTTAACTGTATTTGAAGAAAGATCAGTATTAGAACCGATTATATCGGGGCATGAAATCATAAGATGTTTAAATGGTATATCACCCTCATTATACATTTCATGGATAACGCTTGCCTTCCAATGAAGAATCTTATTTGATTGTGACATGTCTATTCTCTTTCCATTGATCAAACTATATCCTTTACCCTGTAAAGTATAAAGAACCTGTTCTGTAAAATGAATATGAGGATTCATATGTGCAAGAGGATTAATAGATACAACTCCAACATTTAATGCAGAGGTATGCTTATTCATATCTTCATCTAGCCAGTCAATATATCCCCAATTTGTCCATTGTCTTTTCATAGTATTCCCTTCACATAATTTTACTAAAAATTCTGTTTGGTTTATTCCATTTCTATGTTTATTAAAAATGAGGAGTTTTGTCAATACATAAATTCCTTAACCCTTATATAACTATTGTCAATCCCCCACGAAGTAAAAAATATCATTTTCTAAAAACAAAGATATGTACACTTCCCTTAATCTTTTTTCTTTTCTTTGGAAATTATATCATATTTCAACATAAAAAACTATATGATAAATTTGCTTATATACAAGTAGTTGGTTATCATAGCTTTTATGGATAAAATTGAATTTTAAGAATTTTTTCATCGTAAAAACAATCGATCATATTATTTTGGTAATACTA
>DHER01000025.1 GCA_002399975.1 Firmicutes bacterium UBA4845 | reverse complement strand
AAGTCATTTCCCAAGAGAGGGCTAGCAACTAAAGAACCTGCCGTTAGTATCCCCATTTTTTTTAAAAAATCTCTTCTGCTTGCATTGCAACCGCACTTTGCGATACATTTACTTTCGTTCATTGTTTTCATTATTTAATCTAATTATTTATCTTTTATATGCTCCTATTTCTGACAAAGCTGTAAATGCTCCGTTGTTATAATCCGATTTTGCGATAAGTTTAAAATATCTGCACGAGTAATCTATATCCAGATCAACATACTGTTTAGGTTCTATTTTCTCTAAAGTAAATTCACCCAAGCTACTCCATTTATCGCCGTCATCACTTATTTGCATCTCAATTAATTTGATTGAATACATAAGCCCCCCTCCACCACGTTGAATAAAAGAAAATCCTGAGATCGTATTTATTTCTCCCATATCCACTACCATGCTATGTGGATATATTTTAGTTTTATCCATATGCCAAACTGTGTTGATATTGTTATCAATCGCGTTTTGAGGAGTACGATTCCCATCGCAATTCCCCGTAGCAATCCAGGTTGATTTATTGTATTCAATTGCGGCACCTCTTACTTTTGTCGTTTCATATGCAGTATAAAATGTATCGATAGCTGTTTCTTCGGGGAGATATAAAGTGCGATGTTGGAAAGAAGTTCCTTCACAATAATTTTTTAATACGGTTGATTTTTCTTCCGGAGGTGCAAAGTAGGTACAAAGATTGTTAAACAAGTCTGTATAAACTATTTCGGAACCAATAGCCGTTTCATCAGAAGCGCCCCAGATTACATCAACCAATGATTTATTATTTTTGTTCACATTTGCTTCTCTGACAGGGGTATTTAATAGTGAGGAGGTATAGTTTTCACCATAAACATTGCCATTTGCATATGTTGTGATCGAAGAATTGTTTTCATCGTCATAAACAATAATGTTAAATGAATATGCACCTTCTTGTAAATCAGTTAATTCAATATTGATAGTGTCTATTTGATGTACCCTTTCTATTGGGATAATGAGAGAGTCTGTTTTATTGTTCCATAGAATGGAGACTTTACTTGCAGAAGGATCAGATATTAAGAAATTTAACTTTAACCGATTATTCCCGGGGAAGACTTGTATTGAATCGGCAATTCCCACATAAACAATTTCGCCATCTTTAATAAAATTTTTATAAGAGTCATGCATGTTGTCACACCCTAAAAGTAAAACAAGAGTAGCAACTAAAGAGTAAAGTAAATTAGACTTCATATTGGTATTATTTTGATTGTTTTTCATTTTCTACGATACTTCCCCAGAAAGTAAGTTCACTGATATATACATAGTCAATTAACCCCCAAAGTTTTATTGTTTTAAATCGAATATACCTGACAGGAGGTATTCCGAAAGGAAATTCAAATTCTTGTCCGTCAACTTCAGCGAATTGCTTGTCTTCCGAGGTAATTTGTCCCACAGGCAGCCCGGATGGTTTTATGGACTCACAACTTCTCAATAACGTCCAGTTTTCCCAGCCTCCATCCGGATCAGGATTGTTACTTCCGTAAATTTCAAACATTTTTGGATCGCCTCCGTTGTATGAACCGTCGGTAAGACCCGCATTTCTGCTGTGTAATTTAAACCGACTGAGGGTAGCGGTTACCCCCAAGTCAAATGTAAACCACTGAGGTAATCCATGTCCCGGTGATGTGCAAAAAATATCATCGTGATGGTTGTAATTCCCATTCCAGAGTTTTGTAATGTCCCAGTGTTGATGATGTTTATAATAATCGGTTTTTAATGCTACATGTTTAAATAGAGATTTGTCCAATTTTTGTTCGAAGAGCGGAGTTAGTTCAACAAGCAGAGTATCAGAATAGTTGTTCCACCGGTCACGCACAAAAATACCGAATATATTTTTTATTGGCTCAAAACCCCTTACAGAAAATGAACCGTTTTTCCTTTTGGTATAGTATGCATCGACTTCTACTAGATTGTTCGTAGAATCAGCAGCAAGAACCTGAAGAACTATGCTTGCTTCCGATTCATTTTCAAAACGAACGCGCATTCCTCCAAAAGTTTCATCTATCTGTAAAGATTCAAATACTTTCATAAATGGAGGAGTTAAGGGATTTACCGTAACAGTTACCGGTTCAGAAAAATGTTCACCTCTGCTTACTGTATATAGCTCTACTTTATAATTTCCACTGTTTGGGAAACCATCAATGAACAAAAAATTCTGTAGATAAGAAGATTTAACTTCTCGTTCAACATTCCCTGCAATTCTATAAACTGCTTTTACATAAAGCAGATTTTTATCTTTGGGTATATCATACGTGATTTTTGCAGCACCCGGGAAATTTTCCACTTGCACGTTGCTGACTGGTAAGGGTGCCGTATCACGATTAATTGGACTCATCACATCTTCGTCGCAAGAGAAAAAAAACAGACTTGCAATTAATAATATAAATAGATACATTTTCATAAACTTGTTTATTTGCTGTTAGATGTAGTATTTGTTACCAACCAGGATTTTGATTAATGTTTTTATTTGAAAGCAACTCATTATCATTGATTGGCCATAAATAATCCCTTGTTGTAAATTTCTGGTTAAAAACAACTTTAGGGCGATAGTAATATAATGCCTCTTCTTGAGCTATATCCCATCCCATGATGGGTTTGTTCAGTTCCGTAATGCATTTTTTCCAACGACGAAGATCCCAATAGCGTTGGCCTTCAAACACAAGCTCAATCAGCCGTTCGCGGTGTATGATTTCTCGTAATCCTGTCTGCGATTGATATTTTGTAGGATTGGAAGAATAATTCTCCCAAGATTCTTCAACAGTTTTAAGTCCTGCTCTATCTCTTATAAGGTTTATCCAATGGTAAACATCTTCACTAGGTCCATTTATTTCATTCAGGGCTTCGGCATATAACAGGTAAAGGTTGGCCAAACGAATTTCCGGCCAGGGATACTGTTCAATGGTATAAGTGTTTATTCCGATTACATTGTTGAAATTCACCAATTTTTTAGGCCAATAACCGGTTACTGAATAAAAGAGTTGGTTTACAGGTGATGCAGGTTCTCCTTTTTTACTTGAAACATATAAAAGCCTTTCAGGATTACTGTCATCAAAACGACCCTGCCCATACCATATACCTCCATCGAAACCTAATGATGCATAAAAACGAGGTTCCCTGTTAAAATGCAAGCCAGCAGTTTTATAATATTCACGTATGTAGATTCGAGAATTTGAATCCCCCATCTTAAGCGAATATCTTCCAGCATAATCATATGTTTTGTCTTCATTAATAGGTACACCATTTTCGCTATAAAACATCTCGGCAATTTTAAGAGTAGGAGCATAAAAGCCTCTTGTAAGTGCATTTGAAACATAAATTGGATCCAATCCCCGAGGTGTTGATCCGGCTTGTAAACTTCCTGACCGGCTATTTGTATTTCCCCATATAATTTCGGAATTCCATTTCTCGCAGATACTGTTTCGGATGCTTAATTCTATCTGGGTTGACTCGGAAATATTATATCGGAAGAATTCAGGTGAAAATGTATATAGTTTGTGTCCAGTTAATTCGCAGAAATTGATAGCTTTTTTGCAAGCTTCGGCGGCTTTTTCCCATTTTGATACCTCTTCCGTTGAATTAAAAAGTTCTTCTCCTTTTTTATTTTTAAAGTTCAAATAATCGTTGTTGCCATTGAAAAAAGGACTGGCAGCATAGGTAAGGACAATTGCTTTTGCCGATAATCCCGTTGCCTTTGTAATTCTTCCCAATTCCGTTATTTCATTATTGATTTGTTCCGGAAGATATTCAAGCGCCTCATCCAGCAGTTCGACAATATAATCGAAACATTCGTCAACCGGAGATCTAACGGGAAAGACCTCCTCTCCGTCTGCATTTACAGGAACATTTACTTTAATTAAAGGAATTGGTCCATACATTCTGAGTAGGTAAAAATGATAATAAGCTTTTAGAAATTTTACTTCGCCAATCCAGCGTTCCTTTTCATAATCATCCATATCACGAACTGACCCAATATTTTCCAAAAATATATTACATTGTCTGATCCCTTCGTATAAATCAATTCCCCCATTTGTTGCCCGCCAAAATCCCATATATGGATCAACTGAATTCTGGTAGCCACGGGCAATTTGCCAAGAGGCATAATTTTGCCCTGCCGGAAGCCAAAATTCATCACCTGCCGCATTGGCTACATTTAATTCAAAAACGCCATTGCGTGGCACATAGGAATAGCAGGTAAACAGGAATTTTTCAGCTGCAGTGCGCATATTAAATGCGTGATCGATTGTGGCCATATTATCAGGTACTATATCCAGATAATTACAACTTGTTGCAATTATTATGTTTATCAGTAAAAATTTAATCTTTCTCATTTTCAATTAATTTAAAATGTAACATTCATTCCTATGTTGAAAACTTTCTGAATGGGATATCCTAATCCATTTCCTGCCATTTCAGGATCCCATAATTTGAATTTACTGAAAGTGAGCAAATTTGTCCCACTAAAATAAATTCTAAGGTTAGTGTTTTGTTTTCTCATAATTTTCTGAGGAAGTGTATAACCTAATTCAATTGATTTTAACCGAATAAAAGAACCGTCACGCATAAACCAAGTGCTTTGTTGAGAATTATTGTTTATACCTGCAGAGCTTGTGCTTAAACGCGGCCACAGAGCATACAAGTTTCTGTTTTCTTCTGACCAGTGATTGTCAGCATATGCTTTTAGGAGTTGATTCTGGTAGATAAGACCTGATTTTCTTTCCGTATCACTATAATAATAAGGAATAAACGGGGAGGTTGCCCATACATTTATCCAAAAAGACTCTCTGGCAAGACCTTGAAAAAAAGTCGATAAATCAATCTGTTTATAGCCTATGGAAAACCCAAAACCGTATACTATTTCAGGTGTTGTCGGATACCCAATAGGAACTTGATCTAGAGCAGTAATTTGGCCATCGCCGTTAATGTCGCGATATTTAATGTCTCCACCGCCATATTCCCCAAAACTTTGTCTCGGAGAATTATTAGCCTCTTTGTCATCCACAAATAATCGTTCAGCGATGTATCCCCATTGTTGTCTTATGGGGTATCCTATTCTACTTTTCCAGGGCGCATTTTCGTAAGTGGGTTCTTCGAAAACTATATATTTGCTGTTGGCATAAGTAAAGTTTGCTCTACCTTGTATCCAAAAATCCTTATTGATTATTTTATTGTAATCGACAGAGAAATCTATTCCTTTGCTTTCCGCTTCACCTATGTTTGCCTGAGGTATGGCTGATAATCCCATTGTGGCCGGTGTGCTCCAACGAGGCATTAGAATATTGGTGCGATGCTCTTTGTAAGCATCTACCTGAATTTCCATATTTTCAAATAACGTCATTTCTAATCCCAGATTGGTCTTTCTAGCCGTTTCCCAAGTAATGTTAGGATCAGAGTATCGGGAAAGAGAGATTCCATTTCGAAAGTATCCGTAGTCTCTTCCAAATACTGCTGCTCTGCCCGGATCATCCATATTCACATTTGACAAATAGAGAAATCTGGAACTACCGATGGCATCATTACCCACCAGTCCATATGTTCCCTTTATTTTTAAACGAGAAATAATATGGGCCAAATTACTGTTCCAAAAAGACTCATTGGAAATATTCCACGCAAACCCGAAAGAAGGAAAAAATCCATATCTGTTAGACTTATAAAAACGCTCTGAACCATTGTACCCGAAATTAAATTCTACATAATACCGGTTTTGAAAAGAGTAAGTTGTCCTACCGGATAAACCGACATTTCTATAAGGTAAGGATTCTTGCAAGTCTGCGGCGTTTCCGGTTAATTTATTTCTCATCATAAATACAAGCAAACTACTTATTTCATGATTGTTGTGAAAAATTCTGTCATAATTCAGGGAAGATTCCAAATAAAAGTCGGAACTCACTGTTTTTGCTCCGGGATTATAGTTTAAATATTCTGTGCCTTCTTCTTCGTTCAATATATTTAATCTATAAGAATTGGTTTGCTTGTCCCATGAACTGGCTTGATAATAAAACGGACGATAGGCACGACTTACATCAAAGTATGAATACTTGGAGGTATTCATCATTCCTCTTATAACAAGACCTTTGGTTATGAAATTTAAATTCTGCTTTAATTCAAATTGAGCAGCCATATTTGAGCGGGAATAATCTTTGTATCCTTTTATCATATCCGCATAAGGATTTAGATAATTTCCATTTTCGTAATTTCCAAATAAAATGTGATTTGTATATTTGTGTTCTTCATCTATCGGATAAAATGGGGGGAAGAATACTGGATTAGTACGCATTACGTTTCTGTATATGGAGGTACCTCCATCAACCGGACCTGTATAATCATCAAAAGATCCCGAAAGACGAACATTCATTTCTGTACTTTCAGTCATGTTGACGTTTACATTCGTACGCAATGTATATATTTTTAAATCAATGTTGCTGTTGAAGTTATTTTGCTTGTCAACCTTTAATATACCATTTTCTTGATTAAAAGAGCCTGCAACATAATAACGGGCAATTTTTCCACCCCCGCTGACATTGAGGTTTATTCGTTGATTCATTGCATAATCGTTCATCAAGGCTTTCCGCCAATCGGTGACCGGAAACATAATCGGATTAACACCGGCGATTGTCTGATCTATTTTTTGATCAGAATAAGGTATGATACCTAACGGATCCCTTGTGAGTACTGCTTCGTTTGCCAAACGCATATAAGTCACCGGATCGGCCAACTCAACGTTTTTTGTGGGGGTAGAAATAGAGTTTTCAATACGAAAACTAACTTTTGTTTTTCCTTCCGTTCCATGTTTTGTAGTGATTAAAATTACACCATTAGCTCCTCTCGCACCATACAGAGCAGTTGAAGTAGCATCTTTCATAATAGAGAAACTGGCAATATCATCAACTTCCAGTCGTGCCAAATCAATCGTGGAAACTTCTACATTATCGATTAATATTAAAGGATCTACTTTATATCCAAAAGTTGTAACTCCTCGAATAAAAAAATCAGCATTATCCTGTCCCGGCTCGCCACTTCGTTGATATGAAATAATTCCTCCCACTCTTCCAGCAAGAGCGGTAGTAAGATTACTACTGGGTATTTTTAATTCAGTTGGTTTTATGCTTGATATTGAGCCAATTACACTTTCTTTTTTTTGCTTGCCAAAAGCAACGATGGTAACTTCTTCCAGTTCATCAATTTTTTCCTTTAATACAACATTAATTGTGGTTCGACTTTCTATTTGAATTGTCTGGGATTCCATACCAACGAAAGAAAATAGCAGTTGATCGGTTGGTTTTACTTCTATGGAATAAATACCTTCGTAATCTGTTATTACACCCTTCGTGGAACCTACAACAGTTATGGTAACACCAGGTAAAGGATTTCCATCTGCATCCAGGACTAATCCCTTTACAACAATATTTCTTTGTTGTTGACGGGCAGGT
>DHER01000007.1 GCA_002399975.1 Firmicutes bacterium UBA4845 | reverse complement strand
TCTTTCCTTGTCATCCTCCGTTTTGGATGAACCTTTCTCAAAGACCTGATCCGCATGGGATAGAAATTGGGTCTTCCAGGTGGAGATCTGACCGGGATGAAGGTCATACTTCCTGGCAAGCTCCTGCACTGTTTCACGTTCTTGAAGGGCTTCNNTCCAAGATTCGGGGGGAATTATAATATTCCATTCAGGAATTTGCACCCCTCTATGATCTCATCTTTTTTATAATGATAGTAAACATCACCTGACGTATACCGTATTGCATAAAGACTGCTAATAAAGCTTTTACGACATTAAGCCATTCTCAATATGAAATCTGTTGATAAAATATGATGGCACGTTAACAAATCCTCTCCTCGCAGACGAGTTTGACGCCGAAACAGTTCTGAAGAATTAAACCGGTGTACAACCGGGCATATGTGTTACTACTACAATTACGAAATCTTCTATTTTTTTGTTGTTATTTTATGTTTTATCATTAAATAAGAAGTAACTAAGTGAAAATAAAAAAGATTATCCTTTTCCCATTAACAAACAGAAAAGGATAATCTTCATAATATTAATAACCTGGGTTTTGATCTACCAAAACATCTAATCCTTTATTATAGGTGAACTCAGTAGCAGGAATTGGGAAGAGATAGTGTCTCGGTGCAATATCCAGTCCTTTATACTTTTTCACCCATTCATCTGCCACACCAAGCCTTACAAGAAATGGCCAACGTTTCCCCTCATTCCATGTTTCATAAGCCTGTTCTATAATTAAAAGATCCATAAAGGAATCTAATGATTGATAATCGGTCAACTCAAAATCAACATCTGACGGTATATTGGGATTTCTTCCATATCCTCTTCTATGTATCATATTTATTTTTTCCAATGCCTGTGCAGTTACTTTTCCAGCCAATTTTGTATCTGCTTCGGCATTTACGAGAAGAATATCAGGATATCTGATTAAAGGCATCGCCACATTGGCACTTGCACCACTGGCATCAGGATCATGAAATTTTGTGAGTAAACAATTAAACTCTGGATCACCGAAATTAAAAGGAAGAAGATTAAAGTTTTTTCTTAAATCATTATCATCCCATTCAATTATCATCCTATTTTCTGTTGTAGTACAAATTGCATACCAGCCTCCACCTCCATGCATTTTTTTTCCGTCAATCCTTGCGTTGGGATGAGCCATCATCATAGCATAAGTTAATCCCGCATTGTTGGTACGAGAAGTTTTTAGATAGAAAATTTCTTCTGTGGATGTAATTATATCGGGGCCAAATATTTTATCAAAATCTCTTGACGTAGATACTGGAACAAGTGAATACTCACCACTGTTTATAACTTCGTCAGAAATTTTTTTTGCGTTTGAATAGTCTCCTAATTGCAGATATACTTGAGAAAGAAGACTTCTCGATGAGTTTCTGCCTGGAGTTCCTGCTAACCTGGGAGTTTGCGGGGCATTCGCAGCTGCATAGATTAAATCATTAACAATCAATTCGTATATTTCTGAAGCAGGTGACTTTCCCATCTCCCACTGGCCCAAATTATTTTCTGTTCGTAAAGGAATTGCATCCCAAAATTGTACAAGTTGAAAATAACAAAATGCTCGTAGAAACTTTAATTCGCCAATATAAGAAGCGATCTGCTGTTCATTCATCTCGGTTGCTCCACTGATGCCATTTATCCCGATGTTACAATCCCTAATGGCTTGGTAAAAATTAGTCCAGACTCCATCAGTTCTACCAATATTTGTTGCGTTAAGTCCTTGATAGTCGCTGTTACTTCTCCAGGAACCTCTTCCATAATTATAGTCAGCAAAAGTCTCCATCAACGACGGAAATACTTGCGTATATGCATTTCTTATTTTAGCAATTGGAGCACCAACAGCTGCATCTGCTTCATTGGGAGTATTATAAAAGGTTTCAACAGCAATGGCTTTAGGTTCTTCTTTTAACCAATCCTCGCAAGAGCTAAAAGGCAAAAAGCACAGAAAAAATAGTATTAATAAAACTATACTTCTCATAATATATATTTTTTAAAATTGTATATTCATTCCAAATGTTAATGATTTGTTGTTGGGATAGGTTAAATAATCTATTCCAGTAGTTATATCACCCCCATATGAGTTTACTTCAGGGTCCCAGCCAGAGTATTTCGTAAAAGTTAATGCATTTTGTACACTTACAAAAATTTTCAAATTACTTAACAAGGATTCTAAATTCAATTTCTTAACAGGTAAATTATATGATAAAGTGATATTTTTTAGTCTTAAATATGAGCCATCCTCAATATAACGATCAGATTGCTCTAGTGGTTGATTTTGAGTAATTTTAGGATATTTCATTTGTTGATTTACTTCGTCACTGTTTGTTGCATCCCAATGACTATAAAGCACGTCTCTCCTCAAATTAAGTCCCATCCCATAATCAAGATTTTGGGCTTCACTGATATTGTAAATTTCGTTTCCATAAACTCCTTGAAAAAACAGAGATAGATCAAAATTTTTATATCTCAAATATGTATTAAGTCCGTAAGTAAAATCGGGATGTGGACTGCCCAATATAAAGCGATCCTCGTTCGTTAAATTACCATCACCATCAACATCAACGTGCTGTATACGACCATTTTCGTCATATCCATCTTCTTTAAAGACGTAATAAACACCTATTGGCTCTCCTTCCCGTATTAAGTTTACTGTACCATTAACAAAAACCAATCCTACATTACTCCCGTAAAATTCCTTTCCATCATAAAGCTTAACCACCTCATTTTTATTGGTCGCTATATTTGCGGATACATTCCACGAAAAGTCTTTCTTATTAATAATGTCTCCTTCAACTAATAACTCAAACCCCTTGTTGCTCATCTCACCCACATTCATGATTGTCTGAGAATATCCGCTGGAAAGAGGCAGATTTACAGAGTTTAAGAGGTCATATGTGATTTTATTATAGTAGTCTGCGGTTATTCGCAGTTTCGAATCAAACAGTGCCAAATCAAGACCTATATTCCACTGTGCTGTAGTTTCCCACCTTAATGCGCCTGGATAATTAAGACTGGGGGCAAAATAGGGGTAAAGACTGCCACTCAAAGGCACAGTGCCAGAAGCCAATGTATTTAAAGTTGCATAGGGACTAATTGCAGTAGAACCTGTTTCTCCATAACCCAATCGAAATTTCAAATCTGAAAGAGATTCAAATTTTTTCATGAAATTTTCTTGGGAAATCCGCCATGCAAGTGCAAATGAAGGGAAAGTGCTCCATTTACTGCCTTCACTATATCGACTTGAGCCATCGGAACGAAAGCTCGTTGTTGCCATATACTTCCCTTTATAGGAATAATTTAGTCTTGCCAAATATGACATCAAAACCCACTTTGAATATGAAGAATTGGGTATTCCGGGATTTTCCGCAGCCTGTAGATTAAAAGATTCCGTCACATCTGAGAGGAAACCAGAACCACTTGCACCTAAAGATTTTGACACATGTTGTTGGTAAGTGAACCCTCCCATAATATTGAATGAATGAGCATCATTAAGCTTAAAATTATAATTTGCTATATTTTCATTAATTAGTGATACTCCATTATAGGTACTTACAGAAGCGGCATTACTACTATAAAGGTACTTTGATCGGGTATAGTTGTCAGTTCGATAATCGTTATTTTCTAAACCAAAAGAACTTCGTAAAGAAAAACCATTGAAAGGTTTATAAGTTATAGCTGTATTTATATTTGTCAGATTGGGTACGGTTACATTGCTGGTTTCATTTACAATATTAATAGCATTATATATAGCATTTGACATAAAAGGATATGCTAATTGAAGATTATAATATTCACCGTTTTCATCATAAGGAGTTAACGTTGGAGGTGAAAACAAGGATGCGCCGATTAATGATCCACCTCTGTTCCCGAATCCACTACTTTGTCTTTTTCGTTCAGTATGATTATATGACATTAAAAGCGAAATATCAAATTTTTCATTAATGGAATGTTCAATATTCGAACGAACATTAAACCTCCTGTATGAACTGTTTTTGATAATACCATCTCTTATTAAGGCAGAAGCACTAAGATGATAAGTGGTATTTTGAGTTCCCCCTGAAACACTCAAACTATGCGTTTGTATCGGTGCATTTTGAAATACTGCATCCTGCCAATCATATCCCTTTCCCGCAGACGCAATTTGTGATTCAGTAAAATAAGCAGCCCCCTTGTCATTCATTTGTTGAATGTTTATCAACTTCATGTATTCAGAAGCATCCCCCATATCTAATTTGCGAATCAACGATTGCCTCCCAAATTCAACATTATAATTAACAGTCGTTTTACCAGTTTCTCCTTTGTTTGTCGTTATTAGTATTACCCCATTGGCTCCTCTGGAACCATAGATTGCAGTTGCAGAAGCATCTTTTAGTATCTCTACTGATTTAATGTCATAGGTATTTACAGATCCGACGTCACTCGGAATGCCATCAATGATGTATAAGGGAGAATTATCTCCCCTTATTGAATTAACCCCCCTTATTCGAATATTAAAATTTGCATTTGGATCTCCCGTATTTGTTGATATAAAAACTCCGGGCACTCGACCTTGCAACGCTTGTACAGGGTTGGAAACAATGAATTGAGTCATATCCTCTGCTGATACAGAAGAAACCGAACCTGTAAGGTCACTTTTCCTCATCGAACCGTATCCGATCACCACTAATTCATCCAACAATTCTGTGTCTTCACGTAGAGATACATTGATAACAGTTCTTCCGCTTACCAAAATTTCCTCACTTTTAAAACCAATAAATGAAAACTGTAAAACGGAATTTTCAAGGACTTCCAATCTATAATCTCCATTATGATCAGTAATGGTACCAGTTGATGGAGTTCCTTTCACGATAACATTCACACCTATTAAAGGTTCATCTGTTTGCGCGTCTGTAACTTTTCCAGTAATTATTTGTTGTGAAAAGATTGAAAATGTTGGAAAGATCAACAATAAAAAAAGAAATAAATTTTTCATAAAATAGTGTTTTACATTATAATGATACATTTTTACATTGCAAAAGTGAGTCCGCTCCGAAAAGTCGG
>DHER01000047.1 GCA_002399975.1 Firmicutes bacterium UBA4845 | reverse complement strand
CTCGTATAATAGTATTTGTGAGGTTTAAGTTTAATAATTTCCAGTTACAAACCTCGGACTGGATCAACATTTATCCATATATTAACTGGAAGTAATATAATGATCCTTGAAAGTTAAATATAGTTGTTTATTCTTAACTGTATAAATAACAGTTAAGCAATTACGAAAATTTTTGAAATGGAAGGAGGGCGTAGCCCGACTGGAATTTCAAAAATTTTCGGCGGCTCCGCCGACCCCTATAATGAATTTTTGCTGTTGAACTTTACTAATGCTCGTGTAACAATAAACTTAGGCTATTGAGGACGGTTCTGATCTCTCCTGTAGGACACGCTGTGTCTCTTCTATTAAAGTCAGTTCCCCTGGCCTGATGTTAGCTTTAAACCGCTGGGTGTTTGCTCTAATTAACTCTCTCCTGTATGGCAGTTCAAGGAGTTGTGCATGGAGTTCTTAGAGGCGTATTCTAATTGCGAGGATGTTGATGCATCAGGGTACCACGGGCATTAGTAAAGTTCAATAGCTTATAAATCATGAATGAAGGAGGTGATTTCAATGTCAAATTCATTACTGGTCGGTATTGATGTCAGTCTCAAAGACAACAAAGTACGTATCCTCCATCCTGATGGAACCAGTCTTTCAAAATTTGTTGTCTTCAACTCCGAGCCCGGTGCAAAAAGCCTTTCTAAAAAAGTCGTCGGGATAGCGGAAAAGAACAACCTTGACTCTATTGTCATTGGGCTAGAATCTACTTCTGTCTACGGTGATCCTCTTGTTTACTTCTTAAAGCAAGATACCGCTGTGAATAGATTCAATACCAAAATACATGTACTTAACCCCACCCAGGTTAACAAGTTCAAGATGATGTACCCTGACCTCCCCAAAACCGATGATATAGATGCATGGGTTATTGCGGAACATCTACGCTTTGGCCGCATTAACAAGGAGGTTTACATGGACGAGAGGTACAAAGCACTACAAAAACTAACCAGAGCAAGGTTCCATACAGTACAGAACCTCGCAAGGGAGAAAAACTGGTTCTTAAACAACCTGTTCCTGAAGTTTTCTTCCCTTGCTCAGGAGAAGATTTTTTCAGACAGGTATGGAGCTACGTCCATCAGCATCATTGAAGAATTCTTCTCTGTGGATGAAATCTCTTATATGCCAATTGAAGAGCTAGCGGATTTCATCAACAAAAAAGGTAAGGGCCGCTTCGAGAATCCTGAAAAAATAGCTGCCGCTGTTCAGAAGGCAGCCAGAAGTTCATACCGTCTCCCTAAAACGGTTACAAACTCTGTCAATCAGGTTCTTGCTGTATCTTTTCAAGCTATGAACGCTTACAAGGAACAGCTTAAAATCTTTGATAAGGCCATTGAAGAACAAATTAAACTTATTCCTAATACTTTGACCTCCATCAAAGGAATCGGTCCTGTTTACTCTGCTGGGATTATAGCAGAAATCGGCGATATTCATCGTTTCAAGGATCACGCCGCATTGGCTAAGTTTGCGGGTATTGCCTGGACCAAGCATCAGTCAGGCAATTATACGGCTGCGAATACTCGTTTAATTAAGTTTGGCAACCGGTATCTGCGTTATTACCTCATCGAAGCCACAAACAAAGTGAGAATGCACGATCACGAGTTTAAACGCTTCTATGATTTAAAGTACAGCCAAACCCCCAAAACGCCACACAAGAGAGCACTTGCACTAACTGCCAGGAAATTTGTCCGTCTTGTTTATGCTCTGCTGCATAGCAACCGGCTTTATACTCCACCAAAGGGAGAGTAATTTCCATTTGGTTTGCCACTACCTACCATATTTTCCAACTGGTACTCGGTAGGCTTATTGGGGATTCCTCTTTTGTGCTTTTTTAGCACATAATCCATTGGTTTTTGGAAAATTAATTTCCAATTTACTCTTGACATTTAACCGCTGGACTTTTTAATATACGAGCGTTTTAGCATTTTTAATTAGCTATGTTTTCTGAAAAAATACTGATAACACCCATATATGCTTTCAATAGAATAAATATTTTACTTATTACTATTGGCTAATTGATATTTGATTTATAATCGAGTTGACAATATTATTGTAACTATAGTCATTAAGCGATACTATAAACCTATCATTAATCTTAAACTGGAAAACATTACTTGCAATCAACAGTATGTACACCATTGACTCTGCTGGTAAATTATATTTTAAACTGAATAAGCTGCAATCCATATCTGTAATATTGATATTTGCTATATTATTTATTATTGCTAGTAACCTATCACAAATATATTTTTTATTGGTTATATAGTTCATGTTTTTATCACTCTCTTTCTGGAATAGAATATAATAATTATTACAACGCTTAAATTTGATTAGGATTAGATAGAAGCTCATCTTCTATTTTATGTAGAGCTTTTTCCATACTTTCTTTATCATATGGTGAAAATAATGTGAAATCTTCTTTTCCTATCCCCACATCAAAGTTTGACTTAACAAAATCAGTATTTACATACAAATATTCCAATTTGCTTGGATCATCTATATTTTTCGATACATGTGAATTTGCAATACTAAAATATTTGGTTTGCACGTCAAACCTATATTTACAAAATTGTGTAATTAATTTTAAGTATTCATGTGTATATTCGCCATAATATATACTTAAGACTCCTATATCGCTTTTGATGGCATTATGTATTATAAATGGGATTATACCAAATCCATTTAATATAACATCATTATATTTCATAATTGGATTTGGAACACCGATCAGTATTAACTCTGGTTTTTCAGACATATACAGGTCATATACGAATCTATTAAACATGATTATTTTTTTCTGGGAATCTACGGTTGAATCAAACATAAAGCTAGGTAAATTTATGCATCCGATAACATTGCTATACTCTTGTGTTCCTATTTGCATAACATGATAATCTTTATTTAAGAAGAATTCTCTCATTGATAATTCGGTCTGAGGTTGTCCACAATTTTCACCGATAGTGAATAATGAAATAATTGGTGCCTCTATCGTCATTAGTTTTGGAGGTATCGAGTCATCAAAAAATATCGGTTGCTGCTTACAACATTCTGTTTCCACCTTTTGTCCAAGTCGTGCGAGCACACTTTTCGCTATGATGGTTTCCTTGCCTAAATCTTTTGCATATTCTATAAGATCATGATAAATGCTCATATCCTGTATTAAATCGCTGTTAGTAAAATAAACAACATCACAATCCCAAATCTTAAGTTTGTAATCAATATGCAGTTGTATGTTTGCATTTGTTCCACCATCTATCTTAGAAATGTCATTACCTTCCAAAACATTTAATTGCGGTGCCAAAAGTGCAATGGCTTCATAGTTTCCCATATAAGCATACCTTGCGAATGTAACAGTATTATGATCGATCGGAAAGATAGCTATTTTTTTATGCATAATAACTTGCCTCCTCAAAATCAAAGTTGTTTTCTTTTAATAAACAAATTGCTCTAAACTTATACAAAGTATTGTTTTTTGCTCCATCACATTTACTTAATCTTTTATCTCCTGAAAGTTTTTTTATGTCATCTGCAGAAGCAGCGCACATACCGCAGTGGATGAAATTCCAACAATCCAAGCATTTGTTTTCAGTCAGTTTTCCAATATTTAGTATAGATCTGACTTTATCAACGTCAAAACCAGAATAAATATTGCCAATCTTCATACTTTCAGACTCCTCACTTACCTTTTCGCAAGGATAAATATTACCGTCTATGTCTATCATTGGTCTTCGAGCGCCAGGAATACATGGACCACCCGGATGTGCGATAGGAGTCAAATTACTTGTTTTACCTAAACCGTTGTAAAAGCGGATGAGTAGTGGGAGATCAGTTGAATATAATTTAGATACTTTATCTTTGCTAATTAATCCAAGCGCTGATAAAAACAATTTTGTGCGTTGAATTCTATTTGTTATAAAGTATAAATCGTCATACTGTATATCGTTTTTATTGTTAAAGTCACTTATAGTTGTAGCGTTCAAAGTATTTTCTTCTATAATGTCATTTGCATTAAAAAAATCGTTTGCACATTTGAAATCATTACCAGGTGCAATAACTGTATTAAAGCTAATCTTTTTGAAAAAAGTTGGATATTCGCTCTTTATATACATGATATTTTTCATCATTTTGTCAAACGATCCTTCACCATTAACAAATACCCTATTTTTATTATGTAACTCTCTAGGACCGTCAATGCTGACTAAAATATTAAACTTATTATTCGACAGGAATTGGATATTATCGTCTGTAAATACAGTACCATTTGAAGTCATAGAATAAGTAATTTCTTTGTATGGATATTTCCGAGATATATATGTAAGTAATTTTTTAATATTATTAAATTCTAAAAGTGGTTCTCCTCCGTAAAAGCCAATATCAATTTTTTTTGAGTTGGTTGAATGATGCATTATAAAATCAATGCTCTTTTCCATTATTTCATAAGACATAGATTTATTTGAATGTGTACGTTGATTATACATTCCAGAATAAGAGCAATATGCGCATCGTAAATTACAATTTTGCGTAACTTGCAAAGTGATTTTTTCTATCTTATTATTAAGATGAAACTCAACCATCTTATCAAGAGGGTGTTCAACCTTTTTTAGTTGACTATCCTTACAATAGCCTTTTTCTTGGTATATTTTTAACAATTCAAGATCATTTAAGATTGCTTTATTTTCGTAAATCCTATTAAATGTTTCATATTCATCAGAATCCACAGATAGGATAGAGTTTGTTTCCCTGTCATATATGTATTTTCCATATGGAGTAAAAAAGGGTTTAATTACAATACTCATATATAATTCCTCCTCTTTGCAGTATAAGTATTACATAAGAAGCCAATAACAATATAAGCATAGACGCTATCGTCAACATATCTGTCAAAAATAAGCATAACGTTATAAAAAGAAAGTTTCAATAGATATGGGATAGTTGGTAAGATTTAGTGACAAATAGGAAAATAATTATTATAATAATTATTTATAATTACGTATAAGGATATATCGTTAAACATACAGATTTCGATATCATGTTAACAAGACAATTTTGTAGATAAAGAGATATAATAATAATTTTCAAAACGACTATGTCGTTTGTTCGGTATACTTTATCTTTGCGAAGTTATGCAGATATTCACAGTGCAGTCTGAGCAGAGGTATGCAGCCTTATTATTTAGGGCACATATTCAATTAATAAAAGATTACTGACTAAAAGCCATAGTCATTATTTTCAATTATAAAAAAGTGTTTTTGCACAATGAAAACCCAGTGTTCTGGAAATAAATGTCTATTGTAACAAAATACATAAAAATTAAACTATTCTTTCATTTGAAAGCCTCCGCCATCCTGCTGCTTTCACCTGTAATGGAAACAATATAAGCATAATGAGAAAGCCTGTCTACAGCACGGAAGTAGGCTTTGTATCGCCAAATACAGATGACCTTTGACCAAACTCCCGATTAATTGTGGCAATAATACTCCGACTTTCGTAGTAATCAACCACCACATTAAGTTCTTTCTAATAAGAGTCCTTTTTTATTCCAGAGAAAACTAACTAAAAAACATGTGTTATTTAGTTTTATATCTATGAATATGCTTCATTAATTCTTCTGGAACATCTGGTTGATGAGTCCAAAAAAAACAAAACGATTCTACCGATGCTACTGCTAACATTTTAGCTAACATAGGCAACAGACTCAACCGCTTCCGTGATATTGTATCATATATACTCATCATTAATAAACCTCCTCCTGATGGCAAATTTGGAATTCAAAATAGTAGTATAATATTCTATATTGGCATAACAACATAAAAATATAAATATTATCCCATGAACCATTAACATTTCTGACTTAATAATAGTTTAATGTTACTAAAAGAAAGTATCAATCATTTTAGGACGATTGGTAGATTCAGGGGACAATTGGGATTATAGCATATGTATATTACATCATGGAGTAGCTTTAATCTCCAACTATTTTATATAAAAGAGAGGATAACAGATAGCTCAGCACACAGCAAAAGTTATGTACCTTTATTTTCTGATCTGTCCAGTGAAATTGAGGGTTCAGAGATAAGTGGTTCGGGTTCTTCATGTTTTTAAAGGCATTCTCAATATATGACTGACCATGATATGCTGTAATAATTTTTTTAGTTGACCAGTCATGCCTGTTGTTAACACCGGCTTGAAATGG
>DHER01000083.1 GCA_002399975.1 Firmicutes bacterium UBA4845 | reverse complement strand
TTTGTCGGGCTAATCATATTATATCTTAAGAAAGTAGGTGTGATATGGGGACAACAGCACAAGGAGCACCCACAAAAGCTTTTTTTGTTGAAATGCTCACACGAGATATTGAATTAAGCGACGCTATCTTAGATTTGTTAGATAATTGCCTTGATGGAGTCGTTCGTCAAAAAGGCGCACATAATAAACATAATTCTTCAGATTATTATAGTGGTTATTACTCTTTTATTACAATTAAAAAAGACTCTTTTATTATTGAAGATAATTGTGGGGGTATTCCTCGTGAAGTGGCTGAAAAATATGCTTTTCGTATGGGGCGTTCATCTGAGAAATCTGATGATGAACTTCCTACTGTAGGTATATATGGCATAGGAATGAAAAGAGCTATTTTTAAAATAGGAAAATCGGCCAAAGTATTCACTCGGAATGATGGTAGCCTTTACCAAGTAACAATACCTCTTGATTGGGCTAATTCAGATGATAAATGGGACTTCCCTATTGATGATCTTGCATTTCCCGATGTGCTTTCCTGCGGTGGCACAAAAATTGAAATCTCCCACATTAATTCTAGGATAGCAGATTTATGGGGATCAAAAGATAAAATTGATGAATTTTCAGAAAGACTCATAAAATCAATCCAGCAAAGTTATAGTTTTATTATTCAAAAAGGATTTAAAATACTTATAAACGAACGTGAAGTAACGCCTTTACCAATAAAAATATTAATGGATAAAAAAATAGACGGAGTTGGTATAAAACCGTTTGTCTATAAGCAAACTTTTGATGATGTTTCTGTAAGTTTAGTTGTTGGCTTTTACGCTCCGCCCCCTTCGCCAGAAGATATTGATGATGAAAATAATTTAAAACGTTCTTCTTCTGATGCTGGTTGGACGGTTGTTTGTAATGATCGTGTAGTTTTATATAATGATAAAAGTCATTTCACTGGCTGGGGTGAAGCTGGCGTTCCTCAATACCATACTCAGTTTATTGGTATTCGAGGAATAGTGATTTTTGAAAGCAATAATCCCAAAAATCTACCAATGACAACTACTAAACGAGGAATTGATACATCTTCAAAGATTTATTCTGCTGTAAAAGATAGAATGCGTCAAGGCCTTAAGATGTTTACCGATTATACCAATAGGTGGAAAGGGCAAAATGAACAAGAACGAAAATTCTCAATGATGGCAAAAAGTGTTCCTGTAGAAACACTCATCGCTACTCCATTAGAACCCTTAACTGAGAATCCTATAAAGCTACGAAAAAATCACGGCGGTTATGTATTTAACCCTGAATTGCCAAAACCACCTAATGATAAGCCATATAAAATGATTAGGTATAGTAAAAACAATGAGGAAATTCTGGATTTAGTAGAATATTTCTATAAAGATCGGGATCACTCTATTACCCCTTCACAAATTGGTGAAAAATGTTTTGATATTATTTTAGAAAAAGCTCATAAAACAAAGGATGAATGACATGGCTAACCAACCTTTTTATCATCTTCGGCCCAATAAAAGTATTGATCGTAGTTTGTTTGTTCAAACATTAATAGGACTTTCTCAATTATTTCCTATTATAGACTACCAATATACAGGGTTCGGATCTTATTTATTTGATGATTTTAAATTATTACATGAAACTTTAAATATTTCTAAGATGATTTCATTAGAAAAAGATTCTGTAGAATATGAACGTGCAAAGTTTAATCTTCCATATAATTGCATAGATGTTAAAAACATAGGAAGTACAGAATACTTATCAGAATTATTTATAGAAGATAATTCGCATAATATATTTTGGTTAGATTTTGTAAATCCCTCAGAATTAGGAATGCAACTTGCAGATTATGCAACCTTATTAAATATATTAAATCCTGGTGATATTATTAGGATAACATTAAATGCCAATCCCGGATCATTAGGAAAAAAATCAGAAAACCCTGATGATTTACAAAAAGTAAGACTTAAAACATTACAAGAAAGAGTTCCTGATATTTATTTTCCTATATCAATTACACCTGAAAATATGACTACAGCTAAATACCCATTAGTATTATTAAAAATATTAAAGAATATAACTATGCAATGTTTAATCGATGAACCACCATATAGCTCTAATTTTATGTTGCCGTTGTTTTCAAGTGTCTATGCAGACGGACAGCAAATGCTTACGTTTACAGGCATTATTTTAGACTCTCACAAAAAAGAATCAGAAATCGAACATATGCTAATGGGCTATCCGCATAATACATTTATGTGGGACAAGCCTTGCTACATAGAAATTCCGGCATTATCAGTTAGAGAAATCACGGAATTAAACAAGTTACTGCCAGCTACTGGAGTCCAACAACAAATTATAAACAAATTCCCCTTCATATTTTCAGAAACGGCTGAACATGCTGTTGATAGTTACATATCTTTTTATAAGTTTTATCCCAATTATCATCAAGTAAGTTTTTGATAAATTGCACTTAAAACCCGTTCCGCAACTATTGGGGATACACTATTGCCTAGTTGCCTGAAACCATGCCAAATAGTTTCGGGCAATTTATACCAATCCGGAAATCCTTGTAATCTAGCTGCTTCTCTTGGTGTAATGACACGTGCATATTTAAAATGTATAGGACGAACAGCTTGAAAACTCCCTTTCTCTGGTCCAGTACCTGCTCGTAAGGTAGGACAAAATTTATCAGGATTAAGCCTTGTAGATTTTGAAATTTTATCTTGCTGACCATATTCTAATTTTGCATATCTACGTTTTACTTCCTGTGAATGCTTTGTTGTAAAACACCCATTGACTATATGTTTACGGTTATATAAGTCAATATACTCTGGATCTCCAACACCCATTGGACATAATCCAACTACATGCTGATAGAAGAACTCTGTTTGAATATGATGAGCATTTTCAATATAATATGGTTTCTCTAATTTTTTTTCCCCTGAGCATTTAATACTATAGTGAATATTAGCAGGAAGACCTTCCAATGCTACACGGACATTTGTTCTTTGATCCAACGGAACTTTCATACGTTCAATATCTTCTATTGTAAAAGCTTCAATTCTCTCATCATTACGATAACCAATAAAAAATATACGTGTTCGTGTTGTTGGAGCACCATATTCGCTTGCATTTACACTGATTGGTGGTAAAACATTATAATTTTCAATATGACTAAATGCTTTTCTTCGTATTAAAGCATATTTATCATTCATTATACCTGGAACATTTTCAGCAACAAAAAAAACCGGTTGCAATTCATTAATAAGCTCAAAAAATTTAATAAATAAAAGGTTTCGCTTATCATCAACATTACCATGTCCTATACTACTAAATCCTTGACAAGGAGGGCCTCCTATAATACCTATCAATTGACTATAATTAATCCCTGAGAATGATAGCAGATCATTTCCTCGTAAAGTCATTATATCTTTTTGTATATGTTTAGTATGAGGAAAATTAGTTATATGTGAGTTGATTGCATGCGAGTCCAACTCTACAGCTGCTGCTACATTAAAACCAGCACGAGAAGCTCCTAAGCTTAGTCCTCCTGCTCCAGCAAAAAGATCTATAATATTGGGCAACAACTTTCCTCCTCTCAAATAATCATAAAATCGTATTTTAATTTTATATCATTTTCAAGTAAAATGCAATTTATTTGTGTCAAGTAATCGCTGATATACTTATCTGAGAAAAGCCTTCAAGACTGCCTTCCTCAATGAAATGAAAAAGCACATTGGACCTTCTTTTAAAAAGACAAAGGCCTCTATTTATCGGAAAGATGAGAATGGCTTCTATGTGTATGCCAAGCCAAATCTTTGCGATCCGAACAAGTTGTAAAACATATCAGCCACTATCCCGGACACACGGTAATTTCCACTTCAAGAATTGATTCCTACGATGGTGAAAACGTAACTTTCCACTATAATAAGTACGAGGATAATTCCTTTGTTCAGAAGACAATCCCTGCCCTGGATTTCATAGGGCTCCTTATCCAGCACATCCCGGCAAAGAATTTCAAAATGACCCGCTATTATGGTCTCTATGCAAGACACTGCGAATCAGATAAAAAGCTCACAAGGGCTGTGCCGAAACTCAAGCACAAAATCCTTCTGGATTTTAATACATGGCGTAAAGCTTTTTCTTCTGTCTTTTGGGTATAATCTTTTAAAATGTCCAAAGTGCAATTATACTATGGAGTTTCTGGAACTCTACTACAACCATAAACGGGTATCTCTAGTTGAACTTTATGAAAGGGCAAAGGCAAAGCTTCACTGCCATTCCAGTGGTAAAGCTACTTGATTTTATATCCCATCTGATTCATAATAAAGTCATTCGAAGATAGGAGGCATTTTAATGGATCCAAAACAACTAGAGGAACTAGGAAAAAATATATCAAAAATCCTCCAGAAGGAATGACTACTAAGCTTGTCAAAAACATGACTGATTCTGATTTGCTCGACATGCATTACTTTCTTATTGAGGATGATGACCTTGATGAAAACGAATTTGAAGAAGGTTTTTATATCTTCTAGCAATATCGTCTGTTTCTTGCGCCCGCTTTCATACAGCCTTTTTAATTCAAGGGTTCTCCGGAGGAGAACTTTCCTATTATTATATGAAAAACAAGGGCTTTGAATTTTTCATTCAAAACCCTCGTCAGCTCTGCATCTATTTTGACCTAAACATTTAACGTGCCTGGCGGGATTCGAACCCACGGCCTTCCGCTTAGGAGGCGGACGCTCTATCCTGCTGAGCTACAAGCACAAAAGCAACATATCTATATTACTATTTATCGCTTGTTTCGTCAATATCTTAATTAACCAAATCTCAATATCAATCCTTCCCATTTTCATTAAAGGCTACATACCCCTGCATCCATAGATTCCCTTTAAATCTTCGTCCTACCATCGGTTCCCCAAGCAAATCCTCTTTGTTGATGCATAAACGAAACTGAATGTCATTGCAGGATAATTGCATATCATATAATTCTTCTTTTGTATATGAATTAACGATTAAATTGCACTCCTTTATGGTAGCAATCACACTATAATTATCGGATTCGGATCCAAAAGGAATAAAGCAGGTATCTACAATAGAGTAAATATCCTCCTTCTTCGCTCTCCTGGATACGGTCGCATATAGATCAATGTCGTCAATGGTTAAATTATCAATTGCATCTTGATTTCCTTTTTTAGCTTCCGAGATCAGGTTGTTTCGGTACTTTGTCTCCGCACTGATATTACGCACCTGGACTTCGTCCATTTCAATCGGCAGTAAGATACGACCTTCCAAAGAAAGTGCTGTAAGGAATATCGGAAACGAGGTATTAAGAGGCATATTCCGCTTTTTCTTCTCCAGATACTCTACTACATTTTGAAGATAAAAAATCAAAGACACCCCTAGACGGTAATCATCACACATTCCGGTATAAGCTTCCGTATCAACCCGCTTATTGATACCGGTCTCTTCCCTCGTACTAACGGATTGCCCCAGAAGATAGGGAAAGTAATGTTCCATATGAAACACACCATTCTCATCCTGCTCACCACGCAGGGTAATACCCAATCCCTCTGCATATTCTTTTGAAATTTCAACAATAGATACTTTATCATTCATTTGAATTAAGCTTTTTTTATCTGAATTTTCTAAAATATTTTCAAAAAGTTTATTTAAATCCATTCTATGAAGAATATTACTAAATCCAATTGCTCTTAAATAGCTATGCATA
>DHER01000110.1:301-8643 GCA_002399975.1 Firmicutes bacterium UBA4845 | reverse complement strand
ATACTGATAATCAGCTACTTAACCATCTTTTTTATGTTAAACTATGTTATGTAAATCATTGAATTCTAATTAGTTAATTGAATATTTACCGAAGTATTAATTTAATGTAGGAAAATGAAAAACAAACATTTATTATTTTTTTTGAAAGGGATATGGTTAACTTTTCTGTTAACCATATCCTTTGGAGTGATAGCTCAAAGCAATATCGTTAAGGGTAAGGTACTCGACGAGAAAGGTGAACCATTGCCCGGAGTGACTATCACAGTAGGGGGATCAACAAAGGGAGTAATTACCGATAATGAAGGAAGTTATGCTATTGAGGTGAGGTCAACTGATGAACTCACATTTTCTTTTATTGGTTTTGCAACACAAACAATTAAAGTAAATAATCAAACAATATTGAATGTTACTTTAAAAGAAGACGTAAGTGAATTGGAAGAGGTTGTGGTGATCGGATTCGGTAAACAGAAGAAAACGGATCTTGTGGGGTCGGTGGCAAGTATTAATACACAGGAATTAAAGAAGGTTTCTTCCAGTAATATGACCACGATGTTGGCAGGAAATATTGCAGGTATCATTTCTTATCAGAGAAGCGGTGAACCAGGAGCAGATAATGCCGATTTCTTTATTCGTGGTGTCACGACCTTCGGTTATAAAAAAGATCCATTGATTCTTATTGATGGAATAGAAGTTTCACGAACTGATTTAGCACGTATGCAACCAGATGATATTGAAAATTTTTCTATAATGAAAGATGCGACATCCACTGCTGTTTATGGCGCTCGGGGAGCAAATGGAGTTATTTCTATTACTACAAAAGAGGGAAAAGAAGGTAAGTTAAATATATCCGTTCGGGTAGAAAATGCTTTTACTACTCCAACTCAGAATATTGAACTGGCAGATCCCATAACCTATATGAAATTAGCAAACGAAGCAATTTTAACCCGTGATCCAGGAGGAGCAACTTTATATTCCCTAACAAAAATTGACAATACCCAAGCTGGAACAAATCCATACGCTTATCCCTCAACTGATTGGCACAAGGAAATGTTTGAGGATTATGCAAGTGCACAGCGAATCAATTTAAATGCCAGCGGAGGAGGGAAAGTTGCTCGTTATTACCTGGCAGCAACATTCAATCAGGATAATGGCAATCTCAAGGTAAATAAAAGGAATAACTTTAATAGTAATATTCAATTGAAGACCTACTCACTTAGGTCGAATATAAATTTCAATCTAACAAATACCACAGAAGCAGCTCTCCGTTTGTCAACAGTGATAGACGATTATACCGGCCCGATTAACGGCGGTACAGCGGTTTATAACCAAGTGGTCCACAGTAATCCTGTCTTGTTTCCTCCCTATTATAAATCTGATAAAGCAAATATATTAACAAATCATATTTTATTTGGGAATTATGGAAAAGATGTAAGGTACATCAATCCATATGCAGAAATGGTAAAAGGGTATAAAGATTACTCACGCACCAAAATTGATGCCCAATTCGAGTTGAAACAAGATCTATCTTTTATTACGAAAGGGTTATCCATCAGGGCATTATTCAACACTTCCCGCTATTCGTATTTTGATGTAAGCCGTTTTTATAACCCCTTTTACTATAATATTGGTTTTTATGACAGAACTAATGATACTTATACTTTAGCAGCCTTAAATGAGACTACTGGTACCGAATATCTTGGATACAATGAAGGATTGAAAGAAGTGAGTTCGTCTACTTATATTGAGCTTATGTCTAATTACAACCGGACATTCAATGATGATCACGTAATAAGCGGAATGCTTGTTTACATTATGCGTAACTCTTTAACCGGAAATGCAGGTGACCTCCAACTATCTTTACCACACAGAAATATAGGATTATCAGGCAGAACAACATATTCTTATCAAGGGAAATATTTCGGAGAGTTCAATTTTGGATATAATGGTAGTGAACGTTTTCATAAATCTCATCGTTTTGGTTTTTTCCCTTCGGCTGGTTTTGCATGGACTCTCTCGAATGAAGACTTTTGGGATGTCAAAACAATTACAAACTTAAAATTTAGAGGGACCTATGGGTTAGTAGGAAACGATGCAATAGGAAGTGACTACGACCGCTTTTTCTATCTTTCAAATGTGGATATGAACAATGCAAGACGATCAGCTCGTTTTGGATTTCCAAATAGTTATTATGGACTTAATGGTGTATTAATTACCAGAAATTCTAATGAAGATATTACCTGGGAGATAGCTAAAAAAACCAATCTCGGCTTTGAACTCGGGTTATGGAATAAACTCACATTGGAAGCCGATTATTTCAATGAATACAGAAGCAACATATTGATGGACAGAGCTTCGATTCCTACAACAATGGGGATAACCACAGTAGAAAGAGCGAATGTAGGTGAAGCAAAATCGTCCGGAATTGATGGATCTTTGGATTTTACTACCACCATTGGACAATCTATTTGGATCAAAACGCGAGGTAATTTCACCTATGCCACTAGTGAATTTTTGGTGTACGAAGAACCAAGATATAAGGAATCTTATCGACAGCATGTAGGTCTATCGCTTTCCCAACGAACAGGATTAATTGCCGAACGTCTGTTTATTGATGAGGAAGAAATTGCTAATTCTCCGGTACAGAGTTATGGAAATTACATGGCTGGGGATATTAAGTACTATGATGTAAACGGTGACGGGAAAATTACTGACGCAGACGCAGTACCTATCGGATATCCTACCGATCCAGAAATTATTTATGGTTTCGGTATTTCTGCTGGATATGAAAATGTGGATTTCTCTTGTTTTTTTCAAGGTTCTGCCCGTTCCAGTTTTTGGATAGATGCTGTTTCAACTTCTCCATTCAATAATGAAACTCAGTTGCTCAAAGCTTATGCAGACAGCCATTGGTCAGAGGATAATCGGGATTTATATGCATTGTGGCCACGTTTGAGCTCAACAATAAATTATAATAACAGTTCTCCAAATAGTACCTGGTTTATGAGGAACGGAGCTTTCCTCCGATTGAAATCCATGGAAGTAGGTTATACCCCTCCCCTTAAGTGGTTAGAAAAATTCCACTTATCCAATATCAGGTTATATTTGAATGGAACCAATCTGCTTTCGTTTAGTAGATTCAAACTTTGGGACATCGAAATGGGAGGAAATGGTTTAGGTTATCCCATTCAGAAGTCCTATAATATCGGAATTACCGCATCATTTTAATAAAAAGTGATTATGAAATATACAAAATTGTTTACCGAAATAGTAGGATGTTTCTTTATTTTCACCTACAGTTCATGTGCAGATTATCTAGATGTTGTACCAGATAATATTGCTACGATCGATAATGCTTTTACAAACAGGACAATGGCTGAAAAATATTTATTCACCTGCTATTCCTACATGCCCAAACATTCAGATCCCGAAACACAAGTATTCTTGGCGGGTGATGAGTTTTGGATGCCCTATCCTCAGTCTGTTATAACAAGTACAGTGTTTGAGTACATAGCCAGAGGAAACCAGAATGTAACCAATCCTATTCTTAATTATTGGGATGGCGACGCTAGTATGTTTGTTGCATTGCGGGTTTGTAACACTTTCCTAGAAAGAATCGAAAGTGTGCCTGGAATTGATTCAATGGAAAGAAAAAGATGGATCGCTGAGGTCAAGTTTCTGAAAGCTTATTACCACTACTGGTTGGTTCGGATGTATGGTCCTATACCTTTAATAAGAGAAAATCTTCCGATATCAGCGAGTATTGAAGCAGTCCAAGCTAAACGTGAACCTGTAGATGACTGTTTCAATTATATTGTCAGTTTATTAGATGAAGCACTGCCAGATCTTCCCTTAAAACTTCAAAATGAAGCAACTGAAACCGGACGGACAACCAAACCCATTGCTCTTGCGGTAAAAGCAAGTATCTTAGTCAATGCTGCCAGCCCATTGTTTAATGGTAATTCAGACTATTCTGCTTTTGTAAGAAGTACTGATGGTGTCCAGTACTTTAATCAGTCATTCGATGTAAAAAAATGGGAAATAGCCGCCATCGCCTGTAAACAAGCAATTGATACTTGTCATCTGGCAGGTTTTCATTTATACGAATACAAACCAAGTCTTGTAGAAGGATTAAACTCGGAGATTATTACACAAATGAGTATCCGCAACAGTGTATGTGACAACAACTATAACTATAACAAAGAAGTAATTTGGATGAATCCCAATAGCACATCAGATGTACTACAAAGATGGTCAACTACGTTTCTTGACCCGGTTAATACGGCGAATGAAAGTACAAGATCATTATTAGCTCCCCCACTTAGAATTGCAGAAATGTTTTATACTAATAATGGAGTTCCTATTTTTGAAGATGAAGAATGGGAAAATTCCGGAAAATACTCAAATCGATATAAAACAAAAATAGCAACTTCAGCTGACAAATACCATATTAAAGAAGGGGCCGAAACCGCAGTATTACATTTTGACAGAGAGATACGTTTTTATGCAAATTTGGCTTTCGACACTGGGTTGTGGTACGGCATTGGGAAGTATAATATTGATAACCAATGGGATGTGCGTGGAAAACAGAGCCAGGCAGCAGGGAAAAGACTTCCAACATTCTATTCAACTACAGGTTATTACTGTAAAAAATTAGCTCATTACCAAAATGTAATCCTACCTGGTGCTGGTGCAGCATATAATGTAGTTGATTATCCCTGGCCAGTGATACGTTTGGCAGACTTATACCTCCTATATGCCGAAGCATTGAATGAAGTATCAGGGCCCTCTGTTGAAGTATACGAATATATTAACAAAGTAAGAGTCCGAGCTGGATTGGAAAATGTCGAAGTTGCCTGGCCAAACTATGCAAAAGCTTCAAAAAAACAAAAGCATACAACAAAGGATGGATTGAGGGAGATCATCCAACAAGAACGTTTAATTGAACTAGCCAATGAAGGGCACCGATATTGGGATATAAGGAGATGGAAACGAGCAAAAGAAATGTGGCAAAATCAACCAATACAAGGATGGGATGTCGATCAGGGAGAGACCGAAACATATTATCGGATTAAGACTATATATACCACTTCTTTCACTTCGAAAGATTATTTATGGCCCATTAGGGAATATAATTTATCGGTTAATCCAAATTTGGATCAGAATCCGGGATGGTAGTTTATGAACTATTTAAATAATAACCACTATGGAAATTTTTAAACGAATTTACTTAATAATATTCACGTTTGTTCTCTTTATTGTTGGATGCAGTGAAGAAAATCAACGAATTCCTATCACAAAAAATTCTTTAGCACCTGGAGTTGTATCTAATATCTTAATTGAACCACTTCCAGGAGCTGTGAAACTGACATATGATTTACCAAATGATCAGAATCTTGCTTATGTAAAAGCTGAGTGTATGATAAACGGAATCTTGCGTGAGGTCAAGGCATCTACTTATAAAAACAATCTCACGATAGATGGTTTCGCAGATAGTACAACTTATATAGTCAATCTTTATTCTGTAAGCCAAAGTGAGGTCTCTTCAAAACCTGTTAAAATTGAAGTAACTCCATTGAAGCCTCCTTTCCAAACAGTATTTAAATCTATTTCAATGGATAGGGATTGGGGAGGGGCGTATGTAGCATTTAATAACCCTACTGAAGCCAACCTAGCGATCTCTATTATTTATATTGACAGCACAGGGTATTGGAATTCCGGAATTACTAACTATACGAAAAAAAAATCTGGCACCTTTTCCATACGAGGATTTGATACTGAAGAGACTACCTTTGGTGTCTATCTTAGTGACAGATGGGGAAATATGACCGATACAATTGTTAAAAAGCTAGTTCCAATGTTTGAAAAGCAATTGGATCGATCGAATTATAAAGCAATACGTTTACCTGGTGATGTTAAGGATGCCTGGGGTTGGGTACTACCCAATCTTTGGAATGGCAATTCTGGCGAACCCGGTTTTCACACTGATGTTGATGGCGTTTGGCCACAATATTTCACAATAGATCTGGGAATTGAGGGAGGTGCTAAATTGAGCCGTTTTAAGATATGGCAAAGAAGTGGTTCAATGTATGCTTATAATGACCGTAACATTAGGAAATTCGAGATTTGGGGTAGCGCTAATCCTACTTCTGATGGTATATTTGATGAGTCTTGGATTCATTTACTTACAGAGGAGATTGAAAAACCATCGGGGTTACCTATGGGACAGCAAACAGATGAAGATAATCAAAATATTGCCGATGGACACGAATTTAATTTTCCCATTGATATACCCAAGGACATACGTTATATACGGATAAAAGTAACTGAAACATGGGCTAAGATACATTGTTTTTATGTAACGGAGGTGGCATTTTACGGAACTGACGTCAAGGAATAGTTAAAATATGTTTAATGAAATGTAAAATCAAATAAAAAAACATGAAAATGAAAATAAAATGGCTAATTGTCATGATCATTCTTTGTTCGCTCATTATATCTGCATGCAGCAAATGGGACGACTATACAAAGTATATTGATGAAAATAAAATCTATCCCCAAAAGCCTGATTCATTGAAAGTGTATGTGGGATTTGAAAAAGCGCTACTTGAATGGATCATAGTTGATCCAAAAGTCACCTCTTGCAAAGTATATTATACACAAGAAGGAGAACAGGATTCCATCCTAGTTCCCATTGCTAAACTAAACAACTTTACCAACGATACTATACAGGTAGTTATTGACAATCTGATTGAAACAACTTGTTACTTTAAAGTTATCTCATATGATGACTATGGCCACTCTTCGCTGGAAGTGGAAACGGAAGAGTATATTTATGGTGATAATTATCAAAAGTCATTACTAAATCGATCTTTAAAAAGCAAGCAAATGTTAAACAATCAATTTCACCTGCAATGGTATGATGCAGATGAGACTGAACTGGGAATAGAGCTTGAATACAAAGATATTTTCAGTAAATCTAAAAAAATTTATATCCCTGATACCGTTACTTCTACTGTGATTGCTGATTTTAATGTTGACTATCCTTTTGCGTACCGAACTTTGTATCTACCTAAATCAACAGCAATTGATACTTTCTACACTGCGGTTGAAGAAGTAAAATTTGATTTTCCTTCCGAATTAAGTAATGCCAAAGCACCTTTTGAAATAACAAACAGAGGGTTATGGCTGAATAATAGAGCCGGAACTATTTCGGGTTGGATAGTGAATGATGTTGTGGAAAAACAAGGAAGTGTTGATAACAATTGGGGTAGGCGTATGGTTATGTGGGGTTGGTCAGGTTTTACTCCGGTCCCAAGCATCACAAACGGGAAAATTTATCAGATTCTATCACTTCCATCTGGAAGTTATTCATTCAGAGCAACTGTTTTTAAAATGTCCTCTCAAAATAATCAAGTATATCTTGTGGTTAATAATGGCTTTTCATTATTGGACATCACCAATGTTGAGAACGAGTCACTTGCGTTTGTTGATATAAGTTCGACGTTCAAGGGAGACTATAATGTTGCTATATGTGAATTTACTTTAGATGCGCCATCTACAGTTTCACTTGGAATAGTCGGAAATGTCGGCCCAAATCAGGAAGTGTTTTTCCATGAATTTGAACTAATTACTAATTAATGCGAATCAGTCATTAGCGTCCATTAAAAAAACAGAAAATGTTCTTTGAATTTATTGATATACTATATTATGCAGGTCTTTTTCCAACGTGACGATTTTAGTTTTTATTTTTGTTCTTTTTATTTATACAGAAACAATGAATAAAGGCGAATTAGTGTATGCTCAAATTGTAGAATTCTTACCTCAACGAGTTTTGACACTATTGTCTTAAAGAGAGTTTGCTTATTATCTTATCGGAGTAGCCAGACAAAAGCTGGAAAATAACGATTTTGAGAAAAAAGGTAAAGTAAATGCTTTCGATTCCACGACCGTCGATTTGTGCTTGTCGGTATTCTGCTAGGCTAAGTTTTGCTAGAATAAGGGTGAACTAAAAATCCATACTCTTCTGGATTTAACCATACAGATACCACGGCAGGAAAGATATTCCGATGCATAGCCATGTATATCCTTGATTTGGAAACACTTTTAACAATGACCTGCAAACAGGTTGATAGTTATTATTTTCTGACTGGTGAAAGTAGATATTGATTTATTACTCTATCTTTGACAATAGTATTTCAGTTATTGGTCGTATAAATCACATATATACATATATATATAAATCTGTATCAATTTAAACTCATTTACTCCTTTTTCAAGGAAATATAATATTTTTTATTAATAAACACATTTAAATGACTTATAAACCTAAATACTGTTTATTC
>DHER01000110.1:0-131 GCA_002399975.1 Firmicutes bacterium UBA4845 | reverse complement strand
CAGCATCGGGAGTGGACAACCTTATATTTCGATGGCAGGTCGTTGCGTGAGCCACGTTTTACGCCGCATGTCCGTACCATGTGTTACAACTCGGGATATAGGGATCATCTGATTGAAATGATAAAAGAAGT
>DHER01000115.1 GCA_002399975.1 Firmicutes bacterium UBA4845 | reverse complement strand
ATGCACCTGGAGATCAGAGCTTCCGAGGCTCCGGTCTTTTCTTTGATTACTGTCCTGTCAGTTTCTCCCTCTTCATAGAGGCGAATAATTTGATTAGTTTTCGTGGACATACATATTTCACCTATCAAGTAAATAGACTGTAAAGTATGTATAGATTTTAAAAATGACCTCTATTTTATGTATGGATTCAGTGTAAATTTACAGTTTACTATAAAAAAGAGTAAATCGATATCAATCGATTAATTGAGCTCTAATTCTGTTACTGTAAATGGAGTAGCAAACGATTTTTTCTGTAAAAATTCCCTAAAATTTCCATATTTTAGACTCCATTTATGTTTCTTGTCTGTATTTACATCAAGCTTTTTAGTTACATTTGTAAAGATGTTAAGGTGATCAAGGGTCAAGGCTTTAGTATGAGCTTTGCATTCTCCTAAATTCAAAGGTCTTGCTTTAGTATGGTAAAGTATATCTGTGTCCTGATTGCTTTCTATTTCTTTGAGTAGGTTATATTGTCGATTGTTTGTTAACCCTCTTGCGTATGTTTCGTATTTATCCCCTGTGAACATTTGTCTTATACCTGACCCGATAAACAACGCCTTATCAAAAATTGATAAATCCCATGCTCCTAGTTTAGTGTCGTCTATTTCAAGCCCTTTTACTTCTTTATTTAAACAAATTCCGTCCGTAGCTATGTCTATAACGTTTTTAGGGTGCTTTTCGGCAACTTCTGCTAGTTTTATTCTTGTATCCGCAGTAATATAGCTAGCATAGAAAAAATTTGTCAGGTCGCCTCTAAAAGGCTCTTGCTGTGCTGTCTTACCGTAACTAGAATTTAGCAAAATTTTTAAAGCATATTGTCGCATATCGTTTTTATCTGCTTTTTTAATTGCTGCCCTTTTATAATATGTTTCTTCTACCCATGAAAAAGGAGACTCATATTTATTTTTTGTTTGTTCCCATTCTATCCCGCCTAGAACTTTATAATAAAAGTTGTGTTTTATTAGAAAGTTAAGTTCAATTCTTGTAATGAATTGTACCCTTTTCCCTGTAGGGTAGAATATTCTATAGTTTGATGTTACTGCCTCTTCAAATTCTCCATCAAATAGTTGTGCAATTTTATAATTTTCTTTGAAATTTACATAAGGTATCCATCTACAATCAAACTCGCATAGATACCACCCATATTTTATATGATCAGTAAACGTATCAACTCTCTTGAATTCTCCATTACCCCAATTTGGAAGAGTGCTCATAGTTTTAGGATATGCACTATTAATGTCATAATCAAAAATCTCCTCTTCGAATAAACCCCTCTGGAGAGTTTCAAATATCCCTCCATGAAATGAATACCTAACTTTTTCATGATAGTCAGCTATTTTTCTCCCTAGCATCTCTGGAGGTAGAGGATAATTATTAGTTGCTTTAATATATTCTTCTGCAAGTTTTGCTTGAGACAGAGGTTTTTTAAAAGGTATGCCTGCATTCTCAAAACCTGCTTGCATGAAAGAAGTTAACTCTAATGTCAAGTCAGCATCAAGTTTACAATACTCCCCCACATCATCAAGATTATGAAAAAGGTAATCTTTCATTTCTTTATTTGTATATTTTCCTTGCTGATATTCTTTACTCATTTCTACCCAATTAGCATAGTCTTCTTTTTGCCTTCCAAGGTAGTCTTTAGAAGCTCTATCTAGGCTAATATGACCATAGAATTGAGCAATGTCATAAAAGTTAACTGTTCTTTTATTAAGTGTGATTGATAATTTTTTACTTTGAATATATTTTATCTTTATTGTTCTTTTAATTTTATCTGTATATGTGTACCCGTCCCCTAATATTTCTTCTGTTATTTCTCTCCAGTTATCTTCGTTTTCCTTTAGTAAGTGTTTCAGAATTGCCTGAACATCATAACGCAAGTTCCAAGTCCAAAATATAGACCGTTTATAGTCTTTCACGGCCATAAATTTTAAAAATTCTGCAAAGGTATTTACCCTTGCATATCTGCTATCAGTAGCAACTACTACAATATTTCCTAGTTCGTCTGTTTCAGTATCAAATCCTTGATAGATTTTAGGAGTTCTCATTATTATTACCACCATTGAATATTTAACTTATTAGTTCGCATGCATCCTGTTCCAATGCGGAGAATACTTNNCTATATTTTTTGTTAGATATAAATGTTACAATATCGGAAAAGTTTGATACAGGTATATACTCTATGTTTGTTGCTATTACTCTAGCATAACCGTCTAATGTTTCTGTATCAAACCCGAAAAATCCCATTTTATCCCTCAATATGAAATTAACTCATATCCTTCTGCTTCTAGTTGTTTTTTGGCTTGCTTTCTTTCTTCTTTTGATTTGCCTTTTTGCTCTTCCCAATATTTTGCCCAATGATATGCCTTGTTCCCTCTTTTTTCTACATATTTAGGCGTGTCATGTAAATATTTTCTAGCCTCTTCTTGAGATTTGTTTAAAATTTTCATAATCGATTTTACATCAGACCAGTATTCTTTTAGAGACTCACTTCTTTTTAAGTTAGCTGCTTCTCTTGCTTTTACAACAGGCTCATAGATTTTTTTGCTTACAAATTTTCCGGTTTTTGCATTAATCCATTGCCCTGCTGAGTTTTGTTTTATTTTAATTTTGGGCATTATATTACCCCTTCAAGAATAACTTAATAACATGTTTTTCTCTTTGCCCTGCTTTCCTCTCCATCATATTTTCATATGCTTTTAGTATTTCAGAATAAGATTTACCCTGTTCTATTTCATTCTCAAGCCATCTAATTATTTGTGCCATAAAAAGTTCTCCCGCATTCTCTGCATTGAAAGCGTTGTTTCTTTCCTGTTACTGTGGGAATCTTCCCTATCCTAACTATTCTTGATGCTTTGCAAAACTCACAAAAGTCTGGTTTATTTTCTGTCATATTTTTTCTGATCTCCTGTATTTTAAGTGTATACGTATATATGTTTCTTATACATATATACAGTTTAGAATTGACTAATAACTAAAAGGACGTGTAACTATATATAGTTA
>DHER01000119.1 GCA_002399975.1 Firmicutes bacterium UBA4845 | reverse complement strand
AGGTAAACTTGAGTCGAAAAATTGAAGAAAATAATCAAGAAATGACTTCAAATACATTTGGATGGGGGAATAGAATTGAAAAAGAAAGGTTTATATATTTTAATTGCAGTACTTACGGTATCCCAATTTATATCAATTTTAAAGATCAATAATCTGCAAAGGCAAATAGAATATACAAGTAATCAGATGAACAATTTAGATAACAATATAAGAAATGATATGAATAGTATTTATAATAATGTAGATGATATGTTAAATCGCAAGGCTAGTCTTATTGAAACTAGCACTATTGAAATCGGAACTATTAATTTAGATAGTCTTACAGTACCTATCACTTTTAATCTTACACCTAAAGAAGTCAGTGAATATACTATTGTTACCCTTGATTTTAATGGAGAATTATTCCCTATGAACAAAAATGATACAACATTTTCTATAACTGTTTCCCGCAGTATTTTTGCAGATGCACTGCCTAAAATTGTGATTAATGAAAATGGCATAAAGAAAACCATGGACGATAAGCAAATCGGTATCTTGAGTATTAAGGATGAAATTTTTCCAGCTATATATCCAAGACTTCTTGGTCAAGCCAGCTTTAATGGCAATACTTATATAAGAAAAGGAAATCTTAGTGCAGATGTTAAGGAAGTTGAAACTGATATTAAATATACAGAAATGCGTTTAGCTATTAAGGTAGATGACAAATTGATATCAGAAGAAACCATTCCAAATGAAGAGTTTTATTCTGGATATGAAGTAGATGAAAAGATACCCTTAAGTAATGGACAGATTTGCACCATGACAGTTATTGCGATTGATAGTATCGGTCTTGAGCATCATTATACTGTAGACACTTGGGTTGCAGGATCTGATTCCCAAAGAGAACCATTGTTTGAAAATGAATATATTTATTCTGGAGATGGAAAACTACTTTGGAAATCTGAAGATACAAGATTATATTAGAAAGGGGATACACTAAGGGAGGTCATATCATAAGAATAATAAAATATGATACAAATAAGATACAACTTTGATGTATTATGTTTAAGATGTGATAATTATGATTCGAATTTTAATTGTAGAAGATGAAAAACCTACTGCGGCATCTGAAGAACAAAGTAAAGCGGCAATAATAAAAACTTCATAATCAAGTATATCTCACTTTACAAATGATAAATTGTCAATTAGAATTTCTGATGATGCACAGAACATGAATTTTGATGTGAATTTGCTAAAACAACTTGAAGACTATTCCTTAGCATAAGACTATAGAATATAATAACCTGCCTTTTTAGTGCCAGGCACCAAAAAGGCAAGTTATTTCATAGAAACTAAAACTGCTTTAGCTTTAAGGAAATCTGTATCAAGGTTAAAAAATTATAAATAGGATTTAATAAAATTTTAAATTAAAAGACAACTTTATGTGAAAAATTGAATATCTTGGTATAAAAGCGAGAGGAAGGATTAAATGATGGATTATCCTATTGTTTTTGTACCAGGACTTTTTGGTTCTTTAGGTGATGATGTAATAAAGGGAACGGGAGATTTTTCTTTTGGGTTTGCAGAAAAAATTTATAGACCTTTTATTGAAATACTAAACTCTATGGGTTATACAGAGAATATAAATTTATTCATATCCTATTATGATTGGAAAAAATCTGTCCTGGAATCAGTAGATAAATATTTGTTTCCAGATGTAGAAAAGGTTAAGCAAAGAACAGGAACCGATAAGGTAATACTTATAGGGCATAGTTTAGGAGGACTATTGGGTAGGGCTTATATGAACTACTTCAATCCCATAACCGTTGATAAATTAATTATGATAGGCACTCCAAACTTAGGGACTGTAAATGCTTATTATTTTTGGAGTGGAGGAAAAGTTCCTTATTCAAAATTAGAGGATGATATTCTTTATAATGGATTAAAGATTGGATTTATACTTTACTATTATATATTTAAAAAAATAAACTATATAGAGGCTTTAAGAAATATTTTCCCCATTGTAAAAGATTTATTACCTAGTTACAACTATGGTAATTATTTATTCTATAAAGAAAATGGAATGAGGAAAGAAATTCCCATAGAAAATATGTCTGTAAACAATAGTTTTTTAAATGGATTAGAAAAGAGACCTATGGACCCAAATAGATTGTTTATTGTAAGTGGCAAAGGTGTCTATACTAATCAGGAATTTTTAGTGGATGTAAATAAAAAAGAAAAAGTTAAATGGAAAGATGGAAAACCTATAAAAGCATATAAAACAAATTATGGCGATGGCACAGTAACTACCCTTAGCACATTAGGATATCTAGGTGGAAACAATTTAGTACTAGAGGGAAATCATACAGATATTTTATATAATTCCAAAGATTATCTATCATCTATTTTAAGGAAACCTCTTGTCAAAGGTATCAAAGAAGAAAAAGTAGAAAATGTATATGTTATTTTTGCATATAATTGTGAGAAAATAAATATTAAAACTCCAATATTTAATGAAATATCCAGCAAGAATATAAATATTGTGGATAATAGAGTTCAAGCTATTAGCTTAGGAAATAATAGTTTTTGGATTATGGTTCTAGGGGATAAAAACTTAGAAGTTGAGTTAACTGTAAAACCAATTAAAAAAACTAAGCCAAGAATTTATTATTCTAGCAATTCAAACTTTATAACCGTATCAATATCATTAGGGGAAGGATAGGTTAGAAGTCCTAGGAACTATCACTGGTTATAGGTCTTGTAGATTTAAATAAAAAATTATATTTAAGGTAGGAGAAATCATCCAACTATGTTATAATGTATGAAAAATATTCAGAATAGCCTGAAAGGAATAAAGAATAAAGGGGTGCTTTATGATTAGAGAATGTACACATAACGACTTGGATCAAATTTCTTGACATAAATAGAGAAGTACCCGGTAATATAAGATTTTGTGGTTCCTTTTATGGTGAAAATGGAGAATTGTTATAGAGAAAATCAACATTTTAATGGAGGCGGCTAAAATGAAAATGGAAGATTTATTAAAAATAGAAAATGAAGAAGAAAGAGTCTCGGCTATTTATGAAATCTTTGATGAAGATTCTAGATTGTCTTCAAAAGCAACAAGAGTCGAGTTTTTAACTACAGTAAGACAAATTGAAAAATATTTAAAACCTAATATGAAAATTTTAGACTTAGGTGCAGGAACAGGGGAGTATAGTTTATACTTTGCAAATAAAGGCTATGAAGTGACATCAATAGAACTAGTTGAGAAACATGTAGATATTATTAGGGAAAAGAAGAAATCAAATATGAATCTTGATATATTTCAAGGAAATGCCTTAGATCTTTCTAGGTTTCCAGATAGTAGTTTTGATATTGTGCTATGCTTTGGTCCACTGTATCATTTGGAGAATATGGAAGATCGTTATAAATGCATAGAAGAAGTAAAGCGAGTATGCAAAGATGACGGTATTATGTTTTTTGCTTTTATTAATAATGATATGGTTATTGTAACTGAAACCATGTGTTATCAGCCAGATTATTTAAAGGGAAATGGATATGATAGCCAAACCTTCAAAGTGAAGGATTTTCCTTTTGTATTTACAACTATTAATCAGGGGAGAGAACTACTTTACAACTTAGGATTAACAATTGTAGCTGAAATTGCCTCTGATGGTCTAAGCGAATTATTGGCAGATAAAATAGATGAAATGGATGATGAAAGTTATCAGCTGTGGCTAAATTACCACTTTTATTGTAGTGAAAAGCCTGAGTTTTTAGGAACAAGTAACCATTTGTTATTTGTTGCACAAAGATAATATAGTTAATATTAAAACCTAGAGGTGCTAAAAACAAATATTCCTAAGCCCATTAAGCTTGCCAATCTTCCAATTAAAATAGAAAAGTTAGAAAGATTAAGCAAGAAGTTAGGGAAAAATATCTATATTAAAAGAGATGACCAAACGAGAATTGAGTTTCTATCTTAAAAATATTTTTATAATTGTAACTATAAATGTTATATGTCTAATGATATAATAAACGCATAGGTTTATAGTTAAATAAACTAAAAACTAGATAAGGATTATATTTCAAATTATCCTGATATTTCTTGGTTTAAAATGAGGGATTTAAGAAATCGCATAGTTCATGATTATGAAGGTGTAAATTTAAATCCCATATGGGAAATAATTGATATAGATATAAAAATATTGAGGAAACAGCTATTGAAGGTAATAGACTAGATTTTTTTCTATAAAGTTATGAAAGCAAAATTTATTAAAATTAGGTGATAAGATGAATATAAAAGAAATACATGATAAACAAGAAAAAATAAAAATATCGACAAGTATCTTAAAATCACTTCCTGATTGGTTTGGAATACCAGAATCTACACAAGAGTATATTAAAGTAAGTAGCAAATTGCCATTTTTTGCGGCAATGGATGAATCAAAACCAGTAGGCTTTATTTCAATAAAAGAAAACAATCAATATACTGCTGAAATTTATGTTATGGGAGTTTTGCCTGATTACCATAAACAAGGAATTGGTAGAGGTTTGTTTAATAAAGTTTCAGATTGGTCTAAAGAAAATGGATATGAATTCTTGCAAGTAAAAACTTTAGATGAATCTCATCCTGATGTTTATTATGCAGGTACAAGAAAGTTTTATTTATCAATGGGGTTTAAACCTTTGGAATGTTTTCCAGAATTATGGGGAAAAGAAAATCCTTGTTTGATAATGATTCAGCACATTGGATAATGAGTAATAGACTTGATTTTTAGTCAGTAAGCTAAAAATCTTATGAAAAAAATAGAAACCCACCAAAACACTGTTATTTTTATTTGGCAGGTAATTCAATCTATGTTATAAGCTGGTTTCTTTTTTTAATCTTCTAATTGCCCACAGGAAACTGATACAGCACATTAAGGCAAGTAGCATGAAAACAAGCAGAATATCTTTTGTCACGATATTTCCCTTTACAATTAAATCACGCAGGGCATTGATTACATGGGTGAAAGGATTCAGCTTGACCGCAATTTCCAATCCACCGGACAAGGTGTCTGCAGGAAATAATGCTGTGCTTAGAAAAAAGATGGGCAGAACCACTGCATTCATTACCGTTTCATATACTACCTCATTGGGCAGGCAAAGACTAATTGCGTAAGTCAATCCGGACATGAAGAAGGCTGTTAGGAAGACGATTAAAACGATAAGAAGTAATCCAATCCATCCAGAAGCAATTTTCACTCCAAAAAACAGACTGACTATAAACATAATAGCAACTTCAAGAAACGTACACAGCACTGCTTCTAATATTTGACCCAGTACAATAGAGTTTCTTTTCACTGGTGCAATCAATATCCTGTAAAAACTGCCGTCTGTTTTCATCAGATAATTCATAATGCCGCTGCTGCTGCAGGCTCCAAAACTCACTAATACAATCAGTCCGGGCAAAATAAATGCCGTATAGTTCTCAATCCCAACCCCCTGCATGGACTGTCCGGCAACAGCGCTGTATAAAACAAGCCAAAGCATAGGCTGCAAAATTGTCATTGCAATAGTGAAAGTGTTATGAAAGCGCCACTTTATATTGCGGTGGAGTAGAGTGAAAACATCCATTAGCACACCTCCTTCCCATTTTCATCTGTGAGCCTTATAAAAACATCTTCCAAAGTAGGTTGGATAATTTCTATACCTAAGAATGGAATTTCATGCTCTAGAAGCCAACGATTTGCCTTTTCTAAATCCATATGTCCGTTTTTTAAGTCGGTAATGATCTTATCATGGCGTAAATCTGTTTCCTCCAGATCAAGGATACCTTTTAATGGCTGAAAGCAGTTTTTTGCTTCTTCTTTTGATAAAAAGCTAATCTTCAGAATATCTTTTCGCAGATATTCCCGAAGTGCATAGGGTGTACCTTGTAGTATTTCTTTTCCGTTTTTCATAATGCAGATGGTATCACTTAACTGATCTGCTTCCTCTAAGTAGTGAGTCGTCAAAAAAATAGTAGTTCCAAAGTCGTTTCTTATTTTTTTCATCATATCCCACATTGCCATACGAGACTGAATGTCCATACCAACGGTTGGTTCGTCTAAGAATAGCACTTTTGGATTTGACATCATATTCAGCGCAATATCAAGCCGTCTTTTTATTCCCCCGGAATAAGAGGAGACAGGGTATTTCAAATATCGCTCTAATCCAAAGCAGGCAATCAAGGTTTCCATCCGGTTTCTTGCTTCGGCTTTCGGCACTTTGTAGAGCTTGCTCTGAAACATCATGTTTTTCGTAAGGGACAAATGCGTATCAATGGAAGTCCGCTGTGCCACGCAGGATATTTGTGTGCGAATTTCAGCTGCTTCCTGGTAAATGTCTTTTCCAAACATGGTAACAAGACCAGAGGTAGGAGCCAGATAAGTGGTAAGTATATTAATAAGCGTTGATTTTCCCGCACCATTTTGTCCTAAGAGGGAGAAAATTTCTCCCTCTTTTACTGCTAAGTTCAAGCCATTTAATGCCTGTACGCCGTTCTTATACTTTTTTATTAAATTTTCGGTTCGAATAGCAGTCATATTATTCCTCCTCTTTTAATTTTCCTTTTTTACAGCAATCCATACTTCGGAATGTCCCTCTTGTGGTTTTTCTTTACTGATGGGATATACTTCTATGTCCGGCAATTCTGCATAGGTATACCCTGAGAACGGAAGCCATTCTGTAAGAAAACGTCTGAAAATATTTTGAATGGATTCTTTGAAATGTCCGTCACTTTCAAAAATCACCCATGCTGCTGCCGGGATTTCATACTCAAACATTCCTGCAGGAACAGGCTGATCTGTTGCAGCTGCAATATAATAGTAAATCTCATCTGGATTTTGATAAATAGTAACCCCCAGCACTACACCTGGAATTTGATTCGACAGTTTGCAGACTTCTGTGAATCGTTTATCCTGTAAGGCTTTGTTCCAAAAGGGCGGGACCAGTTTTTGGTTTTCTTCCATGTCCTCTGTTAATGGAATGCGGATACCTACAATCCTCATAGACTCTTTTTCTTCCATACGATATGGCATAGCATCACCTCCTGTAACTTTAACGGAAAATTTAATTGGGGGATACGCATGAAACACATTCTCTTGAGATTTGGCAGCAGAGGGAGGAATTCCATGAACACTTTGAAACGCCCGATTAAAAGATGTCGGGGAATTGTATCCGTATTTTAATGCAACATCCAATACCTTTGTATCCATGGATTGCAATTCAAAGGCAGCCTGTGTCATTCTCCGGCGGCGAATATATTCAGACAACGGAATACCGACTACATAAGTAAACATGCGCCCGAAATAATAAGACGAGCAACACGCTATTTTTGCTACTTCCTCATATGAAATCTCGTTATCCAAATTCTTTTCGATATAGTCAATAGCGCTGCTTAACTTCTTTAGCCACTCCATTTCTTCACCTCCATGTAAAAAGTATACTACGATGAGTAAATTTAATCCTCGCTTTTGATGTCCTCTTTTGTAAACTTTACCCTAATAAAAAATTTAAATCAATGATATTTATCGCATGGCAAACTACTTCACTATTCAAAAATCAAATTAAAATCACCTGACTTTAGCCCAAAACATACATAAAATGGCAGATTAGATAATCTTAAATAAAACTTAATAGAAATTAGTTAATATATTTGATAGAATAAAGGAAATTAATGATATGTGATTAAAATAATTGATGAACATGTGTAGAAAAGGGCGGAGTAAAAATCTAGATTAATGAGGTGGTTAAGGTGATATTGCGAGGAGAAAAGATTGTTTTAGCACCATACACAATAGAAAGGTGTCATGCTTTTTTTAAAGATTATGTTGCTGATCCGGCAATGACTTATGATACTTATACTTATAATAAAGGGAAGGTCGATAGATATTATCAAAATAAAGTTTTAGATACAAGTAGGATTTTTTTTGCAATATGCCATAATGACAAGACTGTTGGAGAAATTCAAATAAAGCGAATGGATAAAGAAAAACTATGTGGTACCTTAAGTATTCATTTAGTTAATGATGCATTTAAAGAAAAGGGATATGGAACGGAGGCGCAGCGATTATTAATTGATTATGCAATAAATACATTAGGCCTTAAGACTATTTATGCAGATGCAGTACATAGAAATCATAGAAGCAAACACATTTTGGAAAAGCTGGGATTTAAACATCTTTATGATGATGATGTTTTAGCTTACTATAAATTTAATGTTAAATAAAGTAGTTCGCACTAGTAAATTAACGTGAAGCAGAAATTATTTATATAGTATAAAGAAGGAGAAATTGAAATCATGGATGAAAAGGATAAGGAAAATAAAAATACAGAGATTGATGATGAAGACAACGATAGTTTTGAAGAGAATGAAGAAGATAATTATTTGGCAGTAGGAATGTGCCTAGGAATGTGTCTTGGAATGACCATAGGCCAGTTGTTTTTTAAAAATTTAAGCGTGAGTATGGGTATTGGTATGTTTTTAGGAGGGGCAATTGGTTCAAGCATAAAGCAGGAAGAATAATTGATATTAAATAGCATCCATATGAGTTATATTGTTAAGACAATAATGGATATGAAAAAGAAAGGATAAAGACTATGAAATATGAGATTATACATTTACCAAAAGAAAAATGGAAGGGAACTATAATTCCAATAAAGTATAAAACAGATAAATATTATGATGTTATAGTAAATAAAAAAAATAAAGGATTTGCTATTGAGATAGAAAAGAAAGATTTTGCAGAGCCAGTAACTCATACACCAGAAGAATATGATTTTCCAGATAAGTTATATGAAGATCACTGGGGGAATGCTTATGCTTGGGGAGTGTTAGTTAATGATGAATTAGTTGCTGCAATTGAAACTGATCAAGAATTATGGTCTAATCGTCTAAGAATTACAGAACTTTGGGTGGTAGAAAAATATCAAAAACAAGGAATAGGTCATACGTTAGTTGAGATGGCGAAGGAACAAGCAAGAAGAGAACGTCGTCGAGCTATTATACTAGAAACACAATCTTGTAATGTTAATGCAGTAGATTTTTATCAGCATGAAGGCTTTAGCTTGATTGGTATGGATACTTGCTGCTACAAGAATAATGATTTACAAAGAAAAGAAGTAAGATTAGAATTTGGATGGTTTCCAGAAGAAAAGAAAAGATTAAATCATGAAGAAATAGAAATTAGAATGGAAACGAGGGATGATTGGTATAATGTAGAGTTAATGACACAGCACGCATTTTGGAATAAACATCATCTTGGATGTGATGAACATTATCTTGTACATAAATTACGTCAAGATAAGGACTATCTTCCAGAACTAAGCAGGATAGCAGTAAAGGATGGAGAAGTAATAGGATGTATAATGTATTCAAAGGCACGAGTTGTTGATGGGGCAGATACACATGAAATTATAACCTTTGGACCCCTTTGCGTAGAGCCTAAATGGCAAGGATGTGGAGTTGGCGAGCTGTTATTAAGGGAAACAATGAAATTAGCTGCAAATAAAGGGTATAAAGGTATTGTAATTTTTGGAGAACCAGATTATTATCCTCGACTAGGATTTAAAACATGTGACAACTTTAATATTACAACTGCTGATGGCAAAAACTTTGATGCATTTATGGGAATTGAATTAACAGAAGATAGTATGAAAGGCATAAAAGGAAAATTCTACGAATCGGAAGTTTTTGAAAATCTTCCAAAGGAAGAAGTGGAAGAATACAATAAAAAATTTCCACAACTACAAAAATTAAGATTTCCAGGACAATGGGATTAATTAAATATTAAAATCAATTTAAACAATTTTGCTAATAGTGCAATAATATAAAATCTACCGTAGAAGGGAGGGGGATTTCTATGGAAACATGGGAGATACTAGATGAAAATGGTAATATGATTGGAAAAACTATTACTAGAGGGGAAAACTTAGGAGATGGGGAATACCATTTAGTAGTGCATATATGGATTATTAATGGCAAAGGAGAAATATTAATTCAAAAAAGGCCTAAAAATTTAAAATTTGCTCCAGGGAAATGGGCAATTACTGGGGGATCAGCAATACAAGGAGAAGATAGCATTACAGCTGCATGTAGAGAAACAAAAGAAGAATTGGGAATTGATATTCACCCAACATATAAGCCTATTAGTCATAAACGAAATGGTAATTTTACTGATATTTGGGTGGTAAAACAAGAGATAAATTTGGAAGATATTAAGTTGCAAAAAGAAGAAGTATGCGATGTTAAATGGGTAACTGTAGAAGAATTAAGGGATATGATACAAAAAGGTGAATTTTATAGATATAGTGACAAATATTTTGATTTACTTTCAAAGTATATTAAAATTTTTTAGCTTTTAAATATAGAGGTATAAAACACAATGTCTTAAATTGAAAAAAACAGAGGTGAAAATGGCAATGAATTATAATGAATTTATGAAAGCGGTTGATGAAAAATTATTATCTATGTCTGAATTAGAAAAGACTGAATGGATACACAATATGGCACGAATTACAAAAGAGCATGAACGGATTATATTTTTAAATTCCTTAGACGGAAAGCAAGATTATCACCCTATTATTTATGAAAAGGAATTGATAAAAAAATGGTGTAGGGAAATAGAAGATGGAGAAATCTATTTTGAGTGCAACAGTTATGAAGAATACGGAGATAGCTATTGGGATAGTGATTATGTGCACTATTATTATGATAATTTTGGGATAGGGAAAGAGCTTACTCGAGTATTTCAGATTGCGGAATATTTGCTATTTCAAAAAGAATATGAGGAAGCATCATTATTATATGATTGCCTTTGCAGTATGCCATTTTCAGTACTGGATAAAGATACGGAAGATTGTTTTGAACTAGGGCTGGAGGAGATTGTAAATGAAGAGCTAGTAATTTTAAATTTAAAACAAATTGCTCTAAATTTAATGTATGCAAAATATCAGACTACTAAGGGAAGGGAAAGGATAGCTGAACTCTATCGATACTTTTCTTGGGATATGTGTAAAAGTATAAAAGTAGAAGAAATATTTACTATGAGTTCCGAAGAACTTAAAGGTACAGGCCAATTTATGGAGGAATGGATTGCT
>DHER01000013.1 GCA_002399975.1 Firmicutes bacterium UBA4845 | reverse complement strand
AATTGATAACATTGAATTTCAAGAAAATTTCGATTTTAAACTTTTAGCAAAAACCTTGAAAGAGATTGAAGAATCAATATCAACTATCTCTAAAACTAAAAATGAACAATTATCGGAGTTAAGAAAGAAACAAAACAATCTCACCACGTTAGTAAAAGGTGCAATTGGTTTAGAAATACTACAATCAGTCACTATAAAAGATAAGCTAAAGGAGGTTAAAGGAAAGGAAGTTGAATTAAAAGAAAAGCATGAGAGCAACAAGAAGAAGCAACAAGAAATTCAAGATTTAAAGCAACAAAAAAGTCTCACAAAAGATTTTGCTGATTTTGTTTCTCAAATTCTGAATGAGATAAATATATCGCTAAAAGTTACTCTCGATACAGATAACCGCAATTACATTATCAAAAGCACCAATGAAAACGCTACACTAACAATTAAAGATATTAGTGAAGGAGAAAAAAATCTTTTAGCATTGTTGTTTTTCTATTACGAACTTTTTGCTGACAACAAACAACAGCGAATAAAACCAGAAATTGAACTTATCATAGTAGATGACCCAATTTCAAGTATGGATGATTCAAATAAGTTTTACATTTTGGAACTTATGAAAAATCTTTTGGAACTTCCAAATCAACAAGTCTTTGTAATGACCCATTCTTGGGAGGACTTTTGCAACTTGTCTTATGGCAAAAAAGCTTGGGAAGATAAAACGGATAAAAATGGTATTGAAACCAAATCTAAATATGCAACTTTTGAAATTAGGAAAAGTAACGGTAAAAGTGAGATAGTTAAAGCAAAGAATATTGAAAAGCCATATAAATACTTATTCAAAGAAATATATAATTTTTCACAAAAGCATGATGGACAAGCAACAACCGAATGCGAAATTTATCATTACCCAAATGTTATAAGAAGAGTTTTCGAAGAATGGTATAGTTTTAAAATTGGGGAAGATTTGAATTTAACAAGTGCTCAACTTGGTCGTTTAGCAAATGATTTTAAAATTACAGATGATAAAACTAAAACTGAACTTGGCGTTTTATTGAAAGTCTGTAATATATTATCACATTCTATTAATGGCTCTAAAAACCCACAAGAAATTCACCAAGCTTCGAAATGTTTAATGAAATTGATTGAATCAACAGATTCCTTACACTATAACAAAATGAAACAATAATTAATTTGGAATTAATAATATCATATATAGCCCTCGCTTCGTAGTCAAGCACATTTGCAGGTCGCACCAGCCAACGCAAAGACCAAAACCTCCGTCCGTTAGCAGCAAGTTAAACCAACAAAATACTGAACAATGAGAATCGCACAAAAAAGAATTATTAATCCAGTCAACTTCTTGACAGATTTACAAGAAGGACAAAGTTTTTATGTTACAATTACTGACCCAGCAAGCTTTCAAAATCGCTTACAAAGAATTGATTTTACGAACATTTCTATTGGTAATCAACTGCTTCCTACGATTATTGGTCCAATAACTAGATTTAATGCAAATGGCGGAATTCTAAGACGTAGAGATTTACCAATGGAGACTGTTTATAGAGAATTAGATGTCAAAGATTGGCACGGAAATTATCACACCGTTTATGTTCCGTACAAAAGATACGTTCGTAACCCAATACCGGCACCAAGTATTGAATTGTTGGTAAGAGAAGGAATTAATAACAATCCAATTATAACTTCACCATTATTGACAAAGAGACCAAACTCAATGTCGATTATAAAACATATCATAAATTTGTTTTTAGAGATATTTGGAGAATGTGAAATTTTACATGAAAACTTGATTCCAACATTTAATGTTCCTATAACTCGACTTAATTGGAAAATACTTCCTCAGGGAAGATATCCTTGGAATGTCTTTAAGAATAACATACAACCAATAATTTCTAATTTAAGAGAAAATAGAAAGAGAATAATTAACCGAAGATTAGAAAAAATAACTTCCTTTAATCCAAATTTTGTTGCTGTCGGGACAGCAGGTTTTAAAGGTTATATGATTTTTGGATTTGAAAATAAAGATTTCTTCATTTTAGAAAGTATTTATACTGGAAATGCAACATACGTTCTTGGTGAAAATTGGGAAGAAATTTCAAAATTAAGTAAAGATGAAATTTTAAATCAGGATTTGCACCAAGAAAGAATAATACATTATCAAAATTGGGAAAGTGAAATTGATAGAATTCAAAATTAAAACCAGCTGCTAACACGGGCTTTGGCGTCAGGCGGGGGTAACGCGGTTTGCGAAGTTTCGTGCCCGCGCAGGCGTTCGTCTCGGTTTGACAGGACTTCGTCCCGCCAACCCGCCCGAACGCAAATCCCGAGAACGTTCTCTGCAAGCCAGACAAAAACAAGACTAACAACTATATAATTACTAAAGTGTCAGAAAAAGGAAGTGTATTTCAAAAAGGAGGTGGGGGAACTAATTTCGAACAATCCATTCAAACAGCTTTTCTCACAGGTTTAGTAATAGCTGGTAGTGCTCCATGCCTGCCAGCGAATGAAATAATTGAAGTTAGTTTTCAAAACACCAGCAGAGGATATGAAACAGATGACTTGTTAGTCATTGCAAAATCAGGATTAAGTGAACATAAATTGCTGATGCAAATCAAACATGATGTGTCATTTACTGAAAATGATGAAACATTTAAAGAGGTACTGCAGGCATTCTGGAAAGATTATAATAACGCCGCCATTTTTGATAAAACAAAAGATAAACTGATAATCGTAAAAGGTGGCTTGACGAAAGATGAGCGCAACCATTTTAAATCCATTTTTAATTGGGCTAATTCGCATGCAACAGAAGTAGATTTCATTAATGAAATAAATCGTATAAAAGCAAAAAAAGAACGCTTAGAAATTATCTGGAGTATTTTGAATGAGGCTAATGGAAATACAGCCTTAACAGACAAAGAGATTTGGGAGTTTGCAAAATGTATGGACGTTTTAGAATATGACTTGCTGCAAATAGGAAGTGTGGACCAGGCTTATTTTTTAAACCTGATTAGGCTTTCAAAGAGTAGTCTATCAGCACTGAATGATAAAGAAATATGGGATGGTTTATCAGTCATCGCGGCAACATTTAATAAAGATGGAGGAAATATTACTGCCGAAACAATCCGGCAAATGGATATTTATAAAAACTTTTCTGCAGAGAAACTGATCCCTCACTTTAAAGCAATAGAAAAATTAAAAAGCGATAGTAGTGCAATAGTTAACCCACTAAAAGATACTATTGGAGATGTCCATCTTAAAAGGTCAGTTATCACCAATAATATAGTTCAATCGATTGCAACATTTCCTATTACAATAGTCACCGGAAAACCTGGAGTTGGTAAGTCAGCACAAGTGAAGGATTTATTGCAGAATGAACTTGCGACATCAGGTGTATTCGTATTTAGAGCAGACCAATTTAACCAGCCACATATAGCAAATGTTTTTTCGAATCAGGGAATCGACATATCTATCCGAGATATATTTTCCTGTATTTCACTTATTCCGGACAAATTTTTATACCTGGATAGTTTTGAAAAATTACTGGAAGCAGATTCCGAATGTGCATTTAAACAACTTATGGGCATATTGGCTGAGTATCCTGATATTAAATTAATTGCTTCTTCAAGGAAGTATGCTATCGACCTGATTATTCAGAAGTTTGGGTTAAGCAAAGAAAAAATTGGTATTGTTGAAATTCCGCTATTAACGGATGAAGAATTAAAACTCGTTTCTGCAAAGTATCCCCAGCTAAATAATGTGCTGGGCAATGAAAAAATCAAACCATTGTTGCAAAGCCCTAAGTATTTAGACTTTGCCGTTAAAGCGTTACATAAAAGTGTCGATAATTATGCTGATATTGAACTTGCCGATTTTAAAAATAGGTTGTGGAATATACTTGTAGTTGATGAGGCAAACGAAAAAAATGGATTGCCAATCAAACGGGAAAACGCCTTCATGGAAATTGCAGTTAAGCGGGCTAAAGAAATGAAGCTATTTACCCAACCCGTTACGGCTGATGCAGAAGCAACTGCTTTGCTTGTAAAAGACGAGATATTAGCGCAGGAGCCTTTGAACAGAAGATACACACCCGCTCATGACATGCTAGAAGATTGGGCATTGGTGAAGCATATTTCATCATTTTATGAAGATGCAGCCAGTGTAGATGACTTTTTCAATAAATTGGGGAAAGAACCGGCAATAAGAAGGGCTTTCAGGCTTTGGATAGAAGAACTGTTAACAGATAATGGAGCAAAAGTAATAGGTCTTGTAAGAGATGTTTTAAGCAGTAAAATAATAGAACGCTATTGGGCGGATGAGATCCTTACTGCTATTTTCAGGTCTCAAGTCAGTGAAGCATTTTTTATTGGTTTTGAGAAAGACCTATTGGCAGAAAATGCGAAACTGCTGACAAGGTGCCTGCATATAATTAAAACATGCTGCAAGGAAAATAATAGCAAGGTCAATCTATTGTTGCCAATAGGATCTGGCTGGAGAGAAATGCTTATGTTCATTGAAAAACATATTGATCAGCTTGCGGTTAACAGGTTAAATATTATATCGTATTTGTCCGACTGGCACTTAAGGCTGATGTTTCAATTTAACGAGATGGATCAATATGAATTAACATCTGCTAAAAGCGTCGTATTACATTACATAGATGAAATTAAATCGGGTTTACAGATATGGCAAGAAAGGAATATAGAAGATAAAAGAAAAGACCTGATCGCTATTTTATTTGATTTAGCCCCTATAGCAAAAGATGAAATAAAACAACTGGTTGAGCAGTCATTTGCAAATGAGGAAAATGATTCCAGGACACATCGTTCACTAGATAAACCTGTGATAAAAAAATGTCTTTCAGGATTGGGTAACCATGAGTTGGTAAAAGAATTGCCTGAATTAATAGTAGAAAGTGCATGGAAGGAATGGAAGCTTCGTCCCATTCAACCACCGCCACCCGGTAGCATCATGGCAATGATTGGCGATGATAGCTTAAATAATGATAAATGTTGGGGCATTGAAGATAAGCATAAGTTTTTCCCGTCTGGTGTTTACAAAACGCCGTTGTATAACCTACTACAATATCATCCACTTAAAGGATTAGAGTTTCTTGTACAGTTTGTTAACTATTCGGTAGATTTTTATGTGCAGGCAAAATGCAAATATAAACATCAGCTAAAAGAACTTGAATTTGAATTGCCTGATGGGACAAAAAGAAAACTATGGGGCGCTGGAGAATTATGGGTGGCGTATCGCGGAATAAGTGTTACACATTATCTTTTGGAGTCACTATTGATGAGTTTTGAAAAATTCCTTTTAGGAATGGCTACTAGAAGAACAGAAACAAGCAGAGCCAACCTTAAGTTTGTTTTTGAGTACATCTATTATCATACGAATAATGTGGCTCCTCTCGGTGTGCTGGCGAGTGTAGTAATGGCATATCCTTCGGAAGTGGATGAATCAATGTTATGCTTATTAAAAGCAAGAGAGTTTTATGAATGGGATTTAAGCAGAGCACTACAGGAGCATTCTGCATTAGCCCCTGTGGACCAGGAAATCTCCTTTGCACAAAAAGAACGATGGGAATCTAACCAATTAGCTCATCGAAAGAAATTCATGCGGGGGCTTAGGGATTTCATTTTAGATTATCAGTTTAATATCAGGAAACTCAATAGAGAAATACACCAGGTATTTGATGAGCTGAAAAAAGATATTCAAGAGGAAGATATTGTTTGGAAAAAGACGATTACGGAAATAGACATCAGGAATCATAAAGTTGGTGAATATGATGAAAAATTAGGAGGTTTTCCTATAGCACCGGAATACGATAAGGATATTCAGGAATTTATAGATTCCGGCAAAGAAGAGTTTGAATCTGATAATAAAGCAATGAATTATTCAAGTCAACTGCAAAAAGCATTTGAAGGAAAGGAACCTATAAGTTATCTAGACTGGCAAGCTTGCCAGAAAAAATGCGAGAGAAATGAAAATCTTAATATTCTTTTTGATCGCCCGGTTACACTAGCTGTTGTAGGATTAAGAGGTATTTCTGAGCAATTGAGTAAAGAAGAAAAAATGTGGTGCATAAATACAATTTTAGAAACCGCAGCGGTTATTATCCAAGATACGACCAGCCGAAATTTCGGTTTGAATATGAACTACGTTCTCATGGAAAAGGAATTAGCGTTATCCTCTTTTCATCTGCCGCTTAATTTTTTGGAGTCAGAAGAAGACCAAAATGAAGTAGTACTGATTATGGTGCACATGCTTATTGCCCCATTTGCAGAACATGAAGTGGATAAAATAACTAAATATATTAGAGAGGTTTTTTCCAGCCATTATCCTAAAGAAACAAAAACGATATGGTTTTCAGTCGTACAATATGCTGCGTACCGCAAAGCAAATCCATATTTCTATGATGATCATGATAATAATAGGCTTCAATCGGCAAAAGAAAAAGAACATCAATACATTGAAGAACAAACTAGAAGCGGAAACGCAGTTTTGGATCTTTCAACTGTTACTCTTGATAGTCACTCTGGATATTTATTGACACGTGCATTATTGATGATTCCCTGTGATTCTGACGATGTACAGCTTAAAGAATTTATTCGGCATTTCGTTTTACTACTCGTAGAAGATCTGAAACTTGAAGAGGATTACTCATATAGACGTAGAAAAGAGGGTAAGGAAATAGGATTTCAGGAGGTTTTAGAAATCAAATTCTATTTAGCAGAATTACTGATAACTTCTGCCCCTGCATTTTCAAAACTAATTATAGACATCATCCTAGATGAATCTTACAAAAATATAGCAGATACTATCAAGTATAGACATCGGAATGATCTTTTTGAATTTTCAGTGGACATTTTAAAGTTTTCTATAGCCAAACTTGATGACATAATCGCCAATCATCCAGACGATAGTATTAAAAACAAAGCAATTGAACATTTTTGGGAAGTTTGGGAACATTTATTTGAAAAAATTAAGAACAGCAGAACTCTTTATTTTACCCGGCAACTATTTCTTGATACCGGATGGAAGGAACAAGCAATAGATTGGCAACCGCTACAAGGGAAAAAGGAAGTTTATCATCAAATGATTAATGATTTTGGTGCTTCTAATGTGCAGTCCGTTTTAAATGTTTTTTCTACAATTGGGGAAAAAACTTTCTTACCAGAAGGGCTTAGTTGGCTTGTAGAACTTCTTAAAAAAGAGCCATTACAATTAACCGCACTTATGTCAGTAGCTGCTGAGCGACTTGTAAAAAGACTGTTCTATAATCATATATCTGAAATAAAAAAGAATAAGAAACTGATTGACGATTTTGTTTGGCTTTTGAATAATATGGTTGAATTGGGTTCGTCTGAAGCATATTTGTTTAGGGAAAATGTAATAACCTACAAGACCGTCAGCGTATAATATGTTAGAGAGCAACGATGAATTTTGAAATAAAAGGCCATGCAGGTAACATTGCATTGGCAATATGGCGGGGCGACAAATATATTCTCAGCTGTTGTTCGCTACTCAGCTTCGGTTTCGGCAGACGAATAACGCCAAGCTGCAGAATAAACAATGAGCTTTTATATCTTTAATCTGCAGCGGCACCAGGCAGACGGAACACAGAATACCGCCACATCGCCAATGCTCCGTCCGTTAGGTGTCATACCAAAAAGA
>DHER01000125.1 GCA_002399975.1 Firmicutes bacterium UBA4845 | reverse complement strand
GTAGGTAAAACTTCTATGGCATGTACTACTGGAGTTTATCATGCTGACTTGGGCCGTAAGACTTTAATTGTAACCACCGACCCAGCTGCAAATCTATCGGATGTATTTGAACAAGAAATAGGTCATAAGGTTACTAAAATAGATGGCATAGATAATCTTTATGCTATGGAAATAAATCCTGATAAAGCAACAGATGAATATAAGGAAAGATCTCTTGCACCTATGAGAGAACTTTTTGATGAAGAAATGTTGAAAATCGCTGAAGAACAATTAAGCGGGCCATGTACTGAAGAGATGGCTTCCTTTGATAAATTTATTGATTTTATGGAAGATGACTCCTATGACATAATTATATTCGATACTGCACCAACAGGACACACAATTAGACTTCTAGAACTTCCAGTGGATTGGAGCAAGCATATAGAAGAAAGCTCCCAAGGAAGTGGGCAAACTTGTTTAGGACCTGTAGCATTAATACAGGATAGCAAAAAGAAGTATGATGATGCTGTATCAAAGTTAAGAGATCCAAACAAAACAGAATTTATATTTGTAATGCAACCAGAACAAACATCTCTTGATGAAACTATAAGGTCTTCAAATGAATTAAAAGAGATAGGCATAAACACAACAAGTCTTATTGTAAATGGCTTTATTCCAAAACAAGAAGCTATAAATCCATTTTTTAAGTCTAGATATGATATGCAGCAAAAATATCTAGAGGAAACGAAAAATGTATTTAAAGATATTTCAATTACCACAATGGAACTCTTCGACTCTGAATTAAAAGGAATAGAAATGTTAAGAAAAAGTGGAGAAAAGCTATTTGAAAAAGAAAAATCAAACAATATTGGTAAGTTAATTTATCCTAAAGAGAATAAAAGAAAAAATATCTTTTTTTCAGGAAAAGGTGGAGTAGGGAAAACTTCCATGGCTTGCATTACGGCTGTTCAAACTGCAAAGAAAGGTTTTAAGACTTTGCTTATGACAACAGACCCTGCTGCCCATATTGGAAATGTATTAGATAAACCAGTTTCTGATGAAATTACAAAAATAGATGGAGTAAATAATCTATATGCTGTCAAAATAGATCAGAAAAAGGCAACAGAAGATTACAAAAATTCAATTTTAGATGAGGCTAAGGGAAAATTTGGAGAAGATACGATTAAAGCAATGGAGGAAGAACTGAACTCTCCCTGTACAGAAGAAATGGCAGCCTTTCAAAAATTTATTCAATATGCAAGTGGTGATGAATTCGATGTTATTGTCTTCGATACTGCACCTACAGGACACACATTGAGACTTTTAGAATTACCAATGGATTGGAGTAAACAAATCCAACTAAAGGCTGGTATTTCAACAGGTATAAGCGATGCAGATAAGCTACAAAAAGAAAGATTTGACAAAGTTATGGATATGATGAAAAATGGGGATGAAACTACATTTAGTTTCGTAATGTATCCAGAAAAAACGCCAATGATAGAAGCTTATAGGGCATCAAAGGAGTTAGAAGAATTTGGAATAAAAACTCAATTAGTAGCAATAAATCTAATTATTCCAGAAGAACAAGCCCAAAGCCCATTTTTTAAAAAGAGAAGAGATATGCAACTAGCATATATTAGAGAAATAAAAGAAAAATTTGAAAATGCTAATATATTAACTATACCAATGTTTGATAAGGAAATTAAAGGAATTGATATGTTAGAACAAATCTCAGAGGTGGTTTTTGAGGAGGAAATCTAAATGAGTGATAGCAAAGTCAAAATTGAAATATTTGGTATAAAAGATGCTCCAGTTGGTGGAGGCTGTAGTTGTGAAGGATCTTGTGGTCCTTCTACAACTATGGATGATTTATATTCTGAATTTGTTAATTTCATAAATAAAACAAAAATAAAAGATCAGGTAGAAGTTAAATTTATAGATGTATTAGAAGATGATATTGACAAATATGAATATGTACACAAAATTTTAGATGCAAACTATGGATTACCCCTAACTGCTATTAATAACAGAGTATGTTTTTATGGTGGAATATCTAATAATATGATTTATGATAAAATTAATGAAGAAATTAATAAGTAGCTTTTAATAGAGATATTTAAAAACTATTATATAGGCAAAATCAAATATTCTGATATAGTTATATGGAGGTGTCATTGTGAAGTGTTGTAATACTGGATGCTGTGGGGATATAGAAGAAAGTGAAATTAATGAAGACGATAAAATTAAAATTGACTTTCTATATTTGGATCTAAATATTTGTAATCGATGTCAGGGAACAGATGAAGGTCTTGATGAAGCAATTGCAGATGTAGAAAAAGTATTGAAATTAACAGGTAAAGAAGTACTTGTAAACAAAATTCATATTAACAATGAAGAAATGGCCATAAAATACAAGTTTGTTAGTTCACCTACCATACGAATAAATGGAAAAGATATTCAGATGGAAGTCAGAGAATCTCTTTGTGAATCATGCGGTGATTTATGTGGTGATGATGTGGATTGTCGAGTATGGATATATAAAGGAAAAGAATATACTATTCCGCCAAAAGCAATGATTGTTGACTCCATTCTTCATGAAGTATATGGTGATACTAAAATATTTGAACATAATAAAAATGTATATGAATTACCAGAAAATTTAAGGAACTTTTTTCAGTCTGTTGAGAAAAATTATAAATTAAATAAAGAACACTAAATAGAAAGGATGATGATATGAAACCTAAGGTAGCATTTATATGTGTTCATAATTCATGTAGGTCTCAAATGGCAGAAGCATTAGGAAAGTTATTTGCATCAGATGTTTTTGACTCATACTCAGCAGGGACAGAAACTAAGCCTGAAATTAATCAAGATGCAGTAAGAATTATAAAGGATATATATGATGTTGATATGAATAAGACTCAGAAATCTAAGTTGCTAAATGATATACCAGAAGTTGATATAGTTATAAAAATGGGTTGTAATGTTGTTTGTCCTTTTTTACCTTCAAAACATGAAGAAGATTGGGGATTAAAAGACCCTACAGGCAAAAGTGATGAAGAGTTTATAAAAACAGCTAAGATAATAGAAGAAAAAGTAAAGAATTTAGCAGAAAGAATTAAAAGTAATGAAATAGAATTATAATACAGATGGGCTAG
>DHER01000014.1 GCA_002399975.1 Firmicutes bacterium UBA4845 | reverse complement strand
GAAAGCAAAGAAAGACAAGGAAAGAGGCGTTCACTTAGGGATTGAAGAAAAAACTAAAGTGAACAGCTTCAAGCGGGGCAAAAGTAAAAGACCAGTCACAATCAGGCATGAATGCTTGAAGCGGCTGGTCTTTTTGATCGATTATCATTTCTAAATGGATACCTTGAGCAAGGCATCATAGTTATGAATTTTAATAGCATCTTTGTTGTAGTCAAAATTCAGTTTATCAAGTTTATCTGATAAGCATTTTTTAGCATACGAAGGATTGCTATCAGTGTTTTTTGCTTCTAGTAACATAATTTGTTCTGACTTTCTCATTGGATGAATAACCATCCCATCAAATTCACTTAATTTCTTTCCAGGCAAATCTTTTTGATAAATTAATATGCTTGAAGGTATTGTAATACTCGTATCATTAATGTCATCTTGTATTAGACAGTCAAGCATAAATTCCACTTCATGACGTTCATCGGTATTTCCATTCCCTTTTGCTAAAAGGGATTTAATTTCAGCAGTGCGTTGCCTCTTACCTCGTGTGCATAACACACAAATTTCAGGGTCAACTGTTGCTTTAATTACGACTGGATTTTCGCCAAATAAATAATAGAGAAAAAATTTACTGGCGAGTAAATATCGTATGTCTGCATTTGATGGGTGCGCAACTCGGCGCAAATATTTAATTGTAGATTTTAATACTCTAAACGATGTAAGAGCTTTATTCTGGCAATTCTTTTTTATTGAAACAAGTATTGTTCGTTCTCCAGAATTTCGATCGTAGTATCCTACTCTTGAGTTATTTATACGTTCCAATTCCAACAACAATCCTTGTGATAATTTTTTGTCCTCAGCAGTAAATGTTAATTTCAGAATAGCATCTGGTGAATAATCACGTGTTTGGCGATGTTGTTTATTAAAAATGCTTTTTGAACATAACCAAAAATCAGAATAGTATTCTTTATACTTAATACCCTCATCTTTAGATAAAGTATTGACGATTTTTCGTGATATTCTATAGTAGCAAATAGCGTTTGAATTCTCATTATAAACTGTGTCATCAAGCATTTTCCCAATAGAAGTAATTAATCGATTTGCAGGTAATTGATCATTATAAATTGATAATAGCTCATGAAATAGGATAAGAACCGCTTCTTTATTGCACAAGTCAATTGTAATGGGCATATTTGCAATTTGTAAGTCATAAGCGATATAGGAAACATTGCGAACAGAGCGAAAAACTTTAAATATAAAATGCAGTTTACTACTATCACTAATTGAGTTTTCATTAAGATATGCATATATAAGTTCCTGTGCCAATATGACAGATTGTTTGCTCTGATCACAACGTTCAAGGACAAGTAATGAATTCAATAAATGTAGCCTATGATAATTTTGCTCACTCAATAAAGACTCTGCAGCTACTCTAAATCGATGGCTATTAGAACTATTCAATAGTTTATTTCTAAAATCCACATTTTCCTCTGCAAGCATTACAACTGCTCGCGAAGCAGTAAAGGTATTATAAAAATGTCCTAGATTATAAGCAATTGTAAGGATTTGCAACATATCCCCCACAGTTGGATTTTCTTTTTCTGATATATATTGCATATTATCCCCAAATTCCTTACCCTTCACAGGGTTATTATATGTTAGCTCGAGCTTGGTCTGTAAATTTTTCTTTATTAGCTGATGAAAATATAATTGTAATACAGTATAGTCAAATCGAGATTTCCTTAGATTTTTGGGAACTCTAATAACACCAAGCTGAGGGGTATCTTTTAGGCGCTGAATAATACCAATTTTTGATAATTCATTATATAGCTCAGTTGCATAATTGTATAAATCAACTTTTACTTTTAAGTTGCTTTTTCTTGGTTTTTGTTTCGGAAGTAAATCATGTTCAATAATCTTTCCCATTCAAAATGCTCCTTTATCATACGGTATAGACTACACCAACCCTAAATACTTCTCAAAGAATATCATTAGTTTTTCGATAATTCCTTGTTTTTTCGCGGCTCTGCCTCCGCCAAAGCGGGATACAGGTGGCATGATTTTATCAATGGCTGTACCGGTCGTCTTAAGCATTCCATCTCGGAAAGCATTGTCGATGAAACGGCGGGTTTCTTCGGGCTTTAATTTTTCTTCTTCTATAATTGCTGAAATATCCGCTTCCTTACGCTCATGGAGGAATTTGCGCCAATCCTCATCCACTTTGGTCGATACATTGACTTGCTCTATAAAACGCTCGATAAGCTCTTTCTTACTTCGAAGTTCAATACTTGAATTGATAGCCTTATCAATAGTTGTAAGAATGGTTTTATCCTTACAGTTGGATTGTTGATATTTAGCTACAAGCATAAGGATGTAATCAATGTTTACCTCTATCTGCTTGACCAGTTCAATCTCAAAAACTATGTCATCATTGATAGTTTCTTTGTCACCATCAGCACCTTTTCTGTATTCCTGATACAGGTCAATATAAATGCTCTGATAGTCCTGAAAATCCCTTTCAGATAAAATCTCATTTCCTTCAAAGTCATCGAAAGAAGTAAGAATGTTTCTAAGCCGAAGTATTGCTCCATATAGCCGTATAAAGTCTTTTTCAGCTTCTTCTCCGAGAATAGGTTGTCCAAGGGGATACTGTGTTGTAAGGGTTGCAATCAGTTCAGCATAGCCCGGCTTGTGTTCACCTTTTTCATCATATCCCTTATAATATTCATCGAATGTTTTTAGCAGTACAATACCGCCTGCATCCTTATTGCCGAATAGTGCAATAGCTTTGTCTGTTTCTTCTTTCAAATCTCTAAAGCAAACGATATTGCCATAGGTCTTAACGCTGTTTAGGATGCGGTTAGTTCTTGAAAAAGCCTGAATCAGTCCATGCTGCTTCAGGTTTTTATCTACCCATAACGTATTCAGGGTTGTTGCATCAAAGCCTGTCAGGAACATATTGACAACAATCAATATATCAATCTCCCGATTCTTTACACGAAGAGAGAGGTCTTTATAATAATTCTGGAACTTATCCGAGGAAGTATCGTAATTCGTACTAAATGTGGAATTGTAATCTCGGATAGCCGCCTCAAGAAAATCTCTGGAGCTCTGGTCAAGGTTTTCCAT
>DHER01000153.1 GCA_002399975.1 Firmicutes bacterium UBA4845 | reverse complement strand
TTCGATAAAACTTTCATTATCTTTGTGAATAGACAATTAAAAACAAACCATGGCAACCATAAGTTATAAAGAGATAGAGCAAAAGCTTCAAAAACTAAAGGAAAACACAGATCTAAATGAAATTGGTTATTTGATACTTTCCGCATTCGGCACAAGTGATACCTACATCAGAAGGTACAAATCCGGAAAAGGCAATCTGTCACGAGATGAGGGTATTTTAATTAAGAAAAGCCTTGCATATAGGGCTGCACCTACTTTACAATTAACCCAAACCTTGGAAGTCATGAAAAACGACGAGTACACTGCTCGTCAGAAACCCCGTATCCTTGCTGTAAGTGATGGTAAAACTATCCTGGCTTTCGATCCTAAGTTTAAAGAAACATATGAAAATAGAGTTGATAAACTTTGGTTGGATTTTCAGTTCTTTGATCCGCTCCGTGGTATTGATAAATATGTGATTACGCAAGAAAATTTGGCTGATGTAAAAGCCGCCGAGAAGATGGCGCGTCTGCACAGTGAAATCCGGCGTTTCAATGAGTTTTCCTCTGAAAATGATCTGCACGATCTAAATGTCTTCATGACTCGACTTCTTTTCTGTTTTTTTGCAGAAGATACAGCTATTTTTGAGAAAGGTGCGTTTTCCGATTTCATTAGACGATATACACAGGAGGATGGCAGTAACCTGACTGATGCCCTCGATGAAGTTTTTAATGTAATGAATGAGCCAGTTCATATTGGTCGTTCAAAAATATTTGCTCAATTTCCGTATGTAAACGGTGGGCTGTTTAATACACAAATTTCCATTCCCCGAATGGGAATGCGTGCAAGAAAATTGATTCTGGAATGTAGTGAACTGAACTGGGGCGAGATCAATCCCGATATTTTTGGTTCCATGATGCAATCTGTGGTCACACCGGAACTTCGCGGTGGTCTGGGGATGCACTATACCAGTGTACCTAACATAATGAAAGTTATCCAACCGCTTTTCATGAACGAATTGGAAGAAGTTTTTGCTAATGGTTTTGATAATGCCAAGAAACTCGACCAACTGCTTATTCGCATTTCCAAAATAAAATTCTTTGACCCTGCATGCGGAAGCGGTAACTTTCTAATTATTACTTACAAAGAACTTCGTCGGTTAGAAATACGCATCTGGAAACGTATGGCAGAAATTACCGGACTACGACTTTTACCATATTCTAATATTTCAATCAATCAGTTTTATGGAATAGAATTGGATGGTTTTGCGCATGAAATTGCAATGCTCTCCCTCTGGCTTGCAGAACATCAGATGAATGCCGAGTTTTCTCGTGTATTCGCTGATGTAAAAATTGATGCATTACCTCTTAAAAACATTAACACTATTGTTCAAGGAAATGCTTGTCATGTTGATTGGAACGAAATATGCCCTCACAATCCGGATGAAGAAGTATATGTATTTGGTAATCCACCATATTTAGGCGCAAGACTTCAAAGCGATGAGCAAAAAAGCGATATGGCTTATGCATTGTCTGATATTCGTGGTTTCAATAATTTAGACTACATATCGATTTGGTTTTATTTAGGTGCAAAATATATTGAAAATTCTGCCTCTAAATACGCTTTTGTTTCTACAAATTCAATATGCCAAGGTGAGCAAGTAGGTCTTTTGTGGAATAATATTTTTAAATTTAAACTTGAAATAAATTTCACGCATACATCATTTAAATGGACAAATAATGCTAAATTCAATGCAGGTGTTACTTGTGTTGTAATCGGTGTTTGTCAAAAGTCAAACAAAGAAAAAATAATATATAACGAAAACAAAATTGAAAAAACCAATTTTATTAATGCATATTTAACAAAAGGGAGTAATGTAATTGTAGAGTCAAGAAGGAAGTCGTTATCAAAATTTCCAGTACTTTCATTTGGGAGTATGCCGAATGACAAAGGAGCACTTATATTAGACAAATACGCAAAAGACAAACTAATTGAAGATTATCCGGAATCTGATATTTTTGTCAAGAAATTTTTAGGTTCACAAGAATTTATTCGTGGAGAAGATAGATATTGTCTTTGGATTGATGACGATATGAGAAATAAAGCAATCGAATTTGAACCCATAAAAGATAGAATTGAAAAAGTATTCAAAAGCAGAATTAAAAGTAAAAGGATAACGACCCAAAGTTTAGCTGACTTTTCTCACCGTTTTGGAGAAGTTAGATACAAACCAACAAATGCAATCATTATTCCTAGAGTCTCATCTGAACGCAGAGAATATATTCCAATGGGATTTCTAGATAAGAATATTGTGATATCTGATTCTGCATTTGCACTCTACGATGCTCAATTATGGCTGTTTGGCATACTTACCTCTAAGATTCATAATGCCTGGGTAAGAGCTGTTGGAGGTTCACTTGAAACCCGAATAAGGTATTCCGCGACGCTATGTTATAACACTTTCCCATTTCCCACTATTTCAGAAACAAAAAAAAAAGAAATAGAGGCTTTTGCAGAAGAGGTTTTACTTACGCGTCAGAATCACACTGAGAAAACCCTTGCCCAAATGTATGATCCTGGCAAAATGCCGAAAGACCTTCGAGAAGCACATCATGCTTTGGATTTGGCTGTGGATAATTGTTACCCAGGTGCACCATTCAAAAGTGATGAAGAGAGGCTGGAAGTGCTTTTTAAGATGTATGAGAAACTGATAAATAAAAAGGAGAGTAAATAATGGAGAAAGTAACAATAACATTAGAGGATTTAATATCTGAAGGGAAAGAACTGAAAAATTCAATTATCGATGTTCCATCATCCTCAGGGGGGTTATTTGTATTTTCAGAATATAGGTTTCAAGATTTTCAAAAATTCGAGATATGGAAAAATAAGAGCTTGAGATTTTTATCTAGTGAATTTAAGGGAGATAGGTGTATAAATGATTTTGAAGTAATTGAAAATAAAATGAGTTGTCGTAACTATCCAACCTCCATGGATAAATTAATTGGTGTTTTAGAGTCATGTGAATTTATTTCAAGAATTTAATATGATAAAAATGATGTTGTAAATAAAACACCTTCACAGGTTATAAATATCACAAATACACAAAGTCAGTCACAAAATCAAGATATTTCCATAAATGTTTTTATTGAAGCGCTTAAGGAAGAATTGACAGGCAGTCAATTAAAAGAAATTATCAATTTATCAAAGAATTCCTCTATTGAAACTGCAAAATCAACTATAATTGCAAAACTAAAAAGCTTTGGTGGAGATGTTTTATCTAATATTGTGGCAAATATTATAACGAATCCCACAATTTTGGGACAATTATAATAAATGAGATATGAAATTTTCTGAAAGAAATGGATACATAGAACCTTCAAATGTGATAACCGTAGGTAAATTAACCCCTGAGGTGGAAAACTCAATATGTAACTGTTTTATTGATTTACTTGATGACACAAACCCAATTTTCTTTAGAGAACTGGAGCGAAGTGTTCAAAGATATTGCCTAAATTCATCAATTGATGGAATCCCATTAATTTCAAACATCGATTCAGCATCTTATCTATTTGGAAATAAAAGCTATCAGCATTTGGCAATTATTCCGTTTATAAGTAACAAACAGAATGAGTGGTGGAGAAAAATTGACATTATTGAGTATACCATAACATACTTGACAGATAACCAAAAAGAAAAAGAGGCAATTGATTTCGTTTCAATTCTTAACGAAGATTTTAAAAGACTTAATTTTGGATATCGAATTTTACATAATTCTGTAATACAGATTACTTCTGATGTCGAGATGCAAACCATTGAGAAAGCATTGGATTTGAATAACAATAGTGTAAAAATACACTTACATTCGGCTTTAGAAGCTCTGTCTATTCGCCCAGTTGGTGACTACCGAAACTCAATTAAAGAATCAATTTCTGCCTTAGAAGCCTTTAGTAGAAAAATTACCGGTGAAAAAGTTTTAAATTTTTCAAAAATGGAGTCCCAAGGATTGAAAATACCATCTATTCTGCGTAAGGCATTTGAAAACTTATATGGTTATTCCAATGATAGGACAACAGGTATTCGTCATTCTTTAATGGATGAAACCGGTGAGTATGTTCCTGGATCAGATGAAGCTCAATTTATGCTTATTACATGTAGTGCTTTCATAAACTATCTAAATAACAAATTGAAAATTAACAATGATCAAATCTAATATCGTCGACATCACCTACCAACAAACCGGATCTGCAAGCAATACCAACGAATTAGGTATGCGGGAAAT
>DHER01000087.1 GCA_002399975.1 Firmicutes bacterium UBA4845 | reverse complement strand
ACTTTTACTTTCGTCCTAAGATCTAAGGAAGTAGCTATTAATCTAATAGCAATAGCTACTTCGCAAGGCAAAAAAGATTTAGTTAGGATCATGCTGGAAGTTTATATTCTCCATCTCGTTATCAATATCTGTCATATCGATAGAATCCTCGATTTCCTGAATCTCTTTACCCGTTAAAGGTTTATCTGGCATATGTTTCACCTCCTAACCACCACTATAATTTTATACATTACACCTTTATGGTGTATAGATGTCATTTGGTTTATTTAGGCCTTTATATTTTGTTTCGTTTATCTTTTTTCTCTAACGAATGTATCTATTAAAGCGTCAATGCATGTATTAACTCTTTCTAATGCTATTACATCATATTCTATCAAATATGCGTAGAATTTTATATTTTATCTTTAAAATTTATAATTTAATAACATTAGAACTTGTAACCTATTATAAAAACTTACATATCTTACCATGACTGCAATGTCAAAACGTGACGATTTTTGTAGTTGATGCCAATTTTTTTATCCAATCTTTTGTCAATGTCCGTAAAATTTATAATTTTCAAAACACCATTTTTCGTAAAATATATGTGATACAGTATAGATAAATTATACTAACCAAAGACAAAATAAAAAAATACCCTAGACATTACGCCCATGGTATTAAGGGGGTGATATAATACTCTAAGGAATTTAAACTTCGTTACGGTAATTTGGACTTCGTTACAGTAATCTGGGATTTAGCTCATAGCTCTATTGACATATCCTTTACTGTCATATTAATACTTCGCCTTAAAGAATATATGAATGTTTTTATAATTAAAGGGAATCTGGCCGTCGTTACGGTAATTTATATTATATATAATGAGTTAATTAGTCATTTATTTTACATCATATTGACTTGAACATGATAACGTAAATATGTTAACTCATAATCCTGTATATGGACCTTATCTTTTTCAAATATAAAAGTTTTAGTTATGCATTTACCAGGTGCAATTTCAACATCTTCAAGATTACCGAAGTTGTCCTTTGCAATTACATTTCCATCGTTATCCTCAATTGAAGCTTTAAAATTATTTATGTTGAATAAAGTCTTATCAGTCTTTCCATTATAAAGATATAATGTTGCAATTAATCTTCCATCTTGGTAGTATAACTCTCTGGTTGAAACAACAATTCCATCTCCATAATCACCATATTCTTCAGAAAAATATCTATTCTCCTTTTCTTCACCAGTTTTTCCGATTCTTTTCACTCTAACAGTTTGAGTTTCATTGTCCCAATCTACACTTGCTCCAAATGCTTCTAAAACCGCACGTATTGGCAAGTATGTTCTATTGTCCTTTATTTGTGCCACCGTATCATTCAATATTTTTTCACCATTTTTAAGGATATATGATTCACCAATGGGTACCTCAACTTTAGTATCATCCAATTCTATTGTTGCTATAAGATTTTCTTGGTCCCAATCTACTTTAGCACCGAAATCTTCCATAGTTGCACGAAGCGGTACCTGAGTACGATTGTTAGAATCTATAAAGGGCATTCCTGTTTCATTCCAGAAATACACATTTATGTTATCAATGTCTACATTAATTGTTCCTGCATAGGCATTTACAATTAATATTAGTGTTAAAATCAGCATAAAAATAAAGATTTTCTTTTTCATAGTTGCAAAATTCTCCTTTATACTAAAAAGAACAGTTTATACGGTACAAACTTCAATAAAAATCATCATATACTAACACCAATTTTGGGTTGACATTTACATATAAAATCAAATATCCGTTTTTTACATAAGGTTGAACTTCCAGGTTTTAAGAGAGAAAACTTGCCATGAATTGGCGATGTTGAATTGTTGGCCTTTGCAGCCTCTATAATACTGTACCCCGTTACCCTTGCTTGTGCACCTTTTCGGGCCTTCCCTACACGATATATTTGACAATACAACTAACTGCATATACTATATAAGTGTAAATAATAAAGGTTATTGTAAAATTTAGAAAGGATGATGAGGTTTATGTTAACCGATGTTAACGTTGCTGAATATTTCTTGGCTAAAGACAAGGACAGGTGGCTGTTTAATAAAGACCTAATTCATAAAAATGACAGAGTTTTTTATAAGGGAGCTGCCAGATTAGACAAATACCTTCATCTTGCTCAAAATATCTATATAGAGAAAACCGGCAGCAAATTATTTGCAGAAGATTTATATGCGTATGATAATGGTGCAGTAGCTCCAACAGTGCATGAAAACTATGATTTTTTGCTGAGTAGAACAGAGATTCCGGATATAGCACCAGAAATCAGAAATTTTCTTGATAAAATTTTCAAAATCTTTGGGAATGCATCACTGGATGAGCTGATAGAATTATCTCATGAAGATCAGGCGTGGACTGATAATCAAAATCATGGTAAAGCAAATCAACGCATGAATTCATTGTCTTACACATTTGAATATCAGGAACAGTATCGTGATATCTTGAAGGTGATAGATAGGCTAATTTTAGAAGGATTTGCCAACATATCATTTAAAAGGAGATGCCTCCAGTACCTCCCTACTCTTTTAACTCTCCACTTGTTGGCAGGATCTCACCGCTCTTTTATTTAACTATATTTCAATTTTTAAATATTATCAAATACTTTTAAAATAAAATACGATAACTTTATTCACGATAAAGATAAGGTTACTCTCTTTTACAGTCCTCTCTTTAATTTCTTTATTTCTGCTCCATTCACTGTTAGTTTCAACCTATTAAGCTTATTAAGAAGATTTTGTTATCAGTATTTTATTACGCTTTACTAAAAATAAATTTATAACTCATATTTAAATAGTTATTATTTTAACCGTTCGTAAGTATGGCTTTATAGACATGTCCATAAAGCCATGATATAATAATTATGGACGAACATATGTTGTGTTTCCCCACTATTTATAAAAATATACTTTTACAGTCACATTGTAATTTTTATTAGAATGGAGTATTTGTTCATGAGCAAAAATGAGCACTTTGCTGTATATAAACATAAATTTATAATTAAGAATAACAAGTTGGTCTCAAGGCAGTTTATTGTTCTTAAACACGAAGATGGTACTCTACAATTTACAGATTTCCACAGGTATGTAAAATCACCTGTTCTCATGGTTAGAAAGTACACGGATGATGGTAATAGTAGGTTTTCATTTACTGTGCAGCTATTAAACTATGCTTTCTTTTATGCAGAAATAGAAAAATTAGATGATATTACAGTTGAAATAATAGACGACTTCCTGAATGCATATGGCATGTGCGAACTCCCTTGGGATGACGATAACACTAAGCGTACAGAGGGTACAGTCAAAAGATGTGTAAGAACCATAATGGATTTTATGGAGTTGTTCATAGATGAACGTAAAAAGGAATGTCATATTAAGAAAGATGATTTATTTAAATTTGTAAATAAACGTGATAAACACGGAAAAGTGTCAAAGGTAAAGGTCCCCGCTTTTGATGTAATCTATACAGGAAATAAAAAAGCTATATTTCGTGACATTCCAAATTCCGCTTTTCAAATTCTATTTAATCATATAGCAACTAATCATCAAGAATTACTTGGTTTAATCATCTTATCCGCCTTTGCAGGTTTAAGACCGTCAGAAGCATGTAATGTCCGAAGAACTGACAGCCCCCTTGGGCCAGGCATTATCTTTGACATTGTAGATGGATATCTTAAAAATTGAAATAGATTTACGAGAAGAGCTCAATATACGAAGTGATCTTATTTCGGTTGGAAACATCAAAAAAGAACGCAAACAACAGGTGCCTGATATATTTTTAAATGCTTTCAGAGAAGCCTATAATCAATATATTGAATATTTAAAAGGTAAGAAATTTGAAAAAGATTATGGTGCTTTTACAGTAAACAAACAAGGAAAGGCTATGACATATTTTAGCTATCGTAAAAAATTTCAGGAAATTATACAAAGCGAAATAATTCCTATGTATCTTGCAAGCGAAAAACCTGAGTTAGTTTTATATGGTAGGATTTTAATGGAAAATAAACTTTCTCCACATATATTTAGGCATTGGTATACGGTTCAGCTTGTATTATCAGGTATCAGCGAACCCGGTGTATTAATGTATTGGCGTGGTGATTCGTCTCCAGAAAGCTCATTAACATATCTACAAAATAAAGGTGAGCTTGAAAAACAATATCGAAAGGTAAATAATGAGGTCTTTGACTACCTGTTATGGGCTTCTAAGATGAACAATGATTGATTTAAAAGATTTTATTGAAGATATAATTAGACATGCACAAAATTCTGAGAAAGCCAGTATGAGCGAAATTATAGCATTTTTGGTTGATAATAATTGGTTTGGAAACAAACCTATCTTTTCCAATAAAGCGGTTATGCTTGACGATAGCCAAGTCAAAGCATTTACAGCTCCATTAAAAAGTTTCCTTACAGATACTAAACAAAGTACCGTACTTCTTGATAAATTAGAGATGAAGTGGCCTCTGACAACCACACGGCTAAATAAGTTTTTTAACGAAGAAAATCTTCCAGAAAATATTCGATTTTATCTTGCTGATTTTCTTCTATATAGGCTAACAAAAGATATATTTCTTTATACAGATGACGATGTTAAATTCCTACTTAAACAAGCCTCAATGGACATGATAAAAGCACATGGTGACTATTTAACATTCTTTATGGCCTGGCTAAGAGCAAATACTAAGACCAACTATTACCGGGATTATACAATGGATAAGCGTTATACAATGAATATACAGAACGAGGCCTATGATTTTAGCGAATATCTGGAGCTTTTATATCTTCTTTTTAATGAAGATTATATTAATGATAATGAAATGTATAAAAAGGCTGCTGAATCAAAAAATTATACAGACACATGGCTATATTTATCCATACATTTTATATGTTCACTTCGTTACACTGACCTAACAAGAGTATACCATCCAGACCTACCTTACCCTGCAATGGATGTCATTCAGAAAATGCAAAATGATTTATTTACTGATAATGACGCAAGAATGGTATTGCTGTCTATAACGACAAGAATGTGCTTACTACCATTTACACCAAATAAAACTGATGAAGCAAATGGCATTGGATCTGTGAAATTTACTGTTCCAGTATCCTGTGAGGTACATTTTGGAAAACTTTTTGCATTAGCAGAGGCGCATAGACAACTTGATAACACTGCTGATACTCCTATCTTCAGAAAGATTACAACATATGAGGAGATAACACGATATATGGGAGAGGAAATAGGCGACTTATTCTTAGAGTCAGATTTTAGATCTCGTTCTGCTACAAAGTCTTATCTTCAATCTATATATATGCTAAGTGATGACATCCTAGATACAGGTAATGATGGCCCAAGTGTTAAAGGATATATTTTGGCTGCCCTTGCAAGAAGTCACAAAGGCTCCTATGGAGAATTTGCATCCACCACGTTTGAATACCTTAAAGATGCCAAATTAAGTGGCTTAACACCTGAATTTGTTGCATTTGAGTTGTTAGAGAGAGGTGTGTTATCCTTTATTTCTTCAACATTATTAAAAATAGTTATAAAAGAAGAATATTCAAATCTAACTGTGCAAAATCAAACAAAAACTTATTAAGGCTCTTGATTTGAGCCCATTAGAGATAGAATCTATTGTTACTGTTATTGAAAAAGGAAAAAGTCAAGCTGAAATGGTTATAAAAGAAATTATTAGTTCAGGAACTGATATTATGACTGCATTACACAGAATTGGGTCTGGACAAGCCTTTTCGAAATAACCCGACTGTCTTTGCTTACTTACATCAATAGAAAAACTTTGCCCTTATAATAAAAAGAGACAATGCGTAGGATGTAAGTACGAAATAAGCACAAAATCAACTTTTTACCTTATGATAAGTGAATATAACAGGCTTAGTATTCTTTATAGCAATGCCAGTGACAACATTGAAAAAGAAAAATATAAAAAAATCATAACCCAAGTAGTAATTCCGAAAATCGATGAAATGCTTTATTTCATCAAAGAGAATTATGGCGAAAAAGTTTTTATTCAATACGAAGAATTGTTAAAGGAGAATACCTAATGATTACTAATACTGCAGAAGAATTATTTTCATCTTCTCTTAGTTTTAAGACATATTATATCTACAAACATTGACACTGTGTATGAGATTGACTTAGAAAAACTCAAAATATCTCTTCCAATGCTATGTTCAGATTTTTTTACGTTACTTCCTACCGCATATGCGAATGATAATATTGAAAGATTAATAGATGCTATGGATTCATATTCCGATATAAATTTCTGCTCGCAAAATAAACGTCAACGAACATTGGCTGACTTCGATACTTATTTTATCTTTGATGAAATCATCAAGGATTATTGGAAATCTTCTTTATCCATGGAAGATCGCCTGTTCTATTATCCGCTTTACCTCTGGTGGATGATAACAGGAGTCCTTCCATTAAGGCCAAGAGAATTCCTACTTACTCAAAGAAATTGTCTAATTAAAAACTCTGACGATGCATACTATCTAAAATTACGCAGAAATAAACTCAAGGGTGGGAGAAAAAATATATCTTACAAACTATCTGACGATTACATTGTTAATACTTATAAGATTCCGGACTATCTGGGAGATGAAATACAAGATTATATTGACTTAACATCAAAATATGATGGTACTGACATTGACACCCTCTTTGTCACAGATCCTCACTATAAAAAATGGGGACATTCAAAGCACTCTGATAGCAGATATTTAACTTATATTAATATGACTGGTATCAAAAATTCCTAGTTTAATAAAGTTCTGGGATTATAATAAAAACACAAATATTCCAACATCTATTCTATCTAATTCGAATAAAAAAGTATTTTGGAAGTGTAGCAATTGTAAATATGAATGGCAGACATCCATACGAGTTCAGGCATCTAGTACTGGTAAGTGTCTTTGTTGTGAATTATTTCAAATATCCAAAAAGGGATTTACTGACCTTTTTACATTAGTTCCAGAGGCAATTAAAGGTTATGACTTTGAAAAGAATAAAGGTATTGATATTTACAGTCTTCGAATAAGAGATAAGACTCTTTTATGGTGGAAATGTCCTGATTGCGGCTATGAATGGCAAGCATCTATAGCCTCAAGAATCGAAGGCAAAAATGGAATATATACTTTTAGTGGATGTCATCAGTGTTATTTACATAACAAAAATAGAATCACACCTGTTTCTGCTTTACCTAAGCTTATTAAGTTTTGGGATATTGAGAAAAATAAAGGTATAGACATTGATTTAATATCCGCTTATTCATATGACAGTGCATGGTGGAGATGTGAAAAATGTGGTTATGAATGGAAAGCATCTATTAAAAGTAGGACGGATGGCTCAGATAATTGTCCTTGCTGTGATTCAAACAAAGCTATCAAGCAAGGTTATAACGATATACTAACTATAGTTCCTGAACTTTCAGATATGTATGATTTTGACAAAAATAAGAATATTGATATCTATTCTCAAGGAATTTCTTCTAAGCAAATAGCATTTTTTAAATGTAATACATGTGGTCATGAATGGAGATCATCCATAGGAAAACGAGTAAACAAAGATAGAGACAATAGCTATCGTGTTGTTGGATGTCCCAAATGTGATAATAGAACTTTTCGCAAAATTTCATATGCTGAGGAATACCCGGAACTTAACACTAGGTTTAATGAGAAACTTAATGGATGTACTTTTGACTCTCTGAAGGGAAAATATTCTTCAACAACTAAATCCTGATGGAATTGTAATATCTGTGGCAATTCTTTTGAATCCAGAGTCCAATCCATGATTGCTGCGCTAAAAACAAGAACAAAAGGCTGTCCTTATTGTTCTAATACAAAACTCATAAAAGGAAACAGTTTTGCTGATATACATCCTGAACTTATGGATGAATATGACCCTGAAAATACCATTGACGCTTTTTCAGTTTTTCCAAACTCTAAAAAAGCTGTGAAATGGATTTGTCGCAACAACCCTAATCACAGATGGGAAGGAACATTTGCTTTAAGAAATGTTGGAAGCGGAAACTGTCCAATATGTAATCGCTCAAAACTAATTAAAGGCGTCAATACTTTCGTAGATGTATATAAAAACTACGTAAACATTTGGTCTCCAAATAATGATAGAAAAGCTGATGAAACCTTCTATAATTCTAGTCTTTGGTTTAAGTGGATTTGCCCCACCTGTGAGATGGAATATGGGGCATATATAAAGGATGTAGTGTCCGATAAAGAAACTTGTCCAAGTTGTATAATCAGGCCAAATTCACTGGCAGTTATTTATCCTGAAATAGCTAAGTTATGGTCTCCAAATAACGAGCAGCAATCTGACAGAGTTCTTCCGGATACAAATTCATGGGCTAAATGGATATGTCCAAACTGCAATGGAGAGTATAGGGCTTTAATAAGTAAAATGAGTTCTTGTGAAGCTACATGTCCATATTGTAATGATAGGTTAGTTCTTCCAGGATTTAATTCTTTTGCAGCAAAACATCCCGATTTAATGAGTGAATGGGAGTATACAAATAACTATTTGCTTGCAGACCCCGATCAAATCATCGATAACTGTAATTTATCTGTATGGTGGATTTGTCCTAAAGACAAAAACCATGAATATCCTATGTCTCCTTCTCAAAAACTTATGTATCAGAAGAGGCACAAAGAATCATGTCCATATTGTAAGGGATTAAGACGTAAAAAAAGACATTTTGTATAAATAAAAAAGTTGTAACATCAATTAATGTGTTACAACTTTTTTGTACGTTTTTTAGAGTGCCCTGAAAAAATTTTTTTTCAGTTACTGGTCTCTTGCTTTATTACTTATTAACTGCTTCTTTTAAAGATTTACCTGCTTTGAAAGTTGGTGCCTTTGAAGCCGGTATATCTATAGTTTCACCTGGATTTCTGGGATTTCTGCCTTGTCTTTCTTTTCTGTTTCTAACTTCAAATGTTCCAAATCCTACTAATTGTACTTTACCACCTGCTACTAGTTCATCTTTTATTGCTTCCATAAATCCATTTAACGCTTTTTCAGCATCTTTCTTTGTAAACCCCGTTTTTTCTGCAACATTAGCAATTAATTCAGCTTTATTCATAAAACCCTCCTTAATAATATTCTTTTGTTTTTTATCTAAATTCCTATTGGAACTTTGATTCCTCCCATAACTCATCCATTTCTTCAAGAGTCATTTGCCTTAAATCCTTTTTTGAGTGTGTTTCAATATACTCAAATCTTTTAATAAATTTATTAATTGTTTTGTTAAGTGCAATATCCGGATTAATTTTTAAAAATCTTGCAAAATTAACAAGAGCAAATAATAAATCGCCAAACTCTTCTTCCATTTTTACAGAATCATTTTTTTCATATTCCTCAAGGAACTCAAAGAGCTCCTCTTTAATCTTAAGTATGGCTCCATTTGCATTATGCCAGTCAAAACCAACTTCAGCCGCTCTTTTTTGAATTTTATAACTTCTGCTTAAAGGTGACAAAGCTTTAGGAACATCTTTCAAATTGTCCGTGTATGTGCTTAGATTTTTTTCTTTTTGCTTTGACATTTCCCAGCTTTCCAGCGCTTCCTCTGCATTGGCTGCCTTTATATCCCCAAAAACATGCGGATGTCTTGAATACATTTTTTTACACACATTTGTTACTATATCGCTTAAATTAAAATATCCATCTTCACTGCCTATCTCCCCGTGGAACACAACTTGAAACAATAAGTCACCTAATTCTTCAACCAAATTGTCGACATTTTCATTGTCAATGGCATCTACCACTTCATATGCTTCTTCAATAACATTCTGTCTTATAGACTTATGAGTCTGCTTTATATCCCAAGGGCACCCGTCCAATCCTCTCAGCCTGTTTACAATCCGGCAAAGATTAGCAACATTATACACTGTATTTTTTGAAATTTCAATAGGCAGGATACAAAAATATGTTGAAAATTCATAATTTTTTTCAGTATCAAGCATAAAAATAGGTGCTTTTTTTACAAGATTCTCCAAAACGTCGATTTTTAATACAGGCGCATTGTCCGGATATATTTCCATTAGCTTCAATTTAAGCTGTGATGCCATTTCAATGTCATACACCTGGGTAACAATATTAAGCGAATTTATGTCAAATGAAAATTCATCTGCCTCAAGGCAATCCAAGACCTTAATTGATTTATAATCGGAAAAACCTGAAAGCTTGATGCATTTGTCAAGAAAACTGATTCCATCAATTATTATGATATTTATTTCATTTTTATATTCATTAATAAGCTTTTTTGTTATAATATCACCATAATATGGACTGCCCGCAGTGCAATAATTTATTTTGCCATATTTTTTCGCAAGTTCTACTAAATTATCTGTGATTTTTTCATAAACTTCATCAAAAGTATCATATTTTTCGAAAAAACAATCAAAACATCTTATTTGAATGTTTTTATTAGTTTCATTTGCGGTTTTCTTGTTTAATTCTTTAATAACAGGATGTCTCACAGTTCTTGCAAATGAAGGTATATTGCTGCCTAATGCTTCGTATGCTTTTATTGTCAACCCTTCAGTACCGCCTGCACCAAGGCCTATAATTTGAATAGTATCCATTTTATTTCCTCACAAATCTTGATAATTTTTCTCCCCCAGGTATTAACTTCAAGTCTTCCTTTGTAATGGCTCCAGTCATAAACAGACATATTACATAAATAACCACTGCTATTAAAATTGCCACCAGTGCAGCAAGACTCTGACCGCTCAAAGTAAATTTTATCACTCGAAACGAAACTCCTGCAAATGCAAATTTCAGCACTCGAAAAGTAATTCCTGTAGCTACAGCCATTACCGCCGAAGATAAAAGTGGTCTTGCAGACACTTTAATTAAATTGATCTTAATATTTGCATTGTTGACATCTTTCAAATTTAACAAAGCAACAACCAAATATGAAATTGTGGTGCTTATAGCTGCTCCATTTATATTTATATCTGGCATTCCAATTAATATGTATGATAAAATCATCTTTATTACCAACCCTACTGCCAGATTTTTAACTGGATGAAACTGCTTGTTAACAGATTGCAGTATTGCTGTAAATGCCTGTACCAATGTAAGAAAAATAACCCCTATTGCCAAAATTTCAAGCAACGTTCCGGAACTTGCATATTTTTCAGGCCCTAATGACGGATACAGAAGCGCAATAATAGGCTCAGCAAGCATAAACAAACCTATTCCGCAAGGAAGCCCTATTATCAATGATATTCTTACTCCTGCGTTTGCAGTCATGTTCAGCCTTGAAATTTGCTTTCTGGTAAACGCATCTGTAATTGCTGGAACCAAACTCATTGCAACGGCAGTCGAAAACACCTGCGGAAAGTTTATCAGCGTTTGTGCCGTTCCGCTTAACTGACCAAACAAATCAGCTATTTGATTGTTATCATAACCAATTGCAAAAAGCCTGTCAGAAACAATGTACGAATCCATTATACCCATAAGAGGTGCTATTGATGCACCGATTGTTATGGGTATAGCTATATACAAAAGGCTTTTTACTATATCCCATACCGGTTCAGTTTTATTGTAAGGCGACCTTTCTATTTCTGCCTTCATTGTTTTTTTGTTTAGCAAAAATATTAAATAAATTAAAATTAATGCTGCAAGACCTCCAGCAGACGCACCGAATGTGGCTCCTGCAGCAGCTTCCTCAAGCCCTTTTCCTACTAAGAGATATGCAAGGTAAAGCCCTACTGCAACTCTGAATATTTGTTCTATAATTTGTGATAATGCTATAGGCATCATATTCTGAATACCTTGGAAAAATCCTCTGTACGCTGATAAAAGAGGAACGAAAAACAATGCAGGTACCAATGCAACCATTGAATAATAAGCACCAGGAAATCCTATAAACGTAACAATATTCCTTGCAAACAATAATATAAATATAGAAGATACAAGACCTATTAAAAATAATCCCCAATGTGAAACTTTGTATACTTGATATGCCCCTTCATAATTTTGCAGCGCTCTTCTTTCCGAAACCAATTTTGCGATTGCCGTAGGAAATCCTGACAATGATACAACCAGCAGCAAATTATATATATTATAGGCGGGCTGATAATAACCTATTCCTTCCGTTCCTATAAGATTAGTCAGCGGTATTCTATAAATCGCTCCTAATATTTTTACAACCAATCCTGCAATACTTAATATTGCAGCACCTTTAATGAAATTTCCCTTAGACATAGTTGTTCCTTTCATCTCTATAAAAAATAATTTTAGTAAAAAACTTCATATCTTTATATTATCACTTTTTACGTTTATTTTTCCTTAATTTTTAACAAACATGGCTGAGATACAGTTTATCACAGTTTATAAAGCTTTTAAAGAAAAATTTATAGTTCTTTTTAAATTTGTCACTGGAATATATAAAATTGTGATATAATTTTTATAGGAATTAAATTTCAAGGAGAATTCAATGGAAACACTAAAAGGAACAATTGTAGAAACAATTTTTCGCAATGAAGAAAATGGATATACAGTTGCATTAATGGAAACTGACGATAATATCACAACGGTTACCGGAACATTTGGCACAGATATTATGTGCGAGACATTGGAAGTTTACGGGAAAATAATAAACCACCCCAAGTACGGTGAACAATTCCAGGTTGAACTGTACAATACTGTCCTTCCTTCAGGACTGGAACAAATAGAAAACTACCTCTGCTCCGGATTAATTAAAGGAATAGGAAGATACACTGCAAAAAAAATAGTGGAATTGTTTAAAGAAGACACCTTTGATATTATACAAAAACATCCAGAAAAACTAGAAGAAATTGAAGGTATAGGCGAAAAAAAAGCTAAGATGATTGCAAAAAGTTTTTCAGAACAGGCTGATATTAAAGAAATAATGATGTTTCTTCAAAGCCATAAAGTAAGCACAAGTTATAGTGTTAAAATATATAAACAATATGGAGAAAATACAATTAAGATTATATCTGAAAACCCTTATAGGCTTTCAGAAGATATTTACGGCATAGGATTTAAACTTGCCGACAAAATTGCAGCTTCTCTCGGCATTGAAAAGAACTCTCCTTACAGAATATCATCCGGAATTAAATATGTGCTTATGGAGTGTGCATCAAGAGGCCACACATACGTTCCATATAGAACTCTTTTAACCAGCACGGCAAACATGCTTGAAATAAATTACGAAAATGCAGAATATGAACTTCAAAACATGGCATTCACAGATAAAATACATATTGAAATCATCAATGATGAAAAAGTTGTTTACTATATACCATATCACACAGCCGAAGTCAACGTATGCAAAAAACTTATCAACCTATCCAGAACTGACTTTAACATAACCGAAAAAGATACGATTCCTTACTTGCATAACGTTGAAAAAGAATCTTCTTTAATTCTTTCAAAAAAACAAAAGGAGGCAATAATTCAGTCGATAATAAATGGTGTAACCGTTATTACAGGCGGCCCCGGAACAGGAAAAACAACAATTATACTATCTATAATCAGAATATTTGAAGAAATGCAAAGAAAGGTTCTGCTTTGTGCTCCTACCGGAAGAGCGGCTAAACGAATGACAGAATCCACAGGTATGGAAGCAAAAACAATACACCGGCTGTTAGAATATACCTTTGGTGAAGAAGACAGCAGCCTTTTGTTTAATAAAAATGAAAATTCACCTTTAGATTGCGATGCCGTAATAGTTGATGAAATGTCCATGGCAGACATTCTTTTAATGAACAATCTTTTAAAAGCACTCAAAAAAGAAACCCGATTAATATTAGTCGGAGATGTAGATCAACTTCCTTCTGTGGGAGCAGGCAATGTATTGTCTGATATTATCAATTCCCACATAATTAAAACTATAAGGCTTGATACAATATTCAGACAGTCTGCCGGCAGCATGATTGTTCAAAATGCCCATTTGATAAACAAAGGAGAAATGCCTGTATGTAACAAAAAAAATACTGATTTCTTCTTCATAAAAAAACCCAGCAGCATACCTGAACTTATAGTTGATTTGTATAATAAGCGCCTTCCCTTAAAATACAACCTGAATCCCATAAAAGATATTCAGGTTTTATCTCCAATGAAAAAGGGCGATGTAGGTGTAATTGAGCTGAACAAAAAACTGCAGTCTGCAATAAATCCTCCATCACCTTTAAGAAAGGAGAAGAGTTTTGGCAATTATATTTTCCGTGAGAGAGATAAAATAATGCAGGTTAAAAACAATTACCAGACTAAGTGGAAAATTAATAAAGACGGGAATATAGAAACAGGTGGAGGAATTTACAACGGCGATATCGGATATATTATTTCCATTAATGAAACCCAACAAGAAGCAACTATTGAATTTGACGAAGAAAAAGAAGTCATCTATCCTTTCAGCCAATTCGATGAATTGATACTTGCTTATGCCACAACAGTTCACAAAAGCCAGGGGAGCGAATTTCCTGTCGTTATAATGCCTATTGTATGGGCTCCTCCCATGCTTTTGACACGAAACTTGTTATATACAGCCATAACCAGGGCCAAAAAACTTGTAGTGCTTGTTGGAATTAAAAAGTACATGCAGGATATGATTAATAACAATAAAATAGTTAAAAGATACTCAGCACTTGATTACAGATTAAGCTCTGCAAACGAAGCATATAAGTTATTGTCGGAAGGAATTATTGAGATATGAAATCATATATAGATTCATTTTTAGAGATTATATATCCCGAAAAAAACACATGCTTTATATGTGAAACTCACGATGAAGCAATAGGTGACAAATATATCTGTCCGGATTGTAAAAAGAAAATTAAAAAGTTATTACCCCCGTTATGTGCTAAGTGCTCAAAACCAATGGATTACAATTCCATAAACAATTTATGCCGGGAATGCTACAACAACAAAAGGTATTTTGAAATGTGCAAAGCTCCTTACGCATATGACGGTTTAATTAAAAAAGCTATATACATCTATAAATATTATAATAAGCCATATTTTTATAAATTTTTCGGAAGCTGCCTTGTAAATTATATGAAAAGAAACAACTATACTAATTTTGATTATATTGCAGCAGTTCCTCTCCATTTTTCAAAAATGAGAAAAAGGGGCTACAACCAGTCAGAACTTCTTGCCAGAAACATATCTCAAAAACTTTCAATACCATATGTAGATGCTTTAAAAAGGTCTAAAAAGACTTTAAAACAAAGTGAGCAAAACAAGGAAGAAAGGCGAAAAAATTTAAATGATGCATTTACGGTAAAAAGTCCCGCAAAGATAATAACCAACAAATCTATTCTTTTAGTAGATGATATATACACAACTGGAGCAACGGTCAACGAATGCTCAAAAACACTTATAAGATATGGTGCCGGCAGGGTATTTGTCATTACAATAGCTAGATAACAATGAACTGAACGAATTTGCTGTAGCGCATAATTAAGTCGTTTTCAAAGATTAGGATACCTGATTTACCAGATATCCGTTCTCCATGTTATTCATAGATATTTTTTTCTGTTATAATCATGTCCATTTTAATATCGTGCTTTTCAGCCGGAACTTCATCAAGTACCTGAAACTCATACGCAATTGCAACAGCCTTTGCATCTTTCCTTTTTCTGCATAAAATTCTGTCATAATAACCTTTGCCAAAACCCACACGGTTTAACTGTTTATCAAATACAACTCCCGGTATTATCATTAGATCAAATTTTTCTGGTTCAACAACTTTTATTTTTTCATTCACAGGCTCATAATAGCCATATCTGCTTAAAACTAAATCTTCCTCTATGTTCTTAACCTCAGAAGGTATTATAACCGTATTTTTAGTATCTGTATAAGGAATAACTACACTCTTTTTTTCTGAAAACATCCTCTCTATCAATTTAGATGTCATAACTTCATTTTTAAAACTCATATAAACAAATACAGTCTTGCTTTTTCGATAATGGTCCAACCCTATGAGCTTATTAATAATTAAATTGCTTTTGTCCACTGCCTCAGTTTTTTTCATGTTATTTCTTATATTTAAGACTTTCTTTCTTAACTCACCTTTTAATTCCATATTATCCTCCTAAAAAAATATTGAAATTAAAAAACGGTACAAATAATTGATTACAGGACTGATTACTATATTAACACCTCTGAAAACAATAAGAAGAAGCATTACGAATCTAAGCTGATCATAATATTTGTAATAGAAGTTCCAAACCTTTGCACCTCCTATGCTTCCCACTATATGATGCCCATCAAGAGGTGGTATGGGGATCAAATTAAATACCATAAGCACAAGGTTTATTGAAACCGTGTTTTGCAAAACCACCCACAATACTTGCGTTGAAAAATTGTAAGCAACAAACTTTGCAGTAAGTTTCATCAGTCCGACAAATAAAAACGCCGTTAAAAAATTTGCAGCAGGACCTGCCAGTGCCACTATAGCATCATCTTTTCTGGGGTTTTTAAAATTTCTATTGTCTATCATAACAGGTTTTGCCCATCCAAATCCAAATACCAGAAGGCAAATAAAACCAACAGGGTCTATGTGTTTAATTGGATTTATTGTAAGGCGTCCTTGCATTAAGGGTGTATTATCACCCATTTTTACCGCTGCATATCCATGTGAAAATTCATGTATGGAAATTCCCAGCAAAATACCAGGCAATACTAATAATCTACTCAATAAATAATCCATTTATCCTCCATATACTAATATTACATGATTTAGCTTAAGAATTTCTGAATTAATCCTCATCATCTGTTGAGTCTTGGGACTTGTAAACAATTGCCGTTTCAAGTCTCCTTCCTTTGATTTCAGTTACTTTTATTTTAAGTCCATACTCATCAAGTTCCATAGTACTGCCATCTTCAGGAATTATACCAAGCACTCCGAACACCAAACCTCCAAATGTATCAAAATCTCCATCAGGCAAGCTTATTCCCAGCTCCTTTGAAACATCTTCCAAGTATGCATAGCCTTTTATCTTCCATGTTTTATCCCCTATTTTCTCAATAGCAGGGGGCTCAGGATTTATATAGTCGTCATCAAAATTTCCTACTATCTGCTCAAGCAGATCGTTCATAGTTATAACTCCGCTCATTCCGCCATACTCGTCAAATACCACTGCAAAGTGATTTCTTGTTTTTTTCATGTTTTGGAATAATACGTCCGTTCGAACTGTTTCCGGCACGTAATAAGCAGATTTTACAGCCTCGTTCATAACGCTTTCTCTTGATTTATCCTCTAGCCTGAAGTAATCCTTAATGTTTAAAACACCTATTATATTGTCGGCGCTTCCATCACATACCGGATACCTTGAATGTCTGCTTTTTATTATCTTTCGATCCCACTCCTCGTCTGTATCATCTAACCATAATATATCCACTTCCGTTCTGTGAGTCATAACTTCTTCTGCAATTTTATTATCAAATTCAAAAACATTTTGAATCATTTCTTTTTCGTTTACATTTATTGAACCTTTTTCACTTCCCACATCAACCATCATTCGTATATCTTCCTCTGTAACATCGTCGTCTTCCGTATTTGGATCAATTCCGATAAGTCTCAAAATTTTATTAGTTGAAGCAGTCAATAACCAAACCAGCGGAGAAAACAACTTAGAAACAATATATAAAAGACTTGATAAAGACAAAGCTAATTTTTCCGAGTTTTTCATCGCAACTCTCTTGGGTACAAGCTCTCCCAATACAAGAGTGAAATAAGACAATATAAGAGCTATTAAACTTACCGATAAAGTATTTAAAGTTGAAGCAGGTATGCCTAAATTAAGCCTAACCAAAAGCCCTGACAGCCTTCCTGCAAAGTTATCAGCAGCAAATGCATTCCCAAAAGATCCCGCCAAAGTAATTGCGACCTGAATTATCGAAAGAAACTGAGATGGCTGTTCTGTTAGCTTGCTGAGCCTTAAAGCCCTCTTATCCCCTTCTGATGCCATTTTTTCCATTTTGTTGTCATTCATAGATATAACAGCAATTTCGGCAGACGCAAAAACCCCATTCACGAAAATTAAAAGAATTTGTAAAAACAAATGACCCCATATCGAGTCCTCTTCCAAAGTTAAACCCTCCCAAATAAATATTAAAAAAATGATACCATATATATTATAAACCGTCAACATTCTTTTATTTTTGAAGTTTCTCAAATCATTAATAATTAAAAGACACACATTTTAATTCCCAAATTCCTACAGTTTAAAACTAAATCTTTAAATATTTTATTGATATATTTACAAATGTGATGTAAAATCATAATAACTAATTGTAACGGAGGCGAACATGTTTCTTGAAGCGTTAATATTAGGGATAATTATTGGTTTCATCAGAAGGGGCGATATTTCAAGGCTGGCATATGCACAGTTTAGCTTTAAGCCCTTTATTTATACGTCGGTATTGCTGTATATAGCAATAATGATCATGAATTTAGGTTTGTTTAATTACAGTTCGTCCTTGTATTCAATATTTCTTTTGCTCTCGTATATTTTTACCGGAATGTTTTTAATTGCAAATATAAGCACAAAATTTATGGCTGTGCCTTTGATTGGTTTATGCCTTAATGTACTGGTATTTCTTGCAAACGGCTTTAAATTCCCACTTTCTTCAGAAACTGTAGCCAAATTATACGGAACAGAAATGTATGAACTTTTAATCAGCGGGAAAATATTATTTTTTACTTCTGCAGAAGAAGCTTCATTAAGTTTCCTTGGAAATATTATAACAATAGGAAACAAAATAATAATAAGCATTGGAGATATAATTGTAGCAATTGGAGTTGTATTAATTGTTCAAAACGTTATGTCGGACAAATTTATTCAAAACAGAAGCAAAATCACATTTTCAAAAGATATTTTCAAATAATTAAATATTAAAATTGAAACGCAAGCATACTGCCATAAACAACTTTATAACAATATTATAACCAAAAAGAATAAAAAAATGCTTAGAGATATTTTATTGCCTTAGAATGGCCTAATATCCCTAAGCCTTTTTTACTTATTTATTTCCGTCAGTGAAGATGTAAGACCTGCAAGATTCTGAATATCAGAAGGTACAATAATTTTTGTTGCCTGACCGTTGGCTGCTTTCTCAAATGCCTCAAAACTCTTCAATGTAAGGACATTTTTGTCAAGCTGTACATCTTTTATCATCTTAAGCCCTTTTGCAGTTGCTCCCTGTATACTGATTATTGCTTGTGCTTCACCTTCTGCCTCTCTGATAGATGCTTCCTTTTTAGCTTCAGCTCGTAATATTTGGGCCTGTTTTTCCGCTTCCGCCTCAAGGATCAATGAAGTTTTTTTACCTTCAGCAACTAAAATAGAAGAATTCTTCTGGCCTTCGGCAATAAGGATAGACTCGCGTTTTTCCCTTTCCGCTTTCATCTGCTTTTCCATTGCATTCTGTATTTCCTTAGGAGGAAGAATATTTTTAACCTCTACACGGTTAATTTTTATACCCCATGGATCAGTAGCTTCATCTAACACAGAACGCATTTGGGTGTTAATTATCTCTCTGGATGTCAATGTTTCATCAAGCTCCAAATCACCGATTATATTCCTTAAGGTTGTGGCTGTTAAATAATCAATAGCTGACAGCGGCCTTTCCACACCATACGTATACAGCTTCGGATCGGTTACTTGAAAAAATATTACCGTATCTATCTGCATTGTAACATTATCCTTAGTAATTACAGGCTGTGGTGGAAAATCAACTACCTGCTCTTTAAGTGATATTTTTTCTGCTACCTTATCAATCAAAGGAACTTTTACATGAAGGCCTACACCCCATGTTGTCTGATAAGCGCCAAGGCGCTCCACAATGTACGAATATGCCTGGGGAACTACCTTTATATTTGTTGCTAATAATATTACAACTATTGCTAAAATAATAATAATAACCATTATTCTCCTCCTGCTATTTTCTTTTAACTATTAATTTTACGCCTTTAATCTCCTTAATAATAACTAATTCATTCTTTTCAATTATATCATCATCTACTGCTCTTGCAGACCAAATTTGGCCTCTTACCTTTGCATAGCCTTTATCGTTAAAGTTATCTATTGTTGACTCAACCTTTGCCGTTTCACCTATCAAGCTGTCCAAATTAGTTTTTTCTTTACCTATCTTTAGTTTCTTAACAGCTATGGGTCTAGTCAATATCAAGCACGATATTGATACCAACATAAAAGCTACTATCTGAACATACACACTTAAACCTGCCATAGATACAAGCCAGGCAGCTAATGCTCCTATGGCAAACCAAATAGTTGTAAGACCCAGTGTAAATGCCTCAATTAATACACACGCAGCTACAACAATGAGCCACGTCCATTCTATGCAGTCCATAGTACCTCCCTTAATTGCACCTTATTTATTATATACCAAAAGGCAAAAAAGTTAAACAATTTGTTAACACATCAGTCGATAATTCCACTTAAGGCCTGGTAAGGATTTACATATGTGTTGTAAATGCTCACGGCATAATGGAGGTGAGGTCCTGTAGAAAACCCGGTTGTACCAACAGTTCCTATTATTTCACCTTTAGAAATCTTCTGTCCCTTTTCAACGCTTATTGTATCCAAGTGGTAATAGGATGTGAAAACTCCCATGCCGTGGTCTATTACAACAGTATTGCCGGTAGACAAAAGTTCTTCTGCCGCAAGTGTTACCACCCCATCATTAGAAGCTTTCACTTCTGTACCTAAAGGCGCAGCAAGATCCAAGCCGGAATGCCTTGAGGAAGATTTCTCATTGTTTATATGCCTGTTTTCGGCAAAATCAGTTGTCAGCTCTCCTTCCACAGGCATTTCAAATGTTCCGTGCCAAAGTTTTTCCGAAGCTGATTCAGTCCTTGCAGGTTTTACTATCTGCTGAAATTCGTACATTGCTGTACTATCATTGTTAGATTCATTCATTTCTTCAGATAAGGTAAGATATTGGGTTTTAAAAGCTTTGCTTTTTATAATAAACGAACTGTCAATTACGTATTCTTCGTCTGTCCCTTCATTTACAATAACACTTAAATCGTAATCTCCCGGATTAGTATACAAATCTATAGGGCATATAAAAAAAGTTTTGTTTTTGTATCTATACATTTCCGTTTCAATTTTTACTGCACCCGTTTTACACTTTAAAGTTTCATCACTATTTAAATTTTCGACAGAAACAACCAAAATATTTCCCGGGTAATTTTCTTTAGTTTCAACTGCTGCAGATGCCGGCCTATCTATATTTACTGTAAATTTCAGAGTTTGGCTTCCGTAAAAATTTGAGTCCTCCTTTATAAGCCATTGAGCTGTGCTTTCAACCTCATATTCTCCGTCATTGGTCAGAGTATCAAGAACTTCCTTCAGACTTGACCCGGCACTTACTAATTCATCCTGCAAATAGGCCCTAACCACCTGTCTGTCCGGTACTTTCTCATAAGCAATATCTATGGAATCACCATCGCATATTTTAATATTGCTTTCATCATCGAAACCCTTAATTGTTCCTTCTTTTTCTATAAAATTTCCTTTAGTATCTTTATAATTCCAATCATATTTAATTTCCGGTCTCAAATCTTTTCCATTATAATTCAAGTATGAATTATATAATGTGGAACCTACATATACATATGAAAAGTTTTCATCTTCCAGTAAATCGGCTGCCGTAACTGCATCAACCGTGTATATATCATTATTTTTAGACACGTATGCCGATTTGTTATTCGGGTCAAATATTAATTTATAATAATCTGTTCGGGAATTTTTTTTAACTTTTATTTCATAAAATATCAAATCTGATATATTGTCTTTTGTTTTATTATTTGTTTTTATTGCTTTTAATATGTTTTTCGCACTTTTGTCGTTGCCTGGTATAATCGTATGTTCTCCACTTTCTGAATTAAACAGTTCAATTTCTGAAACATTCTCAATTATATTGCACCCTGAAGCATGAAACATAGTTATTAATGTTAACAAAATTACTAAATACGCTTTTTTCATAATACCTCCCTTTGCTTTAGTTTTTGTTCAAAACATTCTTTTATACATTATATTTGAACTGCACTTCTATATTCACAAAGGAACTGAAACCAGGTACTCAAATTGATTTTTTATTAACTTTCAGGATGTAAAAAATTATACATACTACTTGGTAAGCAACCCTACAGGGCAATGATCACTCCCAAAATATTCAGGATAAATAAATGCATCTACCAATTCATCTTTTAATGACTTGGACACAATAAAATAGTCGATTCTCCATCCCACATTTCTTTCTCTTGATTTCGCAAAATTTGACCACCATGAATATGCATCCTCTTTGTCAGGATAGAAAAATCTGAATGTATCTATGAATCCTGCTTCAATAAGCTTTGTCATTTTATTTCGTTCTTTATCTGTAAAACCTGCACTTTTCCTGTTTGTTTTCGGGTTTTTTAAATCTATTTCCTCATGAGCCACATTTAAGTCTCCGCACAATACAACCGGCTTAAGCTCATTCAATTTTAAAAGATAATTCCTGAAGTCATCCTCCCACTGCATTCTGTAGTCAAGTCTTTCCAGCTTTCTTTTTGAGTTGGGAGTATAACAATTTACCAAATAAAACTTATCGAATTCAAGAGTTATAACTCTTCCTTCCTTATCATGTTCTTCTATACCTATTCCATAAAAAGAAGACAGAGGCTCTTGTTTAGTGAAGACAGCCGTTCCTGAATAGCCTTTTTTTTCTGCATAATTCCAAAATCCATAATAGCCTTCCAAATCCAGTTCTATCTGCCCTTCCTGCAGCTTTGTTTCCTGTATGCAGAAAATATCCGCATCCAACTTTTCAAATGTGTCCATAAAATCTTTACTCACACAGGATCTTAACCCATTAACATTCCAAGATATTAATTTCATAAAAACTCCTTTCTCTTAAACTTCAGCATATAACATATGCTGTCTGCCTATTTCTTTAAATTATATTTACCTAAATATTTACCTAACTTTATGAATTTCTGAGCTTTTTAAAAAAATTTTTTAATGTACCTGAACAATCTTCTTCTAATACTCCAAATTGCACATCTATCTGATGATTTAATTTTTCTGACTGAACGATATTAAAAACTGAACCGCATGCTCCGGTTTTTAAATCCCTGACTCCTATTACCAATCGTTGGATTCTTGCATTTACTAACGCTCCTGCACACATGGTGCATGGCTCCAACGTAACATACATAGTACAATTAGACAGCCTCCAGCCACCTAAATTGGCACATGCATCTTTTACTGCAGAAATTTCAGCATGGAGAGTAGCATCCTTCATGGTTTCTTTTTGATTATATCCTCTCCCTACTATTTGCCCGTTTCTGACAATCACGGCACCAACAGGTACCTCGTCGATTTCGTAAGCCTTGTATGCTTCTTTTAAGGCCTCTTCCATAAAAAGTTCATCATCCATTTTTACTACCTGCATTAATTATTTTAACATAACAATTATAATTTACTAATTGCCTATAAGTCAACATATGTATTTTATTACCTGTTTACTTTTTTAAGGAATGATTTTATAATTAATTAAAAATGTGGAACATTTTATTGAAAAATTCAGTCTAATAGTTATGATGAAGTAATTTTTGAATAAGGAGGAAAATGTGAAAAAATTAATTAAAAAAGTATCGGTTGTTGCATTATGTGCGTCCTTAAGTGTGAACCCCATAGTATATGCAGGGGTTCTTGATAATATTACCGACGAACCGGCTGCCGAAGAAATAAATGGTACTGAAAAACAAACTGTTGAAACAAAATTATCCTCTTTTTCTTTCCCTGATACGGAAAAACACTGGGCAAAGAACTGGATTGACAAAGCAGTTAAACTTGGTTTTGTTACAGGGTATGGGGATGGTACATTTAAACCGGACAGGACAATAACAAGAGCAGAATTTTCAAAATTAATAAATAATGCACTGCACACAGAGAAAAAAGCAGAATTAAATTTCACTGATGTAAGCAAAAATCAATGGTATTATGAAGAAGTTAGAAAATCTATTGCTTCAGGATTTTTTTCAGGATATGAAAATAATACCTTCAGGCCGGATAATCCTATAAAAAGAGAAGAGGTAGCAAAAGTCGTAAGTTTTGCCATAACAACTGGAGGGGTTGAAGGAGAAGGTGCAACTTTATTGTCAGATTACTCCTCAATACAGGATTGGGCTAAACCCAGCGTTAATGCTGCCTATAACAAAGGATACATATTAGGATACCCTGAAGGTGTATACCGTCCTTCTAAAGCATTAACACGGGCAGAAGCAGTTAAAATTATTTGTGAAGTTATAGAAAACGAAAATATAGAACGTGATTTCAACATTACCAACTACAATGAATCCTATTCAAGTGCTGTTGTGGTAGGCAATTTAAATATTTTAGATTCTGTTGGAACAAGCAATATTGATTTAAAAAATATAGTTGTCCTTGGGGACATAGTTATTTCCGCTTCACAAATTAGTTCAGTGCAGCTTACTGATGTAAAAGCCAAGAATATTATAGTAGAAGATAAAGATAACCCTCTGGAAATAATTTGTAACGACAATGTTTCAATTTCAAACGCAAATTTACCTTCTGCTGTAAAAATTCAAAAAGTAGGAACCAATGTGACTATATAGCAATAAATATAAATAAAAAATCCGTCCTGTTTTGCTTTGGGCGGATTTTATTTTGACTATTTAAGTTCAGGCAAACTCGATTTCAGGTATTCCTTTGTGTTTTCGTAGCCCTCATTAAAATATAAGGTTTGTACTGTATAATATGCTTTCGGATCTTCTTTATCCCTTATAGTAATAGCCAAATAGGGGGATGGTTCATTAAAACCTTTATAAGGCTGGTCAAAATTTCCACCCAATGCGAAAAAAGCTTTATCCGTATTCATATATTCTTTGTTGATATCCTTGATTAAAAATGGACGTAATTCCTCAATGGTAATATCAGAAGCAATATCTTCATTAAAGTCATAACCGACAGATATTTCTATATTATAATTATTTTTGCAATACTCTTCATCATAAAGATAATTATATTTTATTCTTTTAAGCTCATTTGAGTTCAGTATTTTTAAGGCTAATTCGTCTTTTTTCCCATTTTCTGCATCCGCACCATCACAATCTGTCTTATATTCCCTTATAATATAGCCGCCGTCATCCATAAAATATGTTATATCCAAATTGTCGTAACGGTAATTTTCGTTATTGTAGCTGCTGTTTTTAAGCATCTCTTTGTGCAAATCAATAATATTTCGAATGTTTTCTTTTTCTGTAAATAATATTACTCCGTAAACATCCTTTAATTTAATTATATCATTATAGCTTAAATTTGAGTTGCCACTTTCTTCAATATATTTATTTACAAAATCGAATTCACGACCATTTGAACCTACAAAAGCATATTTAACATCTTCTACATCAGGAACCACATCCTTATACCGGCTAGCAAACGCAACTGTACCTCCAGTTGCTGCCATAAATAATACCATGCTTACAGCAAATATTTTTATGGAAAGCCTGGATATCTTAAAGGATTTCTCAACTACAGCAATTAACACGTAATAGGTCAGTGATGCCACCATCAGAGCTGCAATTATTTCACTTATTATATTCCTGCTGTAATTTGACACCGTAAAAAATGCGGGGATTATTAAACTGCCCAATAAAGAAACAAAGTATTTATAACCGTCAAACACTATGAAATTTCCTGTGTTTTCATTTTTCCTTTTTTTCAGGATTTTAAATATTAACAGTGTTATAACCGTCAATATAATCCCCAAAATCAAAAAGTAGATATAACCAAGAGGTTTATTCAAATACTCGGTAAAATATATGTATTCTAATTTATACACATTATTCAAAAAGTAATTTTCCAATACATCGATACTGAATCCAGCTACAAAATCTTCGACTATTGAAAATATAAACACAATTATTAGATATACTATACCCGGCAAAGCAAAATTAAATACTGTCATAATGCCTGCAGCCAAAGTATTTCCTGCCAATATTGAAGACAATGCTGATAAAAAAATTACTACTAAAATCCATGGAATTATAAAGTTAAATACTCTAAAAATTTTGTAATCCTTAATTTGAAAAGACGTTAATAAGACAATCAAGGCCAACAACAACCCTGCAAATATAATTTCAGTAATGATATTAACAACAACCTGTTCTTTTAATGACACCGGCTTAGATTTATAATAAGCAAGTTTTGAATCACTGTGAAAAAAACTGTTATCAATCAGGCAATTTACAAACACCATAACAAAGGCTTCAAATATTCCAATCCCCATGAAAAAATACGCATCTACGCCATCGGCCTTCAATATATACGGTATCAACAATGTGGTTACAAATATTATTACTGTTGACAGCAGTATCCAGTTGCTTTTTGCTTTTAATGAATTTAAAAAAAACGGCATAAATGTTTTATTCTTTCTCTGTTCCATATCCTGCACCTCCCAGTTCTGTAATAAATATTTCCTCAAGGCTCATTGAAAGCCTGTCAAACAATAAGACCTTATATTCTTTTTCTAATTTTTTTCTAAATTCATCAATGTTACCTGTTAGAGTGCAAAAATTTACACTTCCAATTTTTACAGACTTGATTACATTAAATTCTTTAAAATCTGAAATTTCATATTCGCCATCAACTGCAAACTGCACTCTTTTTATTTCGTCCTTCATCTTTTCAAGATCATCTTCCTTAAGGATTTTCCCTTGGTGCATTATTCCAACCCGGTCACATATATTGTCCAATTCCTTCAAATCATGAGATGAAATAACTACCGTCATTTCATTGTCCATAACTTCCTGAAACAGTACATCCCAGAATTTTCTCTTTATTACTGCGTCTAATCCGTCTACTATTTCATCTAAAAGCAATACCTTCGGCTGCGCGGAAATTGCTACAACAAATGCTGCTTGTTTTCTTTGTCCTTTGGACATTTTGTTCAATTTTTTATTTTTATCTATATCAAAATAATTTACGAGCCGGTTAAATTTCTCATCCGACATATTTTTATACATTAATTTTTCATAAGCAAACAAGCTGCTCAGCGTAAACTGATATGGGAAAAATATATTATCCTGCACAAAGTAAAATTCCTTTATAATTTCCGAATCTTCTACTACCGGCACATCATTGTAAAAAATGTCACCTTCATCCGGTTTATAAATCATCATAATGTGCTTCATCAACGTAGTTTTTCCACAGCCATTAGAACCTACCAGTCCGTATATCTGACCGATTTCAGCATTCAGATTTACATGATCCAAAACATTGAAATCTCGAAATTTTTTGCTTAAATCCTTTATTTTCAGCATAAGTCCTCCTGATCATTTTTTTTATCTAAAATCTCCTTTATAAGTTTCAGCATTTCGTCATCGCTCATGCCTGCTCTTTGCAAAGTTTCAATAAGCTTAAAAAGCTCTTTTTTCAGCATTTCAATATGTATACTTCTCAATTTTTCAGCATTTCCCACAAAATTTCCCTTCCCCCTAATAGTATAAATATAGTTATCCATTTCAAGAAATCTATACGCTTTCTGAATTGTATTAGGACTTATCTTTAATAATCCGGCCAACTCCCTAACTGAAGGCAGCTGTTCGTCAGGTTTGACAGCACCTGATAATATAAGCTTTGCCATTTCATCATATATTTGCTCATAAATAGCTTTAGAACTGTTATTATCAATTTTTATCAATACAAAACCTCCTTTCAGCGTAAATCGTAATGTACCATTGTGTATTAATACGATTAATACAATAACTGTATTATAAGTTGTGATACACTCCTTGTCAAGAAAAAATTTAAATAAACACATCAAATTTCTGAAAAAAGCTACATAAAAATATTTCCAGCCACAATTATAGGCTGGATATAGAAAAAATTTTATATTTTCATCTGTATATTTGACAGGTGGCAGTTCACATGTCTATGCAACAGCATTTTAATATTATTTTTTTGACGCTTCCTTTAGAGCTTCTCCACGAGCTACTTTCCACTCTTCATAAGCACCATTGAATTCTTCTGTATTCATCGGTTTTGCCAAAAGCTTCTGCCCTTTCCATTTATCTCCGGAAATACCGAATGGAGCAAAAGGTAACTCAAAAGGACTAACGTAAGATGCTATATATCCGTTTCCGCCGCTTACACCATAAGGTATAACAAAAGCATTATCTATGAGCATCGCTTCTGCGTCTGCAAATAATTTATATCTTCTAGTCAAATTCATATATTCACCTTTAGCTTCATTAACCGTTTCTTCATATGCTGTGTAAATATTTTTGCCGTCGGATGTTACATCAGTAGTATATTCCGGAAAGCTATAATCAGACCCTCTTTTAAATGGATCAGTGTAAGTCTGAGGGTCAGTGTAGTCCGGACTCCAGTTACATTTCATCAGTGAATAGTTGCCTATTCTTCTTGTGCAGTCAAGAAAATCTTTAGGGTCATGAGGAGCCAATATTATTTCAACATAATCTGTGCCCAGCACAGACTCAATCTGCTGTTTTAGAACCTGAGCCTCATTTGCCCATAATGTACTGTTTGAATTGTAAGGCATCAGTACTTTAACAGGGAATTTTGCTCCAGCTTCACTTAATTCCTCTACAGCTTTTTCTTTATACTTATTTGCATATTCTTCATTAAAGAAATCACTGTTTTTTAATTCTGCCAATTTACCTGTCTCTGTAAAATCAACACCATTCCGATAAGTAAATTCCGGGGGTGTGACAGAATTTATTATTCTATATTCGGGATTGTACGGATTTTCTGTTGCCATCGCGTCAACCCTGTTAAATGCAAACATTATGGACTTTCGAAAGTTTCCATTGTTTACAGCTAATTTCCAGTTTTCAGGCTCATATTTCACATCAAATTTAGGTTCAAAATTAAACGCGTAAAAATATGTGTCAGTACCTAGCTTATCCGGTCTTACCTGATCTTTCAGTTCAGGTGTGTTCATCCACTCATCAAGGTTTGCAAGTGGTATGACAAAATCGGATATTTCACCATTTTTGAACATTTCTTCCGCCAAAGCTGTTGCTTCCTTATTGTACTTGTAATTTAATTCAGTAACATAAATATTATCTGCATCCCAGTATGCAGGATTTTTAGTAAGTACTCTCTGAATCTGAGGCTCGAAATCACTTAAAATATATGCGCCATTATACAACAGTGCTGAATTTGTTATTCCAAACTTATCTCCCATTTCTTCAATAAACGGACCGTAAGTAGGCAAAAAACAAACGTCGGTCAGCATTGATTCAAAATACGGAATAGGTCTTTTCAGGGTATATTCCAGGGTATAATCATCTAGAGCCTTTACACCTACCTGAGAAAAATCTGTTATTTCTCCGTAAAAATATTCTTCTGCATTCTTAATTGCCCCATAAAATATATTGGCATTTGATGATTCATTTGCAGGTGTCAGCAAATACTTTGCCGCACTTACAAAGTCACCGGCTGTAGTTTCGGCAACTTCCTTTCCCTCATAATCCACCCATTTAACACCTTTCCTAATATGGAATGTCCACGTTAACATGTCTTCAGAAACTGACCAGGATTCCGCCAGAGCAGGCTGAATAATTCCATATTTGTCATAATCAACTAAAGTATCTACTAGATTTGCAGCCAGTGCAAAATCTTCATTCGTAGTCGCTTTTAAATAATTAGCTGTCTGAATTTCCTCTTTGTATACGGCTTTATATACCTGATCCCAAGCATATTTCCCACCTTCTGTTATATCTTCTTCGTCTTGTGTTTCCTCGTTTGATTCAGGGCTTGTCGTACCAGAACACGATGTTAATACCAATACTACTATCAAAAATAAAGAAATTTTTTTCATTTTATCCTCCGAACTGAAAAATATTAAAAAAGTCAGCAACTGGCATACGTTTTGTATTATTAAGTTAAATTACCGAATAAAGCCAAAAGAACAGCGGTATTGTAATCAATGAAAAAAGATGTGTAATAACAACTATTTTAGAACCAAATTCAATATCTCCGCCATATTTTTGAGCCAGTATGGGTAATAATACCGCTACTGGCAATGATGCATATATAACATAAATTTCCTCAGCTATTTGATCAAAATTAAAGAATTTCATTAATATAATCATAAGCACAGGCGAAACCACCAGTCTAAAAAATGATACATAATATGCTTCTTTATTGATAAACGAATTCTTTACACCAATAGTTGCTATTTTACTGCCAATTATAATCATTGACAAAACCGTAGTAACATTTGTCAGCATGTCAAGAAGATTGGTCATAAATAATGGAAGTTGAATCTGAGTAAAGTATAAAACTAAACCTAAATAAACACCTATCATACCCGGGTTTAAAAACATATATTTATATTTATTTTTAATTTTTTTCCTGCCTAACAACAAAGAAACTCCGTACGTCCACATTAACACTATGTTTGGAATATGGAACATTACCGCATAAAACATATCCTGTGAACCGTATATCTGATAAGCTAGAGGAAATCCCATAAAACCGCCGTTCAGCAAAACAACAGAATATTTAATCATTTTTTTCTTTTCCTCATCTTTAGTCTCAAGAGACGATATATTTCCAAGGAATATAAGCAGAATATCAAATCCTACAGCTAAAGCAAACAGAATTGAACCTGTTTTCAACTGTTCAAAAGAAAAATCGATGTTCATTGCATTAATTACCATTGCAGGCATTGTAATGTTAACTAATAAATATGTAAGAGACCCTTCACCTTGATCATTTAAAATTCCTTTATTTCTCAAATAATACCCTATTAATATTAATACTGCCATCAGAACAATACTGTTTATTAATATTCCGAAGATCATATGCTTCCTCCAGTATATCCAAACTTATATCAGAATATCATTTAATTACTTGTATTTCAAGAAAATATTTCTTCACTTCTATTTAAACTACACCAAAATGTGATATAATAATGTAAATAATTAATTTATTGCAAGGAGTGATTGTAATGAAGGAAACTTTAGAGGACCTGAAAACAAGAAGAAGTTGCAGAAAATATCAACAAAAACAAATTAAACAAGAAGAACTTAACTCAATCATTGAAGCGGGTAAATATGCGCCAACAGGTGCCGGAAAACAATCTCCGAAGATGGTAGTAATTCAAGATAAAAAAATAATTGCAGAAATTTCAAAACTAAATGCTGAAATTCTTGGCACTACATCAGATCCGTTTTACGGGGCACCAACTGTTATAGTTGTTTTTTCGGATAAAAATATCCCTACACATATTGAGGACGGATCTCTAATAATGGGAAACCTGTTAAACGCCGCACATGCATTAGGCATTGATTCATGCTATATTTACAGAGCAAAAGAAGTATTTGAAACAAAAAAAGGAAAAGCTTTAATGAAAGAATGGGGATTAAGTGAAAATTATGTAGGTATCGGTAATTGTATCCTGGGTTACGGTGCCGAAGGAGGTATTTCACCGGCAGCACCCAGAAAATCAGATTATGTTATAACTGTACGATAACAATAAAACAATAAAAAAATAACAAAAAATAGGGCAGATAATCTTGGTGGACAACTGCCTTATTTTTTCTAATTTGAATTTGAAATTAATGCACCTGAGAGGAATCGAACCCCCGACACATGCCTTAGGAGGGCACTGCTCTATCCTACTGAGCTACAGATGCATTGTTAACACATTAGAAAATATTACACCATATTTTATTATTTGTCAACAACCAATCGACCTAAGTTTCCGCAAAATAATCCACACGATGATAAAAACATAGTTAACTTATCACAAGATTTTAAAAACCATGAAAACACAAAGATACTCTGTCAGATTTGTAGAGCTGTAATTGTATACGTATAAAATTTCTAAAACATCTAAACGAATAAGTTGCCGAAAAACCTAAATACTTTTACAAAAATATTTGCCTTTTCTATTTTTTTATTCACGACAGCATCTACTTGTCCGATTTCTTCATCATTTAAAAGAATACTTACAGTACCTATTTTATCTCCTTGTGCTATCGGTGCTTTTACAGTATTATTATAAGAAATATTTGTTGTTATCTTCTCATCATTTTTTATTAATCTACTGTAATCTTCAGCCGGATAAACATCAACAATTTCATCTTTTGAATTGGAAATATTAACTTTATCTATTATTTCCTCCTTGCTTAAAAGTTTATGGCATTTGAAGTTGTTTTTACCATATTCCAGCAGTTCTTTGGTCTTCTTTACTCTACCCTCCTCTGTCTGTGACCCCATAACTATGCATATAAGCCTATAATCCTGTTCATTCTCTGTTATTGGCATCGTTGATACAAGGCATAGTCCTGCTTCGTCAGTAAATCCTGTCTTAAGACCGTCAACTCCTTCTATTACTTCAAGTACGGGATTAGTTGCTTTTCTGCTGAAATTTCTTTCCGGAACCACAAGTTCTTTTAATTTAGTAACTTCCAGTATTTCAGGATAGTTGGTAAGCACATTTCTTACAAGCTTGTATATATCCGACACAGACATGTGGTTTTGACCTGTATCACTGTCATTTATAGGTAAACCGTGAGGATTTATAAAGCTTGCCGATAACAATCCAATTTCAGAAGCCTTTTCATTCATCATTTTTACAAAATTATCTTCAGTTTTGCCTACATACTCAGCAATAGCTGTGGCACAATCATTGCCTGAAACAACCAGCATGCCCTTAACCAACATACTTAGCTTAACCGTTTCCCCAGATAACAATCCAAATTCGCTGCCTTCTGTTGCAGCTGTATGCCCGCTAATAACAACATTATCATCCAACGTAATTTTACCGTCTTTAACTGCATCCATCATTACCGTATATGTCATAAGTTTTGAAATGCTCGCAATTGCCAATTGTTCATTTATATTGTATTCATACAAAATTTCACCGGTTTCCAAATCACCTAACAATGCGCCTTTAATATTTTGGGCAACATTGATTTCACCAAATGCAAAGGTATTAGTCACCATAATTATTAAAATGAATAGAGACAATATCTTATTGATTTTCCTTGTCACAAAAATATCCTCCAACATACAGTATCTATATAATTTAAATATCAAAATTAAATTCTTTCAAGTTAAATAACCTACCCTATATTTTATACGGCAAGCTTACGGTAACTATATTATATACACAAATATATATTGTTTGCTTAAACCTCTTGATACCTTAATCATTATATAGTACAATTGTCGATTTGTAAATCATGATGTAGAATTGTGAGTTATTATTGCAATGCCAATATAATGCCATGCAGTAATATAATGTATATATTTATAAACTATTGACAATACTGCGGTTACTCATTCCGCCAATATGTTTTAGGATTATCTTTTGCTTTTGTGTCAATGTTACCACTTCCTTACGAAGCCCGGTAAGTAACAATCCCTAATCATAATAAAGCCATAAAACCTTTAACTCTCAAATCTATCCTGAACCAGGCAAGGCTTAAATATCACTACTAATACCGACAATAGGAAGCAATTTCTGCTGCTTTTGCTGTTATTAAAGAATCCGGCTAGGAATCCTTGTGTATATTTAAATATTTTAATTAAGTAAAATAATTTACTAACGTATTTTTACTTTCCGGTTGATCTTTTGCTTTTTTCTCTTCTTTTTTACCAAATGAAAAAAACAAGAAATTTAATGTCTGTATAATCCCTTCAGTAATTTAATTTCCTCCCCATGTCCTGTTAGATCATTTGGAGTTTCCAGAAAAAACGGTAGGTTGTATAACTTAGGATGATTTATTATTCTTTGCATTGCATCTATTCCTATATATCCTTTACCTATATTTTCATGACGATCTTTTCGGCTTGCAAGAGGATTTTTGCTGTCATTTAGGTGAATAGCACATAACTTATCAAACCCTATTATTTCATCAAATTTATTTAATACGCCGTCCAGGTCATTTGTTATATCATAGCCTGAATCATAAACATGGCAAGTATCAAGACATACACCAATCTTATCATTTTCTTTTACACCGTCAATAATTTGTTTTAATTCTTCAAATGTAGATCCTATTTCCGTTCCCCTGCCTGACATGCTTTCAAGCAATACAGTTGTAGTCTGTTCATGCCAGATTATTTTATTTAACGCTTTGATTATATACTCTATGCCTGTTTTAACTCCTTGTTTTAAATGACTGCCCGGATGAAAATTATAAAAATTGCCAGGTAGACACTCCATGCGTTTTAGATCATCATCCATTACTTCCAATCCGAATTCCCTCGTTTTTTCATTATTGGAACATACATTTAGAGTATATGGTGCATGACCTATCAGCTTTCCAAATTTATTTTTATTTAAAATATTAATTAATTTATCAATATCGTCCTTATTTATACTCTTTGCCTTGCTTCCTCGTGGATTTCGGGTAAAAAACTGAAATGTGCTGGCTCCTATTGACAATGCATCCCTGCCCATTGCCTCATATCCTTTCGATACTGATAAATGACATCCTATTTTTAACATCTTTCCTCCCTCGAATTAAAATCCGCAATAACGAATTTTTATAATAACAATTTGCAGCGATACAGCCTCTATTGTCGGTATGTACGTTCTTTTATTATCGCATACTTTAGATAAAAAGGAAAGGGAACCATTACAAACAATGCAGAACACAACCAAAGGATTTGGTACTAATAAATTAATTTTGAATACTATAATATGGACTATGTTTTACGGAGGTAGTTATGAATTATAAATATAAAGTATGTGTCTATGCCATATGCAAAAATGAAGAAAAGTTTGTTGACAGATGGATGGAGCACGTAAATGAAGCAGATTTAATATATGTCACAGATACTGGATCCTCGGATAACACGGTAGAAAAATTAAAACAATGGGGTGCTGTTACCGACAGTTATATAACAGAACCCTTCAGATTTGATTACAGCAGGAATCACTGCCTGGAATTAATTCCTGATGATGTTGATATATGCGTATCACTAGATTTAGACGACGTAATTGAAAAAGGATGGAGGGATAAACTGGAAAGTGCATGGATCCCCGGACCAACACGTGGTTTATATATTTATAACTGGAGTTTCAACCCCGACGGAAGCGCTGCAGTACAATATACTCATCAAAGGATTCATTCACGGCACAATTACAGGTGGATCTATCCCACACACGAAATACTGGAGTATATCGGGGAAGAAAAGGAACAACAATGCTTTATAAACGGCTTAGTAGTAAATCATTTCCCTGACAAACAAAAAGACAGAAGCTTTAATTTGCCATTATTAGAAATCGCTGTAAAGGAAAATCCAAATAACGATCGAAACCTTCATTATTTAGGGAGAGAATACATGTTTGACAATCAATGGGAAAAGTGTATAGAAACATTATTAAAATACCTGCATATATCATACTGGGATGAAGAACGTTCGGCATCAATGAGATTTATAGCAAGGGCATATGGTAATCTTGGAAATAAAATTGAACAAAAAAAATGGCTTTTCAAAGCAATCGGAGAAACACCTCATCTTAGAGAGCCTTACATTGAATTAGCCTTTGTGGCATATAATGAAAAAAACTGGGAAGAACTACTGTTTTGCACAATTGAGGCTTTAAGGATTAAAAATAAAACATTAAAATATGTAAATGAATCTTTTGCCTGGGATTTCACGCCATATGATTTTGCTGCTTTAGCTTATTACAATCTGGGGATGCCCCAAAAATCAATCCCTTATTCCGCGAAAGCAGTCAAACTAGCACCTGATAATGAAAGGCTAAAAATAAATCACCGGCATTATTTGGAGGCTGCAAAAAAAATATAACACAAAATGCCATTTAAAAACTAAAGAGCAAAAATGCTGTCGAATCAGTATTAAAAAATGCAGGTACGGCAGCCTTTTTTAAATTCATTATTTGTTATAAAGTTATTTTCTCTAAACCTCCCATATACGGCCTCAATATTTCGGGAACCGTTACCGAGCCGTCTTCATTTTGGTAATTTTCCAGTATTGCTGCAAAAGTTCTTCCTACTGCAAGGCCTGAACCGTTTAACGTATGTACAAATCTAAGTCTGCCTTTGTTCTTCGGCCTATATCTTATGTTGGCCCTTCTTGCCTGAAAATCCTCACAATTCGAACAAGAAGAAATTTCAACATACCTGTTGTAGCTGGGCATCCATACTTCTAAATCATATGTTTTTGCAGAACTGAAACCTATATCTCCGGTACACAATTCAATAACCCTATATGGAAGTCTTAAACACTTTAATATATCTTCAGCAAAACCTGTCAGAATTTCAAGCTGCCTATAAGAATCTTCTGGTGTTGAATACATAACCATTTCAACTTTATCAAACTGATGATTTCTAATTAAACCCCTTGTATCTCTTCCGGCAGAACCGGTTTCCGATCTGAAACACGGTGTATATGCAGTCATATACACAGGCAAATTCGACTCATCCAGAACTTCATTCCTATAAATATTAGTTACGGGTACTTCCGCCGTGGGAATTAAATAATAATCCCTGTAATTTAACCTAAACATATCTTCTTCGAATTTGGGAAGCTGACCTGTCCCGAACATGCTGTCTCTGTTAACCATGTATGGCGGAGATATTTCGGTAAAGCCATGTTCGAATATATGCTTGTCAAGCATATAATCAGTTATTGCTCTTTTCAACCTTGCTCCTATGCCCTTAAATACAGAAAATCTGGGCCCCGTTATTTTAGTTGCTCTTTCAAAATCTAATATTCCCAACCAAACTCCTATATCCCAGTGTGCCTTCGGATTAAAATCAAACTTTCTCGGTTGTCCCCATTTTCTTATTTCCACATTGTCAGAACCAGATTTCCCCTCGGGAACATCTATTCCGGGAATATTGGGGATACTTAGCAATTCTTTTTCTATTTTAAAATCAACTTTCTTTATTTCACCCTCAAGCACCTTTGTTTTTTCGGATGATTCTCTCATCTTTAAAATAATTTCAGACACATCCTTACCTTCTTTTTTCATTAAGGGAACTTGCTTGGAAATCTTGTTTTGTTCGGACTTCATATTTTCTACTTCAACAAGTTTTTTTCTTCTTTGTACATCTAATTCCAGAATTTTTTTTATACTAAGGTTAGAATTCCTTCTTTTTAATAAGTTTCCCGTTTCTTCCGGATTATTTCTTATTCTTCTAATATCTAACATATTCTTCCTCAACACATTTTATAATTGTTGTTTAAATTTTATCCCAAATTTTATTTATTAATATATTGTCGGAATTATAAACAATATTCTGATAGTAGTCGCCTATATACGTCTATATACATAGTACACCAAATACTTTAATTGTAATAATATAAATAGTACAAATTTTGGATTATCTTTTAAAATTCATAGATATTCGTATAGCCCTATACTAAAACAGCAGTAACTTACTGCCATTTTTCGTTTCTGCTTCCATCCGGAACTACTTTTACATCTTTCTCTCCAGTGTCCTTTGAAAATTCCTTATTATTTTTAATTAAATATCTCAATGTAGCAAATACAATTGTGATTGCAATCGATCCTAATACCAGATCTGTCATAGTATAGGCGTATATCAGCATTTTCCTGGCTATTACAAAAAGTAACAATTCGAGAAGTGCCCTATTAGAATGATATAAGATCATTGATATAAGTTCTGCACCTACAATCAACAACAATGCATGTCCGAGAAAGGACTGAAAAAGATCATAGGATTCACTTGGAGGTGATTTCAGAATTTCCAAAAGGTATTTAATCAAATCGGTCAGTCCAATAATAATTCCGATCATCAGAATAACAGCGATAATGATTTCTATTCCATGGATAGCTTTCTTAAAGTTTTCTTCAATAAAATTATCTTTCATTTTAATATCTCCTAATTATATAAATATATCATTTCAAAAGAAAAATTGTCAACACAAGTTGTAGAAATTTTTTCCTTTTCATATAATGTATAATATGATATAATAAAGTATTAAATTTCAATTTATAATTAATAGTTCATTAATATAAAAGGGGATATAAGATGACCGAGTACAATGACAAATACGTGGAGGAAGCAAACTACCTTAAGGAAATAATTGATTTACTGAATTTTAAATTAGATGTTGAAACAACAGAATTAGATAAGCAAAAATCCGATCTTATCGCCGCAAGAAAGGATATGTGGGAAAATACTGCTCACTACTCAACTGATTTTAATAAACTTTCAGATTTAAATCAATATTTAACAGCTCTTAATTCTCAAACATTCAGTTATACAGAGCTTGAAAAACGTGTAGAGAAGTATAAAAAAATGATTGACAGCCCATATTTTTCAAGAATTGATTTTACAGAAGAAGGTTTTGATGACACTGAAAAAATATATATCGGGCTTTTTAATTTAATGGATGACGAAACACATAAAATAAAAGTCTACGATTGGCGTGCTCCTATATCAAGTGTATATTATCGTTCTGAGTTAGGACCTGTTGAATATAAGGCTCCATCAGGCACCATAAAAGGAAATGTTTCACTAAAAAGGCAATATAAAATTTCAAAAGGTAAATTAGAATACTTTTTTGACAGCAATGTAAATATTGTTGACGAAATACTTATTGAAGCATTATCAAAAAAAATGACTCCAAAAATGAAAACCATAGTTGAAACAATCCAAAAACAACAGGATTTAATAATACGTGATTTGGATAATGACCTGTTAGTAGTTCAGGGAGTTGCAGGAAGTGGAAAATCTTCGGTTGCACTCCATAGAATTGCATTTTTGTTGTATCAAGGATTAAATCTAAAATTAAACGCCAACAATGTTATTGTAATTTCACCAAATACCTTATTTTCAAAATATATTTCCAATGTTCTCCCAGAACTTGGAGAGGATAATATAAGTGAATACACCTTTGAAAATATTTTTATGAAACTTTTTAACAATAAGTTGTCTATAAAAACAAAAAGTGAGAACTTTGAGAATATAATATGTGCAAAAACGGAAGAAGAAAAGACATTTTTAAGAACTTATGATGTTTTTAAAGGTTCGTCTGTATTCTTAGAAATTATAAATAGATTTATAATATATTTCGGACGCAACTTAATACCTTTTGAGGATGTATATTTTAACAATGAAGTCATTGAAAACCGCCAACTGTTAAAAACATTCTTCTTAAACAAAAAAATTAATATGGCACCTGCAAAGAAACTAAAGATTATTGAAAACAGAATAATGGAAAAAGTAAAAGATAAAAAAATTGTCAGAAGAAGTAAAATTGAAAAAGCGGTTAATAAATTAGATCGCCATGAATTTGAAACTAAGGCCTTTACAAGAGTGTTAGCAGCCAAAGAAACCATTGATTTTTTAAATAAGCTTCACAAATTTACTGAATTCAGCACATATGATTTGTACAAAAAATTATTTAGCAGCAAAGACGTATTTAAAAAAATATCAAAGGGTTTAACTTTACCTGATAATATTGAAAAAATTATTGACTATACAAACAAATCAATAGCAGACCCATGTAACATTCCTTATATGGATGGAATTGCAATGATGTATATGAAAATCAAATCTGAAGGTACAGATTCAATAAGTGGGATCAAGCAGGTTGTTGTTGACGAAGCCCAGGATTATTATTCAATGCACTATTATGTTCTGAAAAATTTATTTAAAGAAGCCAGATTTACAATTGTTGGTGACATAAACCAGGCTGCTGAAAAGAACTGTGACATTTCTCTTTATAATGAAATAATTTCTATCTTCAATTTCAGAAAATATAATAAAATTTACCTGAACAAAAGCTATAGAAATTCTTATGAAATAAGCCGATTCAGTGAAAGATTTTTAGATAAAAACATAGATACAGAATACTTTAAGCGCAGCGAAGAAGAACCTCAGATTGTTTATAAAAAAAGCAGTGAAAACCTTGAAAAAAAAATCATTGAAGACGTAGCTAAATATAAGGCACAGGGCTATAATTCGGTTGCAATAATATGCAAAAGCAGAAAAGAAGCTGCAAATCTGTATTTCCGTCTGAAAAGAAAAATTGATGTGAACCTTGTCGACTACATAGGTGAACAAAAGATAACAGGGACAATCATTATACCGGTTTATTTAGCAAAGGGGCTAGAATTTGATTCTGTAATGGTTTATGGTACTAACAATAAAAACTATAATACTAAATATGATAAAAATCTTTTGTATATTGCAAGCACTCGGGCACTACATCGTCTATCCTATTATTATACAGGAAAAGTAAGCAGATTTTTAAAATAAATTAAAAAGTTTATTTGTTGTTTTAGATTTTCACATTTACAAGCGGGTGATGGGAATCGAACCCACACAACCGGCTTGGGAAGCCGGTGCTCTACCACTAAGCCACACCCGCATTCATTTATTATTACTGGAGCTACTGAGCGGATTCGAACCGCTGACCTACTGATTACGAATCAGTTGCGCTACCAGCTACGCCACAGTAGCATATGCATTTAAAGCACACATATTATCTTAATACAATTTAGACGAATTGTAAACTGTTTATTTATTAAATTTATTAAAAAATTTTTCCCGGTTTATTCCGCTGGGTCTGTTAAACCTTTTAAGCTCATACAATTCATCTTCTTTTCCTGTTAAAATATTTACACCCTCGTAGCAGGACAATGTAGCCAAAAAACCCATATCTTTTAGTATCTTATTACATTCCACGCATATAAAGCCATATGGATATGTAAAAGTCGTAGGCCTGTACCCAGTTTTCCCTTCAATAACTTCTTGGAGCCTGCCTATATCATTAATCATTTTTTTAGAATAATCATCATACCCTTCTCCTTTCATTATTGCACATCCTTTTCTATCACATATCTCATGCATTCCATAAGAGTGGTTCTGAATTTCCACATAATCTGATTCAGTCAGCTCTTTAACCAAATCCCATGTCAAGTAAGAATATGCCGGGTTTAAATCCCCTTCTTCCGTACTTTTATCTATATAATCTCCTGTTATTGAAATTACAGCCTTGCAGTCATATTTTTCTAAAATAGGAAGCGCATACACATAATTACTGTAATATCCATCATCAAAAGTAAGCATTATAGGTTTTTCCGGAAGTTCTCCTCCGTTATAAACAAAATTTATTAAATCTTCCATAACGATAGTTGTATAGCCATGTTGTTTTAAATATATTATGTCTCCTTCTATTTCCTTTGGGGAAACCGTATATTTCCCTAATTTTCTACTATCTTTTAAAACATGATGATACATTATTATTGGGAGCCTCAATGAAGGCTTTGACGCTGTGTAAATTACATTGGCCGCCGGGGTAAAAACAGCTAAAACTGTAATCATTATAATTATCAATATTAATAAAACATTTTTAGTTTTTATAGAAAACAAGAAATCACCTCATAAGATTTAACATTCAATATTAAATCTTATGTGTCAAGATTGTATTTATACTCATATTCTATTTCCTCGGAAATACAAGTATCATAATAAGCTTGTTGCAACACTATTTATTGTTAAAACTTTCTGCTTCCTGGCTTAACAGGCTTTGATCCGTTCATGCACAAAGGACAAACATCAGGATCATATGTTTCAAACTTTAATTCTGAAGCACTGTAAACAGGTAGTTGTATTTTACTTACATTTCTGTCTACTATACAGCCTATACCTATTACATTACCGCCGAAATATTCTAAGGCATTTGCTGTTTCAATGGAAGATTTACCTGTTGTTACCACATCTTCCATAATCAATATTTTTTCTCCTGGATTTATTTTAAAACCTCGGCGGAGAGCCATAATATTATTTTCTCTTTCTGTAAAAATTGTCCTAATCCCCAATTGCCTGCCAAGTTCATATGCAGCTGTTATACCACCTATTGCCGGACCTACTATTACATCTATTTCTAAATTTTTAACTTTATTTGCAACTACTGATATTACCTTTTCAGTTTTGGATGGATACTGCATAAGCTTTGCACACTGGCAATACATGTTGCTGTGTCTACCTGATGACAACAAAAAGTGTCCCTCCATCAACGCTCCGCATTCCTTTAATATTTCAGCTACTTCTATACTCATATTTCCTCCACATTAATATTTAATTTTATATTATACCTCTTATTTCATCCAATGTTTTTATTCCTTCTCTGTCCATATATTTTGTAAGATCATTTATAATATCCATTGCGGCAGTTGGCTTTATAAAGTTTGCAGTACCTATTTGAACCAATGACGCGCCTACCATTATAAATTCTATAACATCTTCAGAGCTCATTATTCCACCTAAACCACAAACGGGAATTTTAACAGATTTTACCGCTTCATGAACCATACGCAAAGCAATAGGCTTCACACACGGGCCTGACAGTCCAGCATAAATATTATCAAATACTGGTTTTCTTCGCTTAATGTCAACAGCCATAGATTGAATTGTATTTATAAGTGATATGCCATCTGCTCCTGCCTCTTCACAAGCTATTGCCATTTCTGAAATATTTTCTGCATTAGGAGATAGTTTAACCATCAGTGGTTTTTTGCAAATCTTCCTGATTTTTGAAACCATATTATATGCTATTGAAGATTTTATACCAAAGGATAAGCCGCCTTCCTTTATATTGGGACATGAAATATTAAGTTCTATTAAATCAACTACTGAATCGTTTAATTTGTAAATTCCAGCAAAATAATCTTCCTGACAGTTTCCTCCGAGATTTGCAATTATAACTGTGTTATAGTTTTTCATCCTTGGAAGTTCCCGGTTTATAAAACTATCAACCCCTGGATTTTGAAGGCCTATACTGTTAATTAATCCCATAGGTGTTTCCCAGAGCCTTATCCCGGTATTACCGTTTCTCTCATGTAGCGTAAGTCCTTTGCTGCATATACCTCCTAATACTGATAAATCATATAATTTCGAAAATTCTTCTCCGAAACCAAATGTACCGGATGCTGTCAAAATAGGATTTTTAAACTCTATTCCCATTACATTAGTTTTTAAATCAGCCATTTTATCACCATCAAATTAATTCGTCGCCGGAAAAAACCGGCCCGTCCTTGCACGTTCTTTTAATTCCGTTCCTTGTCATAACTGAACATCCCAGGCATGCACCAATTCCACATGCCATTCTCCTTTCAAGGGATACATAGCATTTTATATTCCTTTTCATGCATTCATAAATTATTTTAGTCATCATAATTTCAGGTCCACATCCAACAATTGCATCATATCTGCCATATTCCACATAATTAGTCACAAATCCTTTCTTACCGGTGCTTCCATTTTCAGTGACTACTATTGTGTTTCCTGCATATTTTTCAAATTCACATACATTGTAAGTAATATCCTTAAAACCCAAATATGCATCTACGTTTTTACCAAGTAATTTTGTTAAATACAGAAGAGGGGCAATTCCAATACCTCCTCCAACAACCGCTGTTCTGCCATGTAGTTTATTAATATCAAATCCGTTGCCTAAAGGTCCGAACAACTGTAATTCGTCCCCTGCTTTCATTTTGCTTATTTTAGTCGTTCCAATGCCTTCAGCCCTATACAAAAAAGTTGTTTTTTTTCCGTTTACATCATTTACACTCAGTGGACGAGGCAGTAAAAAAGAATTATCTAAAGGCTTAATCATAAAAAACTGTCCCGGAATAATATTCCCGGAAAAATCAACCTTTAGTTCATAAATATTATTTACCCTGCACTGATTAAATACTATTTTACTCTTTAAAACTTTCATTGGACCTCCAAATGCATGACCTTATGCTTTCTTTCATAAATATTGACTGCTCACGTGCACACAATCCAAAATTTTTGTCCCCGTTCTTTTTATCTTTATAAGCCAGCAGTATACCCCTTGAAGAATTAACTACTGCACCGTTACCATTAATCAAATACGCTGCAATGTCCTCTGCTTTTCCTCCTTGAGCACCATAGCCCGGTATCAACAGGAATGCAGACTTTAATTTTTTCCTGAGCAACCTGCTATTATCATTGTTAACGGCACCCACAACTGCTCCAACAGAGCTGAAGCCGCATTTACCTAATTTTTTTTCAGCTAGCTGCTGTATTTTTTCAGCAACTGTTTCGTATAAAGGCACTCCATCCTTATTTTTTTTATATTGAAAATCTTTAGATCCTTTATTTGAAGTTCTAACTAAAATAAATATCCCTTTGTTGTTTTCCTCAATGTATTTCATAAATGGTTCTATACTGTCACTTATACCCATATATGGATTAAGTGTAACAAAATCCGCCTCAAAATCTCCTGTAAAGTGACCACGAGCATACATTTGTGCTGTTTTTGAAATATCTCCTCTTTTTATATCTGCAATTGAAATTTGGTCCTTCTTTTTAATATATTTAAGGGTATCTGAATATGCCTTCATCCCCCCTATACCGAAAGCCTCATAATACGCTATCTGAATTTTGTAACATGCCGCTACATCATATGTTGCATCAATTATCTCTTTGTTAAAATTAAATATAGCTTCTTCCTTAGATGAAAATTTTTCGGCAAAATCTATCGGAAGATAGCTGTAATCTGTATCAAGTCCTACACAAACATGTCCCTTTTCCACAACGTGGTCGTACAATTCATCAACAATCATATTCCCTCCAATATACAAATAGCTGATGATATCATCAGCCGTTCTTAGTTATGCTCATATGCTGTGTCACAATATACACAGCGGTATATTTTTTTCTTTCTGTCAACAAGTTTAAATTTATGAACAATTCCCTGTTCAATTGACGTAATACATCTTGGATTTTTACACTTTATTACATTGTTAACCTCTTCAGGCAATTCGAGAGCAATTTTTTTTATTATTTCACCTTTATCAATTATATTTATAGTTATATTTGGGTCTATAAAACCAAGTACCTTTAAATCCATGTTAATATTATTTTCTATCTTTATTATATCTTTTTTTCCCATTTTATTACTTTTTGCATTCTTAATTATGGCAACACTGCAATCCATTTTATCTAGGTTTAAATATCTATACAATTCCATTGCCTTACCTGCCTGTATATGATCAAGTACCAATCCTTTTTCAACACTGTCTATTTTTAACATTATTTCTCAACCCCCAATAATTTAATAATTAATGCCATTCTTGCATACATGCCATATTTAGCTTGTTTAAAATAGCATGCCCTTGGGTCATTGTCTACTTCTACAGATATTTCATTTACCCTTGGCAAAGGATGAAGAATTATCATGTCTTCTTTTGCTTCTTTTAATTTTTCAGCATTTAAAATATAGCTATCTTTTAGCCTTATATAATCAGCTTCATTAAAGAATCTTTCCTTTTGAACCCTTGTCATATATATTATATCAAGTTCTTTTATTACATCTTCAAGTCTTTCAGTTTCTATAAATTCCAAATTTTTTTTAACTAGTACTTCCTCTCTAATATAATCGGGAAGTTTAAGTTCCTGAGGAGATACCAGTACAAATTTTATATTTTCATATCTTGACAGTGTTTTTATTAATGAATGAACTGTTCTGCCAAATTTCAAATCTCCACAAAAACCTATTGTAAAATTATTTAATCTTCCTTTGATTGACCTTATAGTAAATAAATCCGTCAACGTCTGTGTAGGATGCTGATGGCCTCCGTCACCTGCATTTATAACAGGCATATCTGTATTCATTGAAGCAATCATTGGAGCTCCTTCTTTGGGATGCCTCATTGCTGCTATGTCCGCATAGCAGGCAACAGTCCTTATAGTATCGGCAACACTTTCTCCCTTTGCAACCGAACTTGAATTTGCTGAAGAAAAACCCATTACATTGCCACCAAGCCTTAACATTGCAGCTTCAAAGCTTAAACGTGTCCTTGTACTCGGTTCATAAAACAGTGTAGCAAGTATCCTTCCTTTGCATACATTTGTATAATCAGCTGGATTTGCTTTTATTTTATCAGATAAATTTAATATTTCATCCAGCTCCTCAAGAGATAGATCTACTGTTTCAATTAAACTTCTGCCTTTTAACATATTTATTTCCTCCTTTTTAGCCTCTCAGGACTAATTTAAAGCAATAATAAAGTCTTCCATGCACAGGAAGACCTCTAAACAATATACTTATACAATTTTTCCTTCCCAGCCTCTCTGTGCCAGATTAAAGGTTATTCACTTTTGTGTCATTTTACAATATTTTATTTAATATGTCAACTATTATTTTAATTATTTTAGTCATTTCTCATCTTCTGTCTTGTTTTGATCAGATTCGGCATGACTTACAATTTTTGTTATTCTTCTTTCTATTTCACGCCTAGGCAGCCATACCTGCCTCTGACATGTAATACATTTTATTCTAAAATCCGCGCCTACACGAAGTATTTCCCACTCATGTCCTCCACAAGGATGTTTCTTTTTTAATCTTACTATATCACCCACATTTAATTGCATCGGCATAACCTACACTCCTTAGCGTATTTATTATATCATTACCGCATTGTCAGATTCTGCTATGGTTTCTACTATATCATACATATTAGTAACCTTGCCCACCTCCAATTTGTCCTTAATTTCAAAGAAATCAAGACATGTTCCACATGAAACAATTTTTACTCCGGCTTTTTCTATCTTTCTTAAATCATCTAAAGATTCTGAGCCGGTCGTAGTAAGCTTAACTCCTGAATTCAAAAATATAAGAAAATTTGGGTAAGGTTTTATTTCAGATAAAGAATACAGAAAACTTTTCATAAGAATTTTTCCTAAATCATCAGAACCCTTTCCTAATTTATCAGTACTGATAACAAACCCCTTTTTTTGTTTTATTTTATTTATACTATCTTTTGCAGCCTCATTTGTTGCAGTTTCACATGAACTGGCTCCTGTTTTTTTTAGGTGAATGTATATCCCATCGGCTTTTTCTTCGGCCCCTGTATTAAAATGAAGTTTGTTCCCAAATTTTAGAACATTTTCTTTAGCAGTTTCATTGTCCACAATAACTGTTATTTCTATTTCCCCGGCATCCACTTCTTTTTTAGTCATAATAACAGGCTGAGGGCATGCCTTTTTTCTTGCATCAACAATTCTCATTTTTCTTTTTCCTCCTAGTTTTTATAAAACCCTTTATTTGAAAGGTAATTTAATATTAAATTGTTTTCATAAAAAATGTTACTTGATTCTGAATTCAAAATATTTTGAACAAATTTGCTATCCTGCATAAAACCTATCAGCGGCGATGCTAAAGCAAAAATAATATATAAAATAAAAACACCTTTTAAAATACCGGTTGCCGCTCCAATCAATCTATTTGTAAGATTCAAAATAGGTAGTTTAAATATTATATCAATAAAATTTGAAAGTAATACCAAAAGTGCATACACAACAAGAAATGTAATTATAAAACTTATAGATCTTATTAATATTATACTTATATTATCAACAAATACCGAAAATGTATCAGCTTGAGCTGTATTGCCTGTATTAATAATGTTTCCAAGAATATTTTTTAATTCTGCAGGAATATGCAAGGATTCATCAAATGTTTCAACTATTCTTTCTGATACATTACTTTCAAAAAATTCATGTACCTTTATAAATAATTTCGTATTATTCATTAAAAAATCTTCCACCGGATAATAAAACTCACGACTCAGGAAAAAAGCAATTACAGCCCCCAACGTATCAAAAAATGTCTTTATAAATCCCCTTTTATAGCCTTGCAAACATGAATAGACTATGAAAATAATAATCAGAATATCAATATAATTCATCTGATGATCCTCCTTTTATCCATTGCTTTTTTTTATTTTATCTCACCGCTTACTAATTTATTTTTAGATATAATATGAATGTAATTATCTTCTACAATAAAATCCGAAATACCACCTTCCAAATCTTCGTATATTTTATCTGTTTTTTCTTTATGTACAAGATATAAGCTTTCTTCACTATATACAAAAATTTTATTAGAATAAATCTTTATATTCTTTAGATTTTTCGGCACTTCTACAACACCTTTAACTTTTCCTTCAAAGTCATACGAAATTAACTCTGCATTTTTTTCTTTATCGTAAAGAATATAAATTCTTTCTTTTTCTTTATTTATGTTATAATCCAGAATTTTATTATAAACACCATTTTTCCACATAAGTTTGCCGTTTGTATTGAAATAATAAATATTTTTCGTACCAATTAAAATTACATTATTATTTACTATTTGGTCTTTTATTAATATCTCATTTTCTATCCAAATATTCCATAACTCAATATCGTCCAACAAATTAAAATATACGGTGTTTACCACTGTTTGATTCTCTAATCTCAAAGTTGTAAGAGAATATCCTTCTGATTTATCACTAATTGACACACTTGTTATATTGTCTTTAAAAACTTTATTGTCAATTATTTTATTGTTTTCATCTACAATATACAACGAATTCTTTTCTTCGTTACTTTTTACAACTACATAAGCTTTGTCGTTTTCACGTGAAACATTTAAAATATTTCCCTTAATTTCAGCTAATATAAACTTCCTGCCATTCTTATCAAAGGCTTGTATCTTATCTCCTACGTCCCTAAATACATACTTATCACTTAGAAATACTTGCTTTGAAGTCTTTGTATCATCATTTTCCCATAAAATCTGATTGCTGTAATTAAGAAATATAATTTTCTGATTGTTATATGTTATTATCCCATCATTAAAAAATTTAAATTCGTCAAGAGTGTCTATTTTTGTTGACTGTACATTTCCTAAACTATAAACTTTCTTTTCTTCAGATAATTTTAAAAATTCTTTCCCATAAATAAAAAATATTATCACACCTATTGCTGCCAAAAGAAATAAAATAAATATAATCAGCTTTTTTTTCATTTTTCTATCCTGTTGCTTTTCCTAAACATTATATCAAATATATTAAAAAATTGCACTAAAAAATTAAAAATATAAAATACTGACATCAAATCAAAAATTTGGTGTCAGTATAGTATTTATATTAAATAAAAATAGAAAAAAATCTACAAAAATTTTTTTCATCTGCTAATTTTTGGATATCTCATTTAATGCTTTAATAGCTGTCATTATATCTGATTTATTATTAAAAGGTCCAACACTAAATCTTACAGCACCAATTTTTTCTGTTCCTATGGTTTTATGGGCTAATGGAGCACAATGAAGACCCGGCCTTACGGCTATTCCATATTTATCGTCTAAGCTGTATGCAACTTCTGAAGAATCAATATCTTCTATATTGATCGGAACAACACCACATCTGTTGTTTATATCCTCTGGGCCGTATATATTGATTCTGCCGTTTTCTCTTATTCCATTGATGAATATATCGAGAATCATTTTTTCGTGGCTATAAATTGATTTTGTGCCCTTGTTTAAAATGTACTTTAATCCTGCATTCAGCCCTGCTATCCCCGGAAGATTATGAGTACCTGCTTCCAATTTATCAGGATAAAAATTAGGCTGTATCATACTGCTGGATTCACTGCCGGTTCCTCCTTCTTTCAAATGTTTTATTTCTGCATCGCAGTTTATTAAAAGAGCACCTGTCCCCTGAGGACCAAGTAAACCTTTGTGACCTGGCACGGCAAGTAAATCTATATTATCTCTTTTCACGTCTATGTCCAAAACTCCAGCACTTTGAGCAGCATCCACCAAATATAAAATTCCCCTCCTTTTGCACATCTGCCCAATTTCTCCTATTGGCATTATCGTACCTGTCAAATTTGAAACATGTGTTGTTACTATTAGTTTTGTACTGCTTTTTATGGCAGATTCTATATCATCAACACTTATACTTCCGTCGGATTCACACTGAACAATTGTATTTTCGATTCCGTATTTTTCTAATTCCTTAATAGGACGCAATACAGAATTATGTTCCATAGTTGTTGTTATAACATGATCGCCGGGATCCAGTACTCCCTTAATTCCTTGATTTAATCCGTCTGTAGCATTAAATGTAAATATTACTTTCATTGGATCGTCGAGGTTAAACAACTTTGCCATTAATTCTCTTGTCTCATATATTATTCTTGCACCTTCAACCGCCATGGAATGACTGCCTCTTCCAGGATTTGCACCATATTCGGTCATTGCCCTCATAACTTCCTGATACACTGTTTTTGGTTTCGGGAAGGTTGTTGCAGCATTATCTAAATAAATCATTATATCACCTGCTATTATATTTTTATCTATTATATGTCTGCGACTTGACGTTTGATAATCATTAATTCTTATACACAATTTTCCCTCTGCATATTGTATATTTAACTTTACCCTGAAGCTCCCATCCTATAAATGGAGAATTTTTTGATTTAGAACAAAAATTATCTATTATCCACTTTTCTTCCGGATCAAATATCGTTAAATCTGCTTTTGCACCTTCATATATCCTGCCTGAACTTAAATTATAAAGTTTTGCCGGATTAATAGTCATTTTTTCCAATAATTCTGAAAGAGTTAAATAATTATTTTTAACTAAAATTGTTATTCCTAAAGCTAGTGCGGTTTCCAAACCTATAATTCCGCTTGGAGCTTTTAAAAAATTAAAGTTTTTTTCTTCTTCGCTATGAGGAGCATGATCTGTAGCAATTATATCTATAGTACCGTCCTTCAGTCCTTGAATTATTTTCATTCTATCTTCTTCCGTCCTTAAAGGGGGATTCATTTTTGCATTTGATCTATACTTAAGTACATCTTTCTCCGTTAGTGTAAAATGATGTGGTGATGCTTCAGCAAAAACATCTGTACCCTTTGACTTGGCATATTTGATTATATCAACTGCAGCACTTGAACTTACATGCTGTATGTTTACCTTTGCTCCTGTTTCTAAAGCCATAATACAGTCCCTGGCAACCATAATATCTTCCGCAACATGGTGAGCACCTTGTATACTCAGTTTTTTTGAAATTTTGCCTTCATTAATACCCGGATTAACAATAAATGCCGGATCTTCTTCATGAAGGCTTATAGGAACATCAAGCTTTTTTGCCATCTCCATAGCTTCAAAAACTACTCTCGAATCTGTTATGGCAAAACCATCATCAGTAAATCCAACAGCGCCCATTCCTTCTAACGTTTTCATATCTGTAAGCTTTGTTCCTGATAATCCAACCGTTACTGCTGCTGTTTGAAGTACATTTATCTTGACTTTTTTTGCCTCATTCAAAACATACTCCATAATAGCTACATTATCAACGGGAGGATTCGTATTTGCCATACAAACCACAGTAGTGAAGCCTCCTCTCGCCGCTGCCTTCGATCCTGTTAAAAAATCTTCTTTATACGTTAAGCCAGGATCCCTTAAATGTACATGTACATCAATTAATCCCGGAGAAACTATTTTTCCTCCTGCATCTATAATTTCATCAACTCCGCCGTCATCAATATTACTGCCAATTTTTGCAATAATATCTTCATCAATTAATATATTGCAAACTTCATTTTTTCGCGACATGGGATCTATTACTCTCCCGTTTTTTATAAGCATCATTTTCATCACCTGCCTTTAACACATTGGCATTTTATCAAGCGTGCCGCTTATCAGCTTACTCCACCATATAATAAATACATATCAAAAAAAGCTTAAGTTATATTTCATCTGAATACTTATTATACCATAATTCCACTAAGGAACAACACTATTTTATACCAAAAGTATTATCTATCCTATATATTACTTATTACTATTTTTAAAAATAATTTATATTAAATTAAAATAACCGGATAACTAACTCTCCGGTTTTATCATAAAGCATAAAGCTTGTAATATAAATTTATTATTCATCTAATTTCAACAAATCCAAAATTCTATTTAAATCATCCGTATTAGTATATTCAATTTCTATTTTCCCTTTATTTTTATTTCTTTTTATACTCACCTTTGACGAAAATTTTTCAGTCAAAAGTTCTTCTACATAAGTTAAATATTTATCCTTTTCCGTAGTCTTTCTTTTTTTTCTTTCTTTAGAATTCCGTACAAGTTTTTCAATATCTCTTACACTTAAATTTTCTTTTATGATTTTATCAGCCATCTCTATCTGTTTATCTGACGGCAGACTTATCAATGCTCTTCCATGACCAGCTGAGATTTCATTTGATATTATTTTATTTTTTACATATTCATCTAAACTGGAAAGCCTCATTATATTAGTAACATAAACTCTTGATTTCCCCACAATATTTGAAACTTCTTCTTGTGTTACCCCATATCTTTCCATTATAAATTCGTATGCATTTGCCTCGTCTATAGGGTTTAAATCTTCTCTTTGGATATTTTCTATCAAGGCTATCTCGGAAGCATTTTTACTTTCAATATCTCTCACTATGCAAGGTATTTTTTTAATACTAGCATTTTTGCATGCTCTCCATCTTCTTTCGCCTGCTATAATGATATAAAAATCTTTATTTTTTCTGACAATTATAGGTTGGATAACTCCGTGCTTTTTAATGGATTCCGTCAGTTCATCAAGTTTATCCTGCTCAAATGTTCTGCGGGGCTGATTTGGATTTGGGCATATTAGATTTGTATCTATTTCTTCTATCCTTTGACCGTCTTCATTTTCCAGCTCATCTGGTATTAATGCTGACAAGCCCCTGCCCAATGCTCTCCTTTTTGCCATTTATATCCTCCTAATTGTTTTTTATTATTTCTCCCGCCAGCTTAGTATATGCTGTACTTCCTTTTGATTTATTATCATAGAGCATAATAGGCTGTCCGAAACTCGGAGCTTCAGCTAACCTAACACTTCTTGGAATTACAGTTCTATATACCTTATCCTTAAAATATTTTTTTATTTCTTCAACAACCTGAATAGATAAATTTGTCCTACCATCGAACATATTAAGTATAACTCCTTCAACTTCCAGTTTAGGATTTAAATTCTTTTTTACTAATTTAATTGTATCTATGAGTTGCCCAACCCCTTCCAGTGAATAATATTCACATTGAATTGGAATTAATACTGAATTTGATGCTGTAAGTGCATTTAAAGACAATAAACCTAAGGATGGCGGGCAATCTATAATTATAAAATTATAATCCATATCAATTAAGTTTATTCTTTCTTTTAAGGTTTTTTCTCTGTACTGAGTTTTTGTAAGCTCTATTTCAGCTCCGGCAAGTTGTATATTTGCGGGAATCAAATTAAAATTTTTTATTTCAGTAGTATATATTGCTTTGTTTATGTCCATTTCATCAATTAATACGTCATATATTGTATTCTCCAGATTATTTTTGTTCAACCCCAAACCGCTAGTTGAATTTCCCTGAGGATCCATATCAATGCTCAATACTTTTTTCCCTTTTATAGCTAACGCTGCACAAAGATTTACGTTTGTAGTAGTTTTTCCTACACCGCCTTTTTGATTGAATATACTTATTATCTTAGACAACTCATCACCCTCTAAATGCTTTTCTTGGGAATTTTAACTTTAATTTCTATAAATTCATCGGATTCATCTTGTTCAAATTTAGCATCTATTCCTGTTTTAACAATTTCTTTATATGCATTCTTTATAGTATTAATATATATTTTATAATTTATAAAATTTCTTACATATTGCTTGTCCTTCTTTTTCTTTTTATTAATACCGCCAACTATGGAATTTACAAGCTTTTCCGTCTCGCTTACATTTAAATTTTTATTTATTACCCTATCAACAACATTTAAAAGAAGTTCTTCGTCTTCTATCTTTAAAAGAGCTCTAGCGTGACGCTCACTTAATTTGCTTTCTCTCAACCTTTGTTTCACCGAATCAGGAAGCTTTAAGATTCTCATTTTATTTGCTATGGTCGATTGAGATTTACCAAGCTTTTCTGCCAGGCGTGTCTGATTTAAGTCAAAATCCTCAATAAGCCTCTCATATGCCATTGCCTCTTCTATAAAATCCAAATCTTCTCTCTGCAGATTTTCAATTAAAGCCATAGCAGCAGATTCTTCATCCTTTACCTCAATTACAACAGCCGGAATTGTTTCCATATTAAGCAATTTTACTGCTTTAAAACGCCTTTCTCCTGCTATGATTTCATAGATATCATCATAAATTTTTCTTACAGTTATAGGCTGTATAACACCATAATTCTTTATAGATTGACTTAACTCTTCCAGTGATTTAATATCAAAAATTTTTCTTGGCTGATTTTTATTAGGAATTATTTTGTTAACGTCTATATTGACTATATCGCTTATCAAGAAATTCTCCCCCTTACATCAATGGTTCTTTGCTTGGTTTTCCAGCTCTTCTGGGATATTTTTTATTTGTCGGATGACATTTTTCAATTATAACTATTTTTCTCAAAATATCTGCCCTCGGCAGATATATCTCTTTTACCTCTTTAATTTTACCTCCAAGTTTTTTAATTGCACTTTCAGACTCTAACATTTCCCGGGAAATATCATAACTTTTATATGCCGCAAAATATCCATCAACCCTAACAAATGGAAGACAATATTCACATAACACATTCATGGGCGCTACAGCTCTTGATACACAAATGTCAAACTTTTCTCTGTAATTTTTATTTTGTCCCAAATCCTCAGCTCTGCCGTGAATAAGTTCAGTGTTTTGAAATTTAAGTTCTTTTTTTACTTCAGCTAAAAAATCAATTCTTTTCCTAAGGCTATCTAAAAGAGTAAGTTCATAATTATCATTTACAATTTTTAATGGATATCCGGGAAAGCCTCCTCCTGTACCTACATCAATTATAGTCTTTTTTTCTTTAATTGCAGATTCATTTAAAAGTAAAATACTGTCCAGAAAATGCTTAATATAAATTTCTTCGTCATCCTTAATAGCTGTTATATTTATTTTTTTATTCCATTCTTTTAAAAGGTCCCTATATTTGACAAATTTATTTTCTATTTCAGAGCTATAAGGTATATTCAACTGTTTAAATCCCTCTTCTAAAGTTTTTATCAAGGTATTCTCCATTTAATTTTTCTATTGCTTTAATTATTGATTATTTAATTATTATTATAAGTCATTAAATAAATTAAAAGCACGTTTATATCTGAAGGTGAAACGCCGGATATTCTTGAAGCCTGCCCTAATGAACTCGGTCTTATCTTGTTAAGCTTCTGCCTAGCTTCTAGCCTCAAGCTCCCAACATCATTATAGTCAATATCTTTCGGAATTCTTTTGTTTTCGAGCTTTTTAAACTGTTCCACCTGTTTTACCTGCTTTGAAATATAGCCTTCGTATTTTATGACTGTCTCCACATAATCCTTTATTTTTTTCTCCAACTCAGGTCTATCTTTATCAAAAAACACCATATTGTCATAATTTAACTCCACTCTTTTCATAAGTTCATAAAAACTCATTGGCATTTTTAATGGTGAACTTCCTATGTTTTCCAATGTTTCATTCACTTCTTTTTTGGGAGTAATTTTTATATTTTTAATTCTTTTTATTTCATTTTTTATTTTTCGTTTTTTATTTATAAATCTCTGATAACGTTCCTCTGTTACAAGACCTACTCTATAGCCTTTTTCGGTAAGCCTCTCATCTGCATTATCTTGTCGTAAAAGCAGCCTATATTCAGCCCTTGATGTCATCATTCGATATGGCTCATTGATTCCCTTCGTTACCAAGTCATCTATTAAAACTCCTATATATGCTTCAGAACGGTCTAAAATTAAAGGCTCTCTGTTTTTTAAGTTCATTGCTGCATTTATTCCCGCAATTAATCCTTGAGCCGCAGCTTCTTCATATCCAGAGCTTCCATTTACTTGCCCTGCAAAAAATAAATTTTTAATCGTCCTTAATTCTAAATTCGATTTTAGTTGTGTCGGATCTATACAATCATATTCAATAGCATAAGCCGGTCTCATTATCTGTGCATTTTCCAAGCCTATCATTGATCTATACATTGGAATCTGCACCTCGTATGGCAATGAGGAGGACATACCCTGAATATACATTTCTTTTGTATCCAATCCTTCCGGTTCAACGAAAAGCTGATGTTTTTCCTTATCAGGAAACTTTACTACCTTATCTTCAATTGAAGGACAATATCTGGGTCCAACACTTTTAATAACTCCTTCGTACAAAGGTGACCTATCCAAGTTTTTTCTTATTATAGAATGTGTTTTTTCAGTTGTATACGTTATATAACAAGGAACTTGATCAATATTTATTTTATCGTTCATAAACGAAAACGGAATTACTTCTTCATCTCCTGGTTGAAGTATCATTTCTTCATAATTAATCGAATCAGAATGTATTCTTGCCGGAGTACCCGTTTTAAATTTCCTTAGTTCAATTCCAAAATTCAACAATGACTGAGAAAACACGTTGGAAGGAGCCAAACCGTTTGGACCTGACGAATAATTCAATTCTCCTATATATACCCTTCCCTTAAGATATGTTCCTGTGGTCACTATTACTGCTTTGGCGTTATAGTATGCGCCATGTTTTGTATATACATTAAACCTCTTGTCATCTTTCACTTCAAGACATGTAACTTCAGACTGAATTATTTCCAGGTTTTCCTGATCTTCCAAGGCCTTTTTCATTTCAGTGTGATATTTATTTTTGTCAGCTTGTGCTCTTAATGAATGTACTGCAGGCCCTTTGGAGCGATTTAACATCTTACATTGTATCATAGTCTTATCTATAATTAAAGCCATTTCTCCGCCAAGTGCATCTATTTCCCTTACTAAGTGCCCTTTTGCCGTACCGCCAATATGAGGATTGCACGGCATCATTGCTATTGAGTCAAGGCTCATTGTAATAACTATGGTCTTCATTCCCAAACGTGCTGAGGCAAGAGCAGCTTCACATCCGGCATGTCCGGCTCCGATTACTACCACATCAATACTTTCAGCAAGAAAATCTCTCACTTTTTCTTCCATTTCATTCCTCTTTCTATTTCTACTTGCCTATACAAAAATCATTAAATATTCTATCAATCAAATCATCACTTACAGACTTTCCCACAATAAGACCTAAATACTGTGCCGCCTGTTTCAGATCAATTTCGACAAGATCCACGGTCATATTGTTTTTAATAGAATTCAACACTTCATTCAAACTGTCTTTAGTACTTTTCAACAATTCCTTGTGTCGTACGTTATTTATTATAAGCTCGTCACTTACATTAATTGTGCCTTCAAAAAACATACTGCTTATTTCATCTATTATTTCATCTAATCCTTGATTTTTTAACACTGAAACATTTATAGCTTTCTTTTCAATATTTTTATAGTTACTTAAATCTAACTTGTTTTTTAAATCTATTTTATTCCTTACATAAAGAACTTTTTTATCTTTAATATAATTCAATATTTTTATATCGTTATCTTCAAGATTCCTTGACGTATCAAAAATCATTATAACCAAATCAGCTTCATTTACTTTTTGAAGGGCTTTTTCAACTCCGATTTTTTCTACTTTATCTCCCGTTTCCCTTATACCGGCAGTATCTGTTATTTTCAGAGGAACTCCTTTAACATTAACATATTCTTCTATGGTATCTCTTGTAGTGCCTGGAACTTCAGTAACTATAGCACGATTTTCATTTAAAATAAAATTCATGAAAGAAGATTTCCCTACGTTAGGTTTACCTAAAATTACGGTCTTAATGCCCTCTTTAAATATTTTTCCTGTATTTTCAGTCTTAATTAATTTATCTATTTTTTTTATCATTTTTTTACTTATTTTTTCAACCTGACTTATGGTTACTTTCTCTTCGTCGTATTCAGGGAAATCTATATTTACTTCTATATTCGCAAGAATTTTTGTTATTTCACTTATCATTCCATTTATTTCTTCAGATAGCTTTCCTTCCAAGTGATTCATAGAAATTTCATAACTTGAATCGGTCTTAGAACTTATTATGTCCATAACTGCTTCTGCTTGAGTCAAATCAATTCTTCCATTAATAAACGCCCTTTTTGTAAATTCACCTCTTTCTGCCAGCCGGCAGCCGTGATTTAAAACCATTTCTAATATCTTTCTAGCAGAAATTATGCCTCCATGACAGTTAATTTCGATAACATCTTCTCTTGTATAAGTATTTGGCTTCTTCATATATGACAGCAGTACTTCATCAATTATTTTACCATCTTCATCTACAATATAACCATAATGAAGGTACCTTGGCTTTAAATAATCTACTTCTTGTTTGTTTTTCTTTACAAATATTTTCTTAGCAATATTTAGCGAATTATCACCGCTTATTCTTACTATATTAATACCTGCATTGCCTAAAAGAGTAGCAATTGCAGCTATTGTTTCAGTACTCATCTTACCACCGCTACTTTCTAATCATATATATTCTACATTAATTTTTATTAAATGTACATAGCAATTTACAGAGTTTTAAATTATATGCTCTATTTATTATTTTAAAAAATATAACCCGGTTTTCCGGGTTATAACCTACAGCATTATTTTCAATATTATTTTAAATCTATTACAACCTTTCTATACGGTTCCTCACCTTCAGAATATGTCATAATATCATTTTCTTCCTGCAAAGCAGAATGTATAATTCTTCTTTCATAGGGATTCATAGGCTCAAGTCTAATTTTATGCCTATAATACCTGCATTTATCAGCCATTTTCTTTGCAAGCTTTTTTAATGTTTCCTCTCTCCTTGCCCTGTAGTCTTCAACATTAAAAATTACTCTTACGTAATTCTCTCTTCCTTTGTTTACTATCAAGTTCAATAGAAATTGAATTTCATCTAAATTCCTGCCTCTTTTTCCTATGATTATTCCCTTATCGTCTTCACAAATTTTAACTATATCAACCTTTAACACGCCGTCAGAAAAATCCACTTCATATTCAGCATCTATATCCATCTTTTTTAGCAAAATTTCAAAAAATTCTTTTGTTTTTTCTTCCGGACCATTTGTAACCGTTACCTTAACTTTTGCATTTTTATTTCCGATTAATCCAAACAAACCTTTGGACGGCTCACTAATTACATCAACCGTCACTTCTTCTTTCTCCACTTTTAGTTCTTCCAATGCTGCTTTAACGGCTTCGTCAACAGTAGCTCTTTCAATAGTTACATCTTTCATCTATTTTAATTCCTCCTTAGAATTTTTGGACGAATTCATTATAATATATTGTTGCAATAATTGAAATATATTAGAAATGACCCAATATAACCCTAATCCTGCCGGGAATTGAATACCAAATATAAATATCATCAAAGGCATCATCATATTCATTGATTTTTGAGTTGCTTCCTGTTGCTCACCCATTGACGGCTGTGAAGCAGATGTCATTTTGCTTGTCAAATATGTTGTAAATGCAGAAATTGCAGCCAATATAGGAAATGCAGATCCTATAAAAGGAAGAGATACTCCTCCCATAGAAAGACCATTTACTACATTTATCATAGCTTCATTTACACCCTTAGCAAGATCCTCCGCAACAAATATATGATTTTCTGTAAAACCAAGATCTTTAATCCATAAAAAAGTTTTATTCATGGAATCAAAAAATACTTGATCTTGAAAAACGTATTTAACAGGCTGTTGAATTACATAAAAAAATGATATAAGTATTGGAAATTGTAACAACATAGGCAAGCATCCGCTAAATGGGCTGTAGTTGGCTTCTTTATATAATTCCATCTGCTTTCTTTGCAATGTTTGAGGGTCTTTGCTATATTTCTTTTGAAGTTCCTGCATTTTTGGATTTAAATCCTGTAATTTTTTCATTGATTTTGATTGCTTTAAAGTAAATGGCATCATTATCAACTTAAATATTATTGTTGACAATATTATTGCAATCGCGTATGCAGAAATATATTCAGTATCCAATGTTGACACCATATTATATAACAGTTTAACAAGCATACCCATAGGTTTTGCTATAAAATCTAAATTCATTATTATCCTCCGTATTATTTCAAAGGGTCATACCCTCCGGGGTTGAAGGGATTACATTTAAGTATTCTTCGGATACCTAAATACGAACCTTTAAAGAAACCGTATTTTTGTAATGCTTCGATAAAATATTGCGAACAAGTTGGATAGAATCTACAATGCCTAATTCCGAAACTTGAAGAAAACTTCTGATAAATTCGTATTAATAAAATAAACAGCCTGCTTATTTCAAATCACCTTTCAATAATTTTTTATTCTTCATTAATTTATTAAATGACTTTTCAAGACCTTTGTAATTGGACCTTTCTGCATTAACTCTGGCCATAATGACAATATCGTAACCTTCCTTAAAATTATACTCATTTAATCTGACTATTTCTTTGAGTCTTCTTCTTATGACATTTCTTGACACAGCTTTTTTCATTTTTTTTGCAGCTGTAAAACCAAACCTGTTATATCCTAATCTGTTTTTTTTTACAAATAAAACAAGATTATAATCAGAAATTGAATTATTGCAATTATAAACCGACCTATATTCACTATTACTTTTAATTATTATCATTATATTTCCTCAGGTTATGCTTTTAATTTGAATAAAAGGCCACAAATGCGGCCTTATGCTGACAACTTTTTCCTACCTTTTGCCCTTCTTCTCTTTAAAATATTTCTTCCTGATTTTGTACTCATTCTTTTTAAAAATCCATGTTCCCTGCTTCTCTGCCTTCTTTTTGGCTGATAAGTCCTTTTCATTAAAAACACCTCCTTGTATTGCAGATATATATATCAATATCTTAATTTTCACATTTTTAAATTATAATATTTCTAAATTCCTATGTCAATAATGAATATCTAATTATTACAAAAATCATCATATGACGACTGCAATTGAATTATAAGTTTCCATGCTATTGTAATATACTACATTCTATTAAATATTGCAATTATTTTTTATAAATTTAAAATTAAAATTGAAATTGTGGATAAAAAATGTTACTATGTTATATGTCTGTGGATAACTTTTTTATTTGATTAATCCATGGACAACTTGTTAATAATCCTTTAAAAATATTGATTAATCAAATTTATCAATTGTTACATGTTTTATTAACAATCAGTTAATAACTTAATATTTTAAAAAAACATGGAGATCTATTAACAAAATGTTAATTTATTTATCAATAAACGGAGGATGTTATGAATTTCGAAGAATTATGGAATGAAGTACTTGAAATAGTTAGGGAAGATACAAATCAGGTCAGCTTCAACACGTGGTTCAAGCCTCTTAAAATAGTTGCTTATAAAAATAATACCATTTATTTGGAAACAGCAGACGAATTTTTGAAAAACACTCTTAAAAAACGACATTATAATTTTCTTAAAAATGCATTTAGCTATGTTTTAAAAAAAGATACTGACCTTATTTTTACAGTACCTGGAGAAAATATTGAAAAAGAAAGAACAAAAAAAAATAATTTAAAAAACAGCACCGAATATGACTCCAACAGTAACAGAGGAAAGTTAAACCCTAAGTATAGATTTGATAATTTTATTATAGGAAACAGCAACAGGTTTGCCCATGCGGCTTCATTAGCTGTGGCAGAAGCACCGTCAACCACTTATAATCCTTTATTTTTATATGGCGGAGTAGGTCTTGGAAAAACACATTTAATGAATGCCATCGGTCATTACATACTTGAAAACAATCCAGATGCTTATGTATTGTACGTAACCAGCGAAAAATTTACAAATGACCTTATTAATTCTATTAAAGACGGTACAAATGAAGAATTCAGAAATACCTACAGAAAAGCTGATGTTCTCCTTGTTGACGATATACAATTTATTGCAGGAAAAGAAAGTACTCAGGAAGAATTTTTTCATACATTCAACGCTCTGCACGAAGCAAACAAACAGATAATTGTTTCAAGTGATAATCCCCCAAGTGAAATACCAACTCTTGAGGACAGACTTCGTTCACGTTTTGAATGGGGTCTCATTGCTGATATTCAGCCTCCAGATTATGAAACAAGGACCGCCATCCTTAGAAAAAAGGCAGAAGCTGAAAATTATAACGTACCTGATGATGTAATAGCATATATGGCTCAAAACATACAATCAAACATAAGAAAACTTGAGGGTGCCCTTATTAGAATCTATGCTTACGCCTCCCTCACCAACAAAAAGGAAGTAACACTCGAACTGGCACAAGAAGCATTGAAAAATTTAATATCTAACAACAAGAAAATTACAATTAACGATATAAAAGAAGTTGTGGCTAATTACTACAATATCACCGTTGATGATTTGATCTCTAAAAGAAAAACCAAAAATATTGCATATCCCAGGCAGATCGCAATGTATATAGCGAGAAAACTAACAGATTGTTCCCTTCCGAAAATAGGCGATGAATTCGGGGGAAGAGATCATTCCACAGTACTTCATGCATTTAACAAAATAAAAAATGACATGGAAAACAGCCTGGATGCAAAGAAAAACGTAGATGATTTAATTTCCATGCTTAATAATTAAAATAGTAATATAATTAATAACATTAAGGATGTTGACAAAAAGTGGACATGTGTTAATGAAAAGTTGCCACTTGTTAATAAGTTTTATTTTTCTATAAACTATCAACATCTATAAATTTTTTTAATCACTCGAAAATCAATATGATTATGACTTTTCAACAAATTAACACATACTACTATTATTACTAATATAATTTATATATTTCTTTACTGAATTCATACCTCTAACTTATACACATTCATATAAAAAAGGAGAAAAAAATGAAGGTAAAAATAAATCAAAATGAACTTAATAAAAGCATAAATATTGTTCAAAGAGCAGTATCCTCAAGAACACCTCTTCCTATTTTATCAGGTATATTAATTGAAGCTAAAGACCAAATGCTGATAATGACAGCAACAGATTTAGATTTGGGTATAAAAACATATTCTCCATGTAATGTTGAAGAAGAAGGTTCAATTGTAGTCCAAGCTAGGCTAATAGGTGATTTTGTAAGGAAACTTCCTACTAATACTTATGCATATATAGAAACTATTGGGAATAATAACAATATAGGGATAAAATGTTTAAATTCGGAAATTAATATATTGGGCAATTCAGCTGAAGAATATCCTGACAATACTTTTGTTAATGAGGGTAATTCTTTTACAATTAAATCTGAATCATTAAAAAACTTAATAAAATACACCTATTTTGCAGCAGCACAGGAAAATATAAAACCTATATTTACAGGATGTCTTATTGAAATAAAAAATAATACTTGCACCGTTGTTGCTTTAGACGGATATAGGATGGCTGTTAAAACAGAACCAATAGACTGCAGTATGAATTTTTCAGTTATTGTTCCTTCAAAGGCTATGTTAGAAATTTTAAAAATAATCGAAGAAAATAAAGAAACTGTTGAAGTAACTGTATCAGAAAGCCATATATTGTTTAAGCTGAAAAATACAATTATTATTTCTAATCTATTAGAGGGAAAATTCTTTGACTACGAAGGAATAATAAAAGATACTTATGTAACTCAAATAAAGGTGCTTACAGAAGATATAAGAAATAGCGTCGAAAGAGCATCTCTCCTTGCAAGAGACGATAAAAATAATTTAATTGTTTTAGATATAAATGGCAGCAATATGAAGATCAATTCTTCTTCTGAATATGGGAATGTAGAAGAAAATATATTTGTTGAAAAAGAAGGAGAAGATTTGAAAATTGGATTCAATTCAAAATACCTGTTGGATTTTTTAAAGTCAATAGACTGTGAAAAAATAGTATTTAAACTAATGGGTAAAAATAATCCTTGTTTTATAAATGAAGAAGGCAAGGAAGATTATATATATATGATTCTTCCTGTAAGAATAGGTTAGCAGTGATTTATAAATTTGCTTGTACCGGAATTTTTATAATACTAAATAAAAGAATTAAAAGCATTCTTATAAGAAAAGGAGCAAATGATAATCATGGGGAAAATAAATATTAATACAGAATTTATTAAGCTTGACCAGCTGTTGAAATTTGCAAATGCAGTTGAAGGGGGAGGTATGGCAAAAAACATAATAATTGAAGGATTTGTAAAGGTGAATGGTGTAACTGAATTTAAAAGAGGAAGAAAGATAAGACAAGGAGATATTGTTGAACTTTATAATGATTCATCTCATAAGAATCTAATAGAAAAGTATATCATTTCAAAAGAGGAAAAATGATAGTAAAAAGGTTAAAAATTAAAAATTATAGAAACTTTAAAGAAGCTGAAGTTGAATTAAATCCTTCGTTAAATGTTTTTGTAGGAGATAACGGTCATGGGAAAACAAATCTTATGGAGTCTTTATATTTGGCTTCAATAGGGAGGACATTTAGGCCGAACAGCGAAAACGAAATTATTAATTTTAAAGAAAATAAAAGCTTTATTGAAATTAACCTTCAAAAAAACACCAGAGATATAAAAATTGAAATTCACCTTGAGAAAAATAAAAGAAAGCAAGTGTTTATAAATGGCATCAAATTAGATAAAACATCTGAAATGATAGGCATTTTAAGCAACGTTATATTTACTCCTGACGATATGAAAATTATAAAAGGAAGCCCCATGGAAAGGCGTAAATTTGTCAACATAGATATTTCTCAAATTAAGCCTAAATATAAATATCTGCTCAGTAGATACAAAAAGATATGTACCGAAAGGAATATAATACTTAAAAAGTACTATGAAAAAAAAGAAAATAAGGATATAATTAATATTTGGAATGATTATTTAGTTAATATAGGAACTGAAATTATTATGTACAGGAATGATTTTATAAATAAGCTGAAAAAGTATGCAACGGATATTTATGCAAATATTTCAGGCAACAGGGAAAACTTTGAAATGAATTATTTGTGTAATGTAGCAAATATTGATAATATGGACAAGAAAAATGTAAAAAATCAATTTTACAGAAAAATTAATTCTCATTTTAATTATGAGGTTCAAAATAAGACTACCATGTACGGTCCACATAAGGATGACATAATAATAAAAATAAACGGCAAACAATGCAAATACTTCGGCTCACAGGGTCAACAGCGCTCTGCTATATTAGCAATAAAGCTTGCCGAAATTGAAATAATTAAAGAAGAAATAGGAGAATATCCAATTTTATTGCTTGATGATGTTTTATCTGAGCTTGACAATAAAAGAAAAGGATTTTTAATAAATTATATTCAAGATATTCAAACAATAATAACTACAACGGACGATTACGAAATAAATAAAATAGCAAAAAATTATAAAAAAAGGAAATTCTATATAAAAAAAGGAAAAATTGGGTATATTATGAATTAAAGGAGATACAAATGACAGACAAGAATAATATTCATTATGGTGCAGATCAGATTCAAGTACTCGAAGGGCTGGAACCGGTGAGGAAAAGGCCGGGCATGTATATAGGTTCTACAGGAGAGAGAGGACTGCATCAATTAGTTTATGAAGTTGTAGATAACAGTATAGATGAAGCCTTGGCAGGTTATTGTGATACAATTAGTGTAACAATAAACGAAGATAATTCAGTTGAGGTAGTAGACAATGGAAGAGGCATTCCAATAGAGAAAAATAAAAAAACAGGCAAATCTACATTAGAAACAGTATTAACGGTACTTCATGCAGGCGGAAAATTTGATAATAATGCGTACAAGGTATCCGGAGGATTGCACGGTGTAGGTGTTTCTTGTGTTAATGCATTGTCTGATTACATGATTGCAGAAGTAGATTGGGAAGGAAAAAAATACAGGCAAAAATATGAAAAAGGAATTGCAAAATCGGAAGTCCAATATATTTGTGAAACTGAAGAAACAGGGACAAAAATAACATTTTTTCCTGATCCGACAATATTTGATTCAATAGAATTTAATTATTCCATTCTAAAGCATCGTATGAGAGAGCTTGCCTTCTTGAACAAAGGTATAAAAATTAACCTGGAAGACAAAAGAAATGATATTAAGGATAAATTCCATTATGAAGGTGGAATTAAGCAGTTTGTTCAATTTCTAAACAAAAAAAAAGATGCTATTCATGACGATATAATATATAAAGAAGGAAAAAGGGACAAAGTACTAGTGGATATATCAATTCAATATACGAATTCTTATTCTGAAAATATTTATTCCTTTGTAAATAACATAAACACTATTGAAGGTGGCACTCATTTAATAGGATTTAAAACAGCTCTTACCCGAGTTATAAATGATTATGCAAAAAAATACAATTTGTTGAAAGAAAATGATGTTGCAATAACAGGTGAAGATATAAGAGAAGGAATAACTGCTGTTCTCTCAATTAAAATACCCGATCCTCAATTTGAGGGACAAACGAAAACTAAACTTGGAAACAGTGAGGTAAGAGGTATTGTAGACAATATTACAGGAGAAGCTTTAGGTATTTACTGTGAAGAAAATCCGAAAACCGCAAAAATAATTATAGAGAAATCCATGAGGTCGGCAAGAGCAAGAGTAGCGGCAAGGAAGGCAAGGGATTTGGCAAGAAGAAAAGGTGCTTTGGACAGTATGTCACTTCCCGGAAAATTAGCTGATTGCTCGGAAAGGGATCCTAAGTTGTGTGAAATACTAATTGTTGAAGGTAACTCAGCGGGAGGTTCAGCAAAAGAGGGAAGAGATAGAAGGTACCAGGCGATACTTCCCTTAAGAGGAAAAATACTGAATGTTGAAAAATCGAGAATTGATAAAATATTAAATTCGGAAGAAATTAAAAATATGATTACCGCTTTCGGATGTGGAATTGGAAAAGAATTCAATATTTCAAAATTAAGATACCATAAGATAATAATAATGACAGATGCTGATGTTGACGGGGCACATATAAGGACACTGCTTTTAACTTTCTTTTACAGATATATGAAAGAACTTATTACTGGAGGGCATGTGTATGCAGCTCAGCCTCCTTTGTACAGAGTGAGAAAAGGCAAATTTGAAAAATACGTATATAGTGATTCTGAATTAAACAGTATTTTAAAAGAAATAGGAAGAGACAATAAAATTGAAATTCAAAGGTATAAAGGCTTGGGAGAAATGGATCCGGAACAACTTTGGGAAACTACCATGAATCCGGCAGACAGAATTCTTTTAAGAGTCAACGAAGATGATGTAATTTCAGCAGATGAAACTTTCAGCATGCTTATGGGAGATAAGGTAGCGCCGCGCAGAGAGTTTATCGAGCAAAATGCACGATATGTAAAGAATTTAGATGTATAAGCTGTTGGAGGATATAAATGAGCGAGAAAGAAAATGAAAACAAAAGTAAAATTATTGATAAAAATATTACCGAAGAAATGAGAAAATCATACCTTGAATATGCTATGGCGGTAATTGTGTCAAGAGCACTTCCTGATGTAAGGGACGGCTTAAAGCCTGTTCATAGAAGAATTTTATATTCTGCCCATGAATTAGGGCTTACTCCGGATAAACCTCATAAAAAAAGTGCGCGTATAGTCGGTGATGTTCTTGGTAAGTACCATCCTCACGGAGACACTGCAGTATATGATGCAATGGTTAGACTTGCCCAAAGTTTCTCAATGCGTTACCCACTGATAGACGGTCATGGCAACTTCGGTTCCGTTGACGGTGATCAGGCTGCAGCAATGCGTTACACAGAAGCAAGAATGTCAAAAATTGCATTGGAGCTATTAAGGGATTTTAATAAAGATACGGTTGATTTCAGGCCAAATTTTGATGAAACATTAAAGGAACCTGTTGTGCTTCCCAGCCGTTTTCCAAATTTACTTGTTAATGGTTCTCAAGGAATTGCAGTAGGCATGGCAAGTTCTATTCCTCCACATAATATAGGAGAGGTTATTAATGGAGTAACTGCATATATAGATAATCCTGATATAGACATTCCGGGGCTGATGAGATATATTAAAGGGCCTGACTTTCCCACGGGAGCAATAATTGAAGGAAAAGAAAATATTAGAAATGCTTACATGACCGGCAGAGGTTTTGTAAAAGTTAAATCTAAGGCTGAAATTGAGGAAGTTAAAAATAATAAAAGCAGGATAATTATTTCTGAAATTCCATACATAGTTAACAAAGCAAGACTTATTGAAAAAATTGCTCAGCTTGTGAAAGAAAAAAAAATTGAAGGAATTTCTGAATTAAGAGATGAAAGCGATAGAAGTGGAATGAGGATTGTTGTAGAAATTAAAAGAGACTTCAATCCTAACATTGTGCTTAACAATTTGTACAAACATACGCAACTTCAGGATAACTTCAGTATTATTATGATTGCTTTGGTGAATAACGAGCCGAAAGTATTGACGTTAAAGGATATGATCCATTACTATGTAGAACACCAGAGAGAAGTTATAGTAAGAAGAACCAAGTATGATTTGAATAAAGCTGAAGCACGAGCCCATATAGTTGAAGGGTTAAAAATCGCTATAGACAATATTGATGAAGTAATAAGAATAATAAGAGCATCTTATAATGATGCAGAGCAAAGACTGATAGACGCATTTAAATTATCTGAAATTCAGGCGAGAGCAATTGTGGATATGAGGCTAAGGCGCTTGCAGGGTTTGGAAAGAGAGAAATTAGATGCAGAGTATAATGAATTAGTTCAAATGATTACAAAATTTAAAGAAATACTTGCAAATCAGCACCTGGTTGATCAAATAATTAAGGACGAACTGAAAGAAATAAAGAATAATTTCTATGATGAAAGAAGAACAGAAATTATTGCTGACGAAGGAGAAATAACAAACGAAGATTTAATAGAGGAAGAAAATGTTGCAATTACCCTTACGAACTTTGGATATCTAAAAAGACTGCCAGAAGATACGTATAAGGCTCAAAATAGAGGTGGCAGAGGAATAACAGCTCTTACAACCAGAGAAGAAGATTTTGTAAAAGATTTGTTTATAACATCTACACACGATAATTTGCTGTTTGTGACAAATAAAGGAAAAATGTACAGAATCAAAGCCTATGAAGTTCCTGAGGCAAGGCGACAGGCAAAAGGTACAGCTGCTATCAATTTAATAAACATCGATACAAATGAACATATTAAAGCAATAATTCCTGTCAGAGAATTTACAGACAATGAATTTTTAATATTTGTCACAAAAAAAGGAATTATTAAAAAAACAAAATTGAGTGAATTTGATACTATAAGAAAAACAGGTCTTGTTGCTATTAAAATAGCTGATGACGATGAGCTTATCAGTGTAAATATGACTGATGGAACAAAAGACATATTTATTATTACCAAAAATGGCAAAGGAATAAGATTTAATGAAAAAGATGTTAGAGAAACAGGCAGAAATACAATTGGTGTCAGGGCAATTACAATGTCGAAAGATGACGTACTTGTATCAATAAGTATTATTAATAAAAGTGACGAGAATAAATATATTTTGACTGTAACAGAAAATGGCTATGCTAAAACAACTTTGTCTAAAGAATACAGATGCCAGAACAGGGGAGGCAAAGGAATGAAAGCGCATAGCATCAATAAAAAAACAGGACATATCGTAGGTTCGTTGATAGTTAAAAAGGATGATGATATAATGCTTTTAAGCATAAATGGTGTTATAATAAGGATGCATGCAAAAAGTATTTCAATTATGGGAAGAGATACACAAGGGGTTATTGCTATGAGAATGGGCAATGACGATAAGGTTGTTTCAATTGCAAAAGTATATTCAGAAGAAGACATTGATTCAGAAGATGAAGAATAAGGAGAGATAGAAGGAGGATTACTATTGTGTCGTTTAAAATAAATTACAGTATGAATTCAGGGAATTTTTTGGAAATAATGCTGATAGGAGAAGTAGACATATATACTTCTTCTGAGCTTAAAAATAAAATAAATGAACTGATAGAAGAAAAAAATAAAAATATAATTATAAATGGTGAACAGCTTGATTATATTGATTCAACAGGACTTGGCGTTTTGATGAGCATATATAAAAAACTACAGGACAAAAACCTGAATATTAAAGTTGTAAATCTAAAGCCAAATATCTATAAACTTTTCGATATAACCGGTTTAAATAAAGTGTTTAACATTCAGGGGTGATATAATGGATAAAATTAACTTAATTATTCCGAAGAAATCAGAATATATGAGTACTATAAGGCTTACTACCTCTGCTTTATTCAGTTCAAAAGGGTTTAATGTTGATGAAATAGAAGATTTGAAGGTTATCATTTCGGAAGTATGTACTTTTTTTATAAACAATGTGGAAAACAACAAGGAGCCTATTGACATTAAATATAAAATTTGCAGCAATAATATAATAGTAGAAGTTACTGATTTGAATTCCGGAGAAATTATCGACAAAAATAGGACAAACAGTGAAATGTGTATCATGATTATCGAAAGTTTGGCCGACAATTACAATTTTGATTTAAAAAACAAAAAAATAATATTTGAAAAAAGTATTTAAATAGGCGTTGATAATATGAGCGAAGCAATCCAACATTATAAGGTAATTAAAAATAAAGAGCTATTTTTGCAATATAAGGAAACACAAGATATTGGAATAAGAAATCAAATTTTTGACAAATATAAGTATATGGCGGAAGTTATAGCTAAAAAATATAAAAACAGGGGCATTGAATACGAAGATATATTTCAAATTGCCTGCATGGGTTTAATTTTTGCAATAGAAAGATTTGATGTTTCAAAAGGGTTTGAATTTACAAGCTTTGCAACACCAACAATACTGGGTGAAATAAAAAAATATTTCAGAGATAAAGGCTGGTCTGTCAGAGTACCGAGAAGAATCCAGGAAATATCAAGAAAAGTAAATGAAGTAAGTAATCTATTAAGTACTCAGCTGAACCATACACCGACTGTCAAAGAGATTGCAGAATATTTAGGCAGTACAGAAGAGCAAGTTCTGGAAGCCTTTGAAGCCGGAAAAATGTTTAATTCTCAATCATTGGACGAAAAATTTGAATCAAGCAGTGATGACAGCGATTTGTCATTGATGGATATAATAGGACAAGAAGACAATCAATTCATTAAAATTGAAAACGAAGATTTTATTAAGAAATCCATAAATAAATTAAATGAACTTGAAAAAAAAATAATAATAGAAAGATTTTATTCCAACAAAACTCAAAGTGAAATCGCTAAAGAAATAAATATTTCTCAAATGACTGTATCTAGAATGGAAAAAAAGTCTTTAGAGAAATTAAGAAAGGAATTTAATAAATAGGGAGGTATTATGGGGAAAAAAAGAAGTTTTACAGTAGGATTAATTATTGTATTGATTTTAGTTATAAGTTCCTTTGGCGGTATTATTAAATTCATAACGGATTATCTATGGTTTAAGGAAGTCGGATATACTCAAACGTTTTTTACTAAAATCAAGGCTCAGTTTACAATAGGCACTCCAATTTTTATTTTATTGAGTATTTTATTGTACATATTTATAAAAAAATTAAAAAAGAAGTACGATTCAGAAGCGGAAATTGTGGATACAACAAAGAATAAAAAGGCCGGCTTGTGGATGAAACTGATTTCTATGTTAATCAGCTTTTTATTCACAATCAATATAGTATCTAATATGTGGTTTGAAATTCTGCAATTTTTTAATAGTGAAAGCTTTAATATGCAAGATCCTGTTTTCAATAACGATGTAAGCTTTTACGTATTTAAATTGCCCTTAATTAATATGGTTATTGATCTTATAATTGGTATTATGTTTGTTCTTATTATTGTGACGGTTTTGTTTTATGGATATCTTGCAACAAGAGAAGGTTTTAAAAATATATCTGAGCAATTTGAAGACATTAGGTACAACAATAAGTTAGATTTAAGATTTGTATTAAATAAAAAATTCGCCACGAAAATAATAAATCAACTTTCCTTTATTAGTATTTTTGTATTTTTATTTTTAAGTTTGAAATTTATTTTAAAAAGCTATGATTTGTTATATTCCCAGCTTGGTAGAGTTTATGGAGCAGGATTTACAGACATCAACATTACACTTAACCTGTATAGAATATTAGCTATTGGCTGTTTAGTTTCTGCTATTACGTTTTTTATAGGCGCAAGAAAAAGAAATTTAAAATTTGCGCTGACAGTTCCTGTTGCATTGATAATTGTATCAGTCCTCGGTACAGGGGTGGGAATATTGGTGGAAAATTTTATAGTTGAACCGGATCAACTTTCAAAAGAAACTAAATATATGGAATACAGCATTAAAAACACCCAAAGTGCCTATGCTCTTGATGATGTAAAATCCATAGAGTTCCCCGTAAGTGATGATTTAACAATAGAAGATATTGACAGCAACAGGGAAGTTGTAGACAATATAAGGATCAACGACCAGGAGCCCCTTATTCAAGTTTATAATCAATTGCAGGGTATAAGACCTTACTATGTGTTCAAAGATGTAGATGTGGATCGCTATGTTATTGATGGAGATTACAAGCAAATATTTCTGTCTGCAAGAGAACTTGACCAGAACCGTTTAAATGACCAGGCAAGAACGTGGGTAAATCAGTACTTTAAATATACTCACGGTTATGGTATAACCTTATCACAGGTTAACGAAGTAACAGCTCAGGGCCAACCGGAGATGCTGGTTAAAAATATACCTCCCATAACAAATACGGATTTTAAAATAACAAGGCCTGAAATTTATTTTGGGGAAACTACAAATGATTATGCTATAGTCAATACCGACGAGAAAGAATTTGATTATCCCACCGGTTCCGACAATGCTGAAACATTGTATGAAGGAAAAGCGGGAATAAATCTTTCATTTTTCAATAGGCTTCTTTTCAGTATAAGAGAAAGAAGCTACAGACTATTAATTTCCAATAATATAGATTCCAACAGTAAAATAATGTTAAACAGAAATATAATTCAAAGGATTTCTGAAATAGCTCCATTTATGTATTTTGATGCTGATGCATGTATTGTTGCCAATCAGGACGACGGTAAGCTTTATTGGATAATTGAGGGCTTTACTGCAAGTGACAAATTCCCATATTCGCAGCCTACGGATAGATTCATAAAAGAATGGAATCCAAATTATGTGAGAAATTCAGTTAAAGCTGTAGTAGATACTTATGACGGTTCGGTTGATTTTTATGTAGCCGATGAAAATGATCCTATAATAAGAACATATGAAAAAATATTTACAGATTTATTTAAGCCTATTAGTGAAATGCCGAAAGGAATAAAGGATCATATAAGATATTCGCAAATTTATTTTGATGTTCAGTCAGATATGTATAGATTATATCACATAAAAAATCCAACAGTATTTTTTGGCAGAGAAGATTATTGGGACATTGCAAAAGAAAAATATATGGATTACGGCGAACAAAGTGTGGAATCAAGTTATTTAATGTTTAAATTCCCAGATGAAGAAGATGTGGAATTTGCTTTGACTACTCAGTATACACCTCAGAATAAAGATAATATGATTGCTCTTTTAGCTGCAAGAAATGACGGAGAAAACTACGGAGAACTGGTTCTGTATGAATTTCCGAAAACAAAGACCATACCGGGGCCTAACATGATAGAAACAAAAATTGAACAAGATACGACAATATCTTCACAGCTTACTTTGTGGAATCAAGTAGGTTCAGTAGTTTTAAGAGGAAACACTTTAGTTGTCCCTATAGAAGACTCATTGCTTTATGTTGAGCCTATATATCTTAAATCAGACACAGAAAGCAATTTTCCAGAAATGAAAATGGTAGTTGTATCCTTCGGCGAAAAAATTGTAATGGAACCTACTCTGGATCAGGCAATTGAAGGTATATTTGGTATAACCGATAATAATAATCAACAGCCTGAAGAAGAAGTACCTGACAATACAAATATTAGTGGTTTAGTAAAGCAGGCAAATGATGTATTCAATAAAACTGTTAAAGCTTCTCAGGGAGGAAACTGGGCTGAATACGGTGAAAAACTAAAAGAACTTGAAGATATATTGAACCGGCTGAATTTGATGACTAATGGCAATATACAAAATACTGATACAGAAAACAATCCTACGGAAGAAACGTCAGAATTGAATGGAAATTCAGATACAACAGAATAATAATATTCATCATTTGCAAAATTAAAATTAGCTACTAAAAAAGTAGCTGTTAAAAAATTAGTGGAGGATTATTATGAAATTTACATTTAATCATTTTAATTTTAATGTACTTAATTTGGAAAAAAGTATTATGTTCTATGAAAAAGCATTAGGTTTGAAAGAAGTAAGAAGGAAGAAAGCGGAAGATGAGAGCTTTATATTAGTTTATCTTGGAGACGGTAAAACAGATTTTACTTTGGAGTTAACATGGATGAAGGATAGAATAAATCCCTATAACCTAGGCGATGAAGAATTTCACTTAGCTGTAGCAACTGATAACTATGAAGAAGCTTTAAAAAAACATAAGGAAATGAGCTGCATAAAATTGATTAACCAGTCAATGGGAATTTATTTCATTACCGATCCCGATGGATATTGGATTGAAATTGTAAAAAAGTAATAAAATAATAAGGAAGATAAGAAGGACATTTATGGAATACAAAAAATTTGGTAATATAATATTCGCCAGAATTGATAAGGGCGAAGAAATTGTTACGAAGATAATGGAGATTTGTGAAAAGGAAAAAATAAAGCTGGCAAATGTTAATGCTCTTGGTGCGGTTGGAGAAATGGAAATAGGTTTGTTTGATACGAAACAAAAGAAATATTATGCTGCAAAACATACCGGAGACTTTGAAATTGTATCCCTTACGGGAAACATCACAACTAAAGATGGCAAACTTTACAACCACCTGCATCTTAGTGTGGGAGATAAGGACAATAAAGTATGGGGCGGACACCTGAATTCTGCTGTGGTGAGTGCAACTTGTGAATTATTTATTTATACAATTGATGGAATTGTTGAGAGAGAATTCAGTGAAGAAATAGGGTTGAATCTACTTAAGTTTTAATGTTTATCATCAAGAATTTTTCTTTTCTTTAAATATTGAATTAATTGATTAACTTAGGGGCTATAAAAGCCATGTCAAAAATTGTAAATGTGAATGTGAGTAAAAAAAATGAGCAGTAAAAATTTGTTGTATTTAACAAAAATAGAAAGTGAAGATTTTATATATATTTATAAATGGTTTTCTGATAAGGAATTTTTAAAATTTTATGATTATATGCCTCCGGTTCCTCAGAACATAAAACAAGTAGATAAAACTTTCGAAGACTATAAAAAAAATGAAGAATCAATCGTATTTGCCATAAAACTTTTCTCTGAAGGAAAAATTATAGGAATAGCCGGATTTGACGATATTATAAAAGAAAACAAAGTTGCCACGTTGTTTATCGGTATAGGTAATAAAAATTTAAGAGGCAGAGGATATGGCGGTGAAACTCTAAATCAGCTGCTTGATTACGGTTTTAATAAATTGGGATTTTACAGGATTCAGCTTAATGTTCTGGAATTTAACGTGAGAGCAATTACCCTATATGAAAAAGCCGGCTTTACAAAAGAAGGTACTTTAAGAGAATTTGTTTTGAGGGACGGAAAAAGATATAACCTGCATATTTATGGACTCTTAAAAAATGAATGGATTTCAAGGTAAAAGCTGCTACATTAAACTTTGCAACAGCTTTTTTACATTTTTTTTTCATTTGTTTAGGCAATGTGACTGTCTAACAATTTTGTGAAAGAAATTAATGGTTTTACACCTATTTCCTTTGCAGCAATTTTGCCATCCTTAAATAAAATTACTGTTGGAATACTTTGAATTCCATATCGGATAGACAATTCTTGATGCTTGTCTACATCAACTTTTGCAACCGTAATTTTTTCGGAATATTGATCTGCCAATTTTTCTATTACAGGTGCAATCATTCTGCAGGGTGCACACCATACAGCCCAAAAGTCAACTAAAACTAATTTTTCTTTCGCTATTAAATTATCAAAATCTTCAGTGCTGTTTACATATGTTATCTTTTCCGCCATTTTTAATTCTCCTTAACTTTATCTATTTGTAAAGCTGCATGCTGGGCAGCAATTAAACCTTCTCCTACTGCCTTTGAAAGCTGCAGCGGTTTACCTGTTATGTCTCCTGCTGCATAAATTCCTTTAATGCTTGTTTCCATATTCCTATTTACTTCTATGAAATTTCCATTAATTTTTAAACCTTCTACCAATGTTGCCGGAGCAACAGCATCTCTCAATATAAAAACAGCATCTGCAGGAATATTCTTTTTTTTCTCTGCAACACCTTGAACCTTATCATTACCGATAATTTCAGAAATGGTGCCATTTATATAAGTGATATGTTTATCTAAATTTTCCGGATGAGGTTTTTTTGAAATAAATGTTACAATAACTCCTATACTGTTTAAATAATTTGCTTCTTCAGCCGAATCCTTTGATTGATCCCAGACTATTGCCTTTTTTCCACGATAGAGCATGCCGTCGCAAGTTGCACAGTAACTTATGCCTTTTCCTAAGAGATCTATCTCTCTGTTAAGTTCTTTAACTCTGGATGACCCCATGGCTAGTATAACTTTCTTTGCTTCTTCAATTTTTCCGTTGATATTGACCATGAAACTTTCTCCCATGGGAAGAATGTTTACAACTTTCCCATCTTCTATTTTTATGTTCATAGCTTTTGCATGTTCTCTAAATCTGTTCATTAATTCCTTTCCGGTAATATTGTAAAAGCCTAAATAGTTATTAATCTTTTCAGCCCTTGATAAATAATTTTCACTATTTGAGAAAATGCGGGTAGTTTTTCCTCTTGTTACTGAATTTACTGCTGCTGACATGCCTGCAGGTCCGGCACCGACTATTAATATATCAATCATTTTTATTTCCTTTCAGTTCATTTGAATCTATAATTTCAAGCTTGCTTGAGTCAATATATTTATTGCACCTGGGACAGTAATATTTATGTTCAACCTTGCACTTGCAGCTGCTGTGAACTAAATATTTAAATGATTTATTTAGATACTTTTCCCCCCACATTATTAAGCTGTTAAAAACATTTGACAAATCCATTCCTTTTACAGTCAATGTATATTTGTACCTGGGGGGATGAATTTGGTAAAGCTTTCTGGTTATTAATTCATCAGATTCCATTGTTTTAAGGCGTTTTGACAGTAAATTAGTGGGAATTCCTTCAAGTTCATTCTGTATATCTTTATAAGTTTCACATCCCAAAAAAATACGGTACAATATTAAAAGTGTCCATTTGTCACCTATTATATTCAATGTATGTGCTATATTGCAGGGTAAATTATATTGGTTTTTCATTTTTTCTCCTTAATTCTTGATTTAAAGCAGCAGCCTGCTTATTGCAGCAAATTTGCCTGTAAATGCAGCAATGCCGATTACAATTAATATAATTCCTCCGGCTTTAATTGTATATCTTACCATATTCTTTTTTTCTCTGAAAAAATTTAAAGTCTCTGTAGTAAAAACCCCTAAAATAATAAATGGCAGTATAAAACCTAAAGTATAAATCAAAACCAATATATTTCCTGAAAAAATATTATCTGCATTTGAAGCCAGTATAAGAATCGAAGACAAAGCTGGTCCTATGCAGGGAGTCCATGCAAAACTAAATGTAAATCCCATTATGTACGCTATGATAAAATTCATTTTTTCCATATTTAATTCTAATTGAATTCTTTTTTCTACATTTAAAAAATTCAATTTAATCAAATTTAATTGAGAAAGACCCATTATAATAATAATTATTCCCCCTATACGACTGAACAAAACTTTTTTTTGATTTAAAAATATTCCCAGTGCGGAAAAGGACAGTCCTAGTGTGAGAAAAACACTTGAAATCCCTAAAATAAAAAACAATGTATTAACAAAAACTATTTTTTTATCGTATATTACAATTCCATCTAAACCGGTTCTTTTGCCGTTTCCTGCAAGATAGCTTATGTAAACCGGTATGAGAGGAAGTACACATGGTGAAAAAAAAGAAAAAAAGCCTTCAAGAAAAATAAATATAATACCTATATTATTTGTTAAAGAAATTTCAGCCAATACTGCCTCCGTATTTTTTATTAAATTTAAAATATCACGGTTACTTTATTTTGTCAAGTAACTATAAAAAATAATTTGATAAACAGGTTGATATAATTTTAGTATTCTATTATAATCTATGAAGATATGTTTATTAAATGAAAAAAATGGGTAAATACTATAGTATAAATAAAATAGGAGTTGATTATTATTATTAGTTTTAAGTGTTTAACACTTGAAGATAAAGAAATGATAGAAAAATATGTGAACAAGGAAAAACTAGAATCTTATGAATACTTGTTTTCATCTCTGTATATGTGGAGAAAGCTGAATAATGTTAAATATGCAATAATAAATGATGCACTCATTATAGAAAAAAACGAAGAAGGAAAGGGAACATTCTATGCTCAGCCTTTGGGATATGATAAAGATAATTTAACAGAACTTGTGGATATACTTATTGAAAGAAATACGAATTTTACGGACAGAGATTACCTATTTGGAGACGTTGACGAAAATTTCATAGAAGATTTAAAAAAATATACCGGATTTAATATTAATGTGACAGAGGACATAAATGATTCTGAGTATGTTTATAGAACTAAAGATTTAATTGAACTTAAAGGGAGAAAATATCATGGAAAAAAAAATCATTTTAATTCCTTTAAAAAATCATATGAATATGAAATTAAAAAAATAAATAACGAAAAAGTAATCAGGGATTGTATGACATTGCTTCACAAATGGCATGAAGAAGTTGCGGTAACTGTGGACAAAGAAATGCTAATGGAAATTGATGCAATAAAGGATCTTTTCAGTGAACTTCATCTTTTTGATCTTAAATCAATTGCAGTATATGTAGATGAAAATTTGGCAGGATTTGCCGTGGGAGAAATAGCAAATGGAAATACTGCAGTTATTCATGTTGAGCGAGGCGAAATATATTATAGAGGAATATATGCTTTTTTGAACAGGAAATTTCTAATTGATAGTTTTGCCGATACTGAATTTGTCAATAGGCAGGAAGATACAGGAAATGCCGGATTAAGGAAGTCCAAGAAATCATACCATCCCATAAAAATGGTAAAAAAATACTTACTTAAGGTTGTCTAAATTATACTTAAGGTGTAGAATAAAAAGGATATAAGATAAAAATATGGCTGTGGGAGGAAATATTATGGATAATTTTGAGAAAAATTTGTTTGATGAAAACAAGAATAATTTTAACAGTGGATATGATAATATTAACTTTATAATGCCGAACTTTGAAAAACCAAAAAAGAAAAGAAACAGAAAAAAAACATTATTCAGTTATATTGCAATAGCATTAATTGCCGCTATTATAGGTGGGGCAGCAGGAGGGTATTTGGCCCTTGGCAGAATGAATATTGCAAATAATAATGTTATTCCGCCGGTGCTTACAGCACAGGACGTTAATATAAATTTAACTGATGATGTTTACTTTGCAGTAGCTGTGGCCGAAAAAAATCAAAAAACCGTTGTAGGAATTACAACAGATGTTGTTCAGCATTACAATACATTTTTCGGTCCGTACACTGAAAAGGCACAAAGCATGGGATCCGGATTTATAGTTAATCCAAATGGATATATACTTACAAACTCACATGTTATCGGAGATGGAAAGTATGAAAAAATTACAGTTTCTTTAATTGATGGTTCTACAGAAGTAGGAGATGTTTTATGGTATGACACTACTTTGGATTTGGCAATAGTTAAAATAAATAAAGCAGGATTGCCTACAGTGGAATTAGGGGATTCAGACAGTCTAAGGGTTGGTGAACCTGTTGTAGCAATAGGAAATCCAATGACATTGGATCTTGAAAGAACGGTTACACAAGGTATTATCAGCGGTTTAAACAGGTCTATTGCATTTGAAAACGGAACGGTAATAGAACCTTTGATTCAGACTGATGCATCAATTAATGCAGGCAATAGCGGAGGACCTTTATTCAATGCGTCAGGTCAAGTAGTGGGTATAAATACGGCAAAGGTAAATACTGCGGAAGGCCTTGGATTTTCTATTCCTGTCAATACTGCTAAACCAATTATTGATCAGATAATAAAGACCGGGAAACTTACAACTTTGTATATAGGTATTAAAGGTATAGGAGTGGAAGCTTACGAAGCTGCTTTAGGAATAGACGTGGCTGCTGATTATGGAGTTGTAGTTATTGAAACAATTGCCAATTCTCCGGCAACTGAAGCAGATTTAAATCCGGGAGATGTAATTACTGCAATTGACGGTGACAAGGTAGCAAACATGTCTGATCTGAAAAGAAATTTATACGAATATAATGACGGCGACATTGTAGAACTGACTATAATTAGAAATGGTAAAGAACAGAAAGTTCCAATGACATTAAAAACAAAGCCTGCAGAATATTAATACCATCAGCTTTTTTATAGTATTGTAATACAAAGAAATAGTGGAAAGCGTATCAAATGATTTATGAACGTTTATTGGATTTGTGAGCACAGTCCTTGCATATTCCATAAATTTCTAGGTTATGGCCCATAATCCGGAAATCATCATCCTCAATTTGAGGGACGAATTTTTCCATAGGACAATTATCAACAGGAATAATTTTATGACAGTTCACACAAACGGCATAGTGTTTATGCTTAAATTGATTTAATTCATAGACGGCCATTTCGCTGTTCATGACCGAAAGCTTGTTTACTATGCCTTTTTTGACAAACAGTTCTAATATCCTGTATATTGTGGACAGCCATACGTTGCTCCCGTTTTTTTTGATTTCTGAAAATATATCCGCTGCACTTAAAGGTTTCTCTGTCTTTTCCAAGACGGAAATAACAGCTTTTCTTGTTTCCGTTTTTTTTAATCCTTGAGGCCATTTCAGTTTCTTATTTTCCAATTATATTCACTTCCTGTTACCATTTCATTTGTTTAATAATATAACTATATGTTGTGTTTTGTCAACTTGACCCTTATCCTTGAAATAACAGCCCTAATACATATAATCACAATAAGGCACATAACTCCTGTCAGCACGATGGTTCCTCCAGGCTTCAGTCCTGCGTAATATGCTGCATAAAGCCCAGTTAACATGGAAAATACGGCAAAAATAATTGAATAAATTACTGTCTGCTTGTAGCTTTTTCCAAGCTGCATTGCACATGCAACAGGAACAACCATCATGGATGATACAATTAGTGCACCTACTGTCCGAGCTGCTATCGACACTGTTATTGCAGTAAGTATAGTAAATATAAAATTTATGGTCTTTACCGGAATACCTGCCAACCTTGCTGATTGTTCATCCAGGGCAATATAAAATAGTTCCTTGTACAGGAGGACAAAGGTTAGAATTACAATACAACTTATAATGATTACCAGCATTGTTTCAAAATCGCTGATAGCTACAATGCTGCCAAACAGGAAACTGTTGAAATTTGCTGTATTTTTTACAAAACCGGATAATATACCTGCCAATCCCACACCTGTAGACATAACTATCGCAATTGACATTTCCGCATATTTTGGGATTTTTTTACGTATGGCTTCTATTCCAAGAGCTGCCAAAGTGCATGCAATAATTGAACCTAAAATAGGATTTATACCTATTATAAGACCTGCGGCAACACCAGCTAAGGAAGTGTGAGATAGAGCATCTCCAATCATTGAAAGACGCTTTAATACTACAATTATACCTATACAGGGAATAATAACGGCAAGAAGGATTCCAACAATAAATGCCTTTCGCATAAAATTATATTCGAATATTTCCGCCATAGTTATAAATCCTCCCTTTTGTAAAAGTTTTGCGCCGGATGTTTATGTTTGTGTAAAAGTTCTTCAGTAATTTGTTCTCCGGTAAGTTCCATTAGAGATCCATCTTCTAAGCATAGAATCCTAGATGCATGGTTTGATGTTCGTTCCATATCGTGAGTTACCATTATAATTGTAATTCCCATTTTGTGATTCAAAGTAGAAAGAAGATTATAAAAAGATTCTACATTTTTAAAATCAATACCTGTCGTAGGTTCGTCCAGAATCATAAGTTTAGGGTCACTTACCAGCACACGTGCCAGCATGACACGCTGTCGCTGACCTCCTGAAAGGTCACCGATCAGGCGCTTCGAGTATTCTCCCATTCCTACCGATTCGAGGGCTTTTAATGCTTTGTTTATATGCTTTTTTTTAGGAAGGTGCATGAGCCCTATTTGAGAGAAAAGATTTGCTGTTACTATTTCTTCAGCAGTGGCCGGAAAACTGACGTATGATTGCAGGCCGGCCTGGGGTACATATCCGATTTTTGGCCAGTTTTTGAATCGTGATACATCTTGACCGAACAGGTGTATGTATCCTTCGGAAGGTGTTAACTCTCCCAATATAAGTTGTATCAGTGTGCTTTTGCCGGCTCCGTTGGAGCCGATAACAGCTACAAAATCTCCATTATAAACAGAAAAATTAATTTTTGTAAAAATTGGTTCAACCCTATAGCTAAAACTTAAATTTTTAGCTTCTATTACCTTAGGCATAATGGCCTCCTTATTCCAACGCAGCTTTTAACGATTGCAAATTTTGGCGCATAGAAGAAAAATAGTCATCGCCGGCTTTCAGCTGTTCGCTGCTCAGTCCTTCAATAGGGTTCAGGACGTCGGTTTTCGCATTGATAGCATCAGCTATGGTTTCAGACACCTTGGGGCTTACCAAATCTTCGAAAAATATTACCTTCACTTTGTGCTCCTTGGCAAATTCAATAATTTCGGATACCCTTGCCGGATCGGGCTCGGAGTCGGGAGCAAGTCCCTCTATTGGAACCTGGTTCAGGTCATATGCGGAGCACAAATAACCGAAGGCCTGGTGCGCCACAATAACATCTTTGTTGGGGACGGCATTGAGCGTATCCTTGTATTCCTCGTCCAAAGCGTCAAATTCAGCTGCATATTTATTATAGTTTGCCTCATAATAATCTTTGTTATCCGGGTCTGCCTGAGTAAATACTTTTTTGATATTTTCCATTTCCTTTTTAGCATTTAACGGGCTGAGCCAAACATGGGGATCAAATTCTTCACTCTCATCTTCGTGTTGATCTTCCATAAGGCTGATATTCTTTGAAGCTTCCACTGCAATCAGATCTTTGTTCTGAAGGGACTCTAAAACATCCTCTGCCCAATGCTCTATACCTGCACCGTTAAAAATGAAGATATCGGCCTCTTCAAGCCCGGCAATATCAGCGGCCGTAGGCTCCCAGTCATGAGGCTCGGTTCCTGCAGGGATCATGTTTACTACATCCGCCTTGTTTCCGCCAATTTTCAATGCAAAGTCATACATCGGATAAAAACTGGCATAAACCGATAATTTTTCGATCTGTGTTTGATTATCATTCGTATCTGAAGCGGACGGCTCCTTCTCTGTTCCGCACCCGGCAAACAGTGAAAGGATTAAAACTGCCGATAAAAATATACCGCAAGATTTCTTCATTTTCAATAACCTCCAAATGTTTATTTATTGTTGTTTTATTATTATGTAGGAGTAAAAGACAAATGCATATGATTCGCATTTGCATTAATTATAATTTGTAACAGCTACAATGTCAAGAGAGAACAGAAAAAATATAATTTTCAAAGTAGAATTACATATACTTATTTAGTTAAATCTGTGTTATTTTTTGATTTAGATTAAAATAATTTTGGTTTAAATTAAGAAATGGGCGTTAGAATAAAAACATGTAAAAGCTGTCCATTATCAGAAGTAATTGAAATATGGTGCAGAATAGATCGAAATGTTTTTTATATTTCTGCAAGGTTTTCCATTAAACAAATATATATTCTAATGGATATATATATAAACATAAACAATAATATAATATATTGAACAGGAGGAAAATATTATGGATGACAATAAAAAAGATATGCCTAACGAAAGTAATGATTACATGAACAACAGATATAAGGATGTTAATTTTACAATGCAGGAATTTGAAAAGCCGAAAAAGAAAAGCAAAAAGAAAGCAATTTTCGGATATATTGCAATAGTGTTGATTTCTGCTATGATAGGCGGCGTTGCCGGAGGATATATAATTTCAAGCAAAATCAATGTGGCAAATAAAAATGCTACTTCACCGCTTACAGCCAGTGACATAAACATAAGTTTATCCGATGATTCTTATTTTGCAGAAGCTGTAGCTGCAAAGGATCAAAAAACAGTTGTTGGCATTACAACAGATGTTGTACGAAAATATGATACGTTTTTTGGACCTCAGGTTCAAAAAGGGCAAAGTATGGGATCTGGTTTTATAGTTGATCCTAACGGATACATTGTTACGAATGCACATGTTATCGGTGATGGGAAATATGAAAACATTACAGTTTCATTGATTGATGGCTCTACTGAGGTTGGTGAAGTTTTATGGTTTGATTCAACGCTAGACTTAGCGTTGGTTAAAATAAACAGAACAGGATTGCCTACGGTAGAATTCGGTGATTCAGATCAGCTTAAAGTCGGTGAGCCGGTTGTGGCAATAGGCAACCCAATGACATTAGACCTTGAAAGAACAGTTACACAAGGTATTATCAGCGGTTTAAACAGGTCTATTGCATTTGAAAACGGAACAGTAATAGAACCTTTGATTCAGACTGATGCATCAATTAATGCAGGCAATAGCGGCGGACCTTTGTTCAATGCATCAGGACAGCTTGTAGGTATAAATACGGCAAAAGTAAGTACTGCTGAAGGGCTTGGATTTTCTATTCCCGTCAATATAGCCAAACCAATTATCGATCAGATTATTAAAAACGGAAAGCTTTCAATGATGTATGTAGGTATTAAAGGTGTGGATTTGGAAACCTACGAAACGGCTTTAGGAATAGACGTTGCTGCTGATTATGGCGTGGTGGTTGTTGAAACAATTGCCAATTCCCCTGCAACTGAAGCAAATTTGAAAACAGGAGACATAATTACTGCAATTGATGGTGACAAAATAGAAAATATGTCTGATTTAAAAAGGAATTTATATGAATATAAAGAAGGAGACAAGGCAGAGTTAACCATTATAAGGGATGGTCAGGAGCAAAAAGTTATGATGACTTTAAAAGAACAGCCAGCGGATTTTAACAAACAGTGATGTTAATAGTAATGATAAATACGGCAGTATGAAAACAAGGAATAAGATTCTAATTCTGATAGCTATTAGCAGAGTATGTAATATAAAAAGAGTATAATATACTCTTTTTATATTAATTTTTTTATTTAATTTTATATGGATACTGAATTATAATTCATACTTTTATTGCTTTATGTTTTTATCTTTGTATTAATAATGAGGTTCCCATACCACCGCCGATGCACAATGTGGCAAGGCCTTTCTTAACATTTCTTTTTTGCATTTCATATATGAGAGTAACAAGAATTCTTGCTCCGGATGCTCCGATGGGATGTCCTAAAGATACGGCTCCGCCGTTAACATTTGTAATATCCGTATTTAATCCTAATTCTTTTATTACAGCTACGGATTGAGCAGCAAAGGCTTCATTGGCTTCAATTAATTCTAAGTCTTCAATTTTCCATCCTGCTTTTGTCAATGCTTTTCTAGTTGAAGATATAGGACCTATACCCATAATTTTCGGATCTACTCCTGTAGTGGCATATCCTCCAATTTCACATAAATATTTTATTCCTAGTTCTTCAGCTTTTTCTTTGCTCATTACTATAAGAGCTGCAGCACCGTCGTTAATTCCTGACGCGTTGCCTGCCGTAACTGTTCCGCCTTTTTTAAATGCTGGTTTTAATTTTGCAAGTTTTTCCATTGTGGTTCCATGCCTTGGAAATTCATCGGTATCAATTAAAATAGGGTCTCCCTTTCTCTGAGGAACAGGTACGGGTACGATTTCATCCTTGAACCTTCCTGTTTTCTGAGCTTCTTCAGCTCTGTTTTGGCTTCGCAGTGCCAATTCGTCCTGATCTTCCCTTGTAATTCCATATTGCTCAGCAACATTTTCCGCTGTTATACCCATATGGTATTGGTTAAAAACGTCTGTCAAACCGTCATAAACCATGTAATCTATTATTTGTCCGTTTCCCATTCTTTGTCCCCATCTTGTTTTAGGCAAAAGATAAGGAGCATTGGTCATACTTTCAGTTCCACCGCACAATATAACGTCACATTGACCGCTTTCAATAAATTGTGCTGCCATGCTTACAGATCTTAAACCTGAGCCGCATACTATGTTTATGGTCATTGCCGGAGTTTCCTTCGGTATTCCCGCACCTAGAGTAATTTGTCTAGCTACATTTTGACCTAACCCGGCACCTAATATATTTCCGAAATAAACTTCTTCAATAATTGATGGTTCAATTCCTGCTCTTTTAATAGCTTCCTTGGCTGCAACTACGCCCAAATCTACAGCAGATAACGGTTTAAAAACGCCTCCGAAAGAACCTACCGGTGTTCTTGCTGCAGAAACAATAACTGCTTTTTTCATGCTTTCCCTCCCAAATTTATTTGTACTTGCCATTTAATAATTTATTATGACAATTATATTAGCATAATAGTCTCTTTTTTTCAATAGGAAAAGGATATTATATATAATTTTATTTATATGCATAATTGCATATTATAGAGACATTATTGTATAATTGCACATAATATTATATACTATATAATAAGGCAAGTAATTATGAATTTATAATAACACATTGTTTAAAAAATATCAATACTAAATTGTATAATTTTTATCAAATAATTTTAAAGGATGAAAATATGAATGCTGAACATTTTAACTTTACTCTAGGTTTTGTTATAACAGATCAGAAATCTAACATATTATACTGTAATAATTACTTCAAAACAAATATATGTAAAAACATTAAAGAAATATTAAATAAAAAATTAACGATATATTTTCATGATATTGAGTGTAAAAGACAAAATTTTTTTTCCATCAAATGTGCGGATAATTCTTCTTATTACGTATCCCGCGAGAACCTTAAGTTATATGAGCATGAAGTATATGTTTTTTTCTTTTATGATATTTCAATAAACAATGAATTGGAAAAACAAATCAGCAGATTAAGCAGTCAAAAATATTTGTACAATGAAATGCTTAATAAGCTTAAGGATGGTATTTATATAACTGATGAAGAAGGCATTACTGTTTATGTCAATGATGCATTTCTAAACTTATCTGGTTTGACTAGAAAGCAAATAATCGGCAAATCTGTTTATGATTTAAGAAAGTTCAACATACTTCCGAACTCATGTTGTGCCAGGGTAATTGAAACAATGGGTACTGTTTCAACTATAAACAACTATTATAAAGGGCAAAGGTGTTTGGTTTCGGGTTCTCCCATATTTGACGAAAAAGGCAATCTTAAAAAAACAATTGCTGTTATAAGGGATGTATCAGAGCTTGATGTTTTAATGAAGAATATTACTAAAGAAAAAAATCTATTTTTAATCAATGATGATTACAATGATTATAACATTAAAACCAAAGAAGTTGTTAAGGAGCCCGTAACTAATAATGAAAAAATCAGAAGTATATATAACAGAGCTAAAAAGATTGCTAATGTGGATAGTACGGTATTAATACTTGGTGAGACAGGTGTTGGAAAGGATTTTATTGCTGCTTATATTTATAATATAAGCAGTTATAATAGAGGTAAATTTATTAAAATAAATTGCGCAGCGGTTCCGGAGCACCTTCTAGAATCAGAATTTTTTGGATATGAAGAAGGTTCGTTTACAGGAGCTCAGAAAGGGGGTAAAAAAGGTCTCTTTGAAGAAGCCAACGGAGGTGTTTTGTACCTTGATGAAATAGGTGATATGCCTTATACCCTTCAGGTAAAGCTTCTCAGTGCTATAAACGACAGAATGTATTACCGTATAGGAGGTACTGTTCCGGTTGAATTTAATGCAAGAATTATTGCAGCAACTAACGTTGATTTAAAAAACTTGGTGAAAGAAAAAAAATTCCGTGCTGATTTATACTATAGATTAAATGTTGTATCGTTTGTTATACCGGCTTTGCGGGAAAGGAAAGAGGATATTATACCACTGGCTCAGAAGTTTCTTGAATATTACAATAACAAATATGGGAAAAACTGTTATTTTACAACAGGCTGCTTAGAAGACTTCCTGGTTTATACATGGCCGGGGAATATAAGAGAATTAGAAAATATTACTGAGCGATTAGTATTGATGGCGGATTCCGCTGATATTGACAAGAATTTTTTCAGAGAGCAAATTATGCTTAATGATGCCGATGTACATGATGCAAATATTAGATTTTCATTAGACAGCAAAACCCTAAAGGAAAAACTTGCAGATTATGAAAAAGTTATCATTGAAACCACAATGGCTTCTTCGAAAAATATGAAGGAAGCAGCAGCAAAGCTTGGAATAGATGTATCAACCCTGGTAAGGAAAAAGCAAAAATACCGAAATAAATGAATTTTGTCATACCATATAAAAAAAAAACTGCGAAAGCAGTTTTTTTATTTGTAAAATCAACCATAAAAATATAAAAATTTAAATTGTAGTATAAAAAGACCAAAAATGTAAATATTACTAAATAGAACAATCATAAGGAGCCGTTATGTTTTTTATCAATAATATAAAACAAATTATTAATAATGACACAATAATAATATTTTTAATAATTAGTTATATTTTAATATTCAGGACAAGCAAGGAATTAAAAAGATCCAACTATCACAGGGATTATAAAATTGTGAAAACCACAGGCATTATATATGGAATATTAGCAATAACGGCTCTTATTGTAATAAATATTTAGGAGTATCTTATGAGCAAAAAAAATCAGGATTTACTACAATCAGAAATCCAAAAGGATCTAAACAAAAATGAACAGATCCTGAGCCAGATTTTTAAAGGTGCAGATGATATAATTTTTAGGAAGATGGAAGCAGGTCAGAATAAAAAGATAAAAATGCTTTTATTATATGTTGACGGTATGACTACAAAAGAAGCCATAAGTGAATATGCAATAGGTACACTTTTAATGCAGTTAGATCTGGAAAGACTTGAAAAAAGTGATTCTGAGCTTCAGGACGCAATTTTAAAAACCAATATATCTACATCAGAAGTACAAACTATTAAAACAATACAGGAATGTGCAGATAAAATATTGGCAGGGGAAACAGTTCTTCTTATTGATACTTGTTCAAAAGGTATAATGCTTTCATCAAGGGGATGGCCTATGAGGAGCATTCAGGAACCGTCTGCCGAAACACTTATAAGAGGCGCCAGAGATGGCTTTAACGAAACAATGAAGGTTAATATTACTCTTATCAGAAGGAGAATAAGAGACCCTAAGCTTAAAGTAAAATATATGCAGGTAGGGAACAGATCAAAAACTGATATATCAATTATTTATATTGACGATGTAGTCAATAAGACTGTTTTGGAAACTGTAAAAAAAAGAATTAAAAACATAAACATTGATGCAGTTTTGGAAAGCTCTTATATAGAAGAAATGATAGAAGATGACGGATATTCGCCTTTTCCGCAAATTGAAAATACAGAAAGGCCGGATGCGGCAGCTTCAGCTTTATTGGAAGGAAGAGTTGTAATTGTTGTTGACAATACTCCTTCAGTCCTTATTGCTCCTGCTATTTTTGTTTCATTTATGCAGTCTTCGGAAGATTATTACGAAAGATGGATGCCTTCCTGCGTTACAAGAATAATTAGATATTTGGCGCTTCCTATTGTAATGTTGCTTCCGGCACTTTATGTAGCTGTTTCACAGTATCATCCAAATTTGCTGCCCACACAGTTTGCACTGTATGTTGCAGCTTCCAGGGCTGATGTCCCTTTCCCTCCATATTTTGAGGCGTTTCTTATGGAGTTGGTAATGGAATTAGTGCGAGAGGCATCTCTGAGAATTACAAGCCCTGTAGGTTCAACTATAGGGTTGGTAGGAGGACTTGTAATAGGTCAATCCTCTGTAGAAGCGGGATTGATAACACCATTAGCAGTAATAATTGTAGCCTTGACTGCAATAGCATCGTTTGCAATACCAAGCTATAATTTCAGTACATCATTAAGGATGATTAGATTTGGATTTATTTTATTGGCATCTTTATTTGGCCTATTTGGAATATCTATTGGTATTTGTTTTTTGATAATTCACCTTTGCACACTAAAAAGTTTTGGTGTGCCATATATGACGCCGCTGTCGAGTTTTGTGGAAAACAGAAAAGATTTGAAGGATACGGTTATCAGGCCAAAAATTAAAAAAATGGTTCATAAACCCAGGTACTTGCAGTTTGAAAAAGAGGAAGGGAAATAAATGTTTAATCAAGATATTACTCCATATCAAAATATTTCGATTTTAATATTAGTATCATTTGCGTTTCAATCAATGCTTATGCCGCTTTTGCTGTCAGAAATGGATGGGCCTATGGGGTGGGTAGCAATTGTTATTGCGGCATTTCTTATTTATATTATAATTAAACCTCTTAACAAGGTTATGGAAAAATATAAAGAAGATACAATTATAAGCATTTCGAATAGGCTTTTCCCTAAAATTGTTTCTAAGACTATAGGAATTTATTACATCATTATGTTTTTAACGGCAAACAGCATATTAATGAAAGATTTTGCAGAGCAGATAAAACTTATGATGCTTTTCAGAACTCCAATCAGTACAATAATTATTGTGATTTTACTGACTGCAAGTTATGCAGCTAAAAAAGGTATACAACCAATTGCAAATATTGCTAGCATAGCAATACTTACAGGCCTTGTACCATATCTTTTTACAATAATATTTTCTACTTATTATGCGGACTATTCAAATATATTTCCTGTTTTTCCGGCTGATGTGCAGGGAATTTTAAAATCAGTACCTGCGGCAATGCTGGGGTTTTTCGGTCTTCCTGTTCTGCTGTTTTCAAATAGTCGTGTATCTGCAAAGGAAAAAAACATTATAGTTAATAAAAGATATATAATTATCGGAACAATTTTGTATATATCATGTTACCTTCTTATAATTGTAAAATTTGGCATGAAGGAAGCAGTTAATTTGGTTTGGCCTTTCATTTCAATTATGAAATTTGTAAATATACCGGGGTTTTTCTTTGAAAGTACCGAGATTGTCGGTTTGTGTTTTCAAATTATAGTAACATTCACATGTATATGTATTATTGCATATTTCACAAACCTTGCAATGCAGGAAACTTTTAAAACAAGAGAAAATGGATACTTCATATTTCTTCAAATTCCTGTTTTATATATTATGGCTGTAGCTCTGCCGGGAATGTATATGATGTTTCCATACATCCAATGGCCTATTTATGTTTTAAGCGGGTTAAATTTCTTAATACCACTGGCAGTAATATTTGTTGATAAAAAGAAGCAAGGAGCAAAAAACAGTTAATTATTTTCTAAAATAAAAATTTCCGCTACTTTTTATTATTTTTAATAAGAGGTTATAATGAAAAATATTAAAATTTTAATAATTGCAATAATAACGTCAATCGTGCTGACCGGATGTTGGGACAGTGCTGAAATTAATAAGAGAGAATATTTATTTGCAGTTGGAATAGATAAAAATGGAAAAAATCTTACTTTTACTTCCGAAATACCTAAAATAAATGAAGGAAGTGAAGAGCAAAGGATTATTTATACAAAGGAAAGCAGAAATTTTGCCGATTTTTACAGTACAAGTTACCTTCATTCGGAAAAAGCTATTTCAGACAGACTTATGCAGGTAATTGTGCTCGGCGAAGATGTTGCAAGAGATCCTGAAACCCTTAAAAAACTATTTGATGAAATTCAGCGTTCACCTCAAATGAACAGAAGAGTAAAAATCTGCATTGCCAAAGGAAAAGCTCAGGATATTATAAACACCGAGATGTCCAATAATCCTATTACAGGCAGATATTTAAGTGAAATGCTCATTAAGCTTAAAAGAGAAGGATATCAGGATATTTATACGTTTGATGAAGCTATTCTTCACTTAGGGCAGTTTGGATGTGCAATGCTTCCAGTTGTGGAGATAAACGAAGAAAGTTTAACAGTTGAGAGAGCTGCAATAATCAATGAATATGAACTTGTAGGAATTTTAGAGCCGGAGGAAGTTCAGACAATAATGCTTTTACTAAATCCCAACAAGGCAAATATAAGGAATATAAACATTGAAGTAGATGGATCAACAGTTTCGTTAGGGGCAGTGGATGTAAGTATGACAGATGACCTTGATCTAAAAGGAGATAAATTGAGTGCAAATTATAATATTTCGCTTTATTGTTACATAGATTCGTTCATTATAGGCAATAATAGTCTTGAGGACAGAAATTTTATGAACAAAGTTAAGAACGAGGCATCTAAAATGGTATCAGATACTGCTGTTAATACTATATATAAGCTTCAGCACACATATAAAACTGACCTATTAGAAGTAAAAGATAAACTGTTTAAGTTTCATAAAGCAGACTATAAAAAAATAGAGGATAAATATGATGAGGTATTTGAAGCTGCAGATATAAATATTAATTTAAACACAGAAATAAAAAGTACCGGACTTGTGAAATAAAGGAGGATAATTGGACTAATATGAGTTATTATAAGAAAATATTCATTTCTACAATGTTTGTAATTGTTGCGCTTACAGTTGCGTATAGTGTTGATGCTTACACGGAAGTAACAAAAGTTAATGATAAAGTTATACGTCTTCACGTAATTGCGAATTCTGATGAAAGTTATGACCAGCAGCTGAAATACAAAGTAAGGAACAAAATAATTGAAAAATTCGACAATGAATTTAACGACATATTGTCAAAAGGTGAAAGTGAAAACGTAATTATTGAAAAATTAGATGAGATCAGAAACGAAGCATCTATGGTAGTTAAGGAAGAGGGATATGGATATGAAGTTAATGTTTATTATGGCAATTTTAAATTTCCTCGCAAGATTTATGATGATATATTGCTGCCGGCAGGTTACTATGATTCAGTAAGAATAGAAATTGGCAAGGCTGAAGGGAAAAACTGGTGGTGTGTTATGTTCCCTCCTCTATGCTTTGTTGATTTCGGAAAAGATAAAAACACAGAGCCTGTATTTAGTATTGAAACAGAAAAAAAACTTCAGGAAGTACTTACACTAGATGAAATAGATTTAATAAAAACAAAAAGAGGGACAAAGGATATAAAGCTTAAATCAAAAGTATTTGAATTTATTGAAAAAGGCAGGGTTGATAAGACAGGTGTGTATTCTTACGATAAAAGCCGTGTGTATGCTCAGTCCAAAGCTGTTCACTAACTATGGATTAATAATATAACCGGAGAACATGTCCCCGGTTATATTATTTCTAGTTTTTGTAATTTTTTTATGCATATATAACTGGTTTTTACCTCACAATTATTTAAAAGGTATTTTGAGTTTTTTGATTTTATACTGAAGAGTCTGCCTCGGTATTTTTATTAATTTGGCTGTTTTGGAAATATTGTAATCAGTTTGTTTCAGCGCTGAAATTATTATTTCTTTTTCAACTTTTTCCACTGCTGTGTTGAGAGGCTGTATTACATTTGTATCTATGGAAATATTATTTTTTTTCTGATAATTTTTAAATTGAAAGGGCAGGTAAATTTTTTTTATAATTTCATCATCATAAAGAGAGATAACGCTTTCCACAGCGTGTTCAAGTTCTCTAACATTTCCGGGCCAACTGTATTCGATAAATATGTCCAGTACCTCTTTTGAAACACCTTTAAAAGACTTGTTGCATTTTTTATTGTATTTTTTTATAAAATATTCTGTAAGTAACGGTATGTCTTCTTTTCTTTCGGATAAATCAGGAACTACGAGAGTTATTACGGTTAATCGAAAGAACAAATCTTTTCTTAGCTGCTTTGTTTCAACTACGGTGTGAATGTCTGTGTTAATTGCGGAAATAATACGGACATCAACATCAGTTGTGGTTATTGAGCCAACTCTCCTGACTTTTCCGTCTTGCAGCACTCTGAGAAGCTTCGCTTGAAGTGATAACGGCATAGAATTGATTTCATCAAGAAATAATGTTCCTCCGTTTGCAAGTTCAAATAAACCTGGTCTGTCTTCAGCTCCGGTAAAGCTTCCTTTAGCAGAGCCGAATAATATGCTTTCCAGCAAATTTGAAGGAAGGGCTGCACAGTTTTGTGCTATAAAAGGCTTATTATTTCTTTTGCTTGAATTGTGTATTGCCTGTACAAACAGCTCTTTGCCTGTTCCCGTGCTTCCTGCTACCATTACAGGTGAGTCTGACATTGCTGCCTTGGTGCCTAATGATTTAAGATTGAGCATTTCCTCATTTTGGCCGATTATATCAAGAAAATTGTACTTGGCAATTGATTTTGACGGTTTTTTTTGGCTGCTGTTTCCTTTATATAGTTTTTTCTGAAGATTTACTATTTTTTCAGATAATTCTCTTACTTCCGTAATATTTCTGGAAATTTCCAAGGCTCCCAGCACTTTGTTGTTATAATAAATTGGAATTGTGGAGTTTAAAGTAGATATTATGTCGCCTTTATAATTGACAAAATTTTGCTCTATGTTGTAAATAGGCTTGCCTGTCTGCAGAACCTTTAGAAGAGTACTTGTTTCAGAGGTAAGTGAGGGGTATACTTCTAAAATGTGTCTGCCGATTGCTTTGTCAACGTCGATTTCATCAAGCTGCTTGGCGGCTGCATTGTAATAAACAATTTTGCCGGAAGTGTCTATTATGTGAATTCCTTCATTTATTAAATCTATTGCGCGAATTAATGCATCAAAATATTTAATATCCATAGTACCTCCTCGTGCCGAAAAGTCAGCATTTTATGCTTAAAATCAGGCGGAATTACTCGCCTGTTTATTTAAAATATATCAATTCTCAATTTATTGTATTTTTTAACAGAATTGCCTAAGATAATATTATATTCAATATAAACAAAACCCTTTCCAAATTCGTCTAAATCATTGTTATAAACAATTGTGTTAAAATATAAGTCGAAAGTACCGTAAGGCGTTGAATATAGATTTTTATAGTTTCTGTTTTTTTCAAACTCCATTTTAGAAGAAAATGTTCCTATCTTGGTCATAATTAACTTATCTTTATAAATCTTTAGCCTTGTTCTGATTGAATTGTTTTCAGTAATATGGCTTTCGTCATAATTTATAATGATACATTCCTGTGTACATTCAAGTGAAGCTTCTGTAACAAGTTCTATAACATCCTCGTTTCCTGCTTCATCAATGGTTTGAGTTGTTGTTATTTTTATCTTCACATTTTCCAATGTATGTTCTTCCTTTCTAAAGATTGTCGATTTCAATTTCATAAAGATTATCGATTTCTTTCTTTAAGAAATTGCCTCCTATTCTTCTTAAACGTTCAGGAGCATCACTGGCATAGTATTCATATTTTGGTTTTTCGTAATTTTCGTTGAGTATGTTTTTGTTTGTAAGAAGCTTTTTTAAATCTCTGGCAGTTTCATATGCAGGGTTTATAAGCCTAACCCCGTGTCCAATTACTTTTCTTATGGTATATCTCAGAATTGGGTAATGGGTGCATCCTAATACAAGGGTGTCAACATCATGTTCTACCAATTCATCCAAGTATTTTTCAGCAGTGAGTCTTGCAACATTTGAATATTCCCAGCCTTCTTCAACGATGGGTACAAATAAAGGGCACGGTATGCCTATTACTTCTGCATCGTGCAGGTATTCCATTATTTTGGACTGGTATGCATTACTGTTTATTGTAGCCGTTGTACCGATTACGCCAATTTTTCCGTTTTCCGTGGCTGTTGCTGCACTTCTTGCTCCCGGGTCAATGACACCTATAACAGGAATGTCAAAGCTTTGACGAACATGTTCAAGGGCTATTGAACTTGCAGTATTGCAGGCAATTACAATAGTTTTTACATTTTTGCTTTTTAAAAAGGTAGAGCACTGTATTGCGTATTTTCGTATTGTTTGATCGGATTTTGAACCGTAAGGTATCCTGGCCGTGTCTCCCAAATATACTATATTTTCGTATGGAAGCTGTTCTATTACTTCTCTCATTACTGTAAGTCCGCCTACACCTGAGTCAAAAATTCCAATTGGCCTGTTGTCCATTATATGTCCCCCTATAATTATTCCTTGTTTCAAAAATATATGAAAAATATTAAAATATGTTGTATAATATTATATCAAAAATTTATTTGTGGAGCAATATAAAAAGCTGAATTTTCGGCACATAAAAGTATTTTTATATTTTTATTCAATAAAAACGTTGAAAAATCGTAATTTTTATTTTTTAAATAAATTGGCATAATATTTGCAACATAATAAAAAGAAGTAAAAAATTTAATTGTAATAATTCAGGAGGCGTTATGTTTAAAAAAGGGAATCCATACGGAACTCACAGATCTACTGAACCAAAAGGTGCGCTGCCCCAGCCGGCACTTAAATTGGATAATACAATGGAAATTTATGATAATGAAATATTGATAAATGTTCAGACATTAAATGTGGATTCTGCAAGCTTTACTCAAATAAATGATCAAGCAGGTGGTGATATAGAAAAAATAAAGGAAATAATGAAGGGAATTGTTGCTGAAAGAGGAAAGCATCAAAACCCTGTAACAGGTTCAGGAGGAATGCTCATAGGAACTGTTGAGCAAATAGGTCCTGCACTTAAAGAAAAGACGGATTTAAAGGTAGGTGATAAAATTGCTACATTGGTTTCGTTATCACTGACACCATTGGTTATTGATGAAATACTTGCAGTAAGGAAAGAAATCGATCAGGTTGATATTAGAGGAAAAGCAATTTTATTTGAAAGCGGAATTTATGCTAAACTTCCTTCAGATTTACCTGAAAATCTTGCATTATCAGTACTTGATGTTGCAGGAGCTCCCGCACAGACAATTAAATTGGTTAAAGAGGGAGATACGGTATTAGTCCTGGGAGGGTCAGGAAAATCAGGACTCCTTTGTTTATATGAGGCAAAGAAAAAATCAGGCCCTTCGGGAAAGGTAATTTGCTGGGCACACAGGGAAATTACCCTTGAGAGAGTTAAGAAACTTGGGCTGGCAGATATATGCATATCAGGGGATGCTACAAATGCAACTGAAGTATATGAAAAAGTAATGAAGGCAACTGAAGGAAAATTATGCGATTTGGTTATAAGCTGCGTATCAAGGCCCAGTTGTGAAATGTCGGCAATATTAGCGGCAAAGGACGAAGGCACGGTTTATTTCTTCAGCATGGCTACAAGCTTCACAAAGGCAGCATTGGGAGCAGAAGGTGTTGGAAAAGATGTCAATATGATGATAGGAAATGGATACACTAAAGGACATGCAGATACGGCACTTCAAATAATGAGAGAAAGTAAGGGTTTAAGGGAATTGTTCACCGAACTTTATGCCTGATTGTGAGCTGGCCATTTTTTGGGAGACACGATTAAGAGAAATTTTTAGTCGACATTTTATGCGTTGTTATTAAATTAATAAAATGGAGGTATGAAATGGCTTATTATAATGAAATTGAGCTCTGGAAGGATGTAAAGCCTGAAGAGTGGAATGATTGGAAATGGCAGGTTAAAAATAGAATAAGTGCGGTAGACAAATTAGAAAAGGTTATAAACATAACAGAACAAGAAGAAAATGATATTTCTAAAGTTTTGCACAAATTCAGAATGGGTATAACTCCATACTATGCTGCTCACATGGATAAGTATGACCCAAGAGACCCAATCAGAATGCAAGCTGTACCCACAATTGCAGAAATACATGAAAGCAAGGCTGACATGGTTGATCCTCTTCATGAAGATACGGATTCACCGGTACCGGGCTTGACACACAGGTATCCTGACAGAGTTTTATTTCTGATTACAGATCAGTGTTCGATGTATTGCAGGCATTGTACGAGAAGAAGATTTGCCGGTCAATGCGACAATGAAGTGTCCATGACAAATATAGATAAATGCATTGAATACATTAGAAATACTCCTGTAGTAAGGGACGTATTACTGTCAGGAGGAGACTGTTTATTGGTTTCCGATGAAAAATTGGAATACATCATTAAGAAGTTAAGAGAAATACCCCATGTTGAGATAATCCGCTTGGGTACAAGGACTCCGGTCGTTTGCCCTCAGAGAATTACCGATGATTTAGTTAACATGCTTAAGAAATATCACCCCATATGGCTGAATACTCATTTCAACCACCCAAAGGAGTTTACCCCTGAATCTGTGGAAGCGTTAAGAAAACTTGCTGATGCAGGAATACCTTTAGGGAATCAATCTGTATTGTTAAGAGGCGTCAACGACTGCCCCCATATTATGAGAGAACTGGTTCATAAACTTGTTATGAACAGAGTAAGGCCGTATTATATTTATCAATGTGATCTTTCATTGGGTATTGAACATTTCAGAACTCCTATCTCAAAGGGAATTGAAATAATTGAAAGCTTAAGAGGGCATACTTCAGGTTTTGCTGTTCCAACATTTGTTGTAGATGCACCCGGAGGCGGCGGGAAAATTCCTGTAATGCCTAATTATATATTGTCTCAATCAGCTGATAAGGTAATTTTAAGAAATTATGAAGGTGTTATTACAACATACACTGAACCTCATCTACCTGACTTGGAATGTACATGTGATGTGTGCCGGGGAAAGAAAGAAGATTCGTTAACAGGAGTAGCAGGACTGCTTCGGGGAAATGACCTTGCACTGGAGCCTACTAAACTGGCCAGAAGAGAAAGGAATCATAAATAAGGCAATAAAAAATAAAACGTAAATATAAAGGGGATTGTTATGAGATTAATTGAAATTATACGAAAAAAAAATTATTATACAATATCAATTGTAGGCCTTGCAAAGAATGCAGGCAAGACGGTTACTCTCAATTATCTCATAGAAGAGGCGAAAAGTACAGGTTTAAGCATAGGTATAACTTCAACAGGTAGAGATGGGGAAAATTTAGACGTTGTTACACTAACGCAAAAGCCATTAATTTTTATTGCAGAAGGTATGTATGCAGCTACTGCAAAAAATGCGCTGATGTTTTCAGATGCCAAATTGGAAATATTGGAGACTACGGGAGTATATACCCCAATGGGTGAAGTCATAATAGTCAGGGCGAGACAGGGAGGCAATATTCAAATTGCCGGTCCTGTCAGTTCTTCAGATATGAAGTATGTTACAAGGCGCCTTAAACATTACGGAGCACAGGTTGTTTTTATTGACGGTGCAATTGACAGAAAGGCTGTTTCATCGCCTCTGATAACTGACGCATGCATAATTGCTACAGGGGCGGTGCTAAGCAGAGATATGAGAAAGGTCCTGGAGATAACAGCCTATTCAGTTGAGTGCTATACGTTGAAACAAGCAGACAAGAATATTCAACAAGTGTTGCAAAAACAGCCAAAAACGTGCATTATTAAGAATAATGGAGAGGTGGTTGTGCCTGATATTGAAACGAGTATAACCGGAGGGAAAAAAATAAACGAACTAATAGATGAGAGAACCGCTTATGTTTTTATTAAAGGTGCGGTAACCACTTCTTTGTTAAAAAATATAGGTGAAAATAAATTTTTAAGAGGCATTAAAATAATAATAGAGGACGGAACAAAGATTTTTGCAGATATAAAATTATGGAATGAGTTGAGAAGAAAAGGGCTTACAGTTGAAGCATTAAATGCTGTTGATGTTATAGCTGTGACTCTTAATCCTGTATCTCCCCAGGGGTATTTTTTTGACAGTAATTTATTCAAATCAGAAACGAAAAAATATCTTCCCGGGATTAAAGTTATTGATGTGTTGTCGGGCGGTGATTTTGATGGATAAGTTTATGACGGAATATACGGCCAAAAATATTAATTTTGATTATATTTTTAATGAAATTAAAACTATAACGGAATATGGCAGCAGAGAAAAAAAGAAAGCTAAGCCTTTTAAAAGAGGTCAAGAGGCAGGCTTGAGAAAAGAATTCAATAAAATTAGGACATTTATTGAAAGTAATAAAAGGCGTGAAATCATTGATGTGCTTAAACACGTGAAAAATATATCTGAAACTATGAACAGAGTAAACGGAAATCAAGTATTAGATGAAGTTGAATTATTTGAAATTAAAAATTTTCAGATTCAAACAGAAAAATTGGGAAAAATGTTAAAGACTATATCTATTAGTGATTTGAAAATAACACTCATACCTCAGATACATGAATTGTTGGATCCGGCTCATGAAAAACTTAATACATTTTATATTTATGATGAATATTCTGAAAAATTAAAGGATATAAGAAATGAAAAAAAACAAACAGAAAAAAATATTGCGTTATTAAAAAGAGAAATAAAAGAGGAAGTTGAAAAAAAATACGATATTAAATTCAACATAAAGAGTGAAGCTGTTATAAATAAATCAAAAAAGGAAAAAACAGATAATCTTTTAAAGGAAAAAAATCTAAGAGTTTCCGGTGAAAATTACCTGAATTTTATTTTTAAAATCAGGAATAACAAGGAAATTGATCTGCTTGAAAAAAGATTGGAATGTTTAAAGAATGAGGAAGAAGAAGAGGAATTTAAAATTCGACAAAATATTTCCCGAGAAATAAAAAAATATTCTGATTTGATAAATAATAATATTCAAATTATTGGAAAAATAGATTACTTAATTGCAAGAAGCAATTTTGCGCAAAAAACACATTTATCAGAGCCGGAAATTGTATCCGTATTAGAAATAGACATTAAAGCAGGCAGAAACCTTAAATTAGAAAAAACGATGAGAGAAAAGCATAAAAAGTATATTCCTATTGACCTTAGCTTAAGAAAAAATGTCGTATGTATTACAGGAGCCAATATGGGCGGAAAAACCGTGTCCTTAAGGATGATAGGCCAAATTTCAGCATTGGCTGCCTATGGTATGTTTGTTCCCTGTGAATATGCAAGACTGTGCTTATTTGATCATATTTTTATTTCTGCAGGAGATGATCAATCCATCGAAAAAGGGTTAAGTACCTTTGGAGCTGAAATAGTTAATTTGAAAAAAGCATTGGATTATTCTGAAGGAAGGTGCCTTATTTTAATCGACGAACTGGCCGGAGGCACCAATCCGAAGGAAGGCTATGCAATTACAAAGGCGGTGGTGAAATATCTTAAAAGGAAAAATTGCATGACAGTGCTGACAACTCATTATGATAATGTGGCTGATGATAGTGATGTGCAGAATTTGCAGGTTGCAGGGCTTGTACTTCCTGATGAGAATGATTTAATTAAAATAAATAATATAGAACAAATTTCGAAATATATGGATTATAGGCTGATAGAAGTAAAATACAAAAAAGACATACCAAAAGATGCAATTAAAATAGCCAAAATGGCGGGAATAAACGAAGAAATAATTTCAGATGCGGAAAACTATTTATGACGTTATATTCTCGTAAGACTTTATATATAGCAGTAATTCAGTAAAGGAGGGCTTATGAAAAGCAAGTTAAATTTAAACCCTGAATTGATTGATAGTGCTCGTTCGGCCGCAATGCATATAGCGGAAGATACCCAGGAGTTTATTGATAAACATACTACGGTGACAGTTGAAAGAACTGTTGCAAGGCTTATTGGAGTTGATGGTGTTGATGAAATTGGCACACCCTTTCCTAACGTGTTGATTGATAATATTAAAGAAGGCGGCGGACTATCAAGAGGGGCTGCATTTTGGATTGGAAATGCCATGATCAGTACAGGCAAAACTCCCCAGAAAATCGCAGAATCTGTTAGTGCTGGAGAAACAAATATTACAAAGATTCCTATTGCTGACGAAAATAAAATTATAAACACAGTTTACGCAGCTGCAAGGAAATCAGTTGAAAAAATTAAAAATAACAGAGCTAAAAGAGATGAATATTTAAATACTATTGGCGAAGGTAAAAAACCATATTTATATGTAATTGTAGCAACCGGAAATGTTTATGAGGATGTTGTTCAGGCACAGGCTGCCGCAAAACAAGGTGCGGACATAATTGCTGTTATAAGAACAACAGCACAGAGCCTGCTGGACTATGTTCCATATGGTGCAACAACCGAAGGCTTCGGAGGAACATTTGCAACTCAGGAAAATTTTAGGATAATGAGAAAAGCTCTCGATGAGGTCGGAGAAGAAGTTGGAAGGTACATCCGCCTCTGCAATTACTGTTCAGGTCTTTGTATGCCTGAAATAGCAGCAATGGGTGCGCTTGAAAGGCTTGACGTTATGTTGAATGATGCTTTGTATGGAATACTGTTCAGGGACATCAACATGCAGAGAACATTAATAGACCAATATTTTTCAAGAATTATAAACGGTTTTGCCGGAATAATAATCAACACAGGCGAAGACAACTACTTAACAACATCAGACGCTGTTGAAGAAGCCCACACAGTACTTGCATCTCAATTTATAAATGAACAATTTGCATTAAAAGCGGGATTGCCCGAGGAACAGATGGGACTTGGACATGCGTTTGAAATGGATCCCATGCTGGAAAACGGATTTTTGCTGGAATTGGCTCAGGCACAGATGGCAAGAGAAATATTTCCTAATGCCATGTTAAAATATATGCCTCCTACAAAATTTATGACGGGAAATATATTCAGAGGTCATTTGCAGGATGCCGTGTTTAATTTAGTTTCAATTTGGACTCATCAGGGTATCCAACTTTTGGGAATGCCTACGGAAGCTATACACACTCCACATCTTCAAGACAGAATGCTTTCTATCGAAAATGCAAAATATATTTTCAACAATGCTAAAAATATCGGTGATGAAGTGGAATTCAAAAAAGATGGAATAATTCAGAAGAGAGCTCAGGAAGTGCTTGAAAAGGCTGAAAATCTATTGAAAGATATTGAAAAAGAAGGAATATTCAGTACCATAGAACAAGGAAAATTTGGTGGAGTAAAAAGAAGCTATACAGGTGGGAAGGGGTTAGAAGGAGTTATTGGAAAATATGAAAAGTATTTCAATCCATTCGTAGATTTAATGTTGGGAGGTGACAGGTAATGGAAGGCATCCAGAAAGTAGATTTAACAAAAGTTAAGCCATACGGAGATACTTTAAATGACGGAATGGTTCAGATGAGTTTTACATTGCCTGTGCCATACGGTGATGAGGCAAATGAAGCGGCAAAGCAGCTGTCTGCAAAAATGGGTTTTGAACATCCCGCAGTAGTATATTCGAAGGATTTAGGTATTGGGTATACTTTTTTTGTGATGTATGGGAAATGTACTCATACTGTTGACTATACTACAATTAAGGTTCCAAAGGTCGACATGGAAGTTATGGACATGGATCAGGTAGAGAATTTTATTAAGGGAAAAATTAAAAGAGACGTAGTTGTAGTAGGAGGATGTACGGGTACCGATGCCCATACGGTTGGCATAGATGCAATAATGAACATGAAGGGTTACAATCATCATTTTGGATTGGAAAGATACAAGGGAATCGTGGCGCTGAATATGGGAAGCCAGGTTCCAAATGAAGAATTAGCCGCAAAGGCTATTGAAATGAAAGCAGATGCAATACTTGTATCACAGATAGTAACACAGAAAGATGTTCATATACCCAATCTTACACAACTTGTGGAAATTCTCGAAGCAGAAGGAATAAGGGATAAGGTGGTACTTGTATGCGGGGGACCGCGCATATCCCACGAATTGGCTCAGGAACTGGGCTATGACGCAGGATTTACTACAGGCAGCTATGCAGATGATGTTGCAACATTCATAGTTGAAGAAATGGTGAGAAGAAATTTAGTATAATAAGTGATTATTAATTTTGCAATGGAATAGGCAGGTAAAAGCAGGCGGTTTGTATTTACCGCCTTGTTTCAGTCCTCAATGCAGCTTCTTACCATATCAATGGCTGTAGTAGATGCTCTTTCCCTTATAATCTCTCTTGATCCTGTTGCGTTTACCTTTCGGATATGATATTTATCTTTATAATAAACACAAATATAAAACAATCCAACAGGTTTTTCCGGAGTGCCGCCGTCAGGACCTGCAATTCCGGTTGTAGAAACACCTATTTCAGTGCCGGCCGCCTGTGATGCACCGTAAGCCATTTCCTTTGCAGTTTCTGGACTTACGGCACCATATTCTTTTATGGTATCCTTATTTACGTGGAGAGTATTTATTTTAGCTTCATTACTGTATGTGACAAATCCTTCTTTAAATACGCTGGAAATTCCTGGATGGTTTACTAATCTTGAAGCTACCATACCGCCTGTCAATGATTCGGCTGTAGCAATAGTAATATTTTTTTTCAACAGAAGCTCAGCAGTTCTATCTTCAACATTTCCTGTTTTTGTGATATAGGCATTTTCCCTTCCGAAACGTCTTATTAATTCATCCTTTACAGGTTCTATAATATCGATACATTTTTCTTTGCTTTCAGCTTTTGCTGTAATTCTGAATATAACCTTTCCTGCGCTGGCATATGTGGCTATGGTCGGATTTGTCTGTTTTTTTATTAAGTCCAGAGCCATTTCTTCAGCGGCAGATTCTCCTATGTTGACTACTACTAATTTTTCTCCAAATACAACTTGATTTGAAAATTGCTTTAGATATGGAATAACTTCTTTATCTACCATTGGAGACATTTCTTTCGGAGGGCCCGGAAGCAATATTCCTATTTTAGCTTTTCCCTCTGTTTCACCTTTCATAATACATGCATTGGCGGTACCGTTAGGATTATCAAGTATAATTGAACCCTTTGGGAAATAAGCTTGGCGCATATTGTTCTCAGGAAAGTCTTTTCGGAAACGGTGGTACATTTTATTTAAATGTTGGTAGCTTTTTTCGTCATAAACCATATCAACATTGAAATATTCTGCCAGGGCTTCTTTAGTTATATCATCCTGAGTTGGGCCCAGACCTCCGGTGCATATAACAATATCAGTTCGAAAAAAAGCTACTCCAAGGCATTTTTTTATCCTGTCCGGATTGTCCCCTACTACAGATTGATAATGTACGTCAATGGCTATTTCAGCCAATTTTTTTGATATATATTGAGCATTTGTATTTACTATATCTCCATGCAAAAGCTCAGTACCTACACAAAGTATTTCAGCATTCATTTTTTCCTCCGATTTAAATATAATATTAATAATAAACCTACTATAAAACAAAAAAATTAATATTTCAACATTTTTTACCATTCAAATAAATTATAATAAAATAATTTGTTCGAAATAATTAGATCAACATGATAAATTGCATAGTGCTTTTCCATAATTCGATGTGATATTTAATTTCTTGTAAGTGCTGCATATTTCTCAATATTACCATATATTTCATTATGCACCTCAGCAGCTTTTTCTGCAAAAAATAAGCCTGTTGTTTTTGCATATGGCCATACCAGTCGGTCGAACATGCTGTCAGGATGCTGTTTTCCTCCCTCTGAAAAAGGAGACAATTCAATGCAGAAACCAGGCCTCTTCATCCTTGCTCTGAACCAGTTTTCAAAACCGCAACCATAAGTCTTAGGGTCTTGGCTCACTTTAGTTTTTCTGTAAATATATTTTTTGTTCAGTTCATCCATAATTTTTTCATCCAGTCCCTTGAACATTTCGTGTGTTCCGCTATCGGCCCAGAAGGTGCAGTTACCGGAACAATGGTATGTTGCCATCAGCGCAAAGTTGTTTTCACTGCAGTAATTAATCAAAGCTCTTGTTTCCGGTTCACTGTTAGGAGCAAATCCTTTGAATTTTTCTGAGCAGGGCAAATCTGTTCCTTGAGTACATGTTCTTATATCCCAGTTGCCGTCATCAAAATTTTTGTTTAAGTCAATTCCGTTTGCATTGGCCTTCCAATAGGTATGATCTTTTCCCCAAATTTTCATATTTTTTAATTTATTATAATTAATGGATGATTTAAGCCCTCTGTGTACAATATTAAGTCCGTCGGGGTTGGCAAGAGGAACAAAATACATATCAGTTTTTTCGATAATGTTTTTTACATCAAATCCGTTAAGGGTTTTTCCCCCTTTATAATAATTACAGTAATAATCGATCATCTTCATGCAAAGCATGACAGAAAAATCTTCTCTTGCGTGAATACCTCCGGTCAGCAGTACAGACGGTTTATTTTTTCCTCCGCTGCTTAATTTCAAAGCATTAATATCCCTGCCTTCAACAGATTCTCCAACAATTTTTTTATTTAGAATGTCACTATAATTTTCACATAACTTTTCCATATTATTATAAATTTCGTCCAAAAAATAAGTATCTGAAGTATCAACTATAAATTTTTTCATAGTAACTCATCCTTAGTAATTAATAAACTTATTATAATAAAAAAAATCAAGTTTATACAATAAAATAAAAAAATTAAATTTTAAAAATTTATCTTTATATTTTGAATTAGACGAGATATTTGTTTGCTTTGTAAACAAAAATGTTTGAAGAAAATGTATTTTCGAATTTTAATAATAAGTTGTTTTTATTGTCAAAAAAATTGATAAATGTTATAATAAGTTGACAAATATAAGGAGGTGGTACGGTATGCTGTTTTTAAATTTAAATATAAAAACAAAAACATTAAAAATAATAAGCTTGTCTTTTACATTGGCAGGAGTATTGTTTATATACGTGTCAAAATACATAAGCTTATTTGCAGTTCGTATTGTTATGGCTGCAGTCTTGATATTCTCAGCAATAAACATAAAAAAATCATATAAGTACATGACAGCGAAAGAAAAAACAGTCTGCCTTCTTGTTATTGCTGCTTCAATTTTTGGATTGTTTTTGCCGGAGTTTATTATGTTTGTAATAGGAATACTGTTATTATTTTTGACAGTTCCTGTATGTATCAATGTAATAAAAACAAAAGATTATTCCGATATTGTGATGTTAATAATTAACGTAGCAGGAATACTGTTTGCGTTTTATTGTATCATAAATTCAAAGGCAGCTTTAAATACAGTTATTATAGTAGTGGGAATAATTTTGACAATAATAGGTTGCCTGGCTATGTATGAAACATTATTAAGGGAAAAAAATAAACGCAAAGAGGAAAAGGGGTACGGGTTTGAGCGCTTTAATTTCTGACATGTAACACTAATGTAATGTTTTATGTAAATACATATGCTATATTGTTAACATGGATGTTGGCACGTACACCGTGAATATTACAATAAAGTTACAAGGACGTCAAGATATTGACTACATAATTTTCCGGTGTTATAATATTTATATCATTGTGCTGACACAATGAAGGCTTAGGGGGCCTTAACACCCCGTATAAAATTTTATAGGAGGAAAAGAATGAAAAAAGTATTATCATTTGTCTTGGTAATGACAATGGTATTATCAAGCATGAGCTTTGCTTTTGCAGGCACAAGCACATTTTCAGATATAGCCGAAGACAATGACTATGCTGAAGCAATCGATACATTGATAGCTTTAGGTGTAATTGACGGCTATGAAGATGGAACTTTCAGGCCTGAAGTTAGCGTAACAAGAGCAGAGATGGCTAAGTTAATGGTACAGTTGCTTGGATACGGAAATCTGGTAACAGGTCAGAAGAGCAATTTTACTGATACTCAAGGCCATTGGGCTGATCAGTGGATAGCTATAGCTGCCGGCAGAGGTATCGTTATAGGAACCGGAGGAGGAAACTTTACTCCAGAAAGTAAAGTAACTTATGACGAAGTTTTAACTATGCTGGTTAGAGGATTAGGCTATACTGACGGATGCAACGAACTTAAAAACATGACTTGGCCTACAAACTTCAAGGTAAAGGCTTCTGAACTCAACATTACAAAGAATGTTGATATGACTACAGCTGAAGCTGACAGAGGCGGAGTTGCACAGTCTATGAGAAATGCTTTGGATCAGCAGATGGTTAAAGTTAACAGTAACGGAGATGTTGAAAAACAATATAAAACAACAAACTCAGGTGATAAAAGAAACGATGAAAAACCAATAAAGCTGATAAGCATGATTGCAGCTGAAAAAGACATAACCGTTGGTTTCGACCATATCGATCCTGCAAGCAAAGATTATGCAGGAGACAAAGTTGACCTGTCCAAATACTTATTCCAGAAAGTTACTGTTTACTGCAACAGAAACAATGAGGATGAAGTTGTATATATAGGCGACTCCGACAGCGTTACTTATAGTGATACGGTAGATTCTATAAAAGCAATAGACGATAAAAACTATGATTATGAAATTGAAATAGGCGACTATACTTTCAAGGTACCGGCAAGCGTAGAAGTTTCTTTTAACAGTGATCAGGCAAATATGGATGATTTTGATCCTATAGATGATTTGGAAGATGCCAATGCAACTGTTGTATTTGACGAAGACGAAGCAAGAGTTAGAGATAATGCTGAGGTAGCAGGTATAGTATTTGAAAAAGCATCAGCTTATGTACAGGTTGAAGAAACTTATAAAGATGACGCTACACAGTTAGATGAAATTTATTTACCTGAAAAGAGCGGCAAAGTTGATTCTAAGAACTTGGTTATAACAGGAGATGCAGCAAAATTATCTGATATTAAGGAAGATGACATAGTTGCAGCTTATGCTCCTTATGATGATGAAGATCCTACTGTAGACAATCCTGACAGGCTGAAACTTGTTGTTACAAGAAAGACTGTAGAAGGAAAAGTTACAGGAACAGCTGATGATGCTTATTACATCGACAGAACAAAATATGATTTAAATGACGAACTGGGAATGGACACTCTAAGCATTGGAGACGAAGGAACATTCTATTTGGATGAAAACGGAAAGATAATAGCTTTCAGTGGAGATTCAGACACCGGCAAGACATATGCAGTAGTTGATGATGATGTATATATTGACGGCGAATACAAGGTATCAGGTTCAACAGGCAGATATTCAGTAACAGCTGTACCGGAAGTAAAAATTAATACTTCATCTGATGAAACTGTAACTTATAAATTTAATATTGAGCTGGACAAAGACGGCAAAATAAAGAATGATAAGCTTGATGGTTTATTTGAAGTAACAAAAGCTAACAGCTACGGCGAAGGTGATATTAATTATGTAGGTGCTGATTTATTTAGTAAAGAAGAGAATGATTCTTTTGGTAAATTAATATCCTATACTTTAAATAAAGATAATGAAATCACTGATTTCTCTGTAATTGAAAGAACTATAGATATGAGAACCGGAAGTTCATCATTTGTATTGGCGTCCAATGCAGTTATATTTGACAAAGATGGTAATGTAATAGATGAAGAAGACCTTGGCTCAACAGTTAAGGGTACTGCAGCATACAGCAATGGCAAAATAATTGCTCTTCTTACTGATATTGCAAGTGAAGAAGGATCTTACTACTATGCATATCTGACAAAATTCGGCAAGGATTCAGATGACAATGGTGATGAAATCCAGAGGATGACAGCATACATTAAAGGTTCCAAGACTGAAAAACTTTATACGGATGACGAAGATGTAGTTTCCGAAAAAGAAGGATTGACAGTTCTGAAATTAAACGATGATGGTGATGTAATAGAACAAGAGAAAGCTAATGATGCAGTTACTGTTACTCCATCGGCAATATCAGATGTTAAATCAAAAGACGGAACATTTAAGGTAGATGGAAAAACATATTACTTTGATGATGGGTCAGCTACTATAATCGAAAAAGACGGCGATGATATAACAGTACTGAAAGATATTAAAGCCATCCAAAATGTTAAATCCGGTGATATTAAGCTGTACTTCAATACACAGGAATATGGAAAAGACACTAAGCTAGTTGGATATATAATAATTGAAAAATAAATATCCTATAACTAAATAGTACTCAAAAAAAACAGGAAGGAGCTATCTCAATTAGGATTATAATCCTGAGAGAGGTGGCTCTCTTTTCTTTGAAGAATGTTTGAAAAATGTCTGAAAATTAAAAAAAATTTACGTGTAGTTTAATAAAATATTAATACTTTGTTTATTTTAAAAATTTTGTGAAAATGGTATAATAATAAAAACTTTAGGAGGCAAGTATGAAAAAAATATCTTTACTTTTAGTTTTAACATTAATGTTGTTTAGTTTTGCAGGATGCGCAAATGATGACGAGACTGGTGCTGAAAATAATGAACCAGGTACTACAAATGTTGAACCGGGCGATGAAGATGGAAAGACCGGTGATATAGAGGGCGAAGAACCAGGTGACTTGGACAAAGATAAAGAATCGGGCGATTTGGACAAAGACGAAGAATCAAGTGATGTAGACACAGAACTGAATTCATCAGGTGAGACCAAGACTTTAACAGGTAAGGCCAAAGGATATGGCGGAGATGTTACTGTTACAGTAACAGTTGATGGAGATGACATAACTGATGTTAAAGCCGTTGGTAACGACGAAACTGAAGGTGTTGGTTCGAATGCTATCGATCAGCTGCCTGATTTAATAGCTGAAGCTGATTCTACGGATGTTGATGGTGTCTCAGGTGCTACAATGACAAGCAATGCTATAAAAGAAGCTGTTGACAGTGCTTTAGCAAACGAATAATCAAATTATTTTAAGCAAAAAATAAAAAGCCATTTAATAAAATTTGGTTCTGTAAATAATTTTATGTATTTTCTCAAAATACATAGAACATAAATTTTTAAAAACAGTATTCGACATTTAAACTGTCGAGTACTGTTTTTTTAAGTAAGATTTTCTTAAAGGTCATTATTCAAATACTACTACAGCATCTTTATTTTTAATTCTTGGGAGTACTGTTTCTATAATTCTGAAATAGTGGTTTAGGTCCTTAGTTTCTAAATATGAAGTCACAATATCCTGCCCTATCACTAAGTCCATATTCTGAGGCTCTGCATTTACTAATACTGCCTTTTCGCTACTTAAGACAGGAGTTGAAAAAATATTTCCAACTAATTTCTTAAGCCTTTCGTATTCTGTTACTCCTGTTCCCGGCTGGATTCTTTGAAGCTGCAAAAGAAGTTCCGGACTTACTATCAGAGCATTTCTGCCAATCAAACCCTTTTCAAGGAATTGAGTAAGGCCTGCTGACACATCTTTAAAGGGGTTTTCTCCTTCATTCCAATTTTCTTTTTTTAGTTTTGTAATACCGTCAGCTGTTATTAATCCTTCATAGTTTAACTCCTCATTGCCAAAGAAAATAAACTCATCTTCTTGTTTCGATATTGCCGTTGCAGCCCTGTTTATGGTGAATAAATCAATTGGCAGATTCGTTTGTTCGTTTGCCTCCAGGTCTCTCCATAACAAACTGAAATCTTCATAAATTAAAGGTATTTCTTCATACCTTCTGTCTTTAATTATTTTAGGACTTTCTTCTGTTTCTTTTGCTTCTGCTGTATCTATGCTGATACTTTGAATCCCTGCCCCTAATGGACCGTAAATTGTCAGGAATCTTCTTCCTATAAGAAGCTTTCTGGCGGTTGAAATTACAGTATCATCAATTTTGTTCCAAAGTTCTGCAGAAATCGGAGCACTTTCTCTTGATAAATAATCCATATCTGCCTCCTATTCTATTAAACTTCCAACAGTGTTTTCAGTATTATTTTTGGACATTGTTGTTTCTGAAGGTATTTTAATATTCAATTCCTCCATCATCTCTTTTACTTCTTCTTCGCCGTCTGCAAAATGGGTTGCTTCTTCCGGATCTAAATATTTTAGTAAAGTCATTAATTCACCTACATGCGCTTTTTCTTCGTCTCTAATATCGGCGATTACCTTTTTAGCAACAGGGTCATCTGTTGCCTGTACGTGGGCGTCATAGACATAAATAGCTTCAAGCTCTCCGCCTATATTCAGTCTCACAGCTTGAATCAATTCTTCTTTTGTTAATTTTCTAGGCACATTACCCACAAATGGATTTGCGAAATTAGCCATTATAAACCTCCTAATTATTATCTATATTATTAATATACCAATATTTATCTTTTTAAAACATTTTTCTGTTAATTAAATTGATTAAAAAAAATGTAGAAATATGTCTTTAATCATAAATTAATTTGCACTAATTTTTTAACAGTCAAACAAATTATTTATTTTAACGTTTTATTTTCGGTAGTATCCTTTTTAAATATTCACTAATAGAATATTTAAATTGGTGATTTTTTACAAAGATTGTTTAAATTTGTTTACTTTTTTAAGTTAAAATAACTCTATTTAAATTTTTTTAATAAATGCGTGGAAAAAGAAGTTTTGTTCTATACATAATCAAGTTATCCACACCTGTTGACAAAATTGTTAACAACTTTCTAATTTGAAGAAATAAAGGACATCTTATGTCAAGACTTTTTTGAAAAAATTAGAAAAAAAATAACGTTGAATTTTCAACGCTTAAAGAATATGAGTTATGCACATCTTATCCACTGTTGTGGACAAAACAATGAATTATAAACAAAGTATAAATATTAAGTAAAATAAAAAATTATAATGTTACATTTTTCGACATTCATATAATTTTATGTGTTGTATAATATGTACATACCGGAAATTCATTTATGGCAAAAGTGGAAGTCAGGCATGACTGAAAATTTGGAAAAGCTGTACACATGGTTTTGGGAATATTGGGGGGGAATATGTGTGTACGTAAAGCTGATTTCTAAAATGCTGGAAAATTACAAAAAGCGCAGTTTAAACTGTGCTTTTTGTGTATGTCTTTTTATTTAAATTTTATACTTTTGATAAGCAGGCAAATAGATCATGGTGTTTCATTTTATTATAAGTTTTATAATTCAGGCTCTATCAGTCCGTAATTTCCATCTTTCCTTTTATATACTACGTTGACTTCTTCAGTGTCGGCATTTAAGAAAACAAAGAAATTATGTTTTAACAAATCCATTTGTAATATTGCTTCTTCTATGCTCATAGGTTTAATTGCAAATCTTTTAGTTTTTACTACTTTGAACTCTTCTTCATCTTCTATGTCAAGGGGTTCTATATTTTCGAATTTAATAGATTCATTCGAATGTTTTTTATTCTGAAGTTTTGTTTTGTATTTTCTTATTTGCCTTTCCAAGGATTCAACTGCTTCGTCTATAGCATTGTACATATCGTCGGATGTTTCCTCTACACGTACTATTCTGCCATTGAAAGGAATAGTTACCTCAACCTTATGTATTTTCTTTTCGACGCTTAACACTACTTTAGCTTCAATATTCTGTTTAAAAAATTTATCGAGCCTACTTATTTTTTTCGTTGCAACTTCTTTTAATGCGTCGGTAAGTTGCACATTTTTGGCATAAATCGATATCTTCATGAAGTTAGCCCCTTTCAAGTTATTTATTATTAATATATATATAATGCTACCCAAATATGAAACAAATAAACAGGCAAGCAAAGATTATTTATTAATATTTTACAAAGAACAAAAGAACTTGACAAGATTTCTTTAGGTACCAAACATAAAAATATATTTGCTTCTATAAAGTTTATTTTGTTTTTTATTTTAAATCAGGAATTTGTTTTGATTTGGGTTATAAAAATCTGCAATTTTTCTCTGTACAGAGAAAAATTGCAGATAAAAAAACAATAACGATAGGACTATGATAAGATGACAAACCACAAATTGTTACATATGGTTAAATACCGTTCTATATGTTGTACACAGGGTGTTTTCGCTTATATACCATTTTTTTAAAATTAGAAGCATACTCAAATGTTGCAATGTATTTGTCTACATAACTCACAATCCATGCTTCTTTTGATTTTGGGAACCCAAAAGGAAACATATGTGCTTTTATTATATTTTCTTCTTTTTCATTTAAGTCAAAATATTTGTTGGCATTGTAAAATGCTATTATCGGATGAACAATAGCGTGTTTTATTGAATCCGGTATAATTTTTAAACTTAAAGATTTATTAAATTTATATAGAAAAAAATCATGGAGCAATGCTCCTCTGATTGTGGCCTTCCAGTCCATATTGTGCTTATATGCTATTTGGTAAGCATAAAATGCAACTTTCACGGAATGATCATAAACACTTTCGTCATGATGCTTTATTTTTTTCATTTGCTGATATTGTTCATGCTCAATGATCGGTCGTGCTACCTCCATAAATCTATAATCAAAATATATCATTATACCATCCTTTGGTTTTTATTTGCATTACAGGCCTTTACCTATAGTCGATAGTACTTATAATACTTCTTCATAATATAACTAAACGGTCAAAAATGCAAGCGGAAAAATACTTTTAATTTTGTATGATTATGAAGAAATTTACAATAGTTCAAGCTGTAAGCGTGAAAATTTATTTACTAAAAAAAGCCGCTGTTTAAGCGGTTTTTTTTAGACATTCAGTATTTTAATTCTTATCTGTATTGAGTTCCAATGTATGCTGACGGATTAACTACTGAACCATACTTTCTTACTTCAAAATGCAGATGAGGTCCTGTTGAGAATCCTGTTGAGCCTACTGTTGCTATTACTTTTCCCTGATATACTTTTTCTCCTACTGAAACGTAAATTTCACTGCAGTGCCCATACCTTGTCGTAAATCCTCCGCCATGGTCTATATCTACCATATATCCGTAGCTGCCTGACCATCCGGCATATGTTACAGTGCCGCCATCGGCAGCGCTAATAGATGACCCCGCTGATTTTGCCATGTCTTGACCTAAGTGGAAACCTCCGCTTCTTGATCCGAAACGTGATGATATATATGATCCGGGAAGCGGATTGATAAAGTACCCGGTGCCCTTTTTCGGCGGCGGATCCTGGATACCTGTTGTAACAATCTCACTTATAGGATTTGTTATAACGTCTTCCGATATAACTTCTTTTGATATTTGAATGCCATTTTGTTCGGTTACCATTGATTCTATTTCTGAGACGCCATATTCACCTTTTCTGTCTATAATCTGTTCGTCATTAAACATATATGAAACACGATTATATTCGATTTCATAGGGTGTATTTTCTTTCTGTTTAACTTTCCGTTTTACCTGTATATTAACAAAAGGCTTAGGAACTACTAAGTTTAATTCATCACCAATTTGTATTTTATCAGGATTTGATTGTAAGTTTGCTGATATCAGTTCATCCAAGGTCATGTTAAAATGTTCTGCAATGGTCCAATATGTATCTCCTTCTTTAACTATGTATTTTTGTTCTTCGTCAACGCCTTTCATTATGTAATTAACTAATTCGTCCTTACTTTTTATTTCCGTATTTGAAGCTTTAACTTGATTAATTTTAATATTTTCTATTGTTTTTATTTCTATTATTGAATTTTTATTGTAATTTTGTATAAAATGATTTTTAACTTCTTCTATTGCTTTTTTTGCTTCGTCTTCCGTGCTGACAACTCCGACTTTCTTTCCGTTGATATTAACAGCATATGCCAGTATGCAATAATTGATATTAGATTTAAGTATGCTGTATAGTTCTTTTTCTGTAGCTATTTCCCTATCCTTAGCTTTGGATTCAACTGCTTCAAATTTGTTTTCTATTTTTATTTCATGTTTATATTTCTTTCTCATCTCATTTTCTAATTTAGAAAGCGTCTTTTTTAAAAGCTTAGGGTTACGAACTTTGCATAATTCTTTCCCGTCTTCTATAATTGTAAAGCTGTTTGTTGAATATATATTATTTTCGTGAGTTTTTAAGTAGTTGCTGGTGTAGGTGAAGCTTAAGATCAATATAGTCGAAAATATAAGAGCCATTGCGGCTTTAGCTTGCTGTGGAAGTTTAATTTTTAGGTTGAAGACTTGTCTTTCTTTTTTTTCAGGGAGCTGTTTGAAAATTTCATTAAAATTCATTGTATGCATTTTTCTTATAAAAGGTAAATTAAATTTTTTCATTGTTTACTTCCTAAGTCATGTTGTAAAATAATATCATCAATAAAAAATATTTTTCTTTTAAATTAAAAGATGATATAATTAAATAGTAATGTACTTAAATTTAATTAATCATCTCGGACTATTATACTCGCAGAGATAATTAATTGTCAACCAATATATGGAGAAATGATTTCACAAAAAAATAATAAAAGTGTTACATTTATATTATAAAATTAATTAATAGTATTTATTTTTACTAAAAAGGAGAAATTAATTTATGTATTTTGTTCTTCAAGAAATGCAGATTGATTTAGGGGATACCCCTATTGAGAATATATTTATAAATGATTACATGCCTGTAGCTGATGGTACATATGTTAAAGTATACTTAATGGGATACAAGTGTGCCAAGGACCAATCTAATTTTAATAATGAGACAATTGCAAAACAGCTTAATTTATCTTTGACGAAAGTTCTTGAGGCATGGGATTATTGGGAAAATGAAGGAATAATAAAAAAGCATGTACAAGAGGATGAAAATAATTATGTGGTGGAATTTATTAATTTAAAGCAGCTTTATATCGATAATGTTTATAGTCAAATAAAAAACAATGAGAGTGATGAAAAAATACATAACGAAAATATTCCTTCCGGGAAATATTCTGAAAATATAAAGATGATGCAAGATATTGAAGAAATGTTCAGAAGACCTTTAACCATTAATGAAAAACAAAAAATCAACAAATGGCTGAGTATATATAAAATGAAAGCAGGCATGATGACACAGGTTTTTAGCTATTGTATAAATAACAAGAAAACAAAAAGATTCAGCAGCATAGAATATGTTTTGAAGGAATGGTACGACCAGGGTGTAAATGATATAGATACTATGGTTGAATATTTGGAAAAAAAGAACGACAGGTTTTCCATATATTCAAGAATCAGCAAATATCTTGGAATATATAAGCCGTTGGACGAACCTGCAATGAGAATTGTGGACAAGTGGATTGATGACTGGGGATTTTCAATGGAAATGATTTTGAAATGTCTGGACAAATCGGTAAATACCTTGAATCCGAATTTTAAATATTTTGACAGCATTTTGGAAAGATGGCATGAAAAAGGGTTTAAGATTGTTGAAGACTTAAAAAATGATATTAAACCTGAAACTAAAAGAAAAAAACCGGTAAATTCGTCTGCTGGTTCTAAAAATAAATTTCATAATTTTGACCAGAAGATAAAGGATTATTCGGAAGAAGAACTTGAAAAAATAGCAAAAAAAAGACTTGAAAAAAAACTTAATAAATTAGGCCTTTCTGAGGAAGGAGATGATAAAAATTAACAGGCAAATTATTGAAAATTTAATGATTGATTATAGCAGAAAACGGCTTAATGCTGCTAAAGCTGCGGATTTGAAAAGAGAATCGCTGTATGCTGAATTTCCACGCTTAGGAGAAATAGAGAAGAAAATTCAGCTGATCAGCATTAAAATTTCCAAGTTATTTTTGTCAGGGCCTGAAAATTTAGATGAAAAAGTTGATAACCTTAGGGCTGAAATAGAAAAATTAAAAAAAGAAAGAGAAGAAATATATATAAAACATAAAATTCCCGAAGATTTTTTAGAGCCTGACTATGAATGCAAGAAATGCTGTGATACAGGTTATGACTCAGAAGGTAAAAGATGCAGTTGCTTTAATAAACAAATTATTAATAATTTGTACACTATGTCCAATATGTCACATATGCTTAAAAAAGAAAATTTTAATGCATTTGATATTAATGTGTTCAGCAACGAAGTTTATGAAAATGAAAAGTTGACTCCCAGGCAAAATATGTATTATATTTTAGACATAAGCCAAGATTTTTGTTATAATTTCCATGAATCGAACATGAATTTGCTTTTTTACGGAGGAACAGGATTAGGAAAGACATTTATGTGTAACTGTATTGCAAAGGCGCTTATTGATAAAGGTATAACTGTTTTATATCAGACTTCATTTTCACTTTTTGAAATAGTTGAAACTCATAAATTTAATGCCCAGGCTGAAAGTGAGCAAAATAAGTTAAGCTATGGCATGATTTTTGACAGTGAATTATTAATAATTGATGACCTGGGTACAGAATTAAACAATTCATTTATAAACTCGGAATTGTTTAATATTGTAAATGAAAGGCTTATAACAGAAAAGAAAACAATAATATCTACAAATTTATCACTTGAAAAATTGGCGAAAACATATTCAGACAGAATTATGTCAAGAGTTTTTAATAATTTTGCCTTATTGAAATTTTATGGAAAGGATTTAAGATGGGAAAGCAAATGAAAGGAGAAAAAATGAGACACAATTTAATATTCGGCCACAAGACTCCTGATACGGATAGTGTGTGCGCCGCAATTGCTTTGGCTGAGCTAAAAAATGAATTAAATGAAGCATCTAAGCCGTATATACTTGGCAATGTAAACAAAGAAACGGAATTCGTATTAAAATATTTTAACGTAGAAACTCCGCAAATATTAAGCAATGTAAAATTACAAATTAAGGACCTGAACTATGACAGGGTTAAGCCTATAAGAAAAACCCAGCCGGTTTATTCAGCATATATTCGTATGAATGAAAATAGTCTTTGCACCCTTCCGGTAGTTGACGAAGAAGATAATGTAAACGGCATTATAAACAAAGAAGATATTGCTATGAGCCTAATTAATGCTGATCAGCAGCACTTATCAACATCCTATGATAACATAATTGAAACATTGCATGGTAAGAAACTGCTGAAATTCGATGAAACAATCGACGGGGACATAATTGTTGCCACATCCCAGGTGAAAACTTTGGAAGAGTCCTCCGCTGTAAGTAGGCAATCCATAGTTATAGTAGGAGACAGATATGATGTAATCAAGTACGCCGTTGAAGAAAGGGCTAAATTAATAATTGTTTCCGGAAATATGGAATTGCCGCCGAGTTTAATTGAGTTGGCAAAGGATGGCAAAGTTAATATAATAAGTACATCTTTTAAAACATATTATGTTGCTAAAAATATTGTTTTGTCTAAATACATTAAAAATGTTATAAATGATAAAAAAATTGTGATGTTTTCTCAGGAAGACTATTTGAGTGATTGCAGAGGAAATATTGAGAAGAGCCAGTATTCTGTGGTGGTGTCAAGTGAAAAAAAATACCTGGGGTTATTGAGTAAAAGCAATTTGAACAGTCCTCATAAGAAAAAGGTAATTTTGGTCGATCACAATGAAATTGGCCAAAGTGCTGACGGGTTGGATGAAGCTGATATTTTGGAAGTTATCGACCATCATAAAATAGGTGGTATTAAGACGTCGGTACCAATTGCGTTCAGAAATCTTCCCTTAGGCAGTTCAAACACAATTATTTATGGTATATATAAGGAAAAAGGTATAAAAATCAGAAAAGAAATTGCAGGTCTTATGCTATCCGGAATAATTTCAGATACTATGCTCTTTAAATCGCCTACAACTACCGAAAAGGATCGTGATGCGGCCCAGGAACTGCAAGTAATTGCAGAGGTAGATATGAACAAGTATGCAATGGAAATGTTCAAGGCGGGAACATCACTTAAAGGACAGTCAATGGAGGAAATTTTATTCCAGGACTTCAAAGATTTCAATTTAGTTGATAAAAATGTAGGAATAGGTCAGGTATTTACGCTGGATATCAATCAGATAATGGGCAGAAAAGATGAGTTTATAAAATTAATTGACAGTATAACAGCTCAAAAAGGTTATTACGTTATAATTTTAGCTGTTACCGACATAATCAAGGAAGGTTCATATATATTCTGTACATCCGGCAGAGAAAAGCTTGTTGGTCAAATGTTTGGAATAGAAAATGTCACTCAAGGTGTTTATATAGACAAATGTGTTTCAAGAAAAAAACAAATTGTACCCAAGGTTATTGATGCACTGGGATCAATAAAATAGTAAATATTTGAACTCCCCATTAGTATTGTTACTATTATTTTTTCTCCGGATTTTTCTTTGCGGTTGTAATATATCTAACGGGGAAGTTCTATAGTTAAAGTTTAATAAAATTCAAATGGTGCATTTTTCTCATGTTAAAAGATGCGTTTATTATTAATAAAGAAGAAGCAAAATATAAAACTATTAATTTTGTTGCTTGAGGTATTGCGTAGACTGCTATTTCTATGAAAGGGTGAATAAAGTTAGCTAAGATTATAGCTATAATTCCCCATATAAGAGAAAAGTCAAGGCACACATATGAGTGCAGGTTAAATTGAATGTGGCTGTAATCCCACATTTTATGGTTAAAAAGCTTATCTAAAATTCTCCCTGTGACATATTCAAGAAGAGTAACAGTCAGAATACTTCCTATGGTTGCAGTTATTAATGCTGCCAAGCGGCTGTTGATTGTTATTTCACTCAATGTAAATATCTGTACCATGAGAATTCCACATAGTCCGTAAAGGGGGCAGAAACAATTTGTTAAAAAACCTCTGCTAATTACAATTTTTCTTGTTGTAATAGTTCTGAATATAGTTTCAAGCAAAAATCCGTCAAATCCGTATATTAAAAAAAACATCATCATATCTGTCAAGTCATATTGCATAATATCTCTCCTCATATTTATGTTTACAGTAATATGTTTTGAATTAAACGGAGAAATATCCTTTGGATTTTATGCCAATATGTTCAAAATAAACTAAGTTGCGGAACTTAAATTTTTTTCATATATTTTTTAACGTCATTGACCGATGATAGGTTAACACTTTTAGTTAAAATCAAACCCATTAAGTATAAAAGCGACAGTATTATTATAGAAGAAATCAGCGGAAGTATATTGTTTGATGAATTTTGAATAAAGATACTGTATGAAAATTTGGATAAAAATCCTGCAGCAGCACCTGCAGCAATTGGCTTGAAAATCCAGTTCGAAATATCGAAAACAATGCATGATATCTGCAATAGTCTTGTCAGATATAAGACAGTATTCAGTATTGTCGTTAAAAACAGCGAAAATAAATAAGCGTTAAATCCGTAGATCGGTACGAAAAAATAAATAATAGAAATTTTTAAAACAGATTCTATTATATTTATTTTAAATGAACTTACTTGTTGATCCAATGCATTTAACATTGAAGATATAACCATGTTCAAGTACATAAAAGGGCAGACATAGGAAATTATTTTTATCATATTTCCTACTTGGGGATCATTGTAAAATGCCATTGCTACTTCCTTCGGAAAAGCTATAAATACGGCAACTACCAGTATTCCGGATATTGTGGTAAAATGCAGAACCTTGGAAAGAGTGTATGAAACTTTTTTTTCATTTGATACTGCGTTGTCTCCAGCTATCGATGGAATTAAAATTGATGACAGAGACGTTAAAAATGATGACGGAAAGAACAATATAGGCAAAACCATTCCTTTAATCATTCCGTAAAGGCTCATGGATGCTTCGGCGGAAAGTCCATACATCACCAGCCTCGAAGGTATCATTGTGTTTTCAACAGTACGAAGGATAGAATTCAAATATGATGTGGCGGAAACAGGCAGTGATATTCCGATGATCTTAAACATCATATTGGCCGGTTTAGTTTTTGAAAATTTAAAAGGTTTCTTTTCAAAAATATAAAAAAACCATGTTAAAATTAACGAAAACAACTCTTCTACTGTCATTCCTATGGCAACTGCAGCACAGCCGTATTCAATACCTTTAGGTATGAATTTATCCATTATGGAAAATATCACAGCAATTCTTACTAATTGTTCAGTAACCTGTACAATTGAAGGTTTTACCACTTTACCCACTGCATAGAAATATCCTTTGTAGCAGTTTGACACAGCCATGATTGGAAGGCTGGGTACCAGGTAAAGCAAAGCTAAAGAGGTTCTTTTGTCATTTAATATATTGATTCCTATGTAATCAGCAAAATAGTACAATATAAATGCTGATGCAAATCCCATAAAAAGTGAAATAACTATCGATTGGTGCAATACCTTTTTTGCATTTGAATAGTTTTTTACGGCTAATTCCTCAGATATAAGTCTTGATACGGCAATCCTTATTCCTGAGGTTGCAAGAGTAACCATAAGCATGTAAAATGAAAGCATTAACTGGTACAGTCCAATACCCTCCGCTCCTAAGACATTGGCAAGATAGATGCGAAACAGCATGCCGACGATTTTTACTATTGAAGTTGCAACCGTCAAAATCAGTGTACCCTTAATAATGCTTCCCTTCCTCATGATTCACCTCAAAAACATCCATAATAATATTTTGGGGGTGTGTACATCCTCCCTACATAATCATATGCCGGATATTTTCAATTAATGAATAAATGATGATGACAGCTGATAAAGGTTGACTGTCATCATTTCCTCAGGTTTTGATTATAACTATTGTATTAATTATTTTTAATTATTTGTAACATTTCATTGTGGATTTTTTCAAGCTCATCAGGAATGAGTATGTGCTGCGGACATTTTTTCATGCATTCTCCACATTTCATGCAGCTTCCGACCCTTTCCTTTTCATCTAACATAAAGTAACTGTTTGCCGCAAGAGTTTTATTTTCTGTTTTTTTATAGTCATTGTAAATTTCGAAGATTTCCGGTATGTCCACACCATACTGACAGTCCATACAGTATCGGCATCCTGTACAAGGCACTGCGTTAATTTTTCTTAAATCTTTTATAACAGTGCTGATTATTCTTTGCTCATCGTTGTTTATTGGTTTTAAATCAGTAAAGGTTGCAATATTGTCCTTAAGCTGCTCCATGTTTGACATTCCGCTTAAAATTATCGTCACGTTAGGTAGTGAAGCAACCCATCTTAAGGCCCAGGAAGCTACACTTGTATCTTTGTTGTAGTCTTTGAAATGCTTTGTCACATTAGGCGCAAAAGAAGATAAGAAACCTCCTCTGACAGGTTCCATTACAAAGCACGGTAAGTCAAGTTTTTCTAAAGTTTCATACAGGCTTTTTCCATCGTTTTCATTCCAGTCCCAATAGTTGATCTGAAGCTGGGCAAAATCCCATTTATGAGCTGAAGCAAATTTTTGCAAAACTTCATTGCTGTCATGAAATGAGAAACCAATATTTTTTATTTTTCCTTCTTGTTTTTTTTCTGCTAAAAAGTCATAAAGATTATACTTTTCAACGATTTTGATTGTTTTTTGGTTTAATGAATGTAAAAGGTAAAAGTCAAAATAATTTGTGTTGCATTTTTTCAGCTGTTCATTGAAGAATCTTTCTACATCTGCTGTTTCTTTTACTTTCCATACAGGCAGTTTGCTTGTAAGGAAGTAGCTTTCTCTTTTAAAATCAGCAAGTACTTTTCCTAAAAAAACTTCAGATTCTTCGTTGTGGTAATTGTAAGCTGTGTCAAAGTAATTTAATCCGTGATTATAAGCATAATTGATTAATTCTTCTGAGGCTGCAAAATCAATTTTATTATCATTTGTAGGGAAGCGCATGCATCCGTAGCCTAACCTGGGCAAGGTTAAGCCAAATTTTTTTATGTGTTTTTTGTCCATAATAACCCTGCTCTTATAATATTTTATAATAATGATACATTATACTGATAAAATCTGCAAAACAACAAAAACTGTAATATAATCATACTAATTGTTTGTTTGTCAATCAGGTTGAAATTATATCTTTTGATTACTCGATAATTATATTATAGCTGCTGATAACTTTCAATATAAAATGAAAAACAGTATAAAAAATTTAAATAATTTATTTTTTATTGTTTACAAAATTAATATGAGGGTATATTATAAAGGTACACCCCACTCCCCTGGGGTATAGAATAATTGGAGGTAGTTATGAAAGCTGACAAGGATAAAATAAACAGTTTGTTAAAGACTGCTGCAGGACAAATAGAAGGTATACTGAGAATGGTTGAAGAGGATCGGTATTGCATTGATATTTCAAATCAGCTTTTGGCGGTTCAATCAATACTTAGAAAAGCAAACAATGAGATACTCAGGGCACATATGCATATGTGTGTAAAGGAAGCCTTTGAAAATGGCAGCGAGGATGAAAAAATTGATGAAATAATTTCATTGATCAACAAAGTATCTAAATAAGGAGTTAAGCTAATGAAATCTCAGAAATTTAATGTAACAGGGATGAGTTGTTCTGCTTGCTCGTCAAGAATAGAAAAAAACGTAAGCAAGACTAATGGTGTTTTAGAAGCAAATGTAAATCTTTTAAGCAATAGCATGACTGTTAAATATGACGAATTGGTTTTAAATGAAGGCGATATCATTAGAGTCGTGGAGGATACCGGCTATGGTGCATCTCCGGCAAAAAAAAGGGGTAATTCTGCAGCTGCAGATAAGAAATCCGATACGGAAAAAGAATTTAATGAAATGAAAAAAAGATTGATTGTATCCTTTTTGTTTGCAGTACCGCTTTTGTACCTGGCTATGGGACATATGTTCAATTGGCCGCTGCCGAATATATTTTACGGTGCAGAAAATTCGGTGATATTCGCATTTACACAGTTTCTGCTTGTTTTGCCCGTTATGATCATCAACAAAAAATACTATACCGGTGGATTTAAAACATTATTTAAAGGTTCTCTAAATATGGATTCCTTAATTGCCATAGGTACTACTGCTTCCGTAGGATACGGAGTATTTGCAATATATAAAATAGGCTATGGACTGGGCCATATGAATATGGACATGATAATGAGATATTCAATGGATTTGTATTTTGAATCGGCGGCTACTATATTAGCATTAATTACATTAGGAAAATTTTTTGAGGCACGGGCAAAAGGAAAAACTTCTGACGCCATCAAAAAATTAATGGACCTGTCGCCGAAAAAAGCTTTGATTGAAAGAAACGGTATAGAAACGGAAGTTCCCGTAGAGGATGTTGTAAGAGGAGATGTTGTAATTGTTAAACCGGGGCAGTCGGTTCCCGTTGACGGTGTTATTGTATCCGGCAGCTCTTCTGTAGATGAATCCATGCTGACAGGGGAGAGTATACCTGTAGAAAAGAAAGCCGGGGACAAGGTAACCGGTGCCAGCATTAACAAGTCGGGGTATTTTAAATTTGAAGCGCAGAATGTAGGCGATGATACAACATTGTCTCAGATTATAAGGCTTGTGGAGGAAGCAAGTTCTTCTAAAGCTCCAATATCCAAACTTGCGGACAAAATAAGCGGTGTATTTGTTCCGGTTGTAATTTCAATAGCGGTTATTGCCATGATAGTATGGCTGCTGCTGGGTGCAGAATTTGAATTTGCACTTTCAATAGGAATTGCAGTGTTGGTTATATCATGCCCTTGTGCTTTAGGTCTTGCCACCCCTACGGCAATAATGGTGGGGACAGGCAAGGGAGCTGAAAACGGCATACTTATAAAATCTGCAGAAGCATTGGAAACTGCCCACCAGATTCAGACGGTGGTTATGGATAAGACAGGGACAATTACCGAAGGTAAACCTAAAGTTACTGATGTTTTAACCAACGGTATAAGTGATACTGAAATTTTGAAAATAACAGCTTCAGCAGAAAAGGGCTCGGAGCATCCCCTGGCGGATGCTGTTGTTGAAGAAGCAAAAAAGAAAGGACTCGAGTTATACGATGTTAAAAGATTTGAAGCAATACCCGGCCAAGGGCTTGAAGCAGAAGTGAATGATAAAAAATATTATATAGGCAATTTAAGATTAATTAACGAAAAAAATATAAAAATTAATAAGTTTAAAGAAAAAGTTTCTGAACTTGCAGATGAAGGAAAAACTCCATTATATTTTGCGGATGAACAAGAAGTTCTGGGCATAATAGCTGTTGCAGATGTTGCCAAGCCTACAAGCATGAAGGCAATAAAAGAATTTGAAGCAATGGGAATAGAAGTTGTAATGCTTACCGGAGACAATCGAAAAACAGCAGATGCCATAAGAAAGCAATTGGGAATAACAAGGGCGATTGCGGAAGTACTTCCTCAGGACAAGGAAAGAGAAATACGTAAAATTCAGGAGAAAGGCAAAAAGGTGGCAATGATAGGCGACGGAATCAACGATGCTCCGGCTTTGGCAAGAGCTGATGTAGGCATTGCCATAGGAGCCGGTACGGATGTTGCTATAGAATCTGCTGATATAGTGTTAATAAGAAGTGATTTACTGGATGCTGTTACGGCGGTGCAGCTGAGTAAAGCTACTATAAGAAATATAAAGCAGAATCTGTTTTGGGCATTTATTTACAATTCAATAGGAATACCCTTAGCGGCAGGAGTATTTTACAATATTTTGGGATGGAAATTAAACCCCATGTTTGCGGCAGGAGCCATGAGCCTAAGCTCTGTTTCGGTTGTATCCAATGCCTTAAGGCTTAAATTTTTCAAACCTATAAGGTTGTCGGATGAAGTTCCGAATTCATCAGTATACAATGATGGTCTGGATGTAAATGAAGGTTTATCAAATAAATCAAATATAAATGGAGGAAATGAAATGAAGAAAGTTTTAAAAGTTGAAGGAATGAGCTGCGAACACTGCAAAGCTACAGTTGAGAAAGCATTAAAATCAGTAGACGGTGTTGAAAATGCTGTTGTTGACTTAAAACACAAATCAGCAGATGTTACATTGAGCAAGGAAGTAAAAAATGATGTGTTGTCAAAGGCAGTAACAGATGCAGGATACGAAGTTACAAAGATAAATTAAAAGGTAAGCTTTACCGGAAGCGAGGCATTCATTGTGAAGTGCCTCACTTTATTTTGCACACTTTTTTCTGCAAATATTATATTAAGGTATAAGTGTTAAATTCCAAAAGTGTGGTATAATGTTTAAAAATTTTATTTTAAGAGGGTATTATGAGTAAAAAGTTTCGGGTGTTGCTTTTTATGCAAGTTTCATGGTTAATTACATTATATGCGCGATTCAATAGAGATTTTGCAGAGTTTTATGTCCTGAAGGTATATCCTGTTTTTGCGAAGTCGATTTCTCTTTTCACGTCTGCTGTAAACTTTTCGTTGGCTGAATTTATAATAATAGTGTTTGTAATAACAGCAGCGGTTTATTTTTTTATAACTTTAATAAAAACTGTAGCAAGAAAATCCTCTCGTTATTTTAAAAATTTCCTTCTGAATATTGCTGTTTTATTAAGCGTTGTATATTTTATATTTGTCATTTTTTGCGGAATCAATTATTACAGGTATGAATTCACATATTACAGCGGCCTTGAAGTTAGGGAATATTCAAGGGCTGACCTTATCAATTTATGTGAAATACTCATTAATGATGCAAATGAAACAAGGAGTAAACTTAATAAAGCCGGCGGAGGAACAGCGAAGCTTTTTGAAGATGATTATTATAAAATGGTGGAAAAGGCAAAAAAGACTTTCGATAATATTTCTGAACAATATGAAGTTTTAAAAGGAGATTATCCTGCGCCGAAGGCTGTGTTTTTTTCAAAGGTTATGTCTCATTTCCAAATAACTGGCATGTTTTTCCCGTTTACATTTGAAGCAAATGTAAACGCGGATATACCTGCTTACCAGATGCCTTCCACAATGCTCCATGAACTGACCCACTTGAGAGGATTTATGCGGGAGGAAGATGCTAATTTTATTTCTTATATTGCATGTATTAATTCTGGTTTCAATGATTTTGCATATAGTGGAATAATGCTTGCTTTGTCTTACAGTATGAATGCTCTTTATGAGGAGGACCTGGACGCTTATGAAAGATTAGGCTCATTTTATTCGGATGATGTTAAAAAAGATTTAATGCAGTCTGCAAATTATTGGAGACAGTTTGATACCATTGCTGTAAAAATATCTGACAGGGTTAATGATATATATTTAAAATCTAATAATCAGAAGAATGGTGTCAAAAGTTATGGAGGTATGGTTGATTTGTTGTTGGCATATTACTCTGATGCTCGTTAATATGCGGCATATTAGAAAATCCCGTATAATTCAGCCGATTCAGGTTAAACTATTTTAAAATCTATATTGAAGGGAGAATTTAGATGTCACATATTGTTTGTACAGTAAGTAATTGTTATTATAATAAGAGAGAGGGTTGCACAGCTCCTGCTTTGGACGTGGACGGAGAAATGGCCGATGAAAGCCGCCTAACGTGCTGCGATACATTTATAGAACAAAAACCGGGAATGAAAAGTTCCGTTCAAGAGCCTAAAGGTGAAACTCAAATCAGCTGCAAAGCAAAGAAATGCACCTACAACGATAATGAACGCTGCGATGCACAAAGAATAGTTGTAAACGGCAAGAATGCTCAGCATACTGAGGAAACATGCTGCAGCACATTTATAAGTTAATATTAAACATATAAACATATAATTTTGAAAGGATGGATACCATCCTTTTTTTGTGCGCCCAGCATGGGTGACGGCTTGATGTTTCCAATTTCTTCATTATGAATTTTATTGCTATTCTTAGTTTTATTTGGTATTATAATTTAGGGTGATAAATAGTATGAAAAAATCAATTTCGAGATCAATTCCTCTAATGTTGGCAGGAATTTTAATTTTTGTGTTTTTAGCGGGATGTGAAAAAAGCCAAGAACCTGCGGATCAATCGGTATATAAAAAATATTCTTATTCTTTTATGGATACATTTGATACAGTTACACAAGTTGTAGGTTATACCGAGACGGAAGAAAAATTTAACGAGTATGCTGAAAAAATTCATGAAAGAATGATGGAGCTTCATAAACTATATGACATATATAATGATTATGAAGGGATCAATAATATAAAAACGATCAATGACAATGCAGGGGTAAAACCAGTAAAGGTGGACAGGGAAATTATAGATTTAATACTTTTTTCTAAACAAATGTACGAAGAAATGGGAACTCAAACAAACATAGCGTTAGGTTCTGTTCTTAAAATCTGGCATGAATACAGGGACGAGGCTGAAGCTAATCCGGCAGATGCAAAGATACCTCCTATGGACGTGCTGCGTGCGGCAAATGAACATACGGACATTAACAAAGTAATAGTAGATGTAGGAGATAGTACAGTTTACTTGAATGACCCTTTAATGAGCCTTGATGTAGGTGGCGTTGCAAAAGGATATGCTACAGAGATAGTTGCCAAGGAAATAGTTAATGAAGGTCTTATATCAGGAATTATAAGTGCCGGCGGAAATGTTCGTACTTTTGGTAAACCAATGGACGACACCAGGGACAGATGGGGTATCGGTATTCAAAATCCAGACAGCATATTGGGAAATTCGGATGAAAATATACTTGAAACGATATATGTAACAGATAAATCTATAGTAACAAGCGGCGACTACCAGAGGTTTTACAAGGTTGGAGATAAGATTATGCACCACATAATTGATCCCGAAACATTGATGCCCGGAGATTATTACAGGGCTGTGACCATAGTCACTGAAGATTCCGGGAAAGCAGATTTTATGTCAAAAATAGTATTTCTCCTTCCGTTCGAAAAAAGCAAGGCGTTTGTTGATTCATTAGACGGAGTAGAGGCTATTTGGGTTTTTAAGGATGGTAAGATTGAGACTACAGACGGATTGAAAGAAATAATGAAAAGCAACGGAGCCACTGCGGCAGTTGATAAGTAACGACGAGGTCAATTGATTTGACAGAGACGGGCGAAAAACCGGTTTACTTTGTGTTTTGTAGGGTAAGGATTAAAAAATAATGAAAAAATCAAATTTTTTTGCTTTTATATCAAGAATGAAATATATAAACCGCTGGGGTTTAATGCATAGCGCAAAAGAGGAAAATGTGTCCGAACACAGTTTAGATGTTGCTGTAATCGCACATGCCCTGACAATTATCCAGAAAAAGCGGCTTAACAAGGATATTGATTCCTATAAGACAGTCTTGTATGCGATTTACCATGATGCTGCTGAAATTTTAACCGGAGACATGCCTACTCCTGTGAAATATTTTAATCCTGCTATAAAAACTGCATATAAAGAAGTGGAAACATCGGCTAACAAGAGCCTTTTAAAATTGCTTCCTAAAGATTTTTACGAAGACTATGAGCCTGTGCTGATTCCAAGGAAAGAGGATGAAGAAATTTGGAGAACAATTAAAGCGGCTGATAAAATAAGCGCATATATAAAATGTATTGAAGAGGAAAAATCAGGCAATCGGGAATTTGTCAAGGCAAAACAGTCTTTGCTTCGGGAAATCAACAGTATGAACAGGCAGGATGTGAAAATATTCATGGATGAATTTTTAGATGGTTACAGCCTTACTTTGGATGAAATGTAACTAATTTGCAATTGTGCCGGCAGGGTTATCTCGAACAAAAAATAAAGTTATAATCATACAAATGATTATAACTTTATTTTATTTCGGCTTTATTTGCCTCTGTGCTATACTTATTTTAATGAAAGATTTATCATACAAAGAAAATTACGAAGGTATAATATGAAACAATATAATTACATGACTTTTAAGTCAGTTTCTTATGCAATGAAGGCAGAAGCTGCTCTAAAAAAATATGATATTCAATACAAAATAATACCTGTGCCCAGAAGCATAAGTTCAAGCTGTGGATTATGCGTAAGATTTTACAGCGACGATATAGATAAGCTTAAATTAATTATTTCAAATGACAGTCTTGCATATGAAAACATATATAATGAAGCATAATTAAACTGCAAATGACAAAAAGCACCCGCAAATAAAACCAATCAGCAGGAAGACAGAGGTACTTTTTCCATTATGAATGGAATTTGCCTCGGGTATGAGTTCGCTTGATGAAACGTAAAGCATGCAGCTTGCTGCAGAAGAGAGGCAGCAAGCAATGAAATATTTTGAAACACCTCCAAGTATAGAGCCGAATACGGCACCGAATGCCGTAGGCAGTCCCGTCAATAAAGTCAGCAGTACAGCCGACCGGGGAGATGCTCCCGCCATTATTAACGGCATACCTACGCTCAGGCCTTCAGGTATGTCGTGAACAGCAATTAAAATTGCTATTTTTAGTCCTAAATTTTTCGAATAAACAGCACTGGAGCCAATTGCTATCCCTTCCGGGAAATTATGAATACTCATGCTTATCATTATGATTAAGCTCATTTTTATGTAACTTAGTTTTTTTCCTTTATAGCGGTTTAATTTTTGGGAGGGTATTATTTTTTCTGCGGCAAATACTATAATAAGCCCTATTGAAAGTCCCAATGTAACTATGAAAAAGCCTCCTATTTCGTATGCTTCAGGCATAAGGTCAAAAGATATAATTGACAGCATAACTCCCGCCGCAAAGCTTAGCATCCATGCTACGGTTCTGTCGCTGGGGTTATGGATCACAGCAGAAATTAACCCACCTATGAGTGTTCCTATTCCGCCCACTATAAATCCGGTTATAAAATAATATAAAATATCCAATTTGTCCTCCATAATATTCATTATTAATATATATGTGAATTAGGAAATTTAAGAAATAAAATTTAATTAAGTAAATTCTTGTTTATGGGAATGATATAGTATATAATGAACGTTGGTAAAATATAAATAAACACATGAGGTTTTGTACATTTATAAATAGTTAATAATTGATATATTTTTGTTATAAAGGGATGAAAGAAATGATTAAAACCGAAATCGTGAAAGTGGATCCTGAAAACATTGATTATAAAATAATAAAAAGGGCAGCCCACATTATAAACGAAGGCGGAGTGGTTGTGTTTCCCACGGAAACAGTTTATGGCATCGGTGCAGACACATTGAATGAACAAGCCGTTGATAAAATATTTAAGGCAAAAGGAAGGCCGCAAGACAATCCTTTGATTGTCCACATAGCGGATTTTGATGAGTTGTACAATTTAGCGGCAGAAGTTCCCGATAATGCAAAAAAACTTGCTGAAAAATATTGGCCTGGGCCGTTGACCATGATTTTATATAAAAAGGATATTTTATCGGATAAAATAACTGCAGGGCTTGAAACTGCTGCAATACGTTTCCCGGCAAACAAGATAGCCCTTGCTTTGATAAAGGAAAGCAAAAAGCCTATTGCCGCTCCTAGTGCAAACACTTCAGGCAAGCCAAGTCCAACTGAAGCTGCTCACGTTGCAGAAGATTTAATGGGCAAGGTTGACATGATTATTGATGGCGGCAGAACTGATATAGGATTAGAATCTACTGTAGTTGATATGACAAGTGAAATTCCGATGATTTTAAGGCCGGGAGGAGTTACGAGAGAAGATGTGATAAGTGTTTTAGGAAGTTGTGAATATGATCCGGCAATTATTAAAAGTGACGATAAAACAGTTCCTAAATCACCGGGACAAAAATACAGGCATTATTCTCCTAAAGCCAAGGTTTTACTTTATAAAGGCAACATAGAAAATATTGCGGGAAAGATAAATGAGGAATATGAAAAATTTAGTGCTGAGGGATATAAGATTGGAATTATGTCCACAGTACAAACAGAAAAAAAATATACAGGCAAATCTACAATAGTATGCGGGGACAGAACGAATCCTCTTACTATTTCGGCTAATTTATTTAAAGATTTAAGGGAATTTGATCATTTGGGAGTGGATATTATCCTTGCTGAAGCAGTTGAAGAAAAGGGCCTGGGCAAGGCAATAATGAACCGTCTCGGCAAGGCTTCCAGCAGAACAATAATTGTGTGAGGTTTTTATGAATATATTGTTTGTTTGTACCGGAAACACCTGTAGAAGCAGTATGGCTGAAGGCATACTCAAATTCTTGCTGAAAGAAAGCAATATAGAGGATATTAACGTGTCATCGGCAGGCATAAGTGCTTTCGAAGGTGAAGATGCCAATGAAAAAGCAATTAGAGTGTTAAGCAAAAAAGGAATTGACATAAAAGCTCATAAGGCAAGACAGCTTAATAAAAAAATTATTGGAGAATCGGATTTAATTCTCTGTATGACCAATGAGCAGAAAAACGTAATTATTAAATTTTTTCCTGAGTATCATAAAAAAATATATACATTGAAAGAATATGCTCATATTACTAATAATGAGAATATATCCGGCAGAAATTTGGATATTGTTGATCCTTTTGGATTAGACTATAATGTTTATGAAAAAACTGCTGAAGAAATAGAAGTAAATTTAAGAAAAATAATAAAAAGATTAGATACAAAAGATTAGCAAAGTGAAGCAATTGTAAGGCGGCAATTGATTTTTACTGTTAAATGGAGAGTATAAAATGAAAATAGTATTAGCTTGTGATCATGGAGGATTTCAATTAAAAGAGATAATTAAGGAACATTTAATAAAAAGGGGTTATAATATAATGGATATAGGAGTATACGGCAATGCTTCCGTCGATTATCCTGATTATGGGCAAAAGGCGGCAGAACTGGTTGCAAGTGGTGAAGCAGATAAAGGAATAGTATTTTGCGGAACTGGTATAGGAATTTCTATAGCCGCAAATAAAGTAAAGGGAATAAGATGTGCTTTGTGTACAAATGAATATATGTCAAGAATGTCAAGATTGCATAACAATGCAAATATGCTTGCTCTCGGGGGACGGGTATTGGGAGAAGGCGTTGCCGTGGGTATTGTTGATGTATGGCTTTCTACAGAATTCGAAGGGGGAAGACATGAGAATAGAGTCAAAAAATTAATGGAAATAGAAAAAACAGAGGATTGATAATGATAAATAATTTTATAGCTTTTATTTCAGCTGTAATCATTTCTTTTATAATGACACCTCCTGCCCGAAAGCTTGCAATTAAAGTTGGTGCTTTGGATGTGCCTAAAAGCCCAAGAAAAATACATAATAAGCCGATACCATATTTTGGAGGATTGGCAATTTATATTTCAATAATGGCATGTATGTTTGTGTACATGCCTCATACTGAAACAAGTTTGCATGTAATGGCAGGAGCAACGATAATTGTACTGACAGGTATTGTTGATGATATGTATGATTTGCCTGCTAAAGTAAAATTACTAATGCAGATTGTAGCTGCTCTCGTTGCCATAAAAGGGGGAGTGCAGATTCATTTTATTACAAACCCTCTTTCAGATACAGGAATGAGCTACTTGCTTAGCTGGCTTTCTTACCCTCTGACATTGTTTTGGATTGTGGGAATTACAAACACTATTAATCTAATAGACGGTTTAGATGGGCTTGCTTCCGGAGTTGCAAGCATAGCTGCTACTACACTTCTTTTTACTGCTTCAAAAATGGGGTATGATTTTATAGTTATGCAGTGTGCAATTATTGCAGGTGCATCTTTAGGATTTCTTCCATTTAATTTTAATCCTGCAAAGATATTTATGGGAGATGCAGGGGCATTGCTTTTAGGGTATATGTTGGCAGTTACTTCTGTTATGGGAATGGTTAAAAGTGTAGCTGCTGTTGCCTTGGCAGTTCCTGTGTTTGCACTTGGTCTTCCTATTTTTGATACAACCTTTGCTATCATTAGGAGATTTATAAATAAGAAGCCTATAATGGAGGCAGACAAGGAACACTTGCACCATAAGCTTATGAAGTCAGGGCTTAATCAGCGACAGACTGTTCTAATAATGTATTTTATAAGCATGATGTTGGGAATAGTGTCTATAACAATAGCCGATACTGAGCCTTTAGTAGGCATAATAGTAGCTACTATAGTTGTAGTTATAGTATTTTATTTTGCTAAGGTAGGCGGTTTGTTTAAAGAAAAAGAACAATAGTGGAGGATTCATGAATAAAATTAAGGTGCTCGTTATTTTCGGGACACGTCCGGAGGCTGTTAAAATGGCTCCTGTAGTAAAAGCCCTGAAGGATGACGAAGAACATTTCATTACAAAGATTTGCGTAACAGCACAACACAGATATATGCTTGACCAGGTTTTAAAAATATTTGACATTAAGCCGGATTATGATTTGAATATATTCAAAAGTGGGCAGACGCTGACACAGATTACATGCAAATCACTAATAGGATTAGAAGATATTGCAGAAGAATTCAGTCCGGATCTGATACTTGTTCAGGGAGATACGACTACAGTATTTTCCGGTGCGCTGGCGGCATTTTATCATCAAGTTAAAATAGGACATGTGGAGGCAGGCCTAAGAAGTGGAAATCTCTACTCACCGTATCCTGAGGAAGCAAACAGGAAGCTTACTGGTGTATTAGCGGATTTTCATTTTGCTCCAACTGAAAGGGCGAGGCACAATCTTTTAAAAGAAGGTTATGATGACAGCAAAATATTTGTTACAGGAAATACATCCATTGATGCGTTAAATTGGGTTATAGATAAAAATTATAAGTTTAATGAAAAAAAACTTAATGATATAGACTTTGAAAATAAGAAGGTGATACTTCTCACTGCCCACAGAAGAGAGAATATAGGGAAGCCAATGGAGAACATTTTTTCTGCCGTTAAGGAGGCAGCAGAGAAAAATAAGGATATTGAAGTTATATATCCTATGCATTTAAATCCGAAAGTGAGAGAAATAGCGTTGCGAGTATTTGAAAATATGGAAAATATTCATTTAATCGAACCTCTTGATTATCTTCCGTTTACAAATTTAATGGCAAAGTGCTACCTTGTGGTAACAGATTCAGGAGGCGTACAGGAAGAAGCTCCCTCCCTGGGAAAACCTGTACTGGTCGTAAGGAGGGAAACAGAAAGACCTGAAGGAATTGAGGCAGGCACTGCAAAACTCGTAGGTACGGAAAAAACTGCAATATTAGATGAAATAGATACTCTTGTCAACGATGAAAAAGAATATGAAAGAATGGCTAATGCGGTTAATCCTTACGGAGACGGCAAAGCCGCAAAATATATTAAAGAAGCCATTATAAGAAAAATGTTATAAGATTTAACAATAAGTTTTACAGTCTAAAAGTAAAGCACCAAATTATTACGATGAAGGTGCTTTTACATTTTAATCAGTTCCTTTAATTTAAAAAAGGTAAAAATATATTGACAAGGTGTTTTTTTTGTTATATACTTCGAATATCAAAATATTCGTAACATGATAAATATCAATTACAAAGAAATGAATATTAAAAATAATTATTGGGGGTTATAATGATTTTTGAAAAAATAAGAGCAATTCTAGTTGAAGAATTAAATGTAGAAGAGGAAAATGTAAAACCGGAAAGCAAAATAAAGGATGACTTGGGTGCAGATTCATTGGACTTATTCGAATTAATAAATAAAGTTGAAGATGAATTTGATGTATCTATTGAAGAAGATGATTACGACAAGCTTATTACTGTTGGGAATATGGTAGATTATATTAATAAAATAAAAAAGAACGCCTGAAGGGGCGTTTTCTCATACAGAATATAGTCATTAATAAGGAGAATATATGATAAATACAAAGATATGCAGCCTTTTAAACATAAAGTATCCTATATTCCAAGGGGGTATGGCTCAAATATCAGATGCAGGACTGGCTGCGGCAGTATCAGAAGCGGGAGGACTCGGTGTAATAGCAGCAGGTAACGGAACAGCTGAAACCCTTCAGAAGGAAATAAAAAGAATCAGGAAACTGACAAATAAACCTTTTGGTGTCAACGTAATGCTGCTAAGTCCATACGTCAATGAAGTCGGGAATTTGTTGGCGGAAGAAAAAGTTCCTGTCATAATAACAGGAGCCGGCAGTCCTGGGAAATTTATAAAGTTGTGGAAAAGAGCCGGTTCAAAAATTATACCGGTAGTGCCGTCGGTTACTTTTGCCGAACATTTGGAAAAATTAGGTGCTGACGCATTAATTTGTGAAGGTATGGAATCAGGCGGACACATAGGAGAGATAACAACAATGTGCCTTACACCTCAGGTAGTGGATGCCGTTAAAGTGCCTGCTATTGCAGCAGGAGGTATAGGAGACGGAAGAGGGATTGCTGCGGTAATGTGTTTAGGAGCACAGGGTGTGCAGATCGGTACAAGGTTTTTGTTGGCTAATGAATGCAGCGTACATCAAAATTATAAAGATAAGGTTAAAAGGGCAAAAGATACAGATACTGCAGTTACCGGAAGAGCAACAGGGCACCCAGTAAGGGTTCTGAAAAATAAGCTTGTAACTAAATTCAAGAAGCTTGAAAAAAATAATGCTCCTGTTGAAGAAATGGAGAGACTGGGAAGAGGAAGGCTATACAAAGCAGCAGTTGAAGGAGATATAGATTACGGTTCTGTCATGTCAGGGCAAATTGCGGGATTAGTCAATAAAGAACAGAACTGTGAGGAAATAATTGTTGAAATGTTTGAAGAAGCTGAAAAGGTCATGAATGACTTAAATATATATATCAGGGGGTAAAAATGAATAAAATTGCTTTTGTATTCCCGGGCCAAGGTTCTCAATATGTTGGAATGGGAAAAGACTTTTACGAAAATTTTCAGGAAAGCAAAGAAATATTTCAAAAAGCAAATGAAGCATCAAATTTAGATATAACAAAACTGTGTTTTGAAGGGCCGGATGATGAGTTAAACATGACCGAAATAACGCAGCCGGCTTTATTGACAGTATGTATGGCAATATATGAGGTTTTGAGTAAAAAATCAGGAATGGTTCCTTTTGTAATGGGAGGACAAAGCCTGGGAGAATATACCGCATTAACTGCTGCAGGAACAATGAATTTTCAAACGGCGGTGAAACTTGTACGCAGCAGAGGAAACTATATGCAGAATACAGTTCCTTTGGGAGAAGGCGGAATGCTTGCATTGTTAGGATGCAAAGCTGAGGATGCCATATGTTTTTGTGATGAGGTTACAGACAGGTATGGCATTGTGGAACCATCCAATTTTAATTGCCCTGGGCAGATAGTTGTAGGAGGTGAAAGTTGGGCAATTGAAAATGTTTTGAAACTTACTTCACAATTTAACATAAAAAAGGCGGTTAGGCTTAATGTAAGTGCGCCGTTTCATACGTCAATGCTTAAACCGGCAGGGAAAAAGCTTAGGAATGAGTTGGATAAAATCAAATTTAAGAAACCTTTCTGCAATGTTATATCAAATGTTGACGCAGAATACTATTGTGATGTATTTGCAATGGCGGATAAGCTTGAAAAACAAGTCTATAATCCTGTCAGGTGGGAAGATTGTGTTAGAAAAATGATAGATGACGGAATTGATACATTTGTGGAAATAGGGCCGGGAAAGGCTTTATCGTCTTTTATCAGGAAAATAAATAAAAATGTTGAAACAATAAATATAGACAGTGTTTCTTCTCTCAGTAATTATATATAAAGGCGGTAGTCGTCGGAAAGGAAAATTATGAAAACTGCAATTATTACCGGAGCTTCAAAGGGTATCGGTGCGGTAACAGCTTTAAGATTAAATGAATTGGGATACAGCTTGGTATTAAATTACAGGAACGATACTTCTTCAATGTCTGAATTAATAAATAAATTTACAAGAAAAAATACAAAAAATATTACAATCCAATGCGATATATCAAACTACAAAGACGCTAAAAAACTTATAGATGAAGCATATGAAAATTTTGAGCATGTTGATGTCTTAATTAATAATGCAGGTATTACTAAGGACAATATTCTTCCTTTAATGACTGAAGAAGAATTTGACCGGGTAATTGATACAAATTTAAAGGGAACATTTAACTGCTGTAAGCATATTTCTAAAAGGATGATAAGACAGAAATACGGCAGAATTATAAATATTTCATCAGTTGTGGGATTGGCCGGAAATGCAGGGCAGGTTAATTATTCAGCTTCAAAAGCAGGGATAATAGGCATGACTAAATCTATGGCAAGAGAGTTGGGGAAGAAAAATATCCTTGTTAATGCCATAGCGCCGGGATTTATTCAAACTGGAATGACAGATAGAATTCCAGAGGCTACTAGAAGTGAGATGGTGAAAAACATTCCTTTGCAAAGGCTTGGACGTCCCAGTGATATTGCAGATGTGGTAGAATTTTTAATTTCAAATAAATCTTCATATATAACAGGCCAGGTATTATCAGTTAACGGTGGGTATTACATGTAAAATATGCAGGAGGAATTATGAAAAGAAGAGTGGTAGTAACAGGTATAGGGGTTGTTAGCCCCATTGGTACAGGAGATGAATTCTGGCAGAATGTAAAAGAAGGCAAGTGCGGAGTAAGTCCAATAGAATCATTTGATACAACTGAGTTCAAAGTTAAATTAGCTGCTGAAATAAAGGATTTTGAACCAACATTATATATGGAAAAAAAAGAGTCAAAAAGAATGGACAGGTATAGTCAGTTTGCTCTTGCTGCAGCTGATATTGCAGTTAGAGATTCAAAACTGGACATAGAAAAGGTTGACAGTCAAAGATTTGGAACAATTGTAGGAAGTGCTGTAGGGGGTATTCACACCATTGAAACGGAGCATGAAAAAATTCTTACTAAAGGACCCGGAAAAGTTTCGACATTTTTTATTCCAATGATGCTTTCAAATATGGCATCAGGTTTGATTGCAATTAAATACAAGGCTAAAGCTGTTAACTTCAGCACAGTTACAGCATGTGCAACAGGAGCAAACGCTGTCGGTGAGTCTTATAAGAGAATTCAGGACGGAATATGTGATGTAATGTTGGCAGGCGGCTCGGAAGCTGCCATAACTCCATGTTCAATAGCGGGGTTTTCTGTATTAACTACTTTATCAACATCTCTCGATGTGAACAGGGCATCTATTCCCTTTGATAAGGAAAGGCACGGCTTCGTAATGGGCGAGGGTGCCGGAATAATGGTTCTTGAAGATTATGATCACGCTGTTAATAGAGGTGCAAAAATTTATGCAGAAATAGTTGGATATGGTGCAACTTGTGATGCATATCATATGACATCTCCTGACCCGAGTTCTAAAGGGTCATCTGATTCCATGCTGTTTGCAATTGAGGATGCAGGTATAAAACCAGAGGACATAGGATATATAAATGCCCACGGTACAAGCACATTATATAATGATAAATTTGAAACACAGGCAATTAAAAAAATATTTGGTGATTATGCATATGAAGTACCTGTCAGTTCTACAAAATCTATGACAGGTCATTTGTTAGGTGCCGCTGGAGCAGTTGAGGCCATTGTATGTGCAAAAGCATTGGAGGATTCATATATACCTGCTACAATAAATTATTCGGTAAAAGATCCGGAATTAGGCCTGAATTTTGTTCCAAATACAGGAATTTCAAATAAATTTGACTATGCTTTGTCGAACGCATTTGGATTCGGAGGTCATAATGCTTCATTAGTTTTAAAAAAAATATAAATTTGCTTAGGAGTTTTTATGATATATGATTCAAGTGATATACAAAAAATAATACCTCACAGGTATCCCATGCTTTTAATTGACAAAATAGTGGAACTTAACGAAGGAGAAATGGCTGTAGGTATAAAGAATGTTACATTTAACGAGCAGTTTTTTCAGGGGCATTTCCCCGGGAATCCTGTTATGCCGGGAGTTTTAATAATAGAGGCATTAGCACAGACAGGAGCAGTGGCTATTCTATCCCTTGAAAAATTTAAGAACAGAACGGTTTATTTCGGAGGTATCAAGAATGCAAAATTCAAAAAAAAAATATGTCCGGGCGATACGTTAAGGCTTGTTACAAAAATAATTAAAATTAAGGGCAGCTTTGGAATAGGAAGTGGCACTGCTTATACAGGCGATGAAATTGCTGCCGAGGCAGAGCTTATATTTGCAGTAGAATAAGGAAGTATTGGCAGACAGAAATATGGAGGAAATATGGGATTAAAGGAATTGAAAATTGGTAACTTGACTGCTAAAATTCCGATAGTTCAAGGTGCCATGGGAATTGGTGTGTCTTTATCCGGGCTGGCAGCTGCAGTAGCTGACGAAGGAGGCATAGGAACCATATCAGGTGTTCAGATAGGGTTTCGTGAGCCTGATTTTGCAACCAATACTGTGGAAGCCAATTTAAGGGCAATAGGAAAAGAAATAAAAAAAGCAAGAAAAAAGACTAAAGGAATAATTGCCATAAACCTAATGGCTGCAATGAGCAATTATGATCTTTACGTTAAAAAGGCTGTTGAAGAAAAAATAGACCTGGTAGTGTCAGGAGCAGGGCTGCCTTTGGCACTTCCCAAACTTGTTGAAGGTACGTCCACAAAAATTGTTCCTATAGTATCTTCTGCCAAAGCGGCAAAAATAATAATAAAAAGCTATCTGAAAAAGGGCAGGCTGCCGGATGCATTTATTGTTGAAGGGCCATTAGCAGGCGGCCATTTAGGATTTAAAATGGATGAATTGCTTGAAAAAAAGTTTATGCCTCTTAAAGATATTGTCAGGGAAGTCAAAAAATTAACGAGAGACGCTGAACAAAAACACAGTGCTAAGATTCCGGTAATAGCTGCAGGAGGTATAAGAACAGCTGAAGATATATCAGAGCTTAAATGCGCCGGGTCCGACGGCTTTCAAATAGCCAGCATGTTTGTACCGACAGTAGAATGTAATGCTCATGAAAATTTCAAACTTGCTTATATAAATGCAACAGAAGAGGATGAAATAATTATTGAAAGCCCTGTGGGAATGCCTGCAAGGGCAATAAAAACAGATTTCCTTATAAATTCAACACTGCAGGGTTCAGCAGAAGTATCAGGTTGTTACAACTGCCTGTCTGGATGCAATCCATCAAAAGCTCCATACTGCATATCGGCTGCCTTGATTAATGCAGTAAATGGTCAGGATGGTATTATTTTTTCCGGTTCTAAGATTAACAGTATAAACAAAATGTCAACAGTAAAAGAAGTAATTAAAAGCTTAATAGGATAAATTCTTTTGTTTCTAAGAAGCATCACTCAAGGGGATATCACTAATTGAAATATGTGGAATCCCTTTTGATTATTAATCTATGCACGGCTGCAGCAATGCTGTTTGCCGTTTCATCTTTTGTCCTGTCGTTTATTATTTCTATATCACAGTATTCTTTGTATAAATGTATTCTTTCATTGTATAGCTTGTATACAGCGTTGATGTTGTTCTTAAGCAGGGGGCGTCTTTTTATGTCAATATCTGAAATAATATTTTTCAGCGGCCTGTTTAAAAAAATCATAATGGAGCTTTGTTTTAAATAATTAATATTTTTTTTCCTTTTTACTATTCCTCCGCCTGCAGCAATTACAGCAAAGTTTTCCTTGCTTAATTCTCTTGCACACTCTGTTTCCACATTTCTAAAATACTCTTCGCTTATGGCAAACATATCTGTTATTGTCTTGTTTTCTTTTTGAGCTATAAATTCATCCATGTCTATGAATTTTACATTGAGTTTTTTGGAAACAAGACGGCCGACTGCTGTTTTGCCGCTGCCCGGCATTCCTATTATAACTATATTCATGTTTAATTTTCCAGTTCTTTGCAGGTATTCATAATTTGTTTATAGATATTTTTTATACATTGGGCGTAATTTTGGTTTTTTAAATTGACTACACAATTTTGGACAACAGTTTCTTCTCTTCCCTTATCATAAACCGATATGCAGTTTTCCTTTTTATATTTTCCTATTTCCATAACTATATCAAATCTTTTTTCCAATAAAATTACTATTTCTTTATCTATGTCGTTAATTTTAATTCTTGCATTGTTTAAATCCATATTTCACCGTCTCTTTCCAATATTAAATCAAGCAGGGCTAAGGCAGCTGCACTTTCTACAACAGGTACTGCCCTTGGTACAATACAGGGGTCGTGGCGTCCTGTAACATTTAAAACCGTATTTTCCATTTTAGATATATCTACCGTATTTTGAGTACAAGCTATAGAAGACACAGGTTTTACAGCAGTTTTGAATACAATGGGCATTCCATTCGTAATGCCGCCCAATATTCCGCCGCTGTTGTTTGTTTTTGTTAGAATTTTATTGTTTTTTACGTAGAATTGATCATTTGTTTCTTTGCCTGTAAATTGTGTTATTTCAAAACCTGTTCCGAATTCGATTCCCTTAACTGCCGGTATGGAAAAAACAATGTGAGATATTTTGCTTTCAACGGAATCAAAAAACGGTTCTCCATAACCTGCAGGTACATTGATTACATATGTTTCAATTACACCGCCTACAGAATTGCCTTCATTTTTGACTTTTGAAATGGTATACAGCATTTCTTCCTTTATGCCGGGGCAGATAACGGGGAAGTTCATGTTCCTCAGCTTTTTTATTTCGTATTCACTAAGATTCGGTTTAGAATCATCAGTTATATTATAAATACTTTTTATTCTGCCGCCGATAAATATATTTTTGATTTCTAAAATCTGCATAGCTACAGAGCCTGCAAATAACAAAGGAGCAGTCAGCCTTCCGGAAAAATGTCCTCCTCCTCTATAATCATTGAACCCTTTGTATTTTACATATCCAGTGTAATCGCTGTGACCCGGACGCATTTTTGCCTTTATTTTATCGTAGCTTTCGGAATTTGTGTCTTCGTTTTGAATTAAGGCACAAAGAGGTGTACCTGTTGTCTTATCTTTAAACAATCCACTTAATATTGTATAGCTGTCTTTTTCTTTCCGTTCGGTTGTAATACTGCTTTGACCGGGAGCTCTTCTTTTCATTTGACAATCAATGAAATTTAAGTCCAATTCTACCCCGGGAGGCAGACCGTCAATTACAACGCCTATTCCCTTGCCGTGAGATTCTCCGAATATACTTACCTTCAGCTTATTTCCAGTTACTGAGCTCATTGTACTTACCTCCCAATGATTTATAATCTCTCCAAAAATGGGGATACGATTTATTAACAGCTAAGTGGTTTTCTAAAATTATTTCGTTTTTACATTTCGTGGCGGCAATAGCTAATGACATGGCTATGCGGTGATCATCCCAACTGTTGACTTTTGTACAGCCATTCAAGGATTCTCTTCCTTTTATAACCAGGCCGTCCTCTGTTACTCTGATATGTGCTCCTAACTTGTTCAATTCTGTCGAAATGGCTTTTAATCTGTCTGATTCTTTTAGGTGTAGACGTCCGGCATTTTTTATTACAGTAGTGCGTTTTTCTTTTAATGATGACAATACAGTGATTATGGGGACAAGGTCGGGAATCTGAGAAGCATCAATTATTATTTCATTGTTTTCGTACTTGTATCTTTTTATTATGTTTATTATTTCCTTATCTGCCTGCAATGAAACATTATTTAAACCCAGGCATTCAATTTTACTTCCAAGTTCATTTGCCACCAGAAAGAACGCCGCCTGAGAATAATCACCTTCAATAGTATAGAAAGTGCTTTTATATGTTTGCCTTCCTTTTATAAAAAATGTTTTTTCCCCGATCTTTTCCGTATGAACCCCGAATTTTTCCATTATGTCGGCAGTCATATCAACATATGCTTTTGATTCAAAATTTCCTGTTACGGTTATTTTTGAATCATTTTCAAGAAGAGGCAAAGAAAGCAGCAGACCGGAAATGAACTGAGAGCTTTTGTCCCCGGGGATTTCATACGCCCCAGGCAATAATCTTCCTTTTATGGCAAGAGGGTAACTGCCGTCGGTTTTATAATATATATGCTGTTTATTAAATATTGTATAATAAACGTCAAGAGGTCTTTCAAATAATTTTTTACTTCCGAAGAACCTGCAGAAATGTGTCAGTACCAGGCTTAAAGGAATAAGAAATCTTAGTGTGGAGGCGGATTCTCCACAGTAAATCAAAGGTATTGTGTTAATTTTGCCGTTGTTTTTTATATAAGCATTTTTATTTAAAAGAGTTATTTCGGCTCCAAGCTTTTTCATTCCTTCAATAGTTGCTTTTATATCTTCTGATAAAATTATGTTTTTTAAAATGCTTTGTCCTTTATTGCAAAGAGAAGCGCAGATTATAGCCCTGTGGCTTAAGCTTTTTGAAGGAGGAATTTCCACTTTCCCTTTTAAGACTGAAGGCTTGATTTTTATGCTTTTCATAATAACTCCATTAAATTGATATATATTCGTCTATTTCACAAATCGGGATTTTTTTAATAAATGCATTACCGATTTTTCTCAATAGGATTAAATTAATTTCTCCGGATAAATTTTTTTTATCTAAAACTATATATTTCTTTATATCATTTATATTTAAATCAGAAAAATTATAATTAATATTGAAAAAGTCAAGCAAATTTTTGATTTTTTCATAGGTGCCTGGTTCTGTGATTTTTAGTTTTTCGCTGTTTTTGACTATATAGAGCATTCCGGCTGACACTGCTCTGCCGTGGGAAACTCTGAAATCTGTACACTTTTCTATGGCGTGGCCGATAGTATGTCCAAAGTTTAAAAGCATTCTTTGTCCCTTGTCTTTTTCATCAGTTTCAACAAGGTCCTTTTTTATGCTGCAGCATTTATAAATTAACCGCTCTATGTTATTAAACATTTTCTTTTTCGTATTTAAGCTCATTAACATACTAAATAAGGATTCATCTTTGATGCATGCATACTTTATTGCTTCACCAAGGCCGTCCATCATGTATTTTTCAGGAAGACTTATCAAAATATCCGGATCTGTCAAAACTTTCAGCGGATGATAAAAGGTGCCGGCTAAATTTTTGCCTTCTTTTAAATTAATGGCGGTTTTCCCTCCTACGCTTGAATCAATCTGAGAAAGCAGGGATGTGGGTACTTGAATGAAGTTAATGCCCCTCAAGTAAGTAGATGCTGCAAAGCCAGCTAAATCGCCTACAACACCTCCTCCAAATGCAACTATCAAATCACTCCTTGTAATGTTGAAGGATGCAAGTTTTGAGTAAACATATTCCAATGTATTTAATGATTTGCTGACTTCACCGGGTTTTATTACAATAATCTGGGAATTAAAATTTTCCCTTGACAGCAATTCATATAAATTGTTTCCGTATATGCCGTACAAATTGCTGTCGGTTATAACCGCTATTTTGGTTTTGTCGTAAACTTTTCTTATTTCGGATCCGAGGTTTTTTAATAAACCTTTTTCTATTACAATATTGTAATTATTTCCTGGGACGTTAACGTTTAATGTCTTTATCATAATTCTCTTCCTACTGCTTTTGCAATGAGATTTATTTTTTCCATCATCAGTTTAAATTTTTCCGGTTTTATAGACTGATTTCCGTCGGAGAAGGCATTTTTCGGGTTATTGTGTACTTCTATAAGCAGACCATCAGCTCCTGCCGCAACTGCAGCCAAGGCCATGGGTTCTACCATCCACCATTTTCCTGTAGCATGGCTTGGGTCTACAATTACTGGAAGATGGCTTAATTTTTTTATTGCCGGAACGGCACTTAAATCCAATGTATTTCTGGTGTAATTTTCAAATGTCCTTATTCCCCGTTCGCACAAAATTACCTTTTCATTTCCTCCCAGCAATATATATTCAGCTGACATTAAAAGTTCTTCTATTGTAGATGAAATACCCCTTTTAAGCAATATTGGTTTGTTAATTTTGCCAAGTTGCTTCAAAAGTTCATAGTTTTGCATATTTCGAGCTCCAACTTGTATAATATCAACATTTTCAGCATAGTAATCTAAATAATCGGTTGACGTTATTTCTGTTACTATAGGCATTCTAGTTTCCTTTTTAGCATAAAGCAGCAGTTGTAGTCCTTCTTTTTTCAAGCCCTGGAAGCTGTAGGGGGATGTGCGGGGTTTAAATGCTCCGCCTCTTAGAAATTTTGCTCCGGATTTTTTAACATTCCTTGCTATTGTCAGTATCTGTTCTTTACTTTCTACAGAGCAGGGGCCTGCCATAACACATATTTTATTACCACCGATTATTTCATTGTTTATTTTAATTTCCGTATTATCCGGATGAAATAGACGGTTTGCTTTTTTAAAAGGCTCATTTACAAAGACTACTTTATCTATCGCCTTATATGCTTCAAAGATTTCAGGGTCGATTTTGCTTGTGTCTCCAATTATACCAAGGATATGATAATTCAATTCTTTCATATCATTGACCGAAAATCCCATTTTATTAATTTTTTCTTTTATTGATATTATCTCTTTTGTATCTGCATTTTCATTTAAAATCAATAACATAGGAACCCCCA
>DHER01000143.1 GCA_002399975.1 Firmicutes bacterium UBA4845 | reverse complement strand
CTCGCAGGAATTTGTAAGGGTTTAATGAAAGACGGAATTTACACAGCGGCGGGCAATCCGAAATGGAGACCGGAAACAGTCCAAAAGATACTGCAGAACGAAAAGTACATGGGAGATGCACTGTTACAGAAAACCTACACGGTGGATTTCCTAACAAAAAAGCGTGTCAAAAATGAAGGCATCGTTCCACAATATTATGTTGAGAATAATCACGAGGCTATCATTCCAAGAGAGCTATATCTGCAAGTGCAGGAAGAAATGAAACGCAGGAGCCTTTTATTCAAAGGCAAAGAAGGAAGGAGAAGGATATATAGTAGTAAGTATGCATTATCCTCAATCACATTTTGTAGTGATTGTGGAGACATTTATAGACGGACTTATTGGAACAACCGTGGCAAGAAGTCTACTGTATGGAGATGCGTTACTCGATTGGAAGAGGGGCCGAAAGGTTGCACATCAAGGACTATTTCTGAGGAAGACCTCCATGCTGCAGTAGCAGAGGCGTTTAACCAGGTTCTTAGTGGCGGCGAATCGATGATTGCGATTTTGCGGGAGAATATTGAATCGGTGGTTTGCGAGAGCAATGAACAGGCCATCGCCAACATTGATAAGGAAATGGAAGAAAAACAAATGGAACTCATCAGCTATGCTAATTCTGGCAAAGACTATGAAAACCTTGCTGATGAAATACAGGCACTTAGCGAAAGAAAGCAAGCCATCCTTACGGAGGAGGCGGAAAGCCAAGGCGAAAAAGACCGAATAATAGAGATGATGGAATTTATAGAAAATCATGCAGACTCAATAATTGATTACGATGAGGAGCTGGTAAGGCTTCTGGTTGAAAAAGTGACCATACTCGAAAACAATGTGGTTGTGAGGTTCAAATCAGGCATTGAGGTAGAAGTATAAAATAACTAGTAGATAGACAGTCAGTTATAAGATAAATTTTTTTTAATTTCTTTTTGAATAAAAAGCTTGATGGTTACAAACAATATATGAGGATAAAAATATTTTATATAAAGGAGTCTTAATATGGGAATGGTAACAAACAAAACAGATAAAATGCAAGCCTGTATAGATGCTTGTAACAAATGTGCTCAAGCTTGTTTCGAATGCTTTAACGCATGTTTGAATGAGGCTGATTTAAATGCAAGGAAGAACTGTGTAAGTATTCTTGTTGAATGCGCTATGATGTGCCAAATGTCAGCAGCTACAATGGCAATGAGTGGTCAGTTCTCCAAAGAACACTGTGAATTATGTGGTAAAATTTGTGAAAAATGTGCTACAGAATGCGATATGTTTAAGGATGATCACTGTAAAAAATGTGCAGACATATGCCGTCAATGTGCAGATGAATGCAAAAAAATGGCTGCAATGTAAGTTAAGTAGAAGTATTCTTGCGATATTAAATTAAGCAACCACATAAGTTCACTTATATTAAGTATGTACTTATGTGGTTTTTATACGCATTGAGATAAAGATTTGTAATCAGCCATAACTTTAATGACATACCGTCAATTATGAGATTAATTCTCTTAGTTGGCGGTTTTTCTTTTCTTCTTTTATAAATTGACTAATGTTGGTAATTTACTTATAATATTATTAACAATGTTGTTGATATTGTTATTATAAGGAGTGGATAGCATGAGTGATGTTAACGAGCTATTAGAAGAAGCTATCAGAGAAACTGAAAATCTGAATGAAGGTGAAGTCGTTTTGGTTAAGGATCTCTTCAAAGGCTATGTTTGGAATAGGATACCGAGAAAGGACCGGCTTCTGCTAGGGACGCTGTTTCTTAATTGGGTGAATAAGACGGACGGCAATCTCAAAGCAATTGAAAAGACCTCATCCAACCAGCAGAGATATGAAAAATCAACCAGTGAAAATCAATAAAGGGTGAAGATAATGATGCCAAACAATACATATGAAAATTTAAGAAACCACTATAAACCAGATAAAGTTGAAGTGCTGTTTGTTGGTGAATCAAGACCTCAAGGTGGAACATTTTTTTATCAAGGTGATTCCGCACTTTATAGAGAAACAAAGAAAGCATTTGATGAGTTTTTTGAAGAAGATATATTTACTCTTAATAGGTTCAAGAATTGGAATTGCTGGCTATATGATATCTCTGAAAATCCAGTAAACGGCTTAGGTGATCATGAAAGAAAAGCTGAAATACACCTCAACATACCAAAACTAATTGATACTGTTGAGACCATAAATCCTAAAACGATTATTGTATGTAAAAAGAAATTCGTGGAACCTGAGATAAGGAAATCCAGTATTATGGACAATTATTGTGAAGGTGAAAGCATATTCTTCCTTCCTTTTCCCGGACAAGGAAATCAAAGAAAGTATCGAGAGGGTCTTGTAAAAGTGTTGGGAGGGGTTTTATTTTGCTTAAATTAAAGGCTTTAGTACACGATTTCTTTGAATCGGTTATAAGGAAAAATGTTGATATATACAATGAATTTAGCCTTCAACATGAGCTTGGTATTTTTTTAAGAGAGACTCTGCCTATATATAAAGTGCAATTCGAAAGAAACGTCTCTTATTTTACCAACGACAATAAAACAATTAAGAAAGAAATAGATATAGCAGTATTTTCAGAGGATAAAGCTGAAAAGTATGCCATAGAACTTAAGTGCCCATTGAATGGTCAATATCCAGAGCAGATGTATTCCTTTGTAAAAGATATTAAGTTTATGGAGCAGTTGAAAGAACGTGGCTTTACAAATACTTGCTGTGTAGTCTTAGTTTCAGACAGACCATTCTATCAAGGGAAATCGAATGAAGGTATTTATAAATACTTCCGGGAAGAGTTCTCGGTTTATGGTGAGATATTTAAGCCTACAGGATTAGGCAGAAATAATGAAAGTATTACTTTATCTGAAAACTATAATTTTGAATGGCAAGAATTAAGTGAGACAAGAAGGTACTATATAATTGAAATCTAATAGGAGGTAAATATGTCACACCCATTAGTTGACTTATCTCATAAACAGTATTATTTCAAATCACATATAAATGAATCACTGATAACTGGCAGAACAAATGCCAACGATGAAAACTTCAAAGTTCGGGCAAATGATCTTGTAAGAAACATTGATGAATACCCACATGCCTTTGTGTTGGCATGTTTAATGGATACCGGAGTTGATGCGGATGTTGCATGGACGATTCCTTATCGGGTGTTTGAGGCCCTTGGAACATTTGATATTCATGAACTTTATAAAGTTTCAACTGAGCAATACGCTGAAATGTTTAATGGAGATAAAAAATGGCATCGATATCCGGTTCGAAACGCTGGGTTTTTCTACGATGGAGTACATAAAATTGTTGAGAATGAATTCATGAGTGGTGATGCATCTAAAATATGGGGCGGAAAGCCAAGTTCAAGGGATGTCATACTTAGATTCATGGATTTCAAAGGTTGTGGCTTTAAAGTGGCCAATATGGCACCGAATATTTTATATCGATACTATGGAGTAGAGTTTTCTGATTACAGTTTTATAGATATTGCACCAGATGTGCATACGATGAGAGTATTTCAAAGGCTAGGCCTAACACCTTATGTTGCAGATCAGGAGATAGCCCGCATTTATACAATATGTAAAGCAAGAGAGTTGAATCCGGAGTTCCCAGGAATAGTCGACGGGCTATGCTGGGAAGTCGGAAGATACTTCTGTAATCCGAGTAAACCGAAATGTAGCAAATGCCCGTTTAATGGTTTTTGTGAACGAAGGATTATTAGTAAAGCTGATGTATGGTGCTAATAGTCCTTGCAATTTAGATAATAGGTATAATTCAAGAAGCGAGTTAGACCAAGAAAAAGCGAGGTATAGAAATGGGATTGTTTGATATATTCAAAAAGAAGTCCGAAGAGAAAAAAGTGGTACCTACGGCACACGAAACACTATTAAAGCAGACAGCTACTATTCCAGAATCCGAAAAAAAATATTATCAGCCGGATTCATATTACTTGGCGAAATCACATGAAGGAACACCTTTTGAAAGTGAAGTAATATCATTTGAACAGAGAAAGGAAACCTCTATTCCATCGAATAACGGTTTGTATGTTCCTGAAATCTTAATGCTACATTTATGCAAAAAATATCCAAACCCTAAGAGTGGATATCCTGGGTATTGGTGGTACAAATATGGCATTCGTGATGTGGGTTCCATTTACGAGTCACTGGTGGAACGTGGTTTCATTATAATCAATGATAAAACAGGTAAATACGAGCTTACAAATCTCGGTAAATCTGAACTTGAAGATAATGCTTATGTGCCATATATGCATAGTCACAGCAAATACACTACATTTACAATATGGGATTTAAACCAATTGTTGGGTACCGGTGATAAAAGCAATTACGTGGAAATCATTGAGAAAAAACACACCGAGATTGACAATGGAAATGAAGCAAGCAATAAGACTTTCATGAAGGAACTGAAAGTAATAGATCCAGAAGGTTATAGGTTATTGAAAAGTCAGGATAAGCAGATAAAAGCTGTTCAGGCTGCTGATGAGAAGTATGCTGAAGATAAAGACCTTGAATGGATAATCAACTTTTGGGAGGAAATATGGAAGGATGGTGGTCCCAAATTTGAAGGCTCAGGATGGATGTTCAGGCTGCCAGATTTATATATAAAGGCTAAAAGATATGATGATGCTATAGATGTTGTACTGAAAATAAAGAAAACTAAGGGGTCCTATTATTCAAATAAGGCGGACAACTATATTACCAGAATCGAAGAGCGAAAAACAAAGGAAGCCGCTAAGAAAATAAAATAATGTGTTGCAAGAGATAAAGGAGGTGTGCCTGCTATGATGATAAGTCCTGAATCCTATTATGAAGATAATCTGAGAGAAAAAGATGCTCAGCAAATCATGACCATTATTCGTGGACTAAAAAACGAAATGGGTCGTCTAAAGAATATCATGGAACACCCGGATTATGGTACTGAGTTAACTGTGTGTCCAAGTGAAGCGGTGAGACTGTCTTGCACCCGTGAATACCTTGAACGAGCAAAACAGGCACTTGTCGAAGCGGGTGGCACCTATACTCCTTCGCAAGCAGAGCTTCGTACATTAGATTTCACAGATAACATAGATCATATCAGTAAATTTTCATTTTCTATTGGTGGATATTTCGGAGGATATAATACTTATGTAGCAAATCTTTCTGGAAATGAACTAAGATTTGAATCACAACACTGGGAGATTTCAAAACCGATGGGAGTTTTTGATGAAGACGGAGAACCTCTCTCAAAGGAAATTTTTATTGAAGGAATCCGAAAATTTCATATGGGAGAATGGATGCGAAGTTATTCTCTGAAGCGTTTCGGTTACATGGTTTTAGACGGCACACAGTGGGAAGTTGAAATTGAGTATGATAACGGACACAGGAATGTTCGTTTTGATGGGGATAATTCTTATCCATATAATTTTAATGACTTGCAGGCTCTATTTGGTATCCCAGAAGATTCTGAGGATGATGAGTAATAAGCAAATTTGAATTTGAGGAGGACAACCAATGAATAATAATGTACATTTTGGTGATGGAGTGATCGATGAAGCTAAAGCTGATGTTAACAACAGGGTAAGTGGATTAATAAAAATAGTTATAGACGCTACGTTTGATCATCTTGAAACGAAAGTAAAAGAACTTCCAGAAAAAATCAAACAGTTACGCAATAGCCCAGAAATAGAGCAGGAAATAACCGCTTTGTGGTCTGAATATCTGTTTGAAGAAGGTCTCGTGCCAAAGGGTTATAAAGGATTGCCAGATGATCTCTTGATTTCTAATTTTCATCAGGAAGGATATTTAGATGGACTATATATAGGATATATCCTTGCAATGATGGCTTTGACAGACAACGATATTCCCAAGGATGCAATTCTTTCTGTAAGAGATTATATTCGTCCTAATTTAATAGGGCATCATTATGATGATAGAGATGAATTTATCAGTCGGTACAAGGATGAGAAGTACAGCTGGATTGATAAAGCCAGAGAAACAAAATGACAAATTCTAATTTACCGACTGTAGCTGTTGACAGTATCTACCGAACGAGGTAAAACTGTGGACTGCATCTACCAAACAGGCAAAAACTGTGGACTGT
>DHER01000136.1:1895-8232 GCA_002399975.1 Firmicutes bacterium UBA4845 | reverse complement strand
TGTGATATTTCGGGTTTAACGCGTCAATGACTTCCAGTATTTTTTGTGCCTGGGATTGGAGTTAAAAACAGAGATGGCTGGAGTTCATAGGCATGTACAAAATCCATCAGATGTACCTCACACTCAGTTTGAAACGGATGTTCTTCTTGTAGCTCTGTTTCAATCCGTTGTTAACGAACTTTATCAACTCCAGGATGGAACCGGTTGGGAATGGTAATTTTATCAGTATCAAGGGATAACATTGTGTTTCGGTTTCCTTTTTTTGGACCTATAATGAGCTGTTAAAAGCTGAGTTGATTTTATTGACCAAGTATGGTTACAACGAAGCAGGAAAACAGGATACGGAGCGAAGCGACGTCTGTTTCCCTGAGTTTAGTAACATTTAATGTTTATCTTATATTGCTTTCTTTAGGATGGGTTTTGAATTTCCACTGTGCCAACGCTTATAAAATTACCTGTCAACATTTATGAAAGTTAATGGAAAAGTTGTGAACAGGTTATCAGCCTTGAGCTGGAACGAAGCAATGGAAAAACTGAGGAGCGAAGCGACATGTTTTTTCTTGCGGAGTGACTAGGCGCGAGCCGCAGCGAGTGGAGCGAGGGTGGTGGCAGAAGAAAGCATGAGTTTACGAGTGCGCCTGACGGCTACTGTGATCAGCTGGGGTGGCGCATCTTTTTGTTTATGGGTAGGGGCAGAGGCAAATGCCTGGTGCAGCGAGTAGCATAAGTGGAATTGAGCGAATGGAACGTTGGGGCTTTGGAAAATACGGGTTGAAACGAAGTGCAAAGCAAACTTGGTTGCAATCCGTAAAGATGGTTGGTGAAAATTATAATGATTGGGAATAAGTGCCAAAAGTGTAATGAGCGAAAACGGAACGTGCAGACGAGCGGAACCTGACTTTTGCCCTTGATACAGCGGTGCGGTGTGAATGTAGCGAAAGAGGAGATTGGAGAACGAAGAATGTGGGCAACAATCGACGTAGTGAACGAAATGAACACTGCAAGAGCGGAGGGGCGGTGTTTTTACAAAAAGTGTGACACCCCGCGAAGCCCGAGCGACTAGCAGGCGAGCAGAACACTCAGTGGCGATTGCCCCCTTTCAAAAATGTATGAGCGTAAGTGAATACCGTATTGGGGTTTATAAGGGGGCAAGAGTAGCCACGGGTGAGGATTGAGTGAGCGTCGTGCAATAAAACAAGCAGCTACGCCACGATGAGCACCAAACGAAGCGAAGCGAGTGTGCCGGAGCACAAGCGTGAAGTGTGGATGCGGTGTGTGCAAGGGTGGCGAAAAAATACTACCCGCAGTGATTGCTGAAGAGCAAAACGAATAATATCAACGGAAAAAACACGATTGATTCTTGATAAATACCATGGAAGTTGCGGTGTGGAGATTTTTTAGTGCCACTGTTTATAGCTTGCCCTTGCTCACATGCTTTATTGCATTAAGTGAGCGATTGACGAACACCTTATAACCTGTTCTGTTTAATTTACGGGATTTACGGTTGTAGAAACGGGATGGTGATTGATACTGCTGCAGATTAAAAGCAGGAGGAGACCAGCGTATGATTTGGGAAAAGCTTCGATCAGGGCAGCCCGGGGGGTATGTTGAAAGGAACACAAGACGGTTTATGGGTTGCACTGTCGGTAAGGCAAAAATAGCCTTTGCCTGGCAGGAGAACAGGGGGAATGGGGATTTGAAGGTTTCTATGGTTGATGCTTTGGGTATCGGATCTGTATCTTATTTTGGTACACTTTTCTTTTGCGATTCCCCAATTTCCGCTGTGACCGGATTATTGAAGCTGCTAGAGAGAAATTCTCGAATGTGATCTTTAAACTGGGAGGGTATAGAAATGTAAAGGTTGTTTTTGCCGGGGGGAGGGCAGAGCTCAAATATAATCTATTGACTCATCACAAACATTCATACCTTATAGTAATCAGAGTCATACAATCTATTTTGTTTCCCATAATTGACTGCCAGTTAAATAATTCTTAGAGAAAATTTGAGACTCAACTTCTTTTCAATAACTTTGATCGTATTTCGGATGATTGGAATTTGGTGTAATTACAAATATAGTTTATGAGTTAGGATGCCCTAAGGAGAAAACGAAAGAGAAGCCATCTTTGCAAAACTGTTTACCATTGATCTGGAAACTGAAAATAAGTAAAAAGAGCCTGTGGGATGAATAAGTGTATTGTGGAATGAATTAATAAAAAAAATACGGGATGAAAACATCAGAAGAAAACATAATCAATTCAGACATAGGGGAGTTGTATAACTCAGTTTTTCAACTTATTTCAGAGACAAGAAAACGAGTCGCCGCATTTGTAAATGCCGAAGCCACGTTGTTGAATTTCAAAGTTGGTAAGCACATACAAACTTTCATCCTCCAGGGAAATAGGGCCACATATGGCCAACAAATCATTATCAGGCTATCTGAAAACCTTACCCAAGCCATTGGCTCCGGATGGTCTGACAAGCATCTTCGGCATTGTCTCCGCGTTGCAGAGAATTTTACAGAGGAGCAGATTGTCTCCGCAGCGCAGAGACAATTAAGTTGGACACACCTCAAAACATTAGCTTATGAGAAAGATCCGCTTAAACGGAATTTTTATCTTGAAATGGCCATCTTAGAAAACTGGAACACCAGAGCACTGGCAGATCAAATGGATAAGATGCTATACGAACGTACTGCCATTTCAACAAAGCCTGAAACACAAATAGCAAAGGTGCTAAACGATTTGAAAGAAGATCACACCTTAAACCCCGAACTGGTATTTAAAAGCAGCTATATACTTGATTTTCTGGGTTTGCAAGGAATGTATTCAGAGAAAGACGTGGAAAACGCCTTGATTGCGAACCTACAACAATTCATTATGGAACTGGGGAGCGGTTTTGCATTCTTGGAACGACAAAAACGGATATCGGTTGATGCTATTGATTACCATTTGGACTTGCTTTTTTACCATCGCAAGCTAAAAAGACTGGTGGCAATTGATCTTAAACTAGGAAAGTTTAAACCCGAACACAAAGCCCAAATGGAGTTATACTTGCGCTGGCTGCAAAAAAACGAAATGTTACGGGGTGAGGAAACACCTATCGGGCTCTTGCTATGCAGCGAAGGCAATACCGAACATATTGAACTATTGATGCTCGATAATAACCAGATAAAAGTAGCTCAATACCTTACTGAGCTACCTGATAAACAATGGTTTGCCGACAAACTACATAAGGCACTGGAAATTGCTAAAATGAACCAAATTGAGGAAAAATGATGTCGGCAACAGCCGGAGACAGGTCTTCAAAATTGACTAGAAAGATTGGTTATGGTATTTAAAAATTTCAATCCAGCACTTTGCATTTTCAATGCAAAATGGATAAGTGCTTAAATGTCTGCATTTTCTTGATTCACATAAAAAATGAAATAGGTCAAGACATGGATTTTAAGTTGCTTTCTAACTACAAATGTTATATATTCAGCTGGTTACACTGAAATGTTTTCGTTAAATTCGTTGCTTGGTTTCGTTGCCAAGATATGGGTATATCTTAACTTCATTCGATTACATAAAAACAATATGCGTTATGTTTGAAATCAGGGATTTTCACAAGGATGTTTTTGTAGATGGGCATATCATCTTTGATACTGACAAAGAAGTATCCTACCTAGATTTAGTAGCTTATTCAAATCTAAATAAAGATCAATTTACAGAGGTAATATTTGCTGATAAATCATTAAATGAAAACGGTAAGATAGTTAAGTACGTTAATAACGACCAAATTTGCCGAGACGACATCATATATCACACAGCAGGGGAAATTTCCAGTTATGGGAATGAAATTGTTATAGAAAATCCATACCGCTGCATCTACTCATACAACTACAACATATACGGTATGTGGGAAGTTTTAAACAGGAACAAGCGTATAGATGATCTATCAACAGAAGAGACTACAGAATTTAATTCATACAGAAACTACAGCCTGTCAAGAAATATTCACCGTATGATTTATCTCTCTGTCTTTTCAAATTATGAACTCTTCATGATGGAGATATTAATAGCATGTTATTCAAGATTTCCTGAAATAAAAGAAATGTACAACATAAGTAAAAAATTTCACGGACTGACAGAAGAAAAAGTAATTGAGAAATTGAGGAGATCCCATTACAATAATTTTGAAGTGGTTGATTCCCTTTTTTCAACTTTACTCGGAATTAAAATACCTGATTACACATATTTAAAAACTGCATATGACACGAGAAATGATATTGCACACAGATATCATTTCTCCATTGATGGAGGAATAGTTGAAATCTCAACGGAAGAACTTGAGGATCATGTGAATAATACAAATAATTTCGTTTATGAACTATTTGAGAAAGTGATTGATGTGGTATATCAATCGCAATAAAAACGCCATCCTAATATAACTCATATTTAGCATAAATAACACGATAAACCATTGAATTTTTGATGAAATCAATAATAAGGTAATAAGACTGTAAAATCCAGGTGAAGCAGAATGTTTTATTTTGTAAATTTGTACTTTAATCACTTTAAAGTTATATTTTACTGTCTGATATGATATGAACATACTGGTTACTAACGACTAAGACAATTGCATACAAGTATAATATGAATAAACAACAATTGGCAGCCAAGATATGGCAGTCTGCTAATCAAATGCGTTCTAAGATTGACGCCAATGAATACAAAGACTATATCCTAGGTTTCATTTTTTATAAATACCTCTCCGACAGGGAAATTATTTTCGCAAAAAAAGTTGATTATTCTGATGAGGACATCAAGTCACTTTCGGAGGAGGATATCGAAGCTGTTGAGTACTTTAAAAAAAATATTGGTTATTTCATCTCTTATAAGGATCTCTTTTCCACTTGGATTAAAATGGGAAAAGACTTTGATGTATCGAATGTAAGGGATGCGTTGTCTGCATTTAGTCGTCTGATAAGTCCGGCACACAAGAAACTATTCGATGGCGTTTTCGACACTTTGCAAACCGGACTGAGCAAACTGGGTGAGAGTGCTGCCTCCCAGACAAAAGCAATCAGTGATCTCATTCATTTGATCAAAGGAATACCCATGGATGCCAAGCAGGATTATGATATGCTTGGATTCATTTATGAGTATCTGATAGGTATGTTTGCTGCAAATGCAGGAAAGAAAGCCGGTGAATTTTATACTCCTCACGAGGTTTCCCTGTTGATGTCAGAGATTATCGCTGATCATCTGAAAGACAAAAAGGAGATTCAAATATACGACCCTACAAGTGGATCCGGCTCACTGCTTATTAACATTGGAAAGAGTGTTGCCAAACATGTTGACGATGAAAACAACATCAAATATTATGCACAGGAGTTAAAGCAGAACACCTATAACCTCACTCGCATGAATCTGGTTATGCGTGGCCTTTTACCGCACAATATCGTTACCCGCAATGGTGATACGTTGGAAGATGATTGGCCCTATTTCGAAGAGAGTGATCCCATCGGTTCTTACAATCCCCTCTATGTGGATGCAGTTGTATCCAATCCGCCCTACTCGCAAAAATGGGATTCAGATAATAAAGATGCGGATCCGCGTTATGCGAGTTATGGACTTGCTCCAAAAGGAAAAGCCGACTATGCATTTCTCCTACACGATCTGTATCACGTGAAGCCTGAAGGAATAATGACAATTGTTCTTCCTCATGGTGTACTGTTCCGTGGTGGTGAAGAGGGAGTCATTCGGAAAAATCTGATCGAGCGAAACAATATTGATGCGATTATTGGACTTCCGTCAAATATCTTTTTTGGCACAGGCATTCCAACCATCATAATGGTTTTAAGACAGAAAAGAGAGAGAACGGATGTTTTAATAGTTGATGCTTCAAAAGGTTTCATCAAGGAAGGTAAAAACAATAAGCTTCGTGCATGCGATATCAGGAAAATAGCAGATACCGTGATCAAAAGAAAGCCTCAACCTAAATTTGCAAGATTAGTTACTCGGGATGAGATACGGGAAAATGATTATAATCTGAATATACCACGATATGTCGATTCCTCAGAAACGACAGAAAGCTGGGATATTTATGCAACCATGTTTGGTGGTATCCCGGTAAAAGAGATTGATGAGCTCAACAAATATTGGGATGCTCTGCCCGGTTTAAAAGAAACAATATTCTCGAATATTTCTACCGATTATGCAGAACTTAAAGCCGATGAATTGAAACATACAATCACAAACCATCTATCAGTTAAAACGTTTGTGGATAGTTATGATCAATCATTTGCCGGTTTTGATGATTTCTTAAAAAATGAACTGTTGACCAATACTGAATC
>DHER01000136.1:1211-1885 GCA_002399975.1 Firmicutes bacterium UBA4845 | reverse complement strand
CAGATTCTCGATGACCGATGGAATGTAATTTCAGTGGATCTGGAGATTATCCAAACCGAAGGTTTTTCGGCTAATAAGGCAGTCGATCCCAATATGGTCATTAAGAAGGTAAAAGGTAAAGACCAGGAAGTCCAGGAAGGTTGGGTTGGCAGGATTATGCCCTTTGAACTGGTACAGGAAACATATCTGAAAAATGAACTAAAGCAGATAAAAGAGAAAGAGCAGCGACTCTTTGAAATAACTTCCGGTATAGAGGAACTGTTTGACTCATTTTCCGAAGAGGAAAAAGAAGGAGATACTGTGAATGAGGCAAAAGATAGTTTTGTCAATGCAGCAGTTGGAAAAGAAGCTAAACTGCTCAAAGTTGAAGTGAAGAAAAATGGTCCTTTCGAAGAGGATACATACGAGGCTAAAATACTGAAAGTTGACAAGCTGATCGATGAACAAAAAAAACTCAACAGTCAGGTAAAAGCCGAAACTGCCAAGCTTCATGCAAAGACAAAGAAAACCATTGAAGAGCTGACTGATGAACAGGTTTACGAACTACTCGAATTAAAATGGATCACTCCTTTGATCAACTCATTAAACAATCTGCCTAATGGAGTTCTGCAGCAGTTAGTGGACAAGGTACAAGCATTAGCTGAAAAATACGCTACTACTTTTGCTGATGTCAT
>DHER01000136.1:0-1200 GCA_002399975.1 Firmicutes bacterium UBA4845 | reverse complement strand
GAATAAGATGGAAGAAAAGAATAATATTCCACAGATTCGGTTTAAAAATTTTGATGAGAATTGGGAGGTTAAAGAATTCAAAGAAATCTTCTCAAATCTACCTAATAACACGCTCTCAAGAGCCGAATTAAATTACCAAACTGGTTTATTTAAAAATGTGCATTATGGAGATGTTCTTATAAAATTTGGTGAATTACTTGACGTCAAAAATGATAGAATTCCATTTATTTCTAACGATACTTTGGGGAATAAGTTCAAATTGTCTAAGTTACAAAATGGTGATATTATTATTGCTGATACAGCTGAAGATGAAACTGTTGGAAAATGTACTGAATTGATAAATGCTGAAAATGAAAATGTTGTTTCAGGATTACATACAATTCCAGTCAGACCAATTCAACATTTTGCATCGAAATATTTAGGCTATTATTTGAATTCATCCTCATATCATGATCAACTTTTGCAATTGATGCAAGGGATTAAAGTTTTATCAATATCTAAATCAGCCCTAAAAAGCACAGTATTAGTATACCCCCAGGAAAAATTTGAACAATCCAAAATCGGCACTTATTTCCAAAACCTCGATAAGCTAATAACTCTTCAACAACAAAAGCACGATAAGCTGGTAACACTTAAGAAAGCGATGCTTGACAAAATGTTCCCCACAGAGGGGGCTGATGTTCCTGAAATTCGTTTTATGGGATTTACAGGAGATTGGGATGAGGAGAAACTTGGTGATATCGGTTATACATATACTGGATTAACTGGGAAAACAAAAGCGGATTTTGGACATGGAAATGGAAAGTATATTACTTATATGAATGTATTCTCAAATCCAGTAGCAGATAATGATATAACAGAAGCAATTGAAGTCGACAACAATCAAAACAAAGTGCAATTTGGAGATGTGTTTTTTACAACTTCTTCAGAAACACCGGAAGAGGTGGGAATGTCTTCAGTGTGGCTTAAGAATTGCCATAATACCTATTTAAATAGCTTCTGTTTTGGATACCGTCCTAATATAAAAGTTGATAATTACTATTTCGCCTATTTATTACGATCAACAGTTATAAGAAAGAGAATTATTTTTTTAGCCCAAGGAATTTCACGGTATAATATTTCAAAAAACAAAGTAATGGAGATAAGTGTGCCATTACCGAATTTAGAGGAACAGAAACAAATCGGCTCTTATTTCCAAAA
>DHER01000084.1 GCA_002399975.1 Firmicutes bacterium UBA4845 | reverse complement strand
ATCAATTTGTGCCAGAGCAACGCTTACATTTTCCACCTTTATTTTTACTTCTTCTCCTATTCTGTATATCTTTCCTGTAGCCTGACCATACAATTCTCTTTTTTCATCGTTGAAAATATAAAAATCATCGATCATATTTGATATGTGCACAAGACCTTCAACGGTATTTTCCAGTTCAACAAAAATACCAAAGCTGGTTACACCTGATATTGTCCCTTCATATTCTTCCCCGATTTTATCAGACATATATTCTGCGATTTTGATTTTGTCAACATCTCTTTCAACTTCATCGGCAACTCGCTCCATTTTAGAGGACTGCTCGGCAACTATTGTAGTCCTTTCATCCAATCTCAGGTAATCTTTTTCTGAAAATTTACCGTTAAGCTGCCCCTTTATTATGCGATGTATCTGCAAATCCGGATATCTTCTTATAGGTGAAGTAAAATGACAGTAGTATTGAGCCGCCAGACCAAAGTGAGGAGTACAGTCAGGTGAATACTCCGCCTTTTTTAATGAACGAAGCATAATGTTGCTGATTAAATTTTCATCCTTTGTACCCTTGATTTTTTTAAGCAGCTGCTGAAGTTCCTTAGGATGAATTTCATTATTTGCTCCCTTTATTGTATATCCCATGTTGTGTAAAAAGACTTTAAAATCATACATCTTTTCTTCATCTGGATCTTCATGAATTCTGTACACAAAAGGAATATTCAACCAGTAATAGTGCTCTGCCACCGTCTCATTGCAGGCAAGCATAAATTCCTCAATCATTCTGTTTGAAATTCGTCTCTCATATTTAGTAACATTTATTGCCTTTCCCGTTTCGTCGGTAATTATTTTTGTTTCGGGAAATTCAAAATCTATTGCTCCCCTAATTTCTCTTTTCTTTTTCAGGATAAGACTGAGTTCTTCCATAACCTTCAACATTGGAACTATTTTCTTATATTTTTTCTTCAATTCATTGTCATCATTTTCAAGTATGTTGGTAACATCAGTATACGTCATCCTGTAGTGACTTCTTACAATACTTTCGAATATTTTATAGTCAACTGTTTTTCCTTCTCTATTTATTGTCATATCTACAGAAAGTGCAAGTTTATCTTCATTTGGGTTTAAACTGCATGCACCGTTTGACAGCTCTTTTGGAAGCATGGGTATTACTGTGTCAACCAGGTAAATACTTGTTGCTCTCTTAAACGCCTCTTTGTCTAATCTGCGGCCTTCTTTTACGTAATGTGTCACATCCGCAATATGTACGCTAAGTTTATATTCATTGTCATTGATTTTTTCCGCATATACAGCATCATCCAAATCTTTGGCATCTTCACCGTCTATTGTAATTATAGGCAGGTTACGTAAATCCACTCTTTTGTCCCGCTCACAGTCATTTATATTTTCAGCTGAAACTCTTACAGCTTCTTTTATAACGTCCCCGGGAAATTCCTGCCTTATTTTTTTACTGAGAAGCACTGCCTTAATATGTGTCTTTGTATCATCTACATCGCCAATTACTTCAACAATTTTGCCTTCCGGATTTTTTCTTTTATTCGGCCATTCTATAATTTTTGCATTGACTTTATCGTTAGTTTCTGCCCCGTTAAATTCTTCCCTGGGAACAAATATATCAAATGCAATTCTTTTATCGTCAGGCACAACAAATCCAAAATGCCTGCTTTTCTGAAAAACTCCTATTACATATTCATTTGCCCTTTCTATTATTCTTATGACTTTTCCCTCAGGGCTTTTGACTTCATCGGTGTATTTCATAGGCCTTACGATCACTCTGTCTCCATGCATGGCTCCATTCATATCAGCCGGTGAAATAAATATGTCACTAATATTTTTATCGTCAGGTATTAAAAAGCCAAAGCCCTTATGATTCCCATCCAATATGCCTGTTACCAAATTCATTCTTTCAGGGATACCATATCTATGTGATCTTGTATATATGATTTTCCCTTCATTTTCTAAATTATTCAATACATTTAACAGTTCTTTTTTCATACCGCTTTCAATTTCAAATGATTGCATAAGTTCGTTAAATGTCAGAGGTTTATACGCTTCTTCTTTCATAAATGATAAAATTTTTTCTTTAAAGTTCATTATTTTTTCTCCTGTTTTATACCGGCGATTTAAATCGGGGCGGAAAAAACCGCCTCGATTTATGATTTATGATTTAATCCCACTATTTATGTTTCCCGCTGTTTCCAAGCTTATTCAGCAAATCTATATCATAGGTAGTTATGTTTGCATTTCTTTGTTCATGCTGTATTTCGGAAAGCTGAATAATTTGTGAAATTAAATCCGTAAATGAAATTCCGGCCCCTTCCCAAAGATAAAACCCAAGAGAACCTGGAATTGTATTTATTTCATTCACATATACATTGCTGCCATCATACAAAAAATCTATTCTTGCATTACCACAACAATCCACCGCTTTAAAAACTTCTTTTGCATAGTTTTTAATTGTATCTTCAACTTCCTTGTCTATATCTGCAGGTATTCTTTTTTTTGATTCGGAATCGCCCTTTTTTTTGCTGACGTATTTATCTTCATATGTCAAAAACTCCTTCCATCCTATGGGTTCCTCACATAGTGAAGCCATAAGGTCATTCTCATATCCCATTACAGCACAATTTATTTCCCTTACATTTTCAATACATTTCTCAACTATTATTTTTCTGTCATAAGACATGGCCACTTCAATGGCATATATTAGTTCATTAAAGTCCTTTGATTTATTTATTCCAACGCTGGAGCCGAGATTTGCTGGTTTCACTATTAATGGGTATCCCAGTTTCTCGATTTCCTCCAATATTTTTTCCTTTTCCCCACCTTTAAAACCACTTCTGTAAAACCATGTATAGTCCACTATAGGCAGATTACTGCTTTGGAATACTTTTTTCATTATAACTTTATCCATTCCTACGGCGGAACTTAGAACGGAGCCGAAAGCACAAGGCACACCGTTTATTTGAAACATACCATGAAGTGAACCGTCTTCGGTATTTGTTCCGTGAACTGCCGGAAATACAACTTCAATTTCATATGTATTGTATTTTTTTCTGAAAAATCTCTGCTTAATATCTGGATGAGGATAAAGAATAAGTTTGCCGTTCCTAAAGCCCGGCAGGACTTCATATGCATCATCGAATTTTTTTATTTTATAATTGTTGATATCATGAAGGCTATTTCCCACATACCATCTCCCGTCCTTTTGTATATATATTATCCTTGGTTCGTATATTGATTTATCTATGTTTTCAAAAACCTGCATGCCTGTTATTATTGAAACTTCATGTTCAACGGATTTGCCTCCTATTATAATACCTATTGATTTTTTCATACTAACCTCCATATTATTATTCGTTGTATGTGTCGGGAAGATCATTTTCAAATAAGACTACATCATTGGATTTTGTTAAAGTTTTCAATAATTCACTTGCTTCATTTAATGAATTAACCACATATATATTATTTTCATTAAATTTCTGTTTTTTTAGCCCTCTGTATATTGGCTCAGTACGTTTTTGTCCTACCAATATAGCTATATGGCACACCTTCGCAATATTTTTGCCGAATTTTTCATTTTCCTCTTCTTCAACAGCACCTAATTCTACCATTCCGGGAGTAATAATTATTTTTCGCCTGTCGGTAAAAGCATCCAAAACATCCAATGCAGCCTTTGCTCCATCAGGATTTGAATTATATGCATCATCTACAACAAGTACTCCTGTACCCGGGTCAATTAACTGCAGCCTGTGTTCAACGCTTTCTATTTTTGAAATGCCTCTTGCAATTTCTTCCAATGACAAACCCAAAACCTTAGCTGCCGAAGCACCTGCCAAAATATTTAAAATATTGTGTTCCCCAAGAAGTTTTGTCTCACATTCCACAGTTCCAAGCCCGTCTATGCACAGCATAAATTTTGAGCCTGTGCTTCCAACTTCTATATCAGCTGCAAAAACGTCTGCATCTTCAATACTTTTTATTCCATACAATATTTTTTTCTTGAATGTTTTATCGGCTAATTTTTTTACATATTTATTATCGTAATTGAAAATTGCAACTCCATCCATGGGAAGCATTTCAATAAGTTCATACTTGGTCCTCATAATGTTTTCAACAGACTTGAAGGTTTCTAAATGACACGGACCTATTGAGGTAATGATACCGAGTCTTGGATTTACGAGGGCAGCAACTTCTTTGATATCCCCTACCTTGGTTGCTCCTAACTCTGAAATGAAGATTTCATATTCATCATCTAATTGATTATTGACTACCTTGCTTATGCCCATAGGCGTGTTATAGCTTTCAGGAGTATTTAATACCTTATATTTCTCTTTAAGTATTGTTGTGGAAGCAAATTTTGTGCTGGTCTTTCCGTAACTTCCTGTAATCCCTATGGATGTAAGATTTCTCATATTCTTTATTTTATCAGAAGCCGCCTCATAATATTTTTTATTGATTTTATTTTCTATAGGTTTTAGAATAATGTTAGCCCCTGCTATATAATATGAACTGAACAAATAAATTATCGCTAAAAAACCTGCCCATATAGGGAAAAACTGCGAAATTTTCGCTGCAAACAATCGAATTAAAACAACAACTATTGTAAAATCCACAATTACCAGCAGTAATGCAACAGCTATAAGTCTCTTTGATCTTTTAGTTAATACAAAAGGTTTCTTTGCATTATATTTAGTTTTAAAATTTAAAACCAAAAAAACAAAAGTAAATGCCAAGTTAATCGTTGCGTGAAAATATAAGTTTTTGTCTCCATAAACATTTGGCAATATCATGAAAAATATTGCGTTGATTATTGATATAACAGTATAAATTTTGTCTTTTGATGTGAATACCTTATCCTTATGCCCATCAATCCATTCAATATACTTCTCGTTTTTATATCCTTCAATTTGAAGCATATTCAGACCGTACTTAAGTTTAATGACGCACAGCATAAACCAGCATATTGAAAATAACAAAATTATTACTTGCATTTTTTCACTCCTATTTATTAAATTCGTCCTTCAAAAAAACATTAATTACAGCTTTAAACTGTCCATAACAATCAATGTATGAATAATGTCCTGCACCTTTCAAAACTACCAAACCGCTGTCATTTATTTTTTCTTCCATCAACTTTCCCATATAAAGAGGTGTATCTTGGTCATTTTCTCCCCATATTAGCAATGTAGGCACTTTTATTTTAGGCAACAGCGGCGCTAAATTATCGTGGATAACCCTGACCATGGTCTGTCTCATAACTCCTTGTGATTCTCTGTAATCCACAGAACCAAATTTATTATAAAAGCTTTCTATTTTTTGTTCCCTTGAATCACCTTTCGAGAATAATAGATAAATTTTTTTAAACAATTTAAAAGAATAAACTTTGATATAATACTTTAGCTTTTTTTTTGGAATTATGCCTGCACTGTCAATAAGTACAAGTTTTTTAACAACAGAACCGTATACGGTTGATAATACAATGGAAATTCTGCCGCCATGAGAATGCCCAAACAATACAATGTCATCTAATCTTAATTTGTCAATAAACTTTTTTATACACAATGCATAATCATATGAATTCCAAGGTGCTTTCGGTATATCACTTTTACCGAATCCCGGCAGGTCTAACGCAACAACCCTGCATTTTCCATTTAATATATCTGCTATGGGCCTCATTGTCTGAATACTTCCGCCCCATCCGTGAAGCAACAGTACAGTTTTGCCGCTTCCTTCATCTATGTAATTAATATTTAGCCCGTCAATACTTACATACATTTGTCAAACAGTCAGTCCTTTCCATACAATTGAAGTGTTGATTTATCCAAGCAGTTGGTTTCAATTGCTTGCTATTCATTGTTTCACTTTTTAATATTATATGCTAACCAAAGTAAATCTGCAACAAAAAAGACTTCTTACAACGAGAAGTCTTATATAAACACATTAAATATAGAAAATAACTACAAGCTCTGTTACTCAATAGCTGCCAAAATTAGTGAGGATATTAGAAAGACAATGGCTGAAATGGCTGTTGCTTTCTCTAACTTACCTTCGAAACTTCTGCCTTTATTTTTACCCCAAATTGATTCAGCACCTCCTGCTACCTCACCAGATAGTCCAGCTGACTTTCCTGACTGGAGCAAAATGCTCGCAATTAAGAACAAACTTGCAATTATTAAAAGTACTCTTACTACTGTTTTCACTATATACACCTCCCGTAACCGCTTAATCTGAATGATATATGAATTATAACATTAATGAATTATTTAAGCAATAAATATTTTTAAACGAACAGTCTATATGACAATTAGCAGTACGTTTAAACAAATTTCATGCCCGGTTAGTATTTAAAAGCAAAAAGCCTTTATTTATCTATTATTTATTGTTCAAATTGTAAAACACATTTGGCCCGTTATATTGAGCCACTTTACCTAATATATCCTCTAGTCTCAGCAATTGATTGTATTTTGCCACCCTGTCTATTCTTGAAGGGGCACCGGTCTTTATCTGTCCTGCGTTCACCGCAACAACCAGATCGGAGATCGTCGTGTCGTCAGTTTCTCCGGAGCGGTGTGAAACAATCGCCGTATATCCGGCTCTTTTAGCCATTTCAACAGCATCTAAAGTTTCCGCTATTGTTCCTATCTGATTTAATTTTATTAATATTGAATTTGCTACCTTTAATTCGATACCCTTTTTAAATCTATTAATGTTTGTAACAAAAATGTCGTCGCCTACAATCTGAATTTTACTTCCCAGCTTATCAGTGAGTATTTTCCAGCCTTCCCAATCTTCTTCATTCATTCCGTCTTCTATTGAAATAATTGGATATTTATCCGCCAAGTAAGCATAAAAATCAACTATTTCAGATTGGGTAAACTTCTTTCCTTCACCTTCAAGAGTGTAAGTTTTTGTGTCCGGATCAAATAAATCTGTTGCAGCAACATCAATTGCCAACATAACATCTTTGCCGGGAACGTACCCTGCTTTTTTAATTGCTTCAACAATTGTTGCCAATGCTTCTTCATTGGATGACAAATTAGGAGCAAAACCGCCTTCATCGCCTACAGAAGTATTTAATCCCTTTGATTTCAATACGCTTTTTAAATTGTGAAATACTTCAGCACCCATCCTCAATGCTTCCTTAAAACAGCATGCCCCTATGGGCATCACCATAAATTCCTGAATGTCAACATTATTGTCAGCATGCTGACCTCCGTTTAAAATATTCATCATAGGTACAGGAAGAACCTTGGCATTAACTCCGCCTAAATACTGATATAAAGGCAATCCCAACGCATCTGCGGCAGCCCTTGCACATGCTATGGAAGCTCCTAAAATTGCATTAGCTCCCAGTTTTCCTTTGTTTGGCGTTCCGTCAAGTTCAATTAACATATTGTCAATTGCAACCTGTTCTGTAGAATCTCTTCCCAAAAGTTCGGGAGCAATTATCTTATTCACATTTTCCACTGCAGTACTGACACCTTTCCCCAGGTATCTTGATTTATCTCCGTCACGAAGTTCAACAGCTTCAAAAGCTCCTGTAGAAGCTCCGGAAGGAACTCCGGCTCTTCCATATCCTCCGCTTTCAGTCCACACTTCTACTTCTACAGTTGGATTGCCTCGTGAATCCAATATTTCCCTTGCATAAACATTAGATATAATTGTCATTTTTGTCCTCCATTATTTGGTTTCATGAATAATTAAACTTTTCCCTGTCATTTCTTCAGGTTTTTCAAGTTTCATAAGATCTAAAATAGTAGGTGATACATCGGCTAAAATTCCTTCTCTTAATTTGTAATTTTTATGATTTTTAACTACTATAAATGGTACTTTATTTGTCGTATGTGCAGTTAATTTTGTTAATGTGACCAAATCAAGCATTTCCTCACAATTGCCATGATCTGCAGTAATTATTGCAGTTCCGTCTATTCGTATAATAAAATTCACTATTTCACCAAGGCATTTATCCACTGCTTCAACTGCTTTTATAGCTGCCTCAACATCTCCTGTATGACCTACCATGTCAGGATTTGCAAAATTTATAATCATAACCTGGTACATTTCTTTTTCTAACTCTTCAATTATGGTGTCTTTTAACTTAAAAGCACTCATTTCCGGCTTTAAATCATATGTGGCAACATTTGGAGAAGGAATGAGAATTCTTACTTCATGCTTAAACGGTTCTTCTATCTCACCATTAAAAAAGTATGTAACATGGGCGTATTTTTCAGTTTCTGCTACTCTCAGCTGCTTATATCCCCTGCTGCTTAGATATTCTCCCAAAGTACTCCTCACATAATTAGGCTTAAAGGCAATTTCCACATTCTTTATAGTTTTGTCATACATAGTCATACAAACGAATTTTACATTTATTTTTTTTCTTTTAAAGTTATTAAAACTGTCATCAACAAAGGCATGTGTCAATTGTCTCGCCCTGTCCGGCCTGAAATTAAAAAAAATTACAGCATCATTATCTTTAATTGTCACAGGATCTCCATTTGGATTTTCAATCAATATAGGTTTTATAAATTCATCAGTTACACCATCTAAATAAGACACCCTAACTGCTTCAAGAGGGTCTTTGAACTTTTCACCTTCGCCGTTAACCAAGGCATTGTAAGCTATTTCAATTCTGTCCCACTGCCTGTTTCTGTCCATGGCATAATACCTGCCAATTATTGAAGCAATATGCCCAACTCCAATGGAGCTTATTTTTTTATTCAACTCTTTTATGAAGTTAGGACTGCTTGTAGGGCTCACGTCACGCCCATCGGTTATGCAGTGTATCTCAACATCATTAATACCATTTTCTTTAGCAAGCTCCATTAGACTATATAAATGGGAATTATGGCTGTGGACGCCTCCATCAGACAATAGGCCTATAAAGTGCAGTGTTGAATTGTTTTGCCTAACATATTTAAAAGCTGAATTCAAAGCTTCGTTATCTTTAATTTTTCCATTCTCAATTGATTTTGTTATTCTTGTAAAATCCTGATAAACTATTCTTCCTGCACCTATGTTCAAATGACCTACTTCCGAATTACCCATCTGCCCCTTGGGAAGCCCGACATCATTGCCGCTTGCAGATAAGGATGTATTCGGATACTTTCTCATTAAAACATCAAAATTAGGCGTTTTCGCCCTCGTTACTGCATTTCCTTCATAATCTTTTCCAATACCCCAGCCGTCAAGTATTATCAATGCTGTTACGTTCTTCATACTATAACCTACCTTACCCTGCATAGTTAATTATTTTTAAAAATTCATCGGCATTTAAGCTTGCTCCACCTACTAACGCACCATCTATGTCCGGCTGGCTTAATATTTCACCGGCATTACTTGATTTTACACTGCCGCCATATTGAATAATAGTTTTTTTTGATAACTTTTTACCATATAATTCAGAAACACACGATCTGATAAATGATGCCATTTCATTTGCCTGACTACATGTCGCATTTTTCCCTGTTCCAATAGCCCAAATAGGTTCGTAAGCAACTATTATTTTTTCTGCATCAGAAGGTTTAATATTTTCAAAAGCCTTGACAATTTGATTTTTTATAGTCTCTTTTTCTATTTTGCTTTCTCTTTGTTTCAATGTTTCGCCTACACACAATATAGGAATTATACCATGTCTCAAAGCTGATTCCAATTTTTTATTGACAGTTTCATCAGTCTCATTAAAATATTGCCTCCGTTCAGAATGTCCCACAATAACATATTCAATGCCCAAACCCTTAAGCATTAAAGGGGATATTTCGCCTGTATATGCACCCTTATCTTCAAAATGCATGTTTTGTGCACCGATTTTTATATTTGAGCCTGCCAATACTTTTTTAACTGCATACAAGGATATAAATGGTGGACATATTAGAACATCAACATTTTCATCAAATCTTTTAGACAGCATTTTTAAGTTTTCAGCAAGTTCCATGCTTTCCTCAGCGTCATTGTTCATTTTCCAATTTCCAGCTATTAATATTTCCCTCATTTTTTCCTCCTATTTGTTGTCAACCGCATCTATACCGGGAAGTATCTTACCCTCTAAAAATTCCAAGGAAGCTCCTCCTCCTGTGGATATATGAGTAATTTGATCTTCCAGGCCGGTTTTTTTCACTGCAGACGCACTGTCTCCTCCGCCTACTATTGATATAGCCCTCTTATTTTCAGCTATGAAACGAGCAATAGAATTTGTTCCCTTTGCAAAATTATCCATTTCAAACACGCCTAGAGGACCATTCCAAATAATTGTTTTTGACTCTTTAATGACCTTGCCAAACAATTCTATTGTTTTATCTCCAATATCTAATCCCATGAAATTTTCCGGAATTTTATCTGCATCCGTAGTATAATATTCTGTATTATTTTCGAGTTCCTTAGCAACAACTATATCAGCAGGAAGCATTAAATTTATATTTTTATTCCCTGCCTTCTCCATTAATTGCCCTGCAAGGTCAACTTTATCTTCTTCAAGAATTGATGTTCCTGTTGAATAGCCTTTGGACTTTAGGAATGTATATGCCATCCCTCCGCCTATTAAAATATTGTCCGCAATGTTTAGAAGATTTTCAATAACCCCAATTTTATCTGATACTTTAGATCCACCCAATATTGCCGTAAGAGGCCTTTTGGGATTCTCAACTGCATTACCCATAACTTCTATTTCTTTTTCAACCAAAAAACCAACTGCCGAAGGAAGATAAGCGCATATACCAACATTTGACGAATGTGCTCTGTGAGCCGTTCCAAACGCATCATTTACAAATATCTCTCCCAATGAAGAAAGCTCCTTTGCAAAATTACCACTATTTTTGGTTTCTTCTTTTCTGAATCTTGTATTTTGAAGAAGTATAACATCTCCTGACTTTAATTCAGAAGCTTTTTTTCTAACTTTATCATCAACCACAGTACTGCAATCTTCAAAAACAATATTTTTATTCAGTAATTCCCCTAATCTTTTTGCTACAGGCATAAGCGAATACCTTTTATCCGCCTTTCCCTTAGGCCTTCCCAAGTGGGACATTAAAATTAGTGAGGCACCTTCATCCAAAAGGTAATTTATTGTAGGAAGAGAACTGATTATCCTTGTATCATCGGTAATATTCCCGTTCTCATCAACAGGCACGTTAAAGTCACATCTCACTAAAATTTTTTTGCCTTTAACATCTATATCTTTCAAGGTTTTTTTATTCATACCGTTCCTCCTATCAATAGATAACAATCTAAGAGTAATTGAGAAGCAATTATTTTATGCTGCTGCTATTTTCCATATTTCAGCTTATATTCAATGAGCTATTTATGGAATCAATCACTCTATTTATCTATTGTTTGTTATTTAATTGAACACCAGTACTTTGCAACTCTTAACAGCTGATGAGTAAAAGACATTTCATTATCATACCAGGCGATCAGTTTTATAAGCTGCTTACCTTCAGTCTCAACGATTTGAGTTGACAGTGCATCAAATATACATCCGTAGCTGCTTCCAATAACATCGCTTGAAACTATTGGGTCTTCTGTATATGCCAATGTTTCGTCAGCTGCTTTTTTAACAGATGTATTGACCTCCTCTACAGTAACATTTTTTTTCAATTCAACCGTCAAGTCAACTACCGATCCTGTTAATGTAGGAACTCTAAGTGCTATTCCATCCAGCTTGCCCTTTAATTCCGGCAGAACCACTCCCACACTTTTAGCAGCCCCTGTGGATGTAGGAACTATATTTGCCGCAGCTGCGCGTCCTCTTCTTGCCATTATGCCCTTTTTATGAGAGTTGTCCTGAATGTTCTGGTCGTTTGTATATGCATGCACCGTTGTCATCAGCCCTCTTTCAATTCCAAATGAGTCATTTATAACCTTAGCCAAAGGCGCCAAACAGTTGGTTGTACATGATGCTGCAGATACAACAGTTTCTGTTCCATCAAGGATATCATGATTTACATTGAATACGACAGTTTTCAAATCGCCCTTACCAGGTGCCGACAACAGTACTTTTTTAGCTCCTGCCTTAATATGGGCTTCAGCTTTTTCTTTGTTGTTGAATTTGCCGGTACAGTCTATAACCAAATCAATATTAAGTTCTTTCCAGTTGCAATTTTCAGGTTCTTTAATTCTTGATGTAACTATTTCGTTTTCGCCTACCAATAAAATATTGTCCTTGCAGGAAATCTTGTCAGTCATAAAATTTCCGTGAGCAGTATCATACTTCAATAAGTAAGCTAAAGTTTCAACATTTGAATTAGTGTTAATTGCCACAACCTTAAAATCTTTACCCTGCACCATAAGTCTCAGTGCTAACCTTCCTATCCTTCCAAAACCGTTAATTGCTACTCTTACCATAATAATTAATCCTCCTATTTATAAAGATATAATATTTTTAGAGGGCACAAGACCTTCCTGTACATGTTTTGTTTATAATTCCAATATCCTTGTAGCAGCGGCTTCATCTGTTACAAGAATAAAATTATTATTAAATTTAGATATTGCATAAATTGCTTCTGCTTTTGATCTGCCGGCTGCCACCCCCACAGTATTTTCCATTGTTTTAAAGTTTTCTAATGTTATACCCACTGAATTAGTCTGCATTTTTACATTGCCTTTCAGGTCGAAAAAATAGCCGAAAGCTTCAGCAACTAAATTTTCGGATTCTATCCTCTCAAAAACATAATTAGCCGCATTTCTTCTTATCGCCATTTCCTTTGCATTTCCAAGACCGAACACCAATAAATTTGTCCTTTTTATATCCTGAAGCACATCATTTATCAGCCTATTGTTTTTTAATACATTTAGTTCCTGTTCATCCAAATTATCAGGTATGTGGAGAAGCTTATATGGAGAATTAAGTTTTTCCGCCAAATTGGCTGCAATGGTATTTGCCTGTATTTCCAATTCCTCACTTAATCCTCCCCTGGCAGGCAGTACTAAGAGATTTTTAATTCCCCTTTTCCTTTTCATTTGATTTACAACACAAGCCATGGTAGTTCCACCCGATATAGCTAAAACAGTATCATTTTTAATGAGCTCCAATACAATTTCGGCAGCTTTTTTTCCTAAGTAATTAAAAGTAAAGCTGTCCTTTTCTGCATCTCCGGATATAACAGCTACTCTCTTTAATTTTAGTTTTTCCATAAGTTTTAATTCTATATCAGGTAAATTTTTTATGTAATAAAATACGCCATGAATTTCCGAAAGCAATGTTAATCCTTTTTCCGTAAGGCTTACACCTGAAGCCTGAATTTTAATCAATTCCATTTCTTTCAATTTATCAATTTCAGTGCGAATAGTTCTTTCAGTCGTTCCAATCTTATAGGATATGTTTCGTCTGCCTATAGGTTGAAACAATCCTACAACCTTAAGAATTTCATACCTTTTCATTAACAGATCAACAGTATCCGGAACTATTTTATTTAATATTTCAAATATTTCGTTAATATTCATAATTCCTCCGGGATAAAGATTGTCCCACAGCTACTGTTTGCGTCCCTGATCTCATTTTATCATATACAATTTATATTGCAACTCTTTTTTATTTAACTCTTTTTTATTTTTGGATGTTTGGCACAAGAAATAAGGCCAAGAAATGTATTGAATATGTTATACTATATTTCTTGTAATATGAAATATGCTTTACTATTTAAAGTATAACATATGTAATAAACTATGTACAGCGTAAAAATCAGTAATATTAAAATTTCCAAGAAAAAGAATATACTTTGTAGTATATTCATACAACTAACTATAATTAATATCTTCTCCTCATTGATGATGCAGGTATCCTCATCTCGTCCCTGTATTTTGCAACTGTCCTTCTTGAAATTTTTATGCCTTTCGATTTTAAGATTTCAGCTATTTTCTGATCGCTTAAGGGTTTCTGATGATTTTCCTCATTAATGTATTTTTGTATTTGTGTTTTAACACTTGTGGAGGATACTCCGCCGCCGCCCGTTTCGCTTATACTGCTTGAAAAAAAATATTTCAATTCAAACACCCCTCTCGGGGTTTGAACATATTTCCCGTTTGTCGCTCTGCTTACCGTAGATTCGTGGACACCTATATCGTCGGCAACATCTTTTAAAACCAAAGGCCTTAATGCAGACTTTCCTTCTTCAAAAAACCTTCTTTGAAACTTTAGTATAGACTCTGTAACTTTGTATAATGTCATCCTTCTTTGTTCAATGCTTTTAATAAGCCATACTGAAGAATTTAATTTGTCATTCAAAAATTTATTAGCTTCTTTGTCTTCAAGCTTATTAATCATGCTTTTATAATAATTGCTTATTGTCAGCGAAGGAAGGTTATTATCATTAACGATAATGATATATTCATTGTTGATTTTATCTATAGTTACATCCGGCACAATATACCTTATGCTGTCGCTGTCAACTATAAAGCCCCTTGATGGTTTTGGCTCAAGCATTTTTATAATATCACATATGCTTTGGACACGGAGAACGCTAATTTTCAAATCCTTTGCAATTTTCTGAACTTTGTTAGTAGCGATTTCCTCCAGGTAATTTTGAGCTACTATATATGCATTTTTATCCTTAATGCCCTTTTCCTTCAGCTGAATCATAAGGCATTCACTTAAGTCTCTTGCACCCACTCCCACAGGGTCAAACGTCTGAATTAATCTTAAAACTCTTTCAACTTCGACAACGTCTTCATTCAGCAACAGACTTATATCCTGCAGGGAACAGCCTAAGTAGCCTTTGCTGTCAAGGGATTCTATAATGAATTCACCGATTCTTCTTTCTTTGTTTGTTTTTACGGAAACACCCAACTGAACCATGAGATGATCCTTTAAAGACATCTTTTTGGATGTATAGCTTTCAAAAGATTGTTTCCTATCTGAATCAACATTTCTTTCATAAGCTTTGTAACTTAAATTATCATATTTTTCGGTAATTTCCTTCCAATCAATTTCATCTTTGTCATCTCGGTCTTTTTCTTTATTGTCCCGACCATGATCCTCATCTTCATCAAATTCATGACTTTTATCATCAGTGTATTCAAGAAAAGGATTTACCTCCATTTGCTTGTATATAAACTCCATCAATTCTACATTATTAAACTGCAGAATTTGAATAGCTTGTCTTAATTCCGGCGTCATTATAAGCTTTTGGGTTTGCGATAGATTTAGTTCAAAGCCCATTTTCATAGTATCACTCCCTGATAATAATATTATATCAGAATATATTAATATTTCAATAGCTATTATATTGCTGCACTTGTTAGAATTTTTGCAGTCTTCTTATGTTTTTTCCCTTTGTATATTATTATATCAAATAAATATTAAATATGCTAAAAGTATTTATACAAATATCTTTTATTTCTTTATTTTTTAAAGAAGAAAACTAAAAAACTAAAATTCCTTTTGGCTGCGTCTGGTTATTTTAAGCTATTCTAATAAAAAAAATAAGGCGAACATATAAATTTTATTTAAATGTATCGCCTAAAATCTATTAAATTATATTAGCAATCACACCTGTCTTTTGCAATATACCCATTGTCAGCAAGTATTTTTATTGCCTTTTCTGAATTTGAATCATTCACTAAGATTATTGGTCCTGTGCATCCCATTCCGCTTTCGGCATAAATGCTGTTTTTCCACAGCAGTTTAACCGCATCCTCCAGATCCATTATTTCAATTCCGGATATTTGAGATGTTACAATCTGTTTCTCAGGAGCCTTGATTTCATCTTCTTCTTTAGCAGCTTTTTTACCTGCTTTAACACCATTTAATATCTCAGTCAAGCCTGCCTTATGAACCTTATTAAATTCTTCCTTGGCAATTGCAAGGCAATTTCCTTTTACCAGTTCTGATGCAAATTCAATTGCTCCTTCAATCAACGGTACTCCTGATGCTCTTGATATAATAAGTATCAATTTATCAAAGCCTTCACCTATTCCCGGGCCATACCCATAGCCAAGAGATTCGTAATTTCCGCCGGTTGTATATGAAGAAAATATTTTAATCATGAGATTACCTGTTAAAGAATCCATAACCATAACATCTGCCGAGCCCATAAGCAAGTCATTGCCTCTCATTACTGCACCACCGTCAGCCCTTTGTGATTCTGCAAAATTTATATCATATCCCTGATCTTTGAGCTTTTTAAGGGCAATTTCCGTCTGTCTCGCTCCGTCAATATTTAAAATACCGACAGATGGATTTTTGATTCCGCATGCTTTAGCTGTTATAATCCCATAAATAGCATTCTTTACCATGCCTTCAATTTTATCTGTAGATGAAGTTCCCGTCGTTGTGGCAATAAACATTTCTTTTCCTTTTCCAGGCGTTACTATTTTGCCTACTGTAGAAACTCCAATAGGAAAAGGATAATGCATTGTTACGGCCGCATCAATTTCTTTTAAATTAAAAAGAGATTCCATTACTTTATGAGCATCATCCTCCGAACTTGCAAATTTAGTTTTAACTCCTTCAGCGCTTTTAGAACCTATAACAGTCGTATCAATTCCGTTTTTTAATGTATTTGCTGCAGCAGCAAATACATTATCTTCTCCATGTTCACTTCCCATGGCGGTAACTGCTATCCTTGGCTTTTGTCCATATTCTCCGCTGATTAAAGTATCGGCTAATTGGTTGAACACATTACCTATTATTTGGTTTATTTGTTTTTCAGACATATTACCTCCTACTCTGCCAGCAGATTTGAAGCAAAACCTTTTAATGCCTGTGCTATTAATTCCTTTACTTTTTCTTCCGACACAGCAGACTGTGATTCCTGCTTACCCTTATTTGCTTCAATAATAAAGGATACACCGTCAAACAAGTTAGTCATTCTCCCAAGGAATAAACTTCCCTTTCCAATTATCATAGCATTTTTAATTTTTCCGTCTAAAATATCCTGTCTGCAGAATCCTATATAGGGAACACCTGAAGGTATATGGCCCTGTGTAGGTGCCCAGCCTGTCATTCCGTGTTTTTTAGTGAAATTCATAAGTTCTTTTTTTTCAATGTCACCGCGTTTTACAGCCAAAGCTCCTATCATCTTGTAATTTGCCAACGGCACATCCCCTGCTCCTGCAGATTTTGTAATATCCGGGTTCTGCATTTCAACCGAATATTTATCCACATCTGTTATTTTCATCCCTACTTTATCTAATGGTGATACCAGTGATGTTATAACAGCCTGGGGTGAAGATCCTGTTCCAACAGTGTGCCTTCCTACCAAGTCAAGATCAATTTCAGGATTTATCCCGTCATTTTCACTTACCAATATTGCGAATCCTCCAAGGGCATCCTCTAATATAGGCAGCCCCTTTTTCACATGGTCTTTGCCGTTCATACCCAGTTTTGCGGTACAACCTCCTGCTGAAACAACAACATTTTTGTAAACTCCTGCCTTTACTAAAGAGGCAGCTTCTATCATTGCATGAGCAGGGCCGGCACAGAATCCTCTTACATCCGAGCCTGTTGCACTTACAAATCCAGCAACTTCGGCACATGCTTTAGCAAAGTTTCCTCCGCCTCTTTGGTTCATGTCGCCGCAAGCTTCTTCACAGCAGTCAATTACATAGTCTATTTCTTCTTTTTTTATATTATTTTTGTAAACCAGGTTTAATAAAGCAAGAACATTTGATGCCTTTGAAGCAAGGTTCTCCAACATTACGTGAGCGCTTAAATTAACATCTATGTCATGAGCGCGTTTTACACATCCTATTAAAACATCGTTATTGTATAAAGGTTCAGCATGCTCTTCATCTACAAATTTCTTTATTGTTTCGGCAGTTTCACCTTGTTTTATTCTGCTTATGAGAGATTCATCAAATAAAGGATGTTTCTCAAGCTTTGCCTTTGTTTCATTCAAGAAGTTGCTTTCAATTTTTACAAGGTCAAATACATCGCACATTTGCATAAGCAGGATAAATTCATCCTGAGGCATTATTTCTCCGTATTTTCCGAATCTTGAAGCCCCTTCAAGTTTTATGCTGCTCCAAGGCTGCTGATGTTCAGCCAGTTCATCCGGAGTTATATTTCCAATATAGGTTTGATTTGGCAGGTAATTCACCACTTCGTCAAAATTTCTTAAATGCCCCTTTATTTCTTTTAAATATTCCGAATTTGGATTAACAGTTCTTTCGGTAGTTTGAGTAGTACCATTGTGTAAAACCATATCGGGTGTATAAGCCAAAATATAGCTGGCTCCTCTAATTACACTGTTCATTAATAACCTCCCTTATTTAAAATTTGCTTCGCAGATCTGCGAAGCAAATTCCATAAATTAATTGACCGTTTATACTAATGCCATTAAATATTAAAGATATTTACAATAATCCTCTCTTATGGGAGTCATCTCATTAACAATATCATCAACATCCAACACCATTTCCATCATACTGATTTGCTCATCATAAACAGATGGGTCTACTTCATCTTTAATTTCCGGTTCACATATATGATATACACTGAGTCCTAACTGAACTCCTGTCAATGGACCTGCAAAAGTCGGGTCACCATTTGTCACGGTTTCTGCAGCAAGACCTGCCGCTTCACCTTCAGATGCTCCAAGAATAACTACTACATTTTCTGGACCATACTTTTCTGCAAATTCTTTAACCCTTTTTTGATTTTCCAAATCCATTGCGCCTGCGGAAGTTCAGACGAAGCACTCAGTAGACGAGAATACAACTTCGCCGCCGGCTGATTTAACACATTCTTCAATAGCAGGTCCTGGTATTCCGTCTCTGTCACCTATTATGACAACTTTTTTTCCTTTTAATATGCTCATTTATATCCTCCTCTTCAGATTTTTGTTTTAAACATATTTTTGTATCATTTTCTCTACATTTTCGGCAGTAGCATCTTCTTTAACTAATTCATCAATTTTTTCTCCGTCTTTGTAGATAGCAATGACAGGCAGTCCTAATACCTTTTGGCCTATGGCAAGCCTTCTTGCTTTTGATGTATTTATTTTTGTAAATTTTAGTTTGTCTTTGTACTTATTGGAAAGTTCTTCTATATGCGGCATCAAAGCCTCACATGAAACACATCCGTCTCCGAAAAAGTCAACTAATATATATCCTTCGCCCTTTAGCACCTCTGGTTCAAACGTAGTTTTATCAAGTACTAACATTACATACCTCCTATAATTATATAATTATAATGATTCTATATATTTTCCGGCCTGAACAGCTGCAATAGCACCGTCAGACGCTGCTGTAACAACCTGCCTCAGACTTTTTACCCTAATATCTCCGGCTGCAAAAACACCTTCAACATTAGTTTTCGTATTTTCATCAGTTACAATATACCCTTTTTCAAGGTTTAATATGCCTTCAAACAACTTAGTTTTTGGCACATAACCGATAAACACGAATATACCAAATGTTCCGTCATTTTCATCAGCCTTTATTTCAGTTAACTGGCCTGTTTTAACATTTTCCAACACTATTGAATTAACTAAGCCGTCTCCTTTGATTTCCTTAACAACCGAGTCCCATATAAAATTCATTTTGGGATTTGCAAATGCTTTTTCCTGAATAGATTTGACTGCTCTTAGTTCATCTCTTCTGTGAATTATAGAAACTTTTCTTGCAAATTTAGTAAGATATAATGCTTCTTCAACAGCAGTGTCTCCACCGCCGACTACGAATACCTCAAAGTCTTCAAAGAATGGGGCATCGCAGGTTGCACAGTAAGAAACGCCCTTACCCGTGAATGTTTTTTCTCCGGGGCATCCTATAGGCCTTGATGAAGCACCACCGGCAATTATTAAAGCCTTGCCTCTATATTCACCTTTTTTCCCTACAAGTACCTTTTCTTTGCCGTCAAGTTTAACATCAACTATCTCATCATAAACTTTTTCAACGCCGAAATGTTTTGCCTGTTCTACCATTCTGTCAACCAAAGTAGGACCGGATTCGCCTTCTAAGCATCCAGGATAATTTTCGATTTCAGACGTAATGACTATTTGACCTCCGTCTTTATCTTTCTCAACTATCAGGGTGCTAAGTCTTGACCTTCCTGCATATATACCGGCAGACAAACCTGCAGGTCCTGCTCCGATTATTAAAACGTCATATATTTTGTTCATCTCACACCTCTTTTCTCTATTGTCTTTATGATATATATATATACCAATATATAAGGTATATTAATCAACCATTAGCAGTCTAATCTTCAAATACGGTTTGTTCAGAAACTTCAGTCTGCAAAGCTTTTAATGCCCTGCTGAGCAATTTCCTTCTGATGTCTTTTTCTTCTTCCATGCTTAATGAAGGATCACCCAGCGGATGAGGTATTGCTATTGTAGGAACTATTCTGTTAGCGCCTACTGTCAAAGAAATAGGAACTATTGTGCACATATGCACAACGGGAATACCTACTCTTTCAATTTCTTTTACCATCGTTGCACCGCAACGCGTACAGGTACCTCAGGTTGATGTAAGTATAACTGCATCTACTCCGTCTGCTTTCAGTTCTTTAGCATATTTTTCGGCAAAGGCCTTTGCATTTTTAACGGCAGTTCCATTGCCAACTGTTGCATAAAAATATCTGTACAGTTTCCCTATTTTTCCTTCTTTTTCAAATTCCCTCATTATATCAACCGGCAGAACTCTGTCCGGATCCTCATTTGCATAAACAGGATCATATCCTCCGTGTGCAGTCTGGAATGTTTCTTCTGTCAAATCCATAACGCCGTCTATATCATATTTTCCATATTTTGACGCACTTGATGATTCTATATGGTCAGGATTGCCTTTAGGAACAATACCGCCTGATGTTACTAATGCTATTGTAGCTTTTGTAATATCCTTCACAGGTGGATTTGGAGGTACCCTGTCAAAATCCGGCATAGGAAATTCTGTTGTAAAAGGCTTCCCATTTAATTTATTAAGAAGCATTTTTACTGCTCTTTTAGAACCTCTATCTTTTTCATAGAAATTCACCCTCTTGCCGTTAGGCATATATCCTTCTTCTGCTGATGAACCGATTTTCTCTTCCTTTGCCAGTTTAAGGGCCAACGGAGCCATTGTCTTAACAGCTTTTCTCATACCTGCAGCCGAATTTTTTGTAGATACAATGTATATACTATTTTTAAACATATCGGCGCCGGGATTTTCTTCATACATACCTGTTAGAACAGGAATTTTAAGTTCATCTTTTACTGCCTGAGCAATCGTACCGCACGCAACTCCATATCGTCCGGCATTAAAAGCAGGTCCTGCAATAAATATATCCGGATTATATTTTTTAACCATTTCAATTATATCTTTTTTGGCTTTTTCCATATTCTCGTTAAAATACGAGTCTCCACATACTACTGTTGCAACAATTTCTGCTTCATCACCGAATGCTTGTTTGAAAGCCAATCCGGGACCAACAATGCCTTCTCTTATTTCAGCAGGAACATGAGCCATTTCTTCTCCGCCTATATTGGCAAAAAATTGATTTATATAATGAACAACTTTTAGCATTATTTTCTCCTCCTTTCCTATCTGGCACTCAATCTGTTAAAGCCCATCTCGTTAGTAGCTCCCGTTATAACTTGAAGCTCTGCCGTAATGGATCCGTCATCATGGAGACTGCCGTCAAATCCTCCGGCAATTGTATCCACTACTTCAGGATGTCCAATAACTTTATCCATTGGTGGAAGTTCTATTACTTCATTGGCATTTCCACCAGAAACAACAGCATTTGCTTTTGCATCAGCATCTGCAAGTGATTGTGAAGTGCCATCTCTTCCCGCATATTCATCAGTTATTAAAACAGTCTTAATGCCCTTTGATTCAATTTTCTTGCAGTTCATGATCAAATCAGTATCAGGATTACCAAACCCTTCCTCTGAAACTATGACACCGTCAACTCCAAGAAGTTCAGCAAGCTTTGCACTCCAGTTAGATGACCTTTCTTTATCTGCTAAATACACATTTTCATTTGATATTATCACACATACAAAATTTAATGTTTTTCCATGTTGTTCAAACAAATCCTGAATCACCGGATTGTTCAAATGGTGATAAGTGGTATTTTTATCACATGCCGATACACAGTTGCCGCTTACTATTGCGCCATCCATTATTTCAGTAGGATAGATCATAGTAGTCAACGACTTTTTAGCATCAACGCCATATACATACGTATCATGCATTAATCCCTGACTTTGAAGCATTAACACATATGCAACCCTGGGTAGATCCGGATAAAGCTTTAACCCTTCAGTCAGAGAAGGAGTTTCAAATGTATGAACTTCATCAGGAGTTAAGGATTTAGCAAGGTTCCCAAGATATTCAGCTACTTTATAACCTGCAAACCTCAGTGCTTTTTCATGTTCATGCTGTTTCAACCCGTCAATAGGTTCACATTTCAAAACTAAATTATTCAGTTTTGAAAAAGGAGTATACTCGGCTCCAGGTCCTTTCATATCAATGATTCCTTCCTGAAATCCAACTATTTTTCCTGTTGTTACAACAGCAGCACCTTTTAACACATTTGTTTTGCCTGATCCTACAGTTTCAACTTTACTAATCATACCGGGGAAAATTCCTCCTGGGCCTTCAACCTTAACCCTTGGTTCAATAACATCCTTAACAGGGATAATACGGATACTTTCACCCGGCCTTGCCAATTCAACATCAGCAGACTTAAAATTTTGATCTTCCAGAATTAATGCTTTTACATCTTCTTTATTTACATACAATGTTCCATTTTCAACTTTGGACTGTTCAGCAAACTGAATATCCTTAATAAAAATGTAGCCTAATTCCAACTTCAAAACATTCACCTCCATAATTTATTAATCATTAGTAATTTATATTTAATGCACTTTCAAGTACAGTTAAATCAATTAATTTAAAGTCTTTCCTTATTTTTTCACTAATTTTCTTTATTATGTTCATATTGAACTTGTCATATTCAATAATTGCATCTTCAATAATATAAACCGAATTAAAATTAAGTTTTCCTTTTTTATCAGATATAATCACAGACTTATAAGGTGTTTCATTAGGCTTTAAACTGCTCGATAGAGGATGAGTCAAAAGTTCATATCCTGCATGGACCTTGTCCCTTGTTTTCACAAGTACATCCCTAAAACTTCCGTCTATGTATAATATGTTGTAATCATCTTTAAGTTTGCTATAAACCAAATCATTATTTGTTATAATCATTGTATCTGTACCGCCGTCATAAAATTATTCTTTCAATTTATTCACTACCCCAAAATTGAAATTCAAATCATAGGAATTAATCCATATAATATAATCCATATAAAAAGGGCAGATAGCAAATAAAAAATTTAATGCCTACTGCCCTGTTATAAACCTGAGAGATTCCTCTCAATATTTGAGAGTTGCCCCTTCGGTGCTCACGCTTTTCAGAGTTTTGTCAACTTACGGTCCTTTTGCCTGAGATCATCGTCAATAATATGGCTAAATATCAATTCACTTATTCCTTCGGCGCTGTTAATAATATAACAGGCTCTCCCGCAAGCATCATCCATTTATTCTGTTACCTAAATTATATATAATAATAATTAATAAATCAAGCTTTATTTATAATTTTTTTTTATCCAAACATGAGGACGTTTTCCGAATGTGGGAATATTTCGGCTAATGCATTTTAAGACGTTGTTTACTAATAATAAAAGTAAACCAAATTTTTTTATTCGGATTTTAAACGGGAATTTGACAGTTAAAAAGAAAAAAAATCACTAATGCGATTGAAATAGCTTTGTTTATAAATTTTTTTGCAAATTATATTTATACAATGATAAATAAATNNAATAAATGGGGGCTCAATAGCCTCCGCTCATTCTATTATTTATCCGACGTTATGATTTGTTTACCTTCAACTAAATATAATTTAAAGTTCATCGGCGTTTTCGATGATTTTTTTACCTTGGAACAATGCAGTTTCATAGAGAGCTTTATTTTTCCTGTTTATTTCTCCATAGCTTTTTAAACAGTTAATTACAATGTCACAGGACTGCATTCTTTTTAGAGCACTTTGAAAAATAGGCTCACTTATAGGCTCGAAGCTTTTTTCAGAAAATACTTCTGAGGATAAATCCTTTGCCAGCTGGTAATCTATGTCGTTTTCATGGAGTATTCCTGTAATAAAGGGAATTCTCTTTTTTTGCAGGGTTCTGTATTCTGCTATGCCTGTTCCTCCTCCTGCTATTACAAAAACTTTAGGATCTCCTTTTGTACGTTCCATTTCGAAGCTTCCGAACATGGGATTGTAGCTGCCGTTAGACAAATCGTAGAGTTCACTGATAAGGTCTTTTTGAAATATTTCTTTTGGAGTTCCCAGGTGAGTTATATATTCTCCTTTTACGCACATGACCAAATCTGACACTTTCTGTGCCATATCCAGCTCATGGAGCGACATGATAACAGTTATACCACGTTTCTCCGCCAGAGTTCTTAAGATGTTTAGAAGTTCAAGCTCATAATGTATATCCAGAAAGGAGGTTGGTTCATCAAGAACTATTATTTCAGGCTCCTGACAAATGGCTCTTGCAAGAAGAATCCTTTGACGCTGACCATCACTTATTTCAGTAAAATCTTTTTCTCTTAAATCCCAGGCATTTACAAGCTCCATTGCATTTTTGACCTGGAGGTTATCATCCTCTGATAGTATGCCCAGCATACCTGTATAGGGATAGCGTCCTGTTGACACCACATCTTTGCATGTCATAAGCTCTGTTTTCAGTTTGTCAGTCAGAACTACAGCTAACTTATGAGATATATCTTTGTTGCTCATAGTTTCTATAGATTTATTATCAATATATATTGTGCCACAGATGCTTTTCAGATGTTTTGTTATACTTTTAAGAATTGTAGATTTACCTGAGCCGTTTGGACCGATGAGTGTCAGTATCTTCCCCTTCTTCAAATTTATTTCGATATCTTTAATCAGAGGCTTTCCGTTATAGCCTACAGTCAGCTTTTTTGTATAAAAAAAATATTCCATTAGTGCACTCTCTTCTTTAGCATAATATATATTACTATTGGTACTCCGAATATTGAACTTACTGTGCTTACGCTCAGTTCAACGGGAGCAAATAATGTTCTGGCTATTAAGTCACAGCCCAAGCAGAAAACAGAACCTCCCAAGAAGCACATGGGAGTAACAATAAGCGGCTTTGACGTTTTCAAAAATGACTTTACAAGATGAGGAACTGCTATACCCACAAAGGATATAGGTCCTGCAAAAGCAGTAACACAGGCACAAAGAAAACTGGAGAGCAATACCAGCATAATACGGAACAGTTTGATATTAACACCCATATTCTTTGCATAGCTTTCCCCAAGCTGGTAAGCACCTATAGGTTTTGACATAAGAAACACAATCAGTGATGTGGGCAGTACTACTGAAACCATTATACCAACATCTCTCCAGGTTGTTCCGGAGAAACTGCCCAGTGACCAGTTGTGCAGGTTTACAATGTTAGCGTCATCTGCAAATGTAATCATCATGTCTGTAACCGCAGAGCATATATACCCTATCATGACTCCACATACAATAAGCATTGACACACTTTTGACCCTCCTTGATATAATAAGAACAAAACCCATTGAAAGCATGGCACCTGCAAAGGCTGCTATTATCAAAACAGCGGAATTGACAGAATGATATCTGCTGAGTATCATAATCATTGCCATGGCTACCATCATTTTCGAGCCGGATGAAATTCCAAGCACATATGGTCCTGCAATAGGGTTATTGAAAAAGATTTGAAGCAAAAAACCCGATAGAGCTAATGCTCCGCCTAATATAATACTTGACATCATTCTTGGAAGACGAACCTTCCATATTATATTGTAATCAGTTTCGTTTCCGCTTCCGTGAAATAATATATTAATAATATCTTTTACAGAAACATCTACACTCCCTAATTTAATGTTCAATAAAATTAATAGTGCAAAGAGAATAATTAGTACAATCAGTGTAATAATATACCTTATATATCTTGTACTTTTACTTTTTTCCATCTGATTTTTCCCCATCTGCCGCCGGTAATTTGTAGATAAAGTTTAATTCTGTAAGATCATTGTCATTATCAGTAAGCATACGGTGAATATCTGAAATCATAAGTCCGAAATGTGTTGTTTCCTGAAACATATTCTTGCCTGTACACCATACATTGTTATTTTGAACTGCCTTGAAGTCTTTCAACAGACTGTTTTTTCCCATAAGTTCTTCAACAGACGAAAGTTCTCCGTCTATAGTGCTGTTATATATTATATAATCTGCATTTTTTGCTGTGGCGTAAAACTCCTCCATTTCCAGAGTCACTGTACTGGTGGCACTTTCAGGATCTCCCAGATGTCCAAATATATAATTTCCGCCGGCAGCCTCAATCATTCTTGTTACATAATCTCCTGATTTTCTGGCTATGGCGTTGCCGGAAGAGCTTATATAGAAAAACGCAACTGTTTTATCTGTCTTATCTTTGTTGGCAAGTTCTTCAATGTAGCCTGCTTGTTTATCGAAAATCTGTTTTGCTTCTGATTCCTTTCCCATTAATAATCCATAAAGCTTTATCCATTCGGTACGCCCCAGTGGATGTGTTTCATAGCTCGACTGGTCTGTAATCACTGGTATACCCAATTCTTTCAGCTTTTCCTTAACCTCTGGAGTGTGGTTTATCATTGTAGATTCTATAGCTAAATTGCAATTGCCTGACATAATCAACTCATAGTCTGGAATATTGTACTTTCCTGCATAAATAATATTGCCTGCTTCCATTGCAGATCTTGCGTTTTCGATATACCATTCTTCTGCTTTTGTGCCGGAAAATTTGATAGCGTCCAGGGAATTCAAAGCATCAAACAAACACATGGATGAAGTTGCAACTAAATAAATGTTATTAATAGGCTGTTTCAGGACTGTAATGTCCTTATCCAAATCTGCCGGTACATCTTGTCCTTCTGGAACAACCAGATACCTGGTTCCGTCAGATACAGATATGATGGAATAGCCGCCTTTGTAGTAATCCACATTAAAATTCTGAGCATATTTAAACTCCATGTTTCCTTCCTGCTGCAAGACGTTTTCTGGATTTCCATCAGTATTATCTTTACTTTGGGTACACCCCATAATCAGCAAGATCATAATAATTACAGCTGTAAACATGCATCTTTTTTTAATCATAACAATACCTTTTTCTTTATTTTGATTTAAGTGTAGCCGAATCAAACCTGAGAGTGTAATCTACATCGTGGGGAGTGCTCATGGCCACCGTTTGAGCAGTTACTTCAATATCTTTGTCCAGTGAAACCGGAATTTCAAATGTGGAATTTCCATTTTTATTGACCGGATAATAATAAACTCCGTCTATAAGCATATACTCATAACTTGGGCTGCTCCAAATTATTGTAGCCGTCATTGTTCCCCCTGCTGAAGTAATATCTGCAGGAGATTCTATGCTTGCTCTGCCTGATCCTCCCGTAAGTGTAGCTTCTGCACTGTACGTACCATCAGGCACAGAACTTTCAGTTATAGCATCCTCAGGTATCATTGATGATTGGAATACCAAAACCCTGTCGTACCATTTTCCTTTACGAATGCTCCATGCTGCACAATTTATATCCTGATTAAGCGCTTCAACAGGTACTTCATAAGTATACTTACCCTGTGGATCCTCAACAAAATATATACATTTATCATCAGTATCAGCAAGAGCTTCTTCTCCGGTTCCCATGTACAGCTTCTCATAACCCGTTCCACTGAGAGTTAAAACTGCCGACATTTCTCCACCTTTTACTGTAAGCTGTGCATCAACTATCTTGAACATTGATGAACTTGAAGAAACCTCTATGTTATAAGTGCCATCTTTAATCTGATTCACGTAAACAGGGTCTGCTTTTTCTGTGTTATCTTCCTGAACATTGTCCTCATCGATACTTTGTACAGGATTTTCATCTGTCTGAGCAGTGTCACCTGAACATCCTGTTATCATTATCATAGATAATGACAGTGCCATTGTTATGCACAAAAATTTTTTAATTTGTTTTTTCATAACTACTCCTTTTTATTATATTATTGTTGCTTTTTTACCGGTGATGTGAATACTTTGGATTTAGCAATAAAAAAGTCTGCGACAATCTCGCAGACGTATATATATTAAGTAAACATATCTCTACATCTAAGATAGAATAAAAAGACATGTACTGCATTCGCCATGGTTATCCGCAAGGCTGTGCATCGCATTAATGCGGCAGGGAAACATACAAGTATTCTGGCTTATCACCTGTGTTTAAAATAACATAGCTTTCGGTACCTTCCCGGAAATTCTTCCAGTGGCATCGGTCCAAAGCATCAGCGAATTACAGCAACGGTCTTGCGTGAGAATTGCACCCAACTTCCGTGACATGTTTCCATATTCATTTAAAATCAGTATATCACCAAAGAGAATACTCTGTCAATATTATCCACTTCAATCTTTTCAATTAATATTATAAAGCCTTTCGATATAAACGAAATATTAGCCAGGATAAGAGCGGTAAACCGACGGGCCCCTCAGTGGGAAAGCACGCAGAATATAATTCTGAATGATATAGAGCTTGATTTGATGAGATGTACTTTGAAAGGTCCTTCAAATAAATGCACCCTGTCCAAAAAAGAATCGGAACTACTTGAAATTTTCATGAGAAACCGGGGGCGCATCATGCCTCGAAGCGTGTCCGGATTAGATCATGCGGGGGAAATCTAATTGTCTTAGTGCTTCGTACATTACTATGTTTACGGAGTTTGCAAGATTAAGGGATCTAGCGTGAACATTGTCTATCATTGGAATTTTGATTCTGCTGTTGATAAACTCTTTATGTATATAATCCGGCAGTCCTGCTGTTTCTTTACCAAAAATAATGTAGCAGCCGTCAGTGTACTGAACATCCGTGTAAAACCTGCTTTTTTCTTTAGTTGATGAAATAAAAACTTGTTTACCCTTTATAACTTTTCTAAAGTCATCAAAATCATCATAATAGTTTATATCAACTAAATCCCAGTAATCAAGACCTGCTCTTTTTAAATATTTGTCTTTTACGGAAAATCCAAGGGGCTTTATTAAATGAAGCCTCGAACCTGTCAATCCACAGGTTCTGGCAATATTTCCTGTATTTTGAGGTATCTCCGGTTCAAATAATACTACATTTATTGACATTTTTCTTTATCTCCTACTATTTTAATTTTTGTTTATAGTATTTGCAAATATCTCTAACACTGCAAATATCACACTTAGGATTTTGAGCAACACAAACTTCTCTCCCATGTGTTATTAAAAGATGATGCATAAGATGCCACTTGTATTTTGGAAGCTTGGACATCATTTCATCAGATACCTTATCGGCTGTTGAACCCGAAGCTAATCCTATGCGCTTTGTAATCCTGAATACATGTGTATCCACGGGAAATGCCGGAATGTTAAAAGCTTCAACCAACACAACAGAAGCAGTTTTTCTTCCTACTCCCGGCAAAGACATTAAATCTTCCATGTTCCTTGGTACTTCACCATTATACCTTTCTTTTAACTGCCGGCACATTTTATATATATTTTTTGACTTATTCTTATGAATACCTATTTTTTTTATTTTTTCTTCTATTTCTTCCTGAGTCAGTTTAAGAAAGCTGTCCAAATCTGGATACTCCTTATAAAGTTCCTCTGTTACTGCATTAACGCTTTTGTCGGTTGCCTGAGCACTTAAAATTGTAGATACCAGCAATTGAAACGGTGAGCCATAATCCAGTCCGCATCCGGCATCAGGATATGATGCCTTCAGCAATTCATAAACTCTTTCTGTCTTTGTCATTAACTTACCTCCATGGAATGATTTATAATTTCCAGTCTTTCGTCATTATCTATGAAATTTATTATTTTATAAATTATGGATTCACATAACGATTTTTTATTAGAAACCACAGCAATACCAATAATTGTCCTATTCCACAAATCATTGTATCCAACTTCGGCAACAGATGCATTGAATCTTGATTTAATTCTTTCTATAACACTTTTAATTACGTGCCTTTTTTCTTTTAAAGAATTAGCTTCATATATTATCATTTCCATTTCACACGTTCCCACTATCATTTTCTGCCTCCGCTAATTTCATATATTCTTTTTTTATACGTTCATTTTCATATTTCATTGCGGCATTAAGTATATTTACAGCTTTTTGCCTGTTTAATTTAGTCAGGCACCATGCTGCATAAGTTTTAATGATTTCAGAAGGGTTGTTAAGTTCATTTTTAATGATTTCAAACATAGACACAAGCTCTAAATTGCCTGCGGCAATAATTGCATTCCTTTTCCAGATATTTCTGCCTCTCCAGCCCCCTGACAGTCTTCCGTATTTTGAAACAAATTCTTTATTTGAAATTTGCATCAATTCTTTAAGATTAATTAAAAGGCTGCTGTAATCTGCAGCCTGCTTTTTTTCAGAATTAATTTTGTTCTTCGGGCATACAAGCTGACATACGTCACAGCCGTATATTTGATTTCCCATGCTTTTTCTGTGTTCAAAAGGAATATAATTTTTGGTTTGAGTCAAGTATGAAACACATTTCCTTGCACTGATGCCCCAATTTTTTAATATAGCATTATTGGGGCAGTTTTTTATACATATTTGACATTCTCCACAAATATTTATATTATTCTTTCTGCTGCCGCATTCTATGTCCAAATCCGTAAGCAAGTAGCCGAGATTTATAAAAGATCCGAATTTTTCATTAATAAGAAGAGTATTTTTCCCATAGTTTCCTATTCCAGCATTTTTGCATATTTCTCTGTCAATCAGCGGTGATGTATCAACACAGATTTTATATTTAAAGTCAATATGCTTTCTTATTTTCTCAGCAAGTTCTTTTAATATGCCTTTTATTTTTTCATGATAGTTCTTTCCAAAAGATACAACACTTAATAATCCCATATCATCGGTAATTGGTTTTTTGTATCCTTCCGCATATGGAACTCCTATCGCTATAATACTTTTACATCCAGGAAACGTATTTCTAACATCAATCCTTTTTGCTATATTCTGTTCTTCAAATTCGCAGCTATATCCATTATCTGCTCTGTCTACGAGAATGTTTGACAGGTAGCTGTAATCTAATACATTAGTAAATCCGATGATTTCTATACCTATTGAGTTTGCAATTTCGATTATCAGTTGTTTCATTGCTCTGTTCCTTTAAAAGTAAAATGATATTAAACTTTCTTCGTTCTTTTTATTTAGGTATAAGTGCTTTTTTGTATCAAATAAAAACATTAACCTTTGTATACTTTGATTATTTATTATAACATGTTTTACTAAAGACACAAGTCCCTTAACAAAAGATAAAATGAGGATTTCAAAACAGTAATGCACAGTACCAGAAAAAAAAGCAGCTTCAATCATACCGCTCTTCATTATTGTGAAATCATATTGATATAAAATATTTAATGTAATATAATGATTGAAGTGTCAAAAGCAATTATGAAAAACATTTTTTATTAAAATTGACCTTTGACACCATAATCATATAATAAGATAAAAGTATTAAAGAACTCCAAGCCTAAATTTAATATTCATACAAAATTAATTAGACCAAGGTGATATCTATGATTAAAAATTTTTTTAGCAAATTCAGTTTATTTTGGAAAATTTATTTTCTTCTGTTTTTTTTATCTGCTATAGGTGGTATCTTTATGTCAAAGGATAATGATATCATTTGGATTTGGGGTTGGATTTTTTATATTCCCTTCTCATTTTGCTTAGTTTATCCATACGGTTTTCTCATGGGGATTTGGGCACAAAGCAAGTTAACAGGTACGACAAAAGAAATCCTACTTCTGTCCATCATATATTTTATTTTGGTGTTTTTATTGCTAATGGTATCTGGCTTAGAAGGAATCTTAAAAATTGGCATTCTATATAATATTGACATCAAATTTTATCCCGCCCTTGGTTCGACGTTATTATTTGTTGCGGGAGCCTTTATTGCAAAATTTAAACAACGAAAGTAAACAAATTCTCAAACTGGATAAATAATAGAATGAGTGGAGGCTGTTGAGCCCCACTCATTCTATTATTTGTTTACCATTGTATAAATATAATTTGCAAATGAATCACAGCAAGCTGTATTTACTTCATCGGTGGGTCTTTTCCCTTTTAAGATAAGTAAGAATCCTTTTTCTAAAATACCATTCATAGCTTCGTAAATTTTAGCATTTAATGCACCGACAGTAGGTACGCAATTTAACTCTTCGCAAATCCAGTTAAAGCGATTCCTATAATGTTCGTTGCTATAATACCACATCAGGGCATCTGAAAATAGGTGAAAATTCCATGTTTCTATGGTACTATTTCTAATTTCTTCGCGTATATAGAGGCTGATTTTATATGCATCAAAATCACTACAGAAATCAGTGTAATTGCATTGAAGAATCTCTTTTCCGATTGTAGCATCAGCAATTTCCTGCAATGTTTTTCCGGCGTATATTTCATAACCAGGTTCATTTCTATTGTTATAATTGATGGTGGTATCCGCCATTCCAGTTGCTAAATCTCCACCCCAGCTTGCCCAGAAATCCGGAGACAATCCTGTACTCAGATACGCCTCCAGTGAGGCTGCGAAATGGCTAAAATCAATAAGTCCGGTTTCTCCATCTGATATTTTTAAACGCGAAATTTCTGTTGTTTCTTCTTTTATATAATCATAAATGTTGGCCCATATATCAGGATGCTGCTCTTGAACATCAGACACAAACTCATTGTCAATAATATAACCTGTGGTAAAATACCATTCCCAGTTTTTATATTCTTGACTACGTAGAAAATTAGTCATTGCCATAACTTGCATAATAGGCATCAGTGGTATACCTTCAATAGGGTCCAAATTCGCATCATAACGCTGTTTATACATTGTTTCCAATGTTCGTATGTCCTCGATAAAAGAAAGAATTGACGGAGTTCCAGGTTCAACTGGCGGAATTGCCGGTTGTATATAATTGCGATGCTCAATGTGGTCTACAACGGGATATCTTCCTGAATATGTTGTTTTATCTAAATCAAAATCCCACCCTGTCTCACTGGTACTAAGTTCATAAAATTGATCCAAGTTCCAGTTTTCAGGTATTTTAAAGCCCATGTTTCCGCTAAATCCGTATGACATATCACTTACAAAACTTGTTAGTGCATAGCCATTATCACAAACTTGAGTACAAGTATTTCTAGTGCCATAAACGCCGATTTGGTAATATGGATCAAAATTTTCATGTAAGGCTCTGAAATATGGTAATATATAATCCTCTATTTGATAATCCAATAGATCGGTATCAACTGCAAAATAAATAATTGTATCTTTCGGCATTCCAAATTGATGAGCTGCTTTTGAAGAGCTTAAAGCATCTGCTTTTCCTCGTTCAGGAGTAAAATACGACATACTTGCTCCTGACTCTTGAAAGATAGGGAATAGATCCATTCCACCGGCAATAATTCTTTCTGCTTCTCCAATACGCAATTCTTTAAAACTTCCACCTGTTAAGTAACGACCAACCACTTCATAGCCTTCATTTTTTAAAATTCCCAACCTATCAGCAGTTATCTCAAACCTTGTATCACATCCATTGCTTGGTCGATCAATATTTCCTCGGCTAATCATTAAAGCCATCCATGTGTCTGTATCAGCGGTACCATTTTGAGTAAGTAACATATCTCTTTGAAATCCTATCGTTTCAAACTCAACATCAATATCCCAAGCATAACTTAACGCTACGTTATATCCATTGCAGCAAAGAGATGAACGAAACAGGAATACGGCTTCTGGATTCACTACTTGAGGAAGCAAAAGCAAAGGTAACCTTGATTTCGTACCACTTCCAAAATTACCATTAGCTTCCTCTACAGAGTATCCTTCAATTGCTTGTAAAACCATAATCATTGCTTTATTCATTTCCCGGCCATATAGTCCATCGCAAGGTGAAAGTCCAATATATTCCTCATACATATTATTTAGTACCCGTTGAATAGATTGAATTTTAGAAGATCCTTTCCAAACAAGTTTGTATTGGTTCATAGAAAGTAAGGCTTTCATAACATTCAAAGTAACTTTTGTTCCAGGACTTATTCCAGCATCTTCCCTCATGTTCATTATTCCTGCTTGTGTTGATTGATCAAAATGTTCTGTTATTTCACCATAATGCGCAGGGTATCCTTTACACCAAAGCGCGCCTTGTACAATGCCATAAATACCTCCGTATCTGCCGCAAACTGCAGTTTCATCAATCGGTGGCTGTATACCCTCCCCAAACTGTTCATTAAACAACCTTTCAGTTGTCGGACCAAAATTAGTACCGGTTTCGTTTAATCCTAATTCAATTTGAAGAGCTCCAAGTAAAGCATAAATTGTTGTCCATCCGGTTCTGCCTACGATACCAGCTTCCTCAGATAAATCAAGTGGTATATAACCCTGCTTTCCTCCATACTTATTGTTAAGCCATTCTTGTGTTTTTTGTACCATTACGTCTGCCATAAAATATATCTCCTTTCAATATTATAATAGGCATTTGTTAAATGCCAAAATCCGTTGATTTTATCGGGTTTTATGTTGCATTTATATATAAATTTCTCCTCACCCTCTGTAATAAGTTGCCGTACCTCTTGCGTCGGCAATTTCGAAATTACTTATATTTAACTCGGATATTATTTGGCTCAAATGATCCCAGTTCACGCTGACAGGTGACGTGACTTCTTTCTCTTTTTCTGTCTTCCACATTGTCCGCTTATCGATCACCGGCTTGATGTCCTGTTTCACGTCCTGAAGCCACTGGATCAGTTCTGTATCGTCATAGCCCCTGTCCGCGGCAAGGTATCTGCACCGCTCAATCACGTGCGGCCGCTTTTCAGCCAATTCTTTGAGCAGCTCCCTGCCCCAGACGATATCGGAGCCGTTCGCGCTGGTAATGACAAAAGCCACCGGAAGTTCGTATTTCGAATCAACCAGCAGATGGATCTTGAAGCCGAAGCATTCCTCTTCCTTACTCCACTCCTTGCCGTCAGCGTTTACGCCGCTGTAGGTTTTCTTTCCCCATTCGGCGTCTGTCTCGCTCCTTCCGTCAGGCTTGTTCCGCTTGCTCTTTCTATTCGCCGCTGACCATACCCATTTGCTGTCCAGGGCGAGCGTCTCCCCAAAGTCCGGCAGAATATCATACAGCGAGTCCGCCAATGAGATGAATATTTCAAGCACCTCTGCTTGGCTAGCTTTCAGTCTGGCAAGGAACCTGCTTGCCGCATACGCGGTCGGGGTTTTCCCATTCTGGAACCCGCACATCCACCTGAGCTGGACGTTGCGTTTCAGCTCCCGGAGAATGGCGGCCACCCTGCCATGCCCGAAGACTGTCATCGCGATGAACATGTTCCACATCGCACGCGCCGGATAATCGTCACGGCCGCGGCACCGCTCCCTTTCAAGCTTGTCAACGAGGGCTTCGTCAGGCATGTGTTCAAGCACAAATTTTAAACGTTCATTGTCCCCTAAATTTTCTATATCATTTTCCCACGAAAACATCGAAATCTGTGGTATAATAGCCATGGATAAAACTCCTTTCGGTATTTGTTTTTGCTTAAACCATTATACCATTTTTAAAGGGGTTTTTCCATTGTTTTCGTTGAAATTCCAATGATTATCCCTGCTTTTTCTTCCTTGGGCACGATTTCGCGAATGTATGTTTTTTTGGCCTTGGAAACAGCTATTTTCCGTCTGGAAACGGGAGAAAAATCTTTTCTCCATCTCTGGTTTCCCTTCATTTTTCCTTGTTACGGGACAGCGCAATTAACTCACAAAAGATGAATTTATCGTCGTACCTGTTATTAAACGCAAAAAAAAGCCCAATTGGGCTTTTTTTAACGCTTATAAATTATACAGCCTGCATCTTTCTTACTGCTTCGGCTCCTTTTTCCAGCGCCTTTTTGTTAATAGGAACCAATTTAGATTTATTTTCGCCAAATACTTTTACGAAAGCGTGAAGCACAGATTCAACATCGACTATTTTAGTCAGTTCAAGATATGCACCCAGCATAACCATATTAGCTACTTTATTGTTTCCCAATTCTGACGCCAATTCGTTTGCAGAAACATAATGAACATCCAAATCGGTTCTTGTTGGTTCTTCGTTTATCAAAGATTTATTTACTAACAATTTCCCGCCGGGAACCAGTTCTTTTTCAAATTTTGCAAGAGAAGGCAGGTTCATAACAATAGCTGCAGTACCATCTTTAGAAATAAGAGGTGAACCAACTTCTTCATCTGATACAACAACAGAGCAATTGGCAGTCCCGCCTCGCATTTCAGGGCCATAAGAAGGCATCCATGTTACATGTTTTCCTTCAATCATTCCTGCGTATGCAAGTAATTTACCAATAGCCATAACTCCTTGGCCTCCAAAACCGGCCATTATTACTTTTTCTTCCATGCTATTTACCCTCCTCAAAATCTCTGAAATTTCCTAACGGATAATACGGGATCATATTATCTCTCAGCCAATCCAATGCTTTTACAGGAGTAAAGCCCCAGTTAGTAGGACAGGCAGACAATACTTCTACCAAAGCGAAGCCTTTACCTTCTAATTGACATTTAAATGCTTTTTTTATTGCCTTTTTAGCTTTTCTGATATTCGCAGGAGTATCCACAGAAACTCTTTCAACAAATTTAGCACCGTCTATAGTAGCAATCATCTCTGAAATTTTTATAGGTCTTCCACTATGCTCCACAGTTCTTCCCAAGGGAGAAGTTGTAGTTTTTTGCCCTATTAATGTTGTAGGGGCCATTTGCCCGCCGGTCATTCCATATATTGCGTTATTAACAAATATGGTAGATATTTTTTCGCCTCTGTGTGCAGCATGTACTACTTCGGCAGTTCCAATGGACGCTAAATCTCCGTCACCTTGATAAGTAAACACAAACTTATCAGGTAATGTTCTTTTAATTCCTGTTGCTACAGCCGGAGCTCTTCCGTGAGCGGCTTCTTGCATATCACAGTTAAAATAATTATACGCTAACACCGAACATCCCACAGGAGCAACTCCAATTGCATCGCCTAAAATACCAAGTTCAACCATGGATTCGGCGACTAATTTGTGAATAACACCATGGGTACAGCCCGGACAATAATGAAGAGGTGTATCTGTTAACCCCCTTGATTTCTCATATACAATTGTCATTATTTTGTACCTCCTGCTATTTTTTCAATATCCTCTAATATGCTTGCCGGCGTAGGGACAACACCGCCCTGGGTTCCGTTGAAATATACAGGCAGTTTTCCGGAAACACCTATTTTAACATCATCAATCATCTGACCTAAATTCATTTCAACCGTAAGTACGCCTTTAGCTTTATTCCCGATATTTTTAAATACATCATAAGGGAAAGGCCATATTGTTATAGGTCTTATAATTCCTGTTTTAATTCCTTTTTTCTCAGCTTGTTTCATAGCTGTTTTAACTATTCTGGAGGTAGTTCCAAATGAAACCAAAACAACATCAGCATCCTCTAAACCGTAAGCTTCGTACAATACTTCATTTTCTTCCATCAATTTATATTTTTTATCTATATCTCTGTTGTGATCCTGAAGGACTTCGGCTTCCAGGTATAATGAATTAATAATATTCGGTTTCCTTTTTTCTGCTGTACCGATTGTAGTCCAGTCTTTAGGCGGCAAATCAATATGAGCCGGCTCTTTGAATTCCACAGCTTCCATCATCTGTCCAATCATTCCATCTGCACAAATGAGAACGGGATTTCTGTAATAATCAGCTTTGTCAAATGCAAGCATAACGTAGTCAACTATTTCTTGAACACTTGCAGGAGCGTAACACAGTGTTCTGTAGTCACCGTTTCCTCCTCCTCTTGTAGATTGAAAATAATCTGATTGACTTGGCTGGATGCTTCCTAATCCGGGACCGCCTCTCATCATATTAACAATAACACATGGCAGCTCCGCTCCGGCAGCATAGGTAATACCTTCCTGCTTCAATGAAATCCCGGGGCTTGATGATGCAGTCATCGCTCTCGCGCCTGCTCCTGCTGCTCCATAAACCATGTTTATGGCAGCTATTTCACTTTCTGCTTGCAAAAATACACCTCCAGCTTCAGGCAGTGCTTTTGACATATATTCAGGAATCTCACTTGACGGAGTTATTGGATATCCGAAAAAAAATTTACAGCCTGCTTCAATAGCAGCAGCTCCAACAGCTTCATTACCTTTCATCAAAACTTTAGACATAATTAAACCTCCAATTATTATAATCTTTCTACAGTAATTACAGAATCCGGACACATAATAGCACAACTTCCGCAGGCGATGCATTTTTCCTGGTCAACTACACGAGCGGGGCTGTATCCCTTTTTGTTAATTTTTTCTTTGTTCAGTTCGATTATTTTTTCCGGACATACAGACACACACAATTCACAGCCCTTGCATGCGTCTTCATTAAATGTAACCTTACCCTTGGCCATTATAATACCTCCATTTTCAACTCATCCATTCTTCCCTCATATAAAGATTTATGGGGAATAATTTTTCTAATATTTCTTCATTATTTATTTTTTCAGCTGTTTTTTTAATTACAGCTTCATATCTAATGGGAATATCTGTTTCCCATGAGACTTTCTTAGTTAATTCATGACCAAATTCAACATCCTCAACTTTTGTATCTTTAAGCATATGAGTATTGTTTATCAATCCTGTCACCTTCAATCCCGATGTTGATTCAATCATTCTCAAATACTTTAATGAACCTTCTACATTGCTTGTTTCGGGCCTGTTACCGTTTATTACGTAAAACATATCGTATTCGGTATTTTTTATTTGTCCTGAATACCTTGCAAGGACTCTGGCCCCTACCGGATCACCACCCACATCAAGGACTGATTTTTCATTAGGATTTAATATAACGCCCATCATCTGTGCCGGAAGTGCAGGAATATCAATTGCCGTATTTTTTATGCTGCTGTCAAATATTTTAACGCCTATTTTCTCAAAAAATTCCCTTTTCTCTCTGGATCTGAAATAAGGATTAACAATATCCAAATCAGCAATACTCACATTTTCATGCGTCTCTTTCATCTTCACAGCGTAATTTACTGAAAATTCGGTTTTACCGCTTCCGTAGTGCCCCGTTACAATTACCAACCTTTTATCCAGCATATATATCTCCTTATCAGCAAACATGTTACTTGTACTCTTTAACAGGCTCTTCACCCCTAATGGCCCTAAGCCCTCCCTGAGCCAATGCCAAGAGTTCGTCTTCCCCCGGATATATTATTACATCAGCAATAAATTTAACCTTTTTCTCTATCATTTGAACAAATTTTTTGTCATAAGCTATTCCTCCGGTTATCAATATAGCATCCACATCTCCGTCAAGAACAACCGCATATTCACCGATTGCTTTTGCCACTTGGTAGGCCATTGCACTATATATCAGCTTTGCTCTTTTATCTCCGGCTTCCGCCCTCTCACTTACTTCCTTTGCACTGTTAGTTCCAAGGTAAGCATTCAAGCCTCCATTACCTGATATCATTTTATTAAGTTCAGGTTCCGTGTATTTCCCGCTGAAACACCCTTCAATCAATTGTTGAGCAGGAAGTGAGCCTGATCTTTCAGGCGAAAATGCGCCATCACCATTCAAAGCATTATTAACATCTACAACCCTGCCCTTTTTATGTGCTCCAACCGAAATACCACCACCAAGGTGAGCCACAACAAAATTCATATCTTCATATTTTTTTCCGAATTTTTCAACTGCCGCTCTTCTGGCAACAGCTTTCTGGTTAAGTGCATGCCATATGCTGATTCTTTCAAAATCAGGATGTCCGCTTATTCTGGCAACATCTTCAAGTTCATCAACAACAACAGGATCCACAATGTAAGAAGAGATTCCCGCCTTATCTCCTATTGAACGAGCTATAAGCCCTCCCAAGTTTGAAGCGTGCTCACCTATTGTATTGGTTTTCAAATCCTCAACCAATTTATCATTTACTGCATAAGTCCCACCTTCGATAGGTTTTAACAGCCCGCCTCTTCCTACTGCCGCATCCAATGAGTTAAGAGCAATATTGTTTTCATTTAATGCTTTAATTATTAAATTTCTTCTGAATTCAAACTGATCGGCAACGTTTGAATATTTAACTAACTCTTCATTTGAATGCCTTAATGTCTTTTCAAATATTGAATCTTCATCTTCAAAAACCGCAATTTTAGTAGACGTGCTACCTGGATTTATAATCAGTTGTTTCATGTGTTTCATTCTATTCTCCTTTGTATGATGATAACAACACTGCCAAGGCAATTGAATTTAACTTTGCCTTTTCAGAATCGGCACGGGATGTTAATACTATAGGAGCTTTGGCTCCCAGTATTATTCCTGCATTATCTGCATTTGCCAGATATGTAAGAGATTTATAAAAAACATTCCCCGCCTCAATATTAGGCATAAGAAGAATATCCGCATCTCCTGCAGCTTCACCCTTTACGCCTTTCAATTCGGCTGCCTCTTTAGACATTGCGTTATCCAATGCATATGGACCCTCCACAATACATCCGGCCATCCTGCCTTCTGCTCTCATTCGAACAAGCTCTTGTGCATCTAATGTGGACTGCATTTTAGGATCCACCTTTTCCTTGGCGCAAATAACAGCAACCTTTGGAACATTAGCTCCTAAAGATTTACTTAATTTTATAGCGTTCTCTATTATTTGCCTTTTGCCATCAGCATTCGGTGCTATATTCATAGCTGCATCCGTAACAACAAAAATCTTGTGGTACGTACCAACCGAAAAAACGGCAGCATGACTTAAAACGTTTCCAGTTCTCAGCCCGATTTCCTTATTTAAAACAGCTTTCAATATAATTGAAGTATCAATCAAGCCTTTCATAAGTATATCCGCTTTTCCCCGGCTTACAAGAGATACCGCCTTTTTACAAGCCTTGGTACCATCCTTTTCATCAATTATTTCAAAGTTGTCTATGTCGAAATCGATTTCTTCCGAAATACTCACAATCTTTTTTCTATCTCCAATAAGAACAGGAACGCAAATTTTTTCATTTACAGCTGCTTTAATTGCTTTTAAAACATCCTTATTCTGAGCAAATGCAACCGCAATTTTTTGGGGACCTGAATCTTTAGCATATTCCTGTGAGCATTTTATTATCTCATCAAAATTTTTCAAATTCTCACCTCATATATTATGTAGCAATTAGCATGCCAAAATTACAGAAAGTAGCAAAATTTCCCGTAGAAGCAGCTTTTGACTATGTTTTAAATTTATATAATTTAGAATTTTTGCAAAAAAATGCATGCAAAAAATTACACAAAAATTTATTATTGCAATATTTTGCAAATTTTAAGAAATACCATATTTTTTCATTTTATAATATAGAGAACGCAGCGATATTCCTAAAACCTTTGCCGCAGCAGTTTTATTTTTTCCCATGTTAAAATATACTTTCCTGATATAATCTGATTCAACTTTATCTATTACAGTACTCAATCTGGACAAATCTTCTTCTCTATGCGGCAAATAGTCATCAATATTTGCTTTTTCGCCGGCTAATAAATGGGGCAGATGTTCAGCCTGTATTACCCGTTCATTGATATTCATATTAATAATTGAACGGCCCACAATATTTTCCAATTCCCTAACATTCCCAGGCCAATCGTACTTCATTAAAATACACAGTGCTTCATCTGATATTTTCATAATATGCCTGCCATACTCATCGTTAAATTTAACTATAAAGCTCTTAATGAGCAAAGCTATATCTTCTTTCCTTTCTCTTAAAGGCGGGATTGTTATGGGGAAAATATTTAATCTATAAAACAAATCTTCTCTGAACTTTCCTTCTTTTACAGCTTTGTTCAAATCGGTATTCGTAGCTACAATAACCCTTACATCCACAGAAATGGGATGATTACTTCCCACTCTCGTTATTTCTTTTTCCTGCAAAACCCTTAAAAGCTTCGCCTGTGTATTCATGCTTATTTCAGATATTTCATCCAAGAATATTGTACCTTTATCAGCTTCTTCAAAAAAACCCTTTTTACCGCCTTTTAATGCACCTGTAAATGAACCCTCTTCGTAGCCGAAAAGCTCGCTTTCCAGCAATGAATCCGAAAGGGCGGCACAGTTTACTCTTACAAAATTATTGCTGCACCTCTTGCTTTGAGCATGAATAGAATTTGCAAACAATTCTTTTCCTGTTCCGCTTTCTCCTTTTAACAGAACTGTTGCAGGAACCTTTGCCGCCTTTTCAATCATCTTTTTAACTTCTATCATTGGGCGGGATTCCCCTATTATGTCTTCGGGCTTGTACTTATTTGTTAACTCTCTCAGCTTTTTTTCGGCTTTATTTAATTTGTTAGTTAAATCTTTGATACTTGACATATCATGAAGGACGGCAACACTTCCCTTAATTATGCCGTTAACTACAATAGGAGCAGCATTTGCAACAACCGTTTTCCCACTGGGCTTAATTTTAAGCTTGGTGTTGCCTACCGGCATTTTTGTTGAGAGAACCTTCATATGAAGGCTCTCTCCTTCTTGAATATCAAAGAAAGAATCTTCACCTATTACTTCATCATATTCAAGCCCTGTTAATTCCGTATATGCAGGATTAACAAGAATATGCACGCCCTTTTCGTTTACAACACTTATTGCATCTTGCGTTGCCAGGAAAACAGCCTCAAGCATGCTCTGATAATCAATATTATTTGTTTCTATATTTATATTTTTCATTTTTCACGCTACTCTTCCACAGTCTCTGGTTGCGTCTCAGTTTCTGTTATTTCAACTCCGATTGTACCTTGAGAAAGTGCAATCCCGTTAACTGATTTGTCGGTTGTGCATTGTATTTTAACGTTGCTTTGGCCTGGAGCCACCGAACTTAAATCCACAGTAAGAGCCAAATCACTATTATTCAGCTGATCCACAACACTTGACGGACCTGTTACCACTACAGATATTTCCTTTTCAGGTTCCAAAGCAACGGCTTTACTGCCTTCTTTCAAATTAGTAAATTGAATGTCTGATGCTTTAAACACGAATTCTTTTTCGGTATTCTTTTCAACTATGGCATTTACAATGGGATCCGCCGTCATATCTAAAATAATCAACCCTTCAGTATCCAATATTTTCCTTGAAGAAACTATATTGTTGTATGCTCCTGATATATCAAGATCCTCCAGCTTAAGTTCGTTAACAGTGTCCAATATGTCCCTTCTTGCGGCAATTCTTACCTTACTCGGATTTACCGTCACATTTGTAAGCTGGCAGCCATTCTGAGGAGTACCGGTCACATTAGCAATAAGATTTACATACTTTGTGGGATAAATCGGTGCCGTTACTTCAACATTTTCAATGGGAGACGACATAAATATTTCCGTATCAGTTCCATCATACACCCTAACCGGAACAGTCTTAACCACATTATCCTTTGCCTTTTCTACATTTATGGTTGCTACAGCTTTAGCAGCAGAATCCACCACACTTCTGGGGCCTGTGATCTTAACTGAAGACGGGTTTACCGAAGGAAGAGACCTGTAATAATTATCGGTCTGCTTTCCTTCATATTGAACAGTAACATCCATTACCCTTGAAATTATTCTTTCTATATTACAGGATATATGTGAAGGATGCGTGCTTACAACTTCCAAACCGTTAGGGCAGGAAACTTCTACTTTCGCACTTGTTGTTCCTTCCGAGAAACCAAGTACATCAATATATGCAGAAAAATCACTCTTATTTGCACTAGTTATCTGATTTATGGTACCCTTCACTCTAACATTGACGGTAAAATGATCCTTGTCTGAATTCATTAAGATCAAGTTGGAGTTTTCAAGAGAATTTAAATTTTTAACAGATATAGGAATATTAGCAATAGTTTCCTCCTGCAGAGGATTAGTCTCTAAAATTATAACCATCCACAATATTATTGAAACAATCAAACATGTTATTTGAATAGCTAATTTATCGTTTTTTATCTTCATTTCTGTTTCTCCACTTATCAATAATATTCGGTTTTTCGTTGTCCTCATAAATGTTGGACAAGAGATATTCAAGCTCCTCTATTTTAATATTCCTGTAAAGCCTTCCTTCAATCGCATAGGAAATATACCCTGTTTCTTCAGAAACTATTACAGCTATGGCATCGGATTTTTCTGTCATTCCTATTGCCGCCCTGTGCCTGGTCCCTATGTCCTTTGAAAGAAGGTTATTTTCTGTCAACGGTAGAAAACAGCCGGCAGCCCTTATTGTATAATCCTTAATAATTACAGCACCGTCGTGAAGAGGCGTATTTGGTATAAAAATATTAATTAGTAATCCGCTTGAAATATTGGCATTAAGCATTGTACCGCTTTCAACAATGTCATTTAAGCCTATTTTTTGTTCAAATATTAACAGAGCACCAATCTTTTGTCTGGCCAGTGATGATACCGCCGATACTATTTCCTTTATAACCTGTTCAGATGTTTGTTCATTTCGTTCCATACCGGACAGAGAAAATGATGTTCTCCCTATATATTCCAAAGCCTTTCTTATTTCAGGCTGGAACACAACCACCAATGCAATTATGCCTACCTGAAACGTATGACCTAAAATATAATTGACCATATGTAACTGAAATATATCAGATATTGGGATCAATGCAACCAATAGCACAATACCCTTCAAAAGCTGCTTGGCCCTCATGTCCCGAATCAGCAAATATCCGTGATACAGCACATAATAAACTATACCTATATCAATTATACTATTAAATCCAATATTCGAAAAAATTATTCTAATCTGCTCCATTGATACATCTCCGATTTAAATTTGCTTATTCGGCCATATTGCTTTTCAACAATTTCATTTGCTCTGTAGTATCGTTTAATGATCTTTGCATTCTTAATTTCACACTATCATCTAAATCATTGCTTTCAATGTATTCCATTATAGGATAAACAACATGCTCAATACGCCCGTCCTTTGTTTTTCCTTTGTAAACCCAAAGAGGTATATAACTTGCATCTTTTATAGAAACTTCACCGCTTTGGCTGTTTTTCTCAATATTTATGTCTACTATTACTCCGTCTTCCGTATACTTGGACACTTCTTCCGTCATACCATAAGGGGCCAACGTTTCAACCCTTTGATTTGATAAAAAGTTTCCCATGGAATAAACTACAAATTTCGTTTTGCCGTTATATTCTTTTGTTTGCGCAGGCTGTATAACATGAGGATGATTCCCCAATATTATATCAACACCTGAAGCAAACAGCTTATCTGCCAGCACTTCCTGTCTTTCCGCCTGAACTCTCGAATATTCATCTCCCCAATGAAGGCATGCTATTATTATATCGGCATTTTTTTCTTTTGAATAAGCTATATCTTCCATTATTTTTTTTTCATCAATAATATTTACCATTGTATCTAAGTCTTCAGGAGACATAGTGGTTTCAAGACCATTTACCATTTCTGTATATGACAGAAACGCTATTTTTATACCTTTAACGTCTTTAATTAGTACCCTTGTTTCAGGCTTTTTAACATATGTACCAACACTTTTCATTCCTCTTGCATTTATTTCCTGAACGGTTCTTATCACTCCGATTTTCCCGGTATCAAGGCAGTGATTATTTGCAGTTGACAATATGTCAAATCCTGCATCCTTAATGGCGTCCAGTACCTCATCCGGTGCATTAAAAATTGGATAGCCTTGATAATCATAAACCTTATTTCCTGCTGTTGTACCCTCAAAATTGCCAATTGCTACATCTGTATCTTGAAAAATTTTCTTTACCGCTCTAAAACTATTTCTAAAGTCATATGTACCTGTTGACGAATTATATGCTCCATCTAATTGAGATGGGTGAAACATAATATCGCCTGTTGCCTTTATATTAACTGTAATATTATTTCCGATTTCAGCTTTTTTCGGTTCTTCTGCTTCTGAAACTGTTCCTACTCCTTTATCTCCGGCGGCTTCTTTATTTTTATTAATTTCTTTGGCCGCAAATGATAATAAAACTATGCCTGCAACCAAAATAAAGCTTAAAGACAATAATCTGATTCTTTTTTTCCTGCGTCTGATTTTCTTGCTCATTTATTACCTCTTAAATTAGATTCCATATTTATATTATCTTAATATGAAAGATTTTGCAACAATCTAATTATTAATAAACACTTAATTTTAACCGATTATAACCTTAACTTTTATGGAATAATACATACAAAAAAACAGGAGACAGCACTCCCGTTAGGTGATATTATTCAAACAGTAAACTATTCTTTAATAATTAACCTTCAAGAAATCTCCGATTGCAAACTATATGCTATTTCTCATTCAACATAACATGTGCCTAATAAAATTATATTATAAATAAGCAATTTTATCAAATCATAATTTGTTTTTTTAATAAAGCTTACATGCTTTTTGTGAAAAGTTTTTCTACAAATTTTTCGCTTTGCCAAACTTGTTCATCCAAACCATGTGGACAATGCTGATGATAGTCAAAATAATAAAGTAATAAGAAATATACCTTGAAACATTATTTTCAGGCATGACCAGTGATGAAACATAGAAAAACACAGCAGAAAGTATATAAACAAATATCTTTTTATTGTCAAAGACATTAACTATTATATCTATTTTCTTTTTATTATGATCTTTTCTTTCTTCCGCCTTGCCATAAAAATATTCATTATTGGGAAGCATTTCATGTTCCTTAATAATATCGAATAACCCGTCAAAATCAACGACCTTAATATTTAACTCATCTTTGAACCCATCAATAAATTTCTTTGCTTCTTCGTTTAAATTCCCTGTTGTAACAATATACCCGGCTTTTATATTGCTTTGACACATAAATGTAACTAAATTTCTTAAGTCTATTTTTTCAAGTTCAATATCATCATAAAATTTATATATTTTAATGCAATTTATAAGACCGTTCTTTTCAGCAAGGAGCATATGCCTTCCTCTTCTTAAAAAATTTCTATATCCTTTCTTTTCAAGAAAAAAAGTAATAAGCATTTCAAAATCATCAATATTAATCTCATTAATCTTTTTTTTGAAATGCTCTTTTTGCATTTTGGAAATTAATTTTTTTTCGCCTTCATTTTTCTTTCTTTCTATATTTAATTTATTTATCAACGTAAAAATTGCAAAAACCTCTGCAGATATTAAAACAGAAAATTTCCAATCCTCTGTTATTAGGAAAACAGAAAAAAATGCAAAAATGCTCAGCATTATTTTATAAAGTATCAAATCCGACCTGTAACTGAAATAATTACGTGTCCCCAGCGTTTCTTTTATGAATATTCTCTCTGTATTTTTATTACTCAAAAAAATCACCTCATAGTAATTATTCCCTAATAAGGTGATTTTATACATATTATGCCATTGTGATATAATTGCTTACGCTTAAATTCCGTTCACAGCTTCCTCAAGTTTATCCAAATATTTTATAGGAAAATACCTCAACAGTTCTTTAAACTGTTCAACCGTAAGGCCTTGTGCCTGAGTATATATCTTTATTTTGTCATCTAAACTTGCATTAATGAATTCTTCTTTAATTTCTTCAAAATTTTTTTTCATGCTTTCCTCTTAATTTACAATATTTTAATAAGGTACAAATGAAATAATACAAATCAATTCAGCTTTTTCATCCGACGGATTAAATAATTTATGAGGGACATCGGAACATATATAAATACTGTCTCCTTTATCAATTATCTCATTGTAATCCATAAAATTAACTATTAATTTACCTTTTATTAGTATTACACATTTATCTGAATCTATTATAGAAAATTTGTCATTATCCCACTCTCCGGGATTTAACGAATATTTATAGATTCTCATCCTTATCTTGTTTTTATACTCTTCGTCTATTGGTATAAGTAATTCCATATCGCTGTTTTTCCCTGGAATAACCAACCTTTGCCTTTCATCCTTTCTTGTAACAATTACATCATTTATATCATTTAAAAAATAATATGGGGAAACATCAAATACTTTACAAATTTCACCAAGAGCGGTTAACGAAGGTTCGATTAAATTTCTTTCAACCTGAGATATGTAACTTGCTGTAAAACCCGACTTTTCAGAAAGCTCTTCTATTGTCATTTCTTTTAATTTTCGCAACTTTCTTATTTTAGAACCGTCCATAACTTCCTCTCCTCTTAATATTTGTAAAGAAATATTACTCTTATTTACTAAATTAGTCAACATATACCTTAATTCAATATATAATGGATTTTATCATTTTTTATTCAATTATCTTCTTTATATTATCCATATATTATCCATGTATCTGCTTTATAAAAAATAAATTCAATAAAAAAACGGCAGCGCCGTTTTAATTGAATAATGCTAATTAACATTTACTTCTTTTGGAACCTTAATTGCCTTTTCAACACCCTTCCAAACAGCCTGTGCTATATAAAAATCAATCATGCTGTGCACTAATGAACCACCACCTACCAACAATACTACTGAAACTGCAAATCCCTTTGCATAATATCCGGCATTCAGACTATTTCCTATATAAAACGGCATAACTACAAGCACTTCACATAATCCGTGGACAACTGCAATTGCAAATGAAAAAAACTGAGAAGATTTAAAGGATTTCAACGTGTTCGGAAATTTCTTAAGATACAATGATCCCAATAGTGCAAATACAATATGTGAAGCTGCACGAAACACCACAACTATAGGGAAACCTGCCATTAAAAATCCCACTGCAGTTCCAACAGCCACAACAGTTGCTGTAGAAGGCGAAATAAACATTGCTATAAATATGGCAACATGACTTGCAAGAGTAAACGAAGCAGGCTCCATAGTTATTTTGATGGGCGAAATAATTGGAATCACTATTCCTATTGCACACAAAAGTGCTGATACTACCAATGAATTAAGGTTACTTTTTCTTTTCATTTTTTTCCCTCTAAATACTTTCTATATCTTGACATGTGTCTTGACATGATTTTGTATAATTATAGCCCTAAATTCATGCTTTGTCAACTAATTATTTTCCCTCCAAAATAATATACTCATTTTTCAATGCATATATAATTCTCTTACGTGCTTTTTCATCTTTGCATCTTATTGTATGAAGGTGGATTCCATCCGTCAAGCACATTAAAGGCTGTGCTTCACTGATTTTTATTTTTTCCAGGAACATATCGGCATCATAACGTGAGGAAATATAAAGCTCTCCTGAAATTTCTCCATAAATGGGATGCTCTACAATAACGTCAATTATTGTTCCGCCGTTATCTACTACGGCATAAAGTTCCTTATACATATTTTCGTTGTCATGGCAGCATGCCACAGTAAATACATTTTCAGTGATTTCATTGCCGCAATTTAATATATATCCCCGGGGCGTTGCTGATATCTTAATACCAGCAGCTCGCATCAAAGCTACATCACCAACTATTATCTGCCGGCTTACTGAAAACTTCTTTGCAAGAACACTTGCTGTAATCGGTGAACTGGCGTCTTTCAAAATTAATTCAATGTTTTCTCTTCTTTCCTCAGAATTCATTTTTTTATCACCACACATTTGAATATAAAAAAATCGGAGTGAAAGGATTTGAATTATCATTTCCTCTCATTTTGTATTATCGTTTAAATAAATTATTATCGTTGTGTTATGCTTACATTTTTTGAGCCTATGTGATAATTTGATCCTGCCACATCAGCGGGTGTTGTTTCTTTATTTGTGTTCAGTGTTGAATTTATTTTTTCTTTGAGTTTCGCTACTGAATACGTGTAGTCTGCTTTTACTCTTACAATTGGGAAATTTATTTTTTTATATAGGTTGTTTATAAATTCGTCTCTCTTCCCCTGTTTGTCATGGCTTTTATCGTCAAGCTCTACTCCGTATATCGTCTGCATTTTTTTATTGCATATTAGGAAATCTATATGTTTTCTACTAATTCTGTTGAAATTGGCTTGCCAGTTTTTACTTTTTTTTGCTCTTACGAAGTCCGCAACTCTTACTTTTGGACATATTATGTATTCTTCTGTGACAGATAGTTTTAGAACATTGTAGAAGCTGTTTTCTGCCTTGCTAAGCAGGTATGGTATTTTTTCGTATTCTTTGAAATTAGTATTTTTCTGTGAAGTTTCATCTCCGAATTTTGCTTTTAAGATTGTTGTTATAATTAATACTATTATTCCTGTTACTGCTATTGTAAAGTATTGCACATTTTTTCTCCTTTATTTTTTGAAATTTATGTAAATTATTTTACCATTTCTATTTAAGATATGTTTTCGTTTGTGTTATCTTTTTCCATAAGTTGTTCAGATATTTTCATTTGTGTGAATTTTTCAATCCATTCTTTATTTTCTTCTTTCAATTTTCTATATTGTTTTATGAGTTCTATTTCTCTGTTAGATAGTTCATTAGGGTTTTCTTTTCCTATTAGGAGCCATTCTATGCTTACTTTTAAAAATTCTGATATTAAAAATATTGAATTTGTATCTGGTATTCTGTTTCCTGATATGTAATTACTTATTGCATTTTTAGATATTCCTGTATTATTTGCTAATTCAATTTGTTTGATATTAAGTTCTTTTATTTTTTGTTTTATTCTTTCACCAATTTCTATAGGATTTAGTTCTTTTTCTATGGTAATTCCCCCTTAAAACAAAGTTCTCATTTATTGTATTTTGTTCTTGACATAGTTCTCGATTGTGGTATAATTAATTATGAACACAAAATTGGAAAAAACCGCAGTAAGTAATAAATATTATAACACATTTCAATGCTTCTTTAAACAGTAAAATGTGCAATTTGGAAAATATTTGTCGCGGAAAATAAAAAATGTGGAGGAGAAAAAAATGATAGTTGAGGTTGATCCTAAAAAAAGCAGTATTAAGAGAATAAAAGGATTGAGTAAAAATGTTAATGTTGAATTGCGTAAAAGTTGTGTTCTTGTACTAAGTTTTACTTTTAATAATCTTGTGATGAATAAGTATGTTATCTATTTTTATGATGATAATTCTTTTCCTGTTGAAATTCCCAGGTACGTTTTAAAAGTTAATTTAAAATATTTGTTTTAGTCCGATACAGCCAAATTTTATGTTTTAGAAATATAATTTTGCAATTTTTGAAAAGTTGATATATAAAAAGATTTTAGGTTTTCCGGTTTGTTCTTAGGTAACTAAAAAAATCGGAAATAAACAGAAAGGGAAAATAAATGCAACATAATTATTTAAGTGGCCAGAGCCGTAATAATCATAAAACAATGCGAATATCAGATAAGTCATTGGAATTTATTTTGACATTTGAAGGAAGTACTTTCAATGACCAGGTAAATAACATGATTGATTATTTTATAAATGCTAAGCCTGTATATGAAATAGAGTTACAGTATATAGAACAAAAAATTGAAGCTAAAAACAAGATATTAAGTTCCCTGCAGGCTAAATCTTATGAACTTAGTAATCTCATTAATGATTTAAATAATTATGTACGTAATTTACGGTATTAATTGAACACATTAAAATCCGGATGAGCTCCTGGTTATCGCGTTAAATGTGTTCAGAAAATATAAAATTAAAATATGAAATAGGAGGAATTACGGTAATGCAAATGGAATTAAAAATGAAAATAATTCTTCTTTATGCTCGAGGCTATAGCATATCGGAGAACGGAAAAACAAATGAAGGTATTACAGTTCAGTATCTTATTAATGACAATCTCGACCCTACATTCACGCAGGATGACCGCGGCTTCCGGGCCACAAAAGGAAGCCTTCCCCTGTCAGAGTGGCCCAACATATCCGATTGTCCGGCTTTGTACGATGGAGTTTTCGGCATGAAGACCGGCAGTGATGGCAAGGCGCAGCTGAAGCTTAAGACCTGCCAGTTTATTTCGCACCTTGAAACAAAGCAGAAAAAATATACTCCTGCTTCAGCGACAGCGTAAAACGGGCCGGAGCCAACCGAAGGACGAGCTCCGGCACCGCAAAAAGTGTTCTATTGTTTCGGCTTTCGCTTGTTGACGGGGGTATGGGGGTTCCCCCCCATAAAAGAGGGCAGCCGTGCATTACGTTTCACGTTATCGGCTGCCGGGGTTTCCCCGCCGAAACCTTCCGCAGCCTGCCCCCTTTCCCTGTTTTAAAAGTTGTTTTTCTGAAGAGTACAATTTACGTAACCGTTTCCGGCCGTAGGATTATTTGTTACACTACCTTAAGGTTAAGCCGTAACATTCCGGGCTGGAAACAAGCGAGGAGTAACGACCGATAACATTACGCTAACGGCGGGGGGTTTGTGGGTACTCCCCCATTCCAAATTAAATCAAGAATAGGCTTTAGCCTTATTCTAACCATTTAGTTGAAAATCCGGAAATATCAGACCTTGAAAGGCTTGTTAAATGCCTATTTTATAAAAAAAGAAAATTATCTTTTAGGTAAATGAGGTTTTTTTATGAAAAACAGATTCATAAAAATAAAAAGAGTTTTATTATTTATAATTATAATTCTTATATTAATATCAACGATTATGACGCCATTTCAAAATAATTATGTTTATGCTGCTACGGTTGCTATGTCTTATGAAACTTTGGCATATATTTCTCCTTTTCTTTTGATAGGTTGCGGTATGATTTATGATGATATCAAACAGTTTAATTCCGATATTATGTCTTTAACTGAACATTTATACCAATACGCTCTCCGTGAATCTGAATGGTATCCTGGTAAAACACAGGCCTTTGAATGGAAACTTATTATTAATGAAAACTATAAACAAGAGCCTGATCCTGAAAAACCTGAAGAGCCAAAGAAGTATTATATTCCTATACATACTGCTCTTTTCGAGATTGCTAAAGCTTGGATAGTAGCACATTTAGCAAGCCTTTATGATGATGGTGTTTCCGAGCCTGCAAGTGATTTAATACCTATTCAAGATTTTTCTAATGTTGAATTAGGTATATATGATTATGATATTGCTGAACCATGTATTACTTTTTATAGCCCTGATGGTAGTATAATTGGTGAATACAGCGAAGATGATTTTGCCACTTGGCCTATGACAATTAAATGTTATGAGCCTGGTGTTTTTAGTGTTTCAGGTGGTGGGTTTGCAATTCCTTTCGATCCTGACACTTATGAGAAATTATGGTTTATAAATGATCTTGAATTGCAATGGTTGGATGATAAGTATTTTACTTTTATAGACGGTCCGGGATCTGTTTTAAATCTCGGTCCTCAATATCCTCATTCTTATTATAATACTTTTGTAAATCCTTGGATTTCAGCGTCTCAAATTGCTTATTATAAAATTGGTAATTATTATACGGAAATGACTAATTATAATGCCGTTGAGCTTAATGAAGGTATGATTCCTGGCATTATAGATACACCTTTGGAGTATACTTCTAATGGTCCGGATGAGTATTTATATATTCCCGTTGATCCTGATTTGGTAGTTGACGGAAATATTTTGGTTGATCCTGAATCTTTGTTCTATGATGTGGATGATATTAATAATTTAATAGATTCTGATTATACAGATATACAAAATATTGTAGTTCCTGATATTGCCGGTATTCCTACGGATTTTGACCCTAGATATACTCCCGATGACAACACTGGCACCAATCCTGATCCAGGTACAGACCCTGGTCCAGGTACAGACCCAGACCCGGAAGAGCCTATACCAGAACCGGTTGGTAGCGTTGGAGAATGGATTTTAAATATTCCCATTTTAGGTGATATTTTAAAAGCATTATTAAATATATTAAAATTTATATTCACAATACCAAGATTAATAACAGATGGTTTAAAAGAATTATTTATACCTACATCAAGCTTGCAAGATACTGTTTTACCTTTATTGCAGTCAAAGCTAAATGTTACTATTGATTTTCGTACTAATTTTAATGATGAATTTATTACGTTGAATATACCTTTTCCGGGTGGTTATATACAAAAGGTTGAATTAAATAATTCTTATTTTAAATATTTCCGCAATTTTTTTGCAGCTTTTGTATATCTACTATTCGCATGGCTTTTATATAAAAAAATTATGGGGGTGTTTGGAAATGATAGTTGATTTTTTCATTAATCTTATTGCTTCACTGGTGAATTTACTTCCTTCATTGCCTGATAACTTGACTTTTAGTTTTGTTGCTATTTATGATGTTTTTAATACAGTCAATTATTATTTACCAGTTTCAGAATTTTTCACGTGTCTTTTGATTTATGCAGGATTTTTATCCTGGCGTCTTTTGTTTTATTTTATAAAATTTCTTATAGAGAGGATAGTAATATGATCAATTTATTTCATCTTGCTAAGTATACTTTTTTAGATCTAATAAACAATAATAAGGTAAAAAAAGATATATCCGGTATCTGGATTTTTTGTGGCCTTTATGGACAAGGCAAAACTTTGTCTATGTCGCTTACTGCTAAGTTGCTTCACGATAAAGGCTATAGCGTATATAGTAATTACGGCCTTGTCTTTCAGACCGGTTCTATATCTTCTTGGAAAGATCTTTTTTCTATTCCGCATGATTCGGTTGTATGCCTTGATGAAATTTCTAATTTGATAAATTCTCGTGATTGGAAAAACATGCCGTCAGATTTTTTTAGTTTGTTGACGCAAAATCGGAAAATGAATATACGTATAATGGGTACTGCACAAGTCTATGATGATGTTGATAAACAGTTCAGAACGCTTGTACGGTATATTGTCCATTGTGCTAAGTATGGTCGGGTTCAGGTTAATACTTTTTATAATCAGATTGGATATTTACACACTGTTGATAAGCGTAAGTCATTGTTTACAGATAGATTTGTTGTTTTAAATGAATATTTTGATTTTTACGACACTTTTGAGGTTATTCGGAAACTTGGTGTTAATTAGGAAAGTAGGTGTTTTGCGTGGAAGAAATAGAAAGTATAGATTATACATCTTTTTTGCAGCAAATTATTTTAGACTTAGACTTTTTAAAAAATGCTTTTGTATTATTGCTGTCATTTATGATTATTTTTATCATAATTGTCATATTGTATCAAATTTTAAAAGATTTTTTATTTTAAATAGGAGGTGTTGATATGGAGCCAACTGCTTTTGAAGCTGCATTAACTTCTTTACAGACAGCTTTGTCAGGTAATATTACTTCTATATTACCAGTTGCCGGTACTCTTTTTGCCTTGTATTTCGGTATAAAGTTGATACCACGTTTAATTAAGTCATTTGTACGCTAATGTGTTTTTTTCTGTAAGAAAGGAGGTTTTTAGATGGAAGCTGTACTTGCTACTATACAGACTACACTTATAGAGAATATTAATGCTATTCTTCCTGTCGCCGGTACTCTTTTTGCATTGATTTTCGGAATTAGGCTTATTCCTCGAATAATTAAGTCTTTTGTAAGATAGTAAATTTAACAGTCATTGCCTGGCGTTAGCCGGCCATGACTGTTAAATTAATACGAACACATATTTTCCGGTACTCTTCTGAGCTCCGGAACTGTTCGTGTTCGTTTCTTTTAATTTTGCATAGTTTAATGTATTTTATGCAATTTTAAATATAGTGGGGCAGCCTTGTAACACGCCCCATGAAAATACATATAAATTTAGCAAAATTTCTGTAAATTTCAAAGCAAAATTATAATAAAATGGTTTGCGCATACAGCGTATTGCGCAAATTAGAGGAGTTTATATTTATGATAGATAAGTATGTAAATAATACATTAATTTATGGTGAATTTGATAATAAGGACAATGTATATTGGTTTGATTTCAAACGTCAGAAATTTTTACATAACATAGATACTTATTATTATTCGGTTAATATTGAATGTGATGAATCTAATTTTAAGAAATTTATTAATGTACTTAAAGCAGATAAAGAAGCCGCCTTAAAAAGTGATTTTAAGAAGTCAAGTTTAGGTTCTCAATATTTGTGTAATGGATATACTTTTGGACAGTATAAGTATGATGTGGAGCTTCCGGATGAATATCTTTTCCTTATTGCTGAAAATGTAAAAAATAAGGAGACTCCGAATATTATAGTTCAGCTTCGGAGTTATTTCCTTTGGCTTCATGGTATAGTAAAAGCTTTAGAGTATTCATTTTCCGATTTGGAAAAAATATTATCCGAATATGGAATTAATGTTTCTTGTGTGAAGAGTAACAGGATTGATTTTTGCTGGCATACAAATTATGTCCAGGACGTTGAAGTATTTTTTAATCCTAAAAATATTGCGCAGATGCGCGTTTCTCGGCTCCATGAGTTTGATATGCATGGCCGCTTTGTTGGCGATGAAGGTGTTGATTTCGATTATTTACGTATGGGCCGCCTGACTTCAAATAATATATTGTTTCGTGCTTATTTAAAAAGTAAGGAAGTTGTTGAAATGGGTTATAAACCTTGGTTTTTAAAGGTGTGGCTTTTCCATGGCTTAATAAGCCGGTATGATTTTTACGTTTATGAGGAATGCTTTAAGCGTGGTTCCTGGCAGTATCTTCATAAGGCCAGGCTAAAATTTTATTATGATTACGGTCAGGATGTCGTTATTAAGAATCGTATAGCTGGTTATCTTAATCAGCAAAATGGAACTAAAATAAATAATTATGATGATTTGGTGGAATTTGCGGATATGCTGACTCCGAAAGTGAATATGATACTTAATTTTGAATATCAGACTAAGCGTAAATTTTTCAGAAGTATAAATTTTAAAAATTTTCGTGGCCGTGAAGGTGTTCTTGCTGATGTTATGACGGAGCTTGATTTTAGGCCATTGGTAATTGATTATCTTACAAATGATACCTTACGTTTTGTTGAAAAGTTTGATGAAAGTAAGGATATTAATAAAAGTCGTCGTGATTACGCTCCGTTTTGGAAGCGTCTTCGTAATACCAGACTTGTGGATGTAATTATACCTCCGGAGGATATAAAACTTGTTAGAGAGTATACCAGCACATTGAATAAGGAGCTTGTAAAGCTTAATGCTGCACGTGCTATTAGTACTTTTAATGTGTATGAGGATAGGACAGGTACAAGTGTTTATGAGGATATCTTACAGTTTGTATCTTCTTTGAATGATAACGATATGTACAAGCTTAAGATGTACAAGTATAAAAAAATGCACCTGCTCAATAATAAGATAGATACAGATGCATCCGTATATAACCGTCCTGTTTATGGTATTGTTGACCTTGAAACAGGTGAAATCTTTACTTGAATTATACTATTTTTTTCTGTAAATGTAAATATAAAATCGAACATAAGTTTTTAGGAGAATAAAGCATGAAACTTAGCAAGTTGGTTGATATGTTTCTTATGGATAATGAGATTAAAGGTAATAGTAAAAAAACTGTTAAGCAGTATACAAGGGTTTTAGGTTATTTTGTTGATTTTACAAATGATGTAGATGTATCAGAATTATCGGTTAATTTAATTAAGTCTTATCAGAAAAATCTTTTAGAGCGTGATTTTATAGGAAATAATTATTGGTCTGGCCGTCCAGGTCAGAAGCTTACGAGAACTACTGTTAATACTTACATGACTCACGTAAGGACTTTTATTATATATCTCTATAATAATGGATATATAAGCAGTAAATTATTTGATAAAGTTCAGATTGTTAAAAAGCCTAAGAAAATAAAGGAAATATTAACTGAACAGCAAATTGAAACAGTGTTGATGACATTTTCTAATTGTGAGCTTTCGGTTAGAAATGAATGCATATTTCTTTCTATGGTTGATGCAGGATTAAGGCTTTCGGAGGTTTGTAATTTGAATGTATCTGATGTTATTTTAAATAGCAACATGATTAAAATTAATGAAGCTAAGGGTTTTAAGGATAGATATGTGCCTATTTCTTTAAGTTTTAAAAAGGCTCTTTATAAGTATATGACATTGTATCGTATTCCTGACAGTGTGGATGAACAGGCTTTATTTCTTAGTAAATATAGGCTTCGTATGACCGATAAGGCTGTTACAAGTGTTATATGCCGTCTACGTCATAAAGTTGGATTTAAGAAGTTTAATCCTCATCTGCTTCGGCATACATTTGCTACAAGATATATAATTAACGGCGGGGATATGTTTAATTTGCAGTTGATACTGGGTCATGAAGATTTAAGTACCTGCCGGAAGTACGTTCACTTAGCAAGATACTATATGCAGAGTGATTATTCTAAGATTTCTACGTGTGATAGGTTAGTAAAAAATAACTCTAAAATAAAAATTTAAAGGGCCTTAAAACGGCTCTTTTTCAATGATTGTATGCTAAAATCGGAGTGAAAGGATTTGAACCTTCGGCCTCATGGTCCCGAACCATGCGCGATACCAAACTTCGCTACACCCCGACAACAATAATATATTATAGCCAATTAATACACGTTTGTCAATCACTTTCCAATACCATTTTCACGAGAATAATAAAAAAGATATTGTTGAGCGTAACCTGACAGTTTTCCAAATTTATTTTCAGCGAACTTCCTGATATCTGCGTCCTTTGTATCCTTGTCCACATACAAGGTCTGCATAACCCTTCTCACCCATACATCCACAGGAAAAGTATCAAACTTCCTCATTGAAAACAAAAGAATACAGTTTGCAACCTTATTCCCAATACCCTCATAAGTTTTAAGATATGCAAGCCCTTCATCGTAACTCTTGTTTTTTATATTATAAGCCACATCTTTTTCATTTAAAAATCTTACAGCAGCATTCTTTAACCTTGGAGATCTGAATCCAGCCTTGCATTCACGGATTTTTTCCACATCAGCTTCAGCCAGTTTCTCAGCTTCGGGAAATGTATAATAATTCCTGCCTCTATAATTACATATAAATTCTCCGAAGCATGAACTTAAATTTTCTATAACCCTTTTAATCATCGGTATTCTGTTGTTTGCTGAAATCATGAAGGAAATCATCGTTTCCCATTCTTCCTGATTTAAAATTCTTATTCCGCTGCCGAATTTTATTGCTTCTGACATAATTTCATCAGTATTTACAGATCTTTTTATTTCAGAGTAGTCCGTGTTTAAATCAAAATATTCTTTTATTATATTTTCATAACCTTCCATATCCATATTATTAAATATTACAGTGGAGCCTTCCTGCTCCACGTTTATTACTTTGTCTTTAACTACCCCCGTATAAGATCCGTCCGCTTCCATGTTCCATCTGAAACACTGGCCACAATTAAATATATGAGTCACATTAAAATCTTTTATGTTCTGGATAATTATTTGATTGTTTTTTTCTGAAATTTCCATATCTGTCCTTTCCGTATAAACATCTTTAAAGTTTTAGTTTTGATAGAGCGTCAGCTAAAGCAGTATTGATATTTTCATTCTGTTTTTTATTCTGCTTTGCTAAATATTTTTCTGCTTCTCTTTTGGATATGGAATTTTTTTCTTTTTGTTTTCTCTTATTAAATGCAGATAGTTTTTCACGATAGCCGCATTTGCAAACAAAAATTCTTCTTTCTCCTTCACCTTTTAATTCCAATTTTTTGTGGCAGTTTGGGCATCTTGCATTTGTTATCTGAGCAATTCCCTTCCTGTAACCACATTCTCTGTTCTGGCATACAAGCATGGTTCCTTTTTTGCCCTTCACCTCTAAAAGGTAACTTCCGCAATCAGGGCATTTTTCCCTTGTTTCGTTGTCATGAACAAATTTTTTTTCGCTTGTTTTAATTTCCTTTATAATTGACCTGGTGTAATTAATCATATCATTTAAAAATTTAGTTTTGTAGGTTCTTCCTTTTGCAATATCATTTAACTGCTGTTCCCACTCTGCCGTCAAAACCGGTGATTTTAAATCCTTCGGAACCAGGTCCAAAAGCTGTCTTCCTTTTGAAGTTGTATAAATATACTTATCTCTTTTTTCAATTGTAAAACTGTTAAATAATTTATCAATTATGTCAGCTCTTGTAGCAACAGTTCCAATCCCTCCAGTCTCACCTATGGTCTTTTTCAGATCTTTGTCCGCATTTTTCATGAACCTGACCGGATTTTCCATAGCGGATAAAAGAGTAGCTTCAGTAAATCTCGCCGGAGGTTTTGTTTCTCCAGAAGTCATATTTATTGAAACAACTTTTAGTTTACTGCCTGTTTTTACTTTATTTAATTCACTGACGGGATAATCATCAAGTATTTCTTCGTCCTCATAATTGCCGTAAACCTCTTTCCATCCCATGGACAATGTTATTCTGCCTTTTGATGAAAATTCTTCATTCCCGATATTTCCATTTATTACTATTTTTTCAAATTTAAATGGTTTTGACAATACGGCCAGAAACCTTTTAACAACAAGATCATATATTTTTCTTTCCCTGTCCGTTAATTTTTCCAAAATAACCGGCTGTTCTGTCGGAATTATTGCATGATGGTCTGAAACCCTGCTGTTATTCACAAAATTTTTGCTGCCTTTAATAGGGTTGGAGCTTATTTTAAATCCTATCCTTGAATAAGGACCCACACTGCATGCTTTTACCCTTTCCTTTAATGTATCAACAATATCCTCAGTCAAATACCTTGAATCCGTCCTCGGGTATGTAAGGATCTTGTGACGCTCATATAGGGATTGCATAAAAGACAGTGTTTCTTTTGCTGAAAAACCGTATCTGTTGTTTGCATCTCTCTGGAGCTCCGTCAAATCATACAAAAGAGGCGGATGTGTCAAAGCTTTGTTCCTTGATATATTTGTAACTGCCAGATTTTTTGATCTGATGCTGTTTATTATATTGCTGCATTTTTCCTTGTCAAATGTTTTTGTGTCGTTATTTTTGCCATGCCATATGAATTTAAATCCACCTGCTGATGCTTCAATTCCGTAATATTGCACAGGTTTAAAATTCCTTATTTCATCTTCTAATGATGCAATCATTGCAATAGTAGGAGTCTGAACCCTTCCGCAAGAAAGCTGTGCGTTGTATTTTGATGTCAACGCCCTTGTTGCGTTTATTCCCACAATCCAGTCTGCCTCTGCACGTGCTAATGCCGACTGATAAAGGTTGTTGTATAGTCTGCCGTCCTTTAAACTGTCAAATCCTTCTCTTATTGCTTTGTCTGTTACTGATGAAATCCAGAGCCTTTTTATGGGCTTATTCACCTGAACTTTCTCAATAATCCACCTGGCAACAAGTTCACCCTCTCTTCCTGCGTCGGTGGCAATTATTATTTCTTTAACATCATCCCTTAGCAAAAGGCCTTTAACAACTCCGTACTGTTTCCTTGTCTTTTTAATTACTTCTGTCTTCATTGTATTTGGAATTATAGGCAAATCCTCCAATTCCCAATGAGCATATTTTGAATCATATTTTTCAGGATCAGACAATGTTACCAAGTGACCCAAAGCCCAGGTAACTATATATTTATTTCCTTCCATATATCCATTTTTACTTTTATTGCATTTTAAAACTTTGCCTATATCTTTTCCCACTGAAGGCTTTTCCGCTAATACTAAAATCATTTTCACATTCCTTTACTCTTAATGCTATAATTGTAGCACAATATATCTAAAATTAAAAATATATTTTTATTAACTATTTCTTCGTTTTAGGACTTTTTTTGAAAGAAATACTTATTTGCAAAGCTTGCTTTAAAAGGAGTAACCTTAAAATAAACTAATGTACAGCCTATATTTTAAGGTACACCCTTCATCAAGATAAAAATTTAAAAAAGTAAGTTAGACTGGTCACTACCAGCCTTTTGCAAATTTCAAAATTTCATCCGGTATATTTCCATTTAAGTAATCTGCTATTGATTCTTCAATTATATTAATTGCTTTATCTAATTCTTCTTTTGTAATCACCAACGGAGGCTGAATCCTTAAAACACCGTCAGCCAGGTAAATTAATAATACGCCTTTTTCCCAAGCCCTGCAGCAAATTTTTGCAGCTGCGTTCTTATCTCCTGCTTTTGATTCTCTGTCCTTTACCAAATCAACGCCTATAGATAACCCAAGACCTCTAACCTCACCAATTATATCATATCTACTTTTCATTTCTTCAAATCTAGATTTTGCATAAGCTCCTAAATCTCTTGATTTATCCAATAACTTTTCGTTCTTGATAACACTTATCGACGCAATTGCTGCTGCGCAGCATGTTTGATTTCCGGTCATTGAGAATAAGTGAGCGGGTGCTCCCAGAGCTTCAAATATTTCCTTTTTACCAACGACAGCACTTAAAGGCAGCCCTGCACCTAATGATTTGCCCATAACAATTAAATCCGGGATTATGCCAAAATGTTCAATTCCAAACCATTTGCCCGTCCTTCCAAGACCTTGTTGGACTTCTTCACTTATAAATAAAATATTATTATCCTTACAAATATTATATATTGCTTTCATATATTTAACGGGAGGTACTATCAGTCCTCCGTCCCCCTCTATAGGTTCCATAATTACAGCCGCAATTTCATCAGGAGGTATATATGTCTGCATTGCTATTTTAAAATCCTCAAGACATTCAAGACTGCAGTCTTCAGGATTGCATTTAAATTGGCATCTGTAACAATTAGGATATCTGATATGCTCTATTTCCGGCAACAATGGTCCAATCTTTCTTCTCATGTTAAGACTGATGGCCGAAAGTGAAATTGCTCCATAAGTTGATCCATGGTAAGCGCCGATAAACGATATCATTTTCTTTTTGCCGGTATAGGCTCGGGCCAATTTTATTGCCGCATCGTTTGAATCTGAAGCAGCAACTCCAAACAGCACTCTTTTTTCAAAGTTACCCGGAGTTATTTCACACAACATTTCCGACAATTTAACTAACGGTTCACTGTATGTATAAGCAGCAGTATAGCTTATGCACTTATCCGCCTGATCTTTTATTGCCTGTACAATCTTCGGATGGCAGCTTCCTGTATTCAGGGTAGATGCTGCTGAAATCATATCAATATACTCATTGCCGTCCATATCTTCAATAATTGAGCCATGTGCTTTTTTAATTGTAAGCGGAAAATAGGAAAGCCTTGAGAAATTTGAAAAAACTTTTTCATCTCTTTCTATAATTTCCAAATTTTTATCATACTTTTTTACCATATTGTTTTCCCCCCATATTTATAAATAATGAAATTCTTTAGTTTTAAGCAATATCTAATTCAGCTTCTTGGCTATCTTCTGAAACAGGTTTATCTCTTTTGATGACGGTATGATACGCCACGCATGCCATAATGATTAAACCAAGAACGGGTAGACGGCACTAACCAATTCACTAAAAGGTACGAACCCAAAAATATTACCCCCATTTTGATTAACACAGTATCTGCTGAAATAATATTTTTAAATGTTTGCAATAAGCAGCTTATCCAAATTATCAAACAAAAAAATATATAATCTATGCGAAACTGTATATTTTCCCAAGCCGTGTATGAGAGGGCAAAATGTTTATTTCCTAAACTATTTAATATTGTTCGGAATCATCTTCTTCCTCATCTTCATTTTCTTTTTTTCTATTGTTTTCATCTTTAAGATGTTCTAATTTTGTAATTGACACCTCGTATGCCGTCTTTGTTACATACTCTTCATTTTCTTTTTTTTTCTGATATTTTCTGCTTTGAATCCTGCCCCAAATCTTTATATGATCTCCCACATCTAGCTTTTCACAGTACCTTGCATTCCTCCCCCATGCAATGCAGGGTATGTAATCGGATTTATTGTATGACCTGTTAACAGCAATGAGCATATCTGTAATCTCTCTTCCAAAAGGTGTAGTCCTAAATTTTGTTTCCTTGCACAAATATCCATTAAGAAAAACTTCATTTGGATGCCTCTTAAATTCTTCCAACTCATCATCGCAATCAGGCAACATTATATCTCTTACAAATACTCTAAGAATCAATTTATTGCTATCATCCTCATATCTATTATAAGATCTGAACTGTCCTTCGATAACAATATAACTCCCAATACTCATATCAATATCGTTTATTAACCTTTCGGATATTACAACAGGCAGCAAATCCCTGGCTTCACTTAATCTTGGTACCTCCAAAATAAATTCGTAAAATTTCTCCCCAAAAACCTCATGGCTGAATTCCAATTTACTGTTTATTTGGCCGACTATCTTTACATAATTTGACTGCATCTGTTTATCGTTCATATTAATTTCTTCCCCCTATAATTTGTATTATATATCCATATTATTCAACGTATTTTAATATATTCATTTCAATATTAAAAAATTTGAACAAGTTATAGAACACATAAGTTTAGAATTATAAGAATTAATATGAAATTCTATGAGAATTCATGTAAAAATACTATTATGAAAATAATATTGCTTATAAAAATTTATTAATTTTTTATCCTTTCATCCTTAACGTACAATAAATTTATATACTTCCACAGTATTGAAGTTTGGTTTTTTATGTTATATAATAATTTGACAATAACATATGCGAAAAACGAAAGGACGGTATCGTTAATATGAAACTTGGAATAGTAGGGCTTCCAAATGTAGGTAAAAGCACATTATTTAACGCAATAACTTCAGCAGGCGCAGAATCCGCAAATTATCCTTTTTGTACCATCGAACCGAATGTAGGTGTTGTGGAAGTACCTGACAAGAGATTAGATTTTCTGACTAAAATGAGCAATTCGGGAAAAACAGTCCCTGCAGTAATAGAATTTTTTGATATAGCTGGTTTAGTAAAAGGCGCCAGTAAAGGAGAAGGACTTGGAAATAAATTTCTCTCCCACATAAGAGAAGTTGAAGCAGTAATTCATGTAGTCAGATGCTTTGATGATGATAATGTAATACACGTAGAAAATACAATTGATCCTGAAAGAGACATCGAAACAATTGAGTTTGAACTTGTTTTGGCCGATTTGGAGGTAATGAGCAAAAGATTGGACAAACTTTCAAAAATGGTTAAAAATGATAAATCCTTAAAGCTGGAATTCGAATTGGTACAAAAAATTGTAAGTGCATTGGAAGACGGTAAACAGGCAAGATACCTGGACTACACCGACGAAGAACAAAACATCGTCAAAACTTTTAACTTAATTACTTCAAAGCCCGTATTGTATGTGGCAAACGTAGACGAAGATTACTTGACGGATCCATCCTCCAACAAATATGTAAGCGAAGTAATAAACCATGCATCTCAGGACAACTCGGAGGTTATTACAATTTGCGGAAAAATCGAAGAAGAAATTTCCACATTTGAAGACAATGAAAAAAAAGAGTTCCTTAAGGAGATGGGTTTGGAGGAATCAGGGCTGGACAAACTTATAAAAGCCAGCTACAGCCTTCTGGGGCTTATAAGTTTCTTCACCACAGGTCCGATGGAATCAAAAGCATGGACAATTGTAAAAGAAACAAAGGCTCCTCAGGCAGCAGGTAAAATCCATTCGGACATGGAAAAGGGCTTTATAAGAGCTGAGGTAACATCCTATAAAGATGTGGAAAAATACGGTTCAATGCTGAGGGCAAAAGAAAACGGGCTGATGCGACTTGAAGGGAAAGACTATGTCATGGAAGACGGAGATATTGTATTTTTCAGATTCAACGTATAGAAAGTTTACAAAGAGTTTGTGACTTATAATACACAAACTCTTTTGTTTATTTGAATTTTGCAAGAGATAAATAACCTGAAATAACCTAAATTGAAAATACATATTGTTTTTGCCCCCTGCCTATATAAGCTTCCTGGCACCGTACGTCAAATACCCTTTCTATTTCCCTGCTTTCATATACATCTTGAGGACTGTCATATATTACTATTTCGCCTTTATCCATCAGGCAAACTTTATCGGAATAAGTAAGGGCAATATTTAAATCATGAATTACCATAATAATCGCCTTTCCTATTTTTTTCAGGTATTTTACAATTTCTAATATTTCCAGCTGATGATTTATATCCAGATATGTTGTCGGTTCATCTAAGAAAACTACATCCGTATCTTGAGCCAATACCATTGCCATGTATACTTTCTGCCTCTCCCCTCCTGAAAGCTCCATAATGTTCTTATCTTTATAATTTATAAGTCCCAATCTGCCTAATGCTTCTTTTACTATTATTTTGTCATGTTTTGCAGGTATCCGAGGAAACCCTAAATAAGGGAATCTGCCATGCATAACTAAATCATAAACTTTTATGTTAGGAATATCTCTGCTTTGTGGCAAATAGGAAATTTGCCTGGCAGTTTCTTTGCCGGACATATTAAAAATGCTCTTTCCGTTTAATAAAATATCTCCGGAATATGGTTCAATGAGTTTTGATGCTGTCTTTAAAAGAGTGGTTTTTCCACATCCATTTTTACCTATAATACTTATTATGCTGCCGCTTTCAAAGGATAAACTTATATTTTTTAGTATCTTTACCCCACCATATCCGGATGATACACTATCCAGCCTAATCATCGGTAAGCCTCCTCCTTTGTTTCAGCAATAGATATATGAAAAACGGACTTCCTAAAAATGACATAATAATCCCAACAGGAACTTCATAAGGTGAAAACAATGTACGGGCTAATATATCACAAAATAATGCAAATGAGCTGCCCAACAAAGCACATACCGGAATCAAAAGCCTATTGTCATAGCCGACCAAAATCCTGGATATATGAGGAACTACAAGGCCTATAAATCCTAAAAGTCCTGCAAAACTCACCACACTGCCTGATAATAACGAAGATAATATTATAAACAAAAATCTGCTTGTACTTACATTTAATCCAAGAGATTTACCTGTTTCATCTCCCAAAGACAAAACATTTAAGTCATAGCTGAATGTATGTGCTGCTATAAGTGAAACAAATACAATAATCCCCGGAACCATTATCCTATCCATGGTTACACCTGACAATCCTCCTATTAAAAATGATGTCCTGTCTATAACCGTATCCGGATAAAGAATAAGGATTGTGTCAGTCATAGCACTCATTAAACTAGATACTGCAGTACCGGCTAATACAATAGTCATCCTGGATAATCCAGCTTTCCTTGCTATGAAATATACTAAAAGTGTAACAGAAAATGCTCCCAAAAAAGCAGCTATGGGCATCAAATTAATATTAGATGAAAAAAATACCGTAGATAATGCGGTAAATAAGCCGGCTCCTGTATTTACTCCTATGATACCTGGACTCGCTAGAGCATTGTTCAATAGAGATTGTAATATTAGACCGGCTACAGTTAATCCACATCCGGCTATAATTGCCGCCACAGTTCTTGGTATTCTTACATAGTTAATAATTTGAAACTCAGCCGTCAATTCACCATTACCTGATAAGCATTTTATTATTTCGGGTATTCCTATATTTGATGAACCTACACTTATACTAGTGCATATAAGTATTACCAATAAAATAAAGAGAAACACCATAACAAATAGGTCATACCTCTTAGTATTTTTATTTAAATATTTCCGGATAGATAATTTCTGCCAGATATCTATAACTTTCACCCCATTTTGCATTTGGTTTATAGTGGAATAATTTTTTTGGCAATAAAATATACCTACCGTTTTTCACAGCAGTTAAATTGTTCCAAGCCGGATTTTTTTCTATTCCGTTTTTTAATGCGTCAAAAGCTTTTTGCTCATCGCCCATAGCTGTTACAAATATAAAATCCGGATCTTCTTCTATAATTTCCTCAATACTAAGTTCCTCTAACAATGACGGATGCTTAGACGCAATATTAACAGTACCTAAATCTTCCAACATTGAACCTGTCATATTGTCGTTTTTCTTTGCTTTTGCACCACTTGAAAAAGCTCGAACAAACAAAACTGCAGGTTTCGTTTCATTATCAACCTTGGACAATATATCTTCGATTTCTTTTTGAACTATTAAACCATTTTTTTCATAAAGATCCTTTCTCACTATAATATCAGTATAAATATCTAACATATTTAAATAATCTTCAAACTTGTCCACCTTAAAATAAGCGTGAGGTATATTTGCTTTCTCAAGAGTTTCTGAAAGTTTCAGCTGACTTTTAATGTCAGAAGTCAGTAATACAAAATCAGGATTAAGTGATAAAATTTCCTCAATATTAGGTTCCTTTATAGTTCCTACAATTTTTACATCATCTGTTATTTTCATACGATTTTCTGTCTCTACGTCGTCGGTTACTCCTGCTAATTCTCCTCCTGCTAAAACCCATGCTTCTGCATAAGACCCTTCTAAAGACACTACTCTTTCAGGTTTTTTCTCTAAAATGACTTTTTCCCCCAAAGAATCCGTAAAAGTATAAAAATTGTTATTATAATTTTGTTGTTCCAAATTGACCGTTGCCTTGCTGCATCCTGAAGTAACCAATAATAGCATCAATAAAAAAATTATATATTTACTTTTATTTAACATACGCCTGTCTCTTCTCCATTTTTATTACAATATCTTAATACTTATTAATTCTTAAACATAAACATATTAATAATAACATGTGGATCCAATATTTAAAATTAATAAAACACTATAGTTATTATAGATAATACCTATTGATTTTGATTTTAAAATGTCACTTTACTAAAATGCCCGGTTCATATAACATATTATCGGGTATATATTCATAATTTTTTGTTATATTCATCAAACTCTTCATGCCATTTGTCAGTAATTTATCTTTATGATAAACTATGCTGAAATGTCTATACCAGACTTTTTCGGAGTTTTCAATAACATGTATAGTTGAATCCTTTACTTCTTTTTCTACTAAACATATTGAAATAACTGCCAGGCAATTGTTCTTTACAACTTCTCTCTTAATGGCCTCTGGGCTGTTCCCTTCAAAAACCGTTCTTATAGACACCCCGTTTTTTAACATATATTCTTCAAACAACTCCCTGGTTCCACTGCCTTCCTCCCTCATTGCAAAATTCTCATTGCAAAGCTCTTTTAGCTTAACTGTCTTTTTTTGAGCAAAAGTGTGTTTGTTACTGCATATTAAAACCAAATAATCACTTAATTCGGGGTTGACAATTAAATCTTCACTTTTAATTTTGCCTTCTACAATACCAATATCCAATTGATTATTTAACAACCTTTTCTCTATATTTTCGGTATTACTAACATACGAGTATATTTCCATCTTAGGGTTTTCTTCTCTGAACCTGTTTATTATATCACTTAGAATACAATCTCCTACTGAAATTGTTGCCCCAATTTTAATTTTTTCAATTTTATTAATATTGATCATCTTTTCTTCTAAGCAATTAAATTGATTAACCACATCTTTGGCATAAAAAAATAATTCCTTACCTGCATCTGTTATGTACAATCTTTTATTGAATCGTTCAAACAATAAAATCCCATAATGTTCTTCCAGTTCTTTTATTGCCTGGCTTACAGTAGGTTGAGAAATATAAAGTTTATTCGCAGCCCTGCTCATGTTTCCACTCTTTACTACTTCTATAAAAATATTTAAATGCCTGATCGTCAAAACTATTCCCCCTAATCTCAAACAAATTTTCAAATTATTGATAGTTTTTACCTATGACTATGATAATATTTTATCATTTTACCTTTTGATAAACAAGTGATATTATAATTATAGATGCAAATTTATTAAGTTATCAAGGTACATTTATATTATACGAGGAGAGTGATGTTATGAATATTCTTGTTGTAGGAGGTGTAGCAGCCGGTACTAAAGTAGCTGCAAAGTTAAAACGTGATAATTATGATCACAAAGTAAAAATATTAACTAAAGGCAAAGACATTTCCTTTGCAGGATGTGGGCTGCCCTACTACATAGGAAATGTAATTGAAAAAAAAGAGAACTTAATCGTTAATACGCCTGAAAACTTTTCCAAACTAACAGGTGTAGAAGTCTTAACAGAAGTTGAAGTAACTAAGGTTAATCCAAAAGAAAAAACTGTGGAGGCATTAGATTTAAGAACGAACGAAACTTTCAGCTATTCTTATGATAAATTAGTCATTGCCACAGGTGCAGATCCTATTAAACCTCCTATCGAGGGCATCGGACTACCGAGAGTATTTTTCATAAAAACTCCGGAAGATGCCGTTAAATTACGTGAAGCAATTCAAGCAGGTGAAATTAAACGTGCTATAGTTGCAGGCGGTGGATTTATCGGAATAGAAGTAGCGGAAAATTTAAAAGCTCAAGGTGTCGAGGAATACAAGATTATAGATGCTTCTCTATCTCCAAATATTAAGGGAGCTCCTTATGTAGATACTTCAAATGTAAACGATGAATTGACCGGAATTGATAAAAACGATAAACTGTTATTAGTTTGTAATAAGGGTAAAAGAGCATACATGCTGCAAAAACGTCTGAGGAACTTGGGATACATAAACACATTGGTTCTTGAATCAGGTACTACCTTCAACCAGGTAGAAGTTGGAGCAGCAGCAAATGTATAGATTATATTAATTAAAAAGGATGTGATATAAATATGGCAGATTTAAAAGTTACACCAGAACAAGAAAAAGAGGTAAAACCTTTAGGCTTTTTAAGAAATAGAGGCACAGACAACTTTTCAGCCAGGATTATTACCGTAAACGGAAAAATTTTGTCAAATCAGCAAAGATGTATAGCAGACGCTGCAGATAAATTTGGAAACGGAAATGTACTTTTTACTACCAGATTGACAATTGAAGTACCTGGTATACTATATGATAAAATTCAGGAGTTCAGAGACTATATTGCTGAAGAAGGACTTGAAACCGGCGGTACGGGTTCTAAAGTACGTCCGGTAGTATCATGTAAAGCCACCACCTGCCAATATGGACTAATTGATGCATATGATTTATCTGAATCAATTCACAAAAAATTTTACAATGGGTATAGAAAAGTTAAGCTGCCGCATAAATTCAAAATTGCTGTGGGCGGATGTCCAAATAACTGTGTTAAACCTAATCTGAATGACTTAGGAATAGTAGGACAATTGAAACCCGGCTACGACGAAGAGCTTTGCAACGGATGTAAAAAATGTTCTGTAGAAAACATATGTCCTATGAATGCTGCGCAAGTTATTAACGGTGTATTAAAAATTGATGAAGAAAAATGCAATAACTGCGGGCGCTGTGTTGGAAAGTGCCATTTTGATGCTATAGAAGGCGGCCAACAAGGATATAAAATCTATATTGGCGGAATGTGGGGTAAACATATAAACCACGGAAAGCCTATCAGTAAAATACTAAAGATCAAAGAAGATGTCCTTAATACAATTGAAAAAGTTATACTTGTATATAGAGAACAAGGTGAAACCGGAGAACGCCTGTCTCAGACTATTGAAAGAATTGGATTTGAAAATATTGAATCTCAGTTGCTGTCAGATGAAATATTTGATAGAAAGGAAGACATACTAAATGCTCAGCTTCATTTAGTCGGCGGAGCTACCTGCTAATCCTCAAGTATGGGGTTGCCTTGATACAATTTGTATCAAGGCATATTTAAATTTAATAAGATGCTATTGGCTCAATTCTTCCTCCAGTCTTCGTACATCATTAAATGGCAATGAACAATTCTTGTTTTCACATATATAGAAAGTATCTTTATTTTCTACAAGTTCATAATTTCTAATAAAATCAGGCAGAACACCGGATTTTGTTGATTTCTTCAGTTCGAAATATTTCACAACAATTCCAGTATTGCTAATCTTTATATTTTTACGTAAAATATTTTTTATCTTTTCAAAACCTTCATCATCTTTAACCAGACACACAATTTCTTTAGAAGGGTACAGTTCAAAAATTACAGATAGCAGGGCGAAAGAACAGGAAACAGGATAATCAGCCACATTGTTTGAAATGAACCGCAATTGTTTGTCCGCCAGTTCTTCCAATTGGGCAGTACCTGTAATTCTTGACAATTTTAAAATATTTAAAGCAGCAACTGAATTTCCGGAAGGAACTGCACCATCAAATATTTCTTTAGGATTATATAAGAGTTTTTCCCCTTTAATGCTTTTCATGAAAAATCCACCGTTATCATTATCCCAAAACAAATTGAACATTTTATTATTTAATACTACAGCTCTCTCTATATAGTCAAAATTGCAGGTCGCTTCGTACAATTCAATGAGGGCCCAGCAATACATTGCATAATCATCCAGCGTTCCGTTTCCCAGAACTACTCCTTCTCTGTACCTGACTCCTATAACGTCATCATCAATTAAATATTTCTCTATAAAATTAACAGCCTTTTCTGCCACATGCAGATACTCTTCATTGTTCAGAGCCTTGTATGCCTTTGCCAATGCTGCAATCATCATTCCATTCCACGATGTTAAAATCTTGTCGTCCTTGTGAAGCTCATTCCTGCGCAGTCTGTATTCATAAAGTTTTTTGTTAATTTCTTTTATTCTTCTGTCCTGTTTGAAATATTTATCGTTATATATCAGGTTCGGAATATTTTCACCTTCAAAATTTCCTTCTTCTGTTATTCCATAGAACTGAATAAAATATTTGCCGTCATCTTCACCTAAAACATTTTTTATTTCTCCGGGCGTAAATGTATAATATTTTCCTTCTTCTCCCCGGCTGTCAGCATCCTGTGCCGAATAAAATCCACCCTTTTCATCAGTCATTTCATTTAACACATATTCCAAAATTCTTTCTGTTATATCCTTGTACAATCCCTTCTTAGTTATCTGGTAAGCATATGCATAGGTATATGCAAGAAGTGCATTATCGTAAAGCATTTTTTCAAAATGAGGTACCAGCCATTTGCCGTCTGTTGAATAACGTGAAAATCCATTGCCTACATGATCGAAAATTCCTCCTCTGTACATACAGTCTAATGTTTTTTCAGCCATGTATAAAGAAGGTTCATCTTTTTGTGCCAAATAATAATTAAGTAAAAACAATAAGCAGCTTGCCTTAGGAAATTTAGGGATTTCACCAAACCCTCCGTATTCTTCATCAAAACTGTTTTCTAAAACATCTATTGCACGCTCCAAAACTTTTTTGTTCAGCCGATTTCCCTTTAGGTGTTGACTCTCAAGACTTAAGATAAATTCAGTTATTTTGCTGCCTGAATCTATAAGCTCTTTTTTATCGTTTTTCCACTTTAACGCCACAGTTTCCAAAAGTTCTGTTAAACCAGCCATTCCATATTTTGAATGTTTAGGTATATATGTTGCGGCAAAAAATGGTTTCTGCTCAGGCGTCATTATAATCGTCATAGGCCATCCGCCATTTCCGGTTATCTGCTGTGTAACATTCATATATACTGCATCTATGTCCGGTCTTTCTTCTCGGTCCACCTTTATTGAAATAAAGTTTTCATTCAAAATTCCGGCAACTTCTTGATCCTCAAAAGACTCATGTGCCATTACGTGGCACCAGTGACAAGTTGGTTTATATGCTAACGTCATGAGTACCCAATAGAAAGAAATATCGGCTTATTTTCAACCTTAGCCTTATCAAATGCCTCTGGCCCCCATGGGAACCAATTGACAGGATTATATGCATGCTGTAATAAATAAGGCGATTTCTCATTTATCAATCTGTTGGGTACAACATTTTTATCAGTCATTTTATCACCTTCCTTCATCATTTAAATATTGTTTTAATGTTTATACCGTTATTATCCCTTATCCATATTATTTTATCAATAATTGTTTTATAAAGTTCATCTTTTTCTTTTATTAGTCAAATTATCATTACCTTTTTCCATTAAACAAGGAAAGTTACCTGATTGGTAACTTTCCTTAAATTCCGTTTTATATAGATATCCCTACGTTGGCATTATCCAAATCAGGTTTATAGGTCGAAGGTTTATACCTTCCTCTCAGCCTGTTTACAAGCTCCCATTTTCTATTCGTTTTTTTTTACTCCAATTTTACACAAAAATCAAGGCTCTTTTCTATCAATCTAATACTATGTTCTCCGGAAATTTATTGCCTCTTAAATAAGCATCTGCCTTCATTTTATTTTTGCCAGGCATTTTAATTTCCTTAAGTACAACAACTCCGTCACCTGCAGCTACATAAATTCCGTCACCTGCAGCTTTTATCACATATCCCGGCCGGAAACCTTTTTCTTCAACGATGTATGACGATTCATACACCTTAACAGTTTTATCTCCCCTTTTAAAATATGCAGAAGGTAACGGCGACAGACCTCTGATTAAATTATAAATGTCTTTTGCACTCTTGTTCCAGTTTATTCTTTGATTTTCTTTGTTCAGCATAGGCGCATAGCTGGAAAGAACATCATCCTGCTTTTCTGGTTTCAGCAGTCCCTTTTCCAGTTTATCCAGGGTCTCAATTAAAAGTTTTGCACCTTTGTTCATAAGCACGTCATGAAGCATACCCACATTCATGCTTTCATCTATTTCAACTTCGGATTTTAGCAGCATATCTCCTGTATCCATGCCAATGTCCATTTTCATGGTTGTAACGCCGGTTTTAGTTTCTCCATTTATAATTGCCCAGTTTAACGGTGCAGCCCCTCTGAGAGATGGAAGCAGAGATGCATGAACGTTTATGCAGCCGTACTTGGGAACTTCAAGTATTTCTCTGCCTAATATCTGTCCGTAAGCAACTACAACTATTACGTCCGGCGAACATTTCTTTAAGATTTCAACATTTTCTTTTTCCTTGATTTTTTGCGGCTGAAAAACATTCAGACCCAACTCCTGGGCTGCCTGTTTAACATCAGATTCTTTTAATTTCTTTCCTCTTCCGGAGGGTCTGTCGGGCTGTGTTACAACCAGCTTTATTTCATGCCCGAACTCATGAAGCTTTTTAAGCGCCGGTACTGCAAACCCCGGTGTTCCCATAAAAACAACCTTCATAATCCACCTATTTCTCTTCTGTTATTTTATCCATTTTATCAACAAACAGGATTCCATCCAAATGATCTGTCTCGTGGCATATGCACCTTGCAAGGACTCCTTCCGCTTTTAGTGTACGTTGTTCACCATTTTCATCCATGTATTCCACGGTAACATTGTTAGGCCTTTTGACAGTTCCTTTTATTTCAGGTATGCTCAGGCAGCCTTCCTGTCCTACTTGTTCTCCTGACTGACTGATAATTTTAGGATTTATCATTTTATATACATTGCCATCCTCTACATCAATAATAATTGCACGTTTTAAAATCCCAACCTGAGGTGCAGCAAGTCCAACACCTTCATTTTTATACATTGTTTCAAGCATATCGTCAAGAAGTACCTTTATTTTATCATCTACTTTACTTACTTCCCTGCTTTTTTTCCTTAATATTTCGTCTCCTTCATATCTTATATATCTTAAAGCCATATATCCTCCTATATTATATTGTATTAGTATTAATATTTATACTGACCTTTATATTTTCTATATCCTTTTCCATATACACGCTGCGAATAATTTTCCTCAGCCGGCGCAGCCCGTGATTTGAAGATTTCATGAAAAGATTGATTCTATATTCATCATTCACTTTGTAAATAGAATGTGGAACCGGCCTGTACAATAACAGTCTTCTTTCCTCAACCATATCTTTAACTAAAGTTTTTATCTCCTGATACTTTTCATTGGCTGTTTTGTTAACCAATTTCTCGTTTTTAGATATGAGGCATACATTTATTATATTAATAAACGGCGGAAATGCAAATTCTTTTCGCAGTTTTAATTCTTCTTTAATAAATACTTCATAATTATTGTTTTTAGCAGCATTGACTATAAAATTTTCCGGCTCGTAAGTCTGCACGAATACCATACCTTTTTTGCTTCCTCTTCCTGCCCTTCCGCTTACCTGTGTGATAAGCTGGAATGTTTTTTCGCCGGAATTGTAAAAAGGAAGATTTATTATTGCGTCTGCAGACAAAATCCCTACAGTTGTTACCTCCGGAAAGTCAAATCCTTTCGCCAGCATCTGCGTACCTATTAATATATCGATCTTTCTTTCCTTGAATTTAATGTAAATATTTTCGTAAGCACCTTTATCGGTCATAGAGTCAAAATCCATTCGTTCTATTACCGCCTCGGGAAACAGCTTGTTAGCAAGTTTCTCCACATGCTGTGTTCCTGCACTGAATTGCTCTATTTTCTCACTGCCACATTTAGGGCATTTAAACATCATTTTTTTTGTTCTCCCGCAATAATGGCATTTCAGCATATTACCTCTAATATGATATGTCATGGAAACATCACAGCGATCACACCTGGCCACATAACCGCATTTTTTACAGGATACAAAGCCCGCATATCCCCTCTTATTTAAAAATAGTATCACCTGTTCCTTTTTTGAAAGGGAAGTTCTGATACTATCGTACAGTTCCTCACTTATTATGGTATTATTGCCTTTGTCAAGTTCATGACCCATGTCGATTATTTTTATATCAGGCATCTGATTGTTAATTCGTCTTTTAAGTTCCACCTTTTCAATCTGTCCATTCATTGCCATGTAATAGGTATTTATTGAAGGAGTAGCTGAACCCAGTATTACCTTGCAGCCACATATATATGCCATTTTTATGGCAACTTCGGTTGTGTCATACTTAGGAGAAGAAGATGAAATATAGCTATCCTCATGTTCCTCATCTATTACGATTACACCAAGGTCTTTAATTGGAGCAAAAATAGCGGAACGAGCTCCGATTACCACATCAGCATCACGATTAATAACCCTGCTCCACTCTATGGACTTTTCTTTTCTGCTCAACCTTGAATGAAATACAGCAATTTTTTTCCCGAACCTTTTCCGAAACCTGTCTATGGTCTGAGTTGTAAGGGAAATTTCAGGAACAAGCATTATTGATTGCTTGTTTTGCTTTATATAATACTCAATAACGTCCATATACACTTCCGTTTTCCCGCTTCCGGTAACCCCGTGAAGAAGGAATACTTTGTTTTCGGATGAAATAATTTCATCATAAGCTTTCTGTTGTTCTTCGCTTAACTCCATGCCCTTTTCTGTGGGAACTTGTTTTTTACTTTTGCAAAGGATATATTCTTCCTTTAAAATATTTTTTTTAATAAGGTTATTAATAGTTGCATATGAAACGTTCAGTTCCCCAGGCAGTTTTTTAATTCTTTCTTTTTTGTTTTTTTTTAAATAATTTATAACTTTCAGTTGATTTTCCGTCTTTTTTATGCCAAATTCATCCAAAGGCTTATCCTCGCATAAGGAAACATATTTTTCATAAGCACTTTTGACATTTAAGTTATGAGGAGTCACAAGCCTCAAAACATCAGAATATTTGCATATGTATCTTTCACGCATCCAAAATATTAACTTAATCATATCACGGCTCACAACAGGTGAGTCATCAAGTATAGCCGTTATAGGCTTTATTTTTTCCAGAGGAAAACTGCACCGGCTGTCTATAGATACAATCAGTGCTTCAATCATGTGCTTGCTGCTTCCGAAACTTACACTGACCCTTTCACCTATCTGAACGATATCTTCAAACTCTTTTGGCACACCATAAGTGAAGAGTCGGTCGGTACTTTTTGAATTGTTGTTTAATATTACCTGCACAAAATTTTTATACATAAATACTCCATAAGGATTTGAAACATTATTTGAAACATTAATAAATGTGAGAGAAAATTAGATTAAATAAATTAAATAAATTAAATAATCAGTCAATAGACTGATTGCTGATTATCGATTATTCATCAGGCTTTTCTTTCTCCGCATCCCTTGCATTCTTTTCTTCATCATTACTTTTCTCTTCAAAATCATGAGCCTCAGTCGCAGTTCCCAAATTCTCCGGTTTTTCTGAATTTTCTGAATTTTCTGAATTTTCCGCATCTTCCGACTCATGGTTTTCCGGAGCTTCCGAATTTTTCAAGTTTTTCGAATTTTCAGAATCTTCATCTTCCGAATCTTCTTCTGTTTTTTCTGTTTTTTCTGTTTTTTTCAAAGTTTCCGGATGTTCTTTCTGGTACTGTTCATAATCATAAATAGCTTCATATTTCCTTTCATAAAATTCTTCAATTGCAATGGCCAAAGGCTTAGTTGTATCAGTTTCTATCAAAGGCGGCGAGCCGTCAACAATTTGCCTTGCCCTTTTTGAAACTATTGTAACAAGTGAATACCTGCTTTCCGACATTTTTACCAGATCGTCCAATGCTATTTTTTTCATATAATTATACCTCTTTTACTTTGTTTATAATTTCCCTTTTTCTGATTACACGGTTTTTCTCAGCTGTAATTATACACTGTATTTTTTTAACTGCAGCTTCCACCTCATCATTTAATATTACATAGTCATATTTAAAAACATAATTTAATTCATCGTACGCACACTTCATTCTTCTAAGAATAACTTCCTTTGAATCGGTGCCTCTTTCTTCTATTCTATTTCTAAGCTCTTTAAGTGACGGAGGCAATATAAAAATAAAAACTCCCTCAGGATAATTCTTTTTAACCTGCAGTGCTCCTTGAATATCTATCTCAAGAATAACGTCATTCCCTTCTTCGAGCTGTCTAAATACTTCTTTTTTAGGTGTTCCGTAATAATTTCCGTAAACATTAGCATATTCAAGAAATTCACTGTTGTTTATTTTTTTTTTAAATTCTTCCTCGTCAGTAAAGAAATAACTTTCCCCCTCCGTTTCACCATCTCTCGGTTTTCGTGTTGTAGCCGATACCGAAATATTTAAATTATTTGTTTCTTCCCTAAGCCTTTTGCATATTGTGCCTTTTCCTGCTCCTGAAGGGCCTGATATCACCACCAGTAATCCGTTGTCCATATTGCACACCTCTACTTTATGCTGTGATTATTGTTGTCAAATCTTTGAGCCATTGTATCCGGCTGTATTGCTGAAAGTATTACATATCCGCAGTCAGTGATTATTACTGCTCTTGTTTTTCTTCCATAAGTAGCATCTATAAGTTTTCCTTTTTCTCTGGTATCCTGTATAACACGCTTGATAGGTGCTGACTCAGGACTTATAATTGCTATGATCCTATTGGTTAACGCTATATTACCAAACCCTATATTTATGGTATTGCCCGCCATTTAAACATCTCCTATTCTATATTTTGTATTTGCTCTCGAATTTTTTCCAATAAGTTTTTTGTTTCAATTACCATTTGTATTATATCCAAGTTTCCTGTTTTAGACCCGATTGTATTTATCTCCCTGTTTGCTTCCTGTATAATAAAATCCAGTTTCCTTCCAACAGGTCCTCCTGTATTCAGAACACCGTCAAACTGATTTATGTGTGATTTAAATCTTACAATTTCTTCATTTATGTCACTTTTATCCACATATATTACAATTTCGTTATACATCCTGTTTTCATCCAGTTCGTGGTTGCTGCCCAACAGTTCCTTTATTCTTGTTTCAAATTTTTTCTTGTAGTCCGCAACTATTGTTTCAGAATTTTTATCTATTTCGTCAATTAGAACAATTATTTTATCCATGCCTGATCTAATGTCGGTTTCAAGGTGTTCACCTTCTGCAGCTCTCATTTCCATAAGGTTATCAACTGCATCGTTCATTGCTCTTTCAACGCAGGTGCAAAGTTCTTCTTCATCATCCGGATCCTCTTTTGCAATTAATACATCCTGAAACTTTATTATCGTATCCAGTGAAACTTCGCCATCTATCTCTAATTTGCTTTTTACTTTCTCAATAGCATCTTTATATTGTTTTGCAAGGCATAAGTTAGGAACAATTACCGCATCGGATTCACTTAAATAATCCATATTGATATATACATCTATTCTACCTCTTTGAACACTGTTTTTCAAGATTTTTCTTACATTATCCTCAAAAAAACGCAAATGTCTCGGTAATTTAATATTAATATCACAATACCTGTTGTTGACTGTCTTGATTTCTGCCGTTATTACCCTCTTTCCGTCATTATGTTCACCCTTGCCATATCCAGTCATACTTAATATATTCGCCATATTGCTCTCCATATATTTCTATGATACAACTAAAGTATCAATATTTTTAAACCACGTTAGTTAATTATAACATCAAAACATGATTAGTAAACAAAAATATAAATATTTACCATGATGACATAAATGTATTTTTGCGGTACAATATAATAAGTAGAATGGAGGTTTTTTATATGTCTTTGGACGGTATATTTTTAAGCAGCATAAAAAACGATTTATATAACAAATTATTAAGAGGACGTGTAGATAAAATTTATCAGCCGGATAAAAATGAAATTGTAATTGGGATAAGAAATACCGGCAAAAATTATAGACTTCTGATGACCGCAGCAAGCAACAGCCCCCGAATTCACTTAACCGGCATAACAAATAAAAATCCTATGGAGCCTCCCATGTTTTGCATGGTACTGAGGAAACACCTGACAGGCGCCCATATTGTAGATATAAAACAAATCAACTTTGACCGGATATTGGAAATAACATTTGAATGCAAGGACGAACTTGATACAACAGTGTATAAATCATTGATAATAGAAATAATGGGCAAACACAGCAACATTATTTTAATAAATTCTCAAACCAAAACCATAATAAATTCAATAAAAAGAGTGACGGAAAACATGAGTTCCGTAAGACAGGTATACCCTGGAGCAAAATATGTTATTCCTCCTGAACATAACAAATTGAATCCTTTGAAAACAACTGACAAAATATTTTATGACGCACTAAAAAAGCCAAATGAAGGCAAACTTATATATAACTATTTCTATAAAACCTTCACAGGCTTAAGCCCTTTTATAAGCAAAGAAATTTGCTGCCTGGCGGATTTAAACGAAAGCACATATATAGGTGAACTTAAGGTTGAACAAAGGGAAAAATTATGGGATGCCTTTAAGCATATATTTGACAAGGTAAAAGCAAATGATTATTTATTTAATATTTACCTGGATGAAAACTTACAGCAACAAGATTTTTACTGCATAGATGCCTTGCACATGGGATATTTTGAAAAAAAACATTATGATAATCCGGGAATTTTACTGGATGATTATTATAATGAACTTGACAACAAAAATAAAATTAATCAAAGAACTGCAAATCTCATTAAAAACATTAACACTAAAATCCAAAGGGACAGTAAAAAAAATGAAAAGCGAAGAAATGAACTTCTTAATGCCGAAAACAGAGAAAAGTATAAGATATATGGGAATCTTATTATTGCAAATATAAACAAAACACCGGAGAACCACAAACTCACCGTTGTAAATTATTATGACCCACAGCAGAATGAAATAACAATACCACTGGACCCGAAACTCCTCAGTCTTTCCCAGAACAGCCAAAAATTTTTCAAAAGGTACAACAAACTGAAAAAGGCAGAACAAGAGTTGAAAAATCTTATAAATGAATCATCAAATGAAATTCTATACCTTGAAAACATACTATACTCAATAGAGAACTGCAAAACAATCGATGATTTAGACGAAATCTACAGTGAACTCGTAAGCGAAGGAATCATGAAGGGAAAATCAAAGAATAAAAAGCAAAAAAAACATAAGCCACAATTTATTTCCTACATTTCCTCCAATGGACATGAAATATTAGTAGGAAGGAATAACATTCAAAATGATATGCTAACATTCAAAACCGCCAAAAAAAACGATTACTGGTTTCATGCTAAAAATATACCCGGCTCCCACGTAATTATAAGAACAAACGTTGATGAGCTTAAGGATGAAGAATATGTAGAGGCGGCACAAATTGCAGCCTACCATAGTAAAGGAAAAAATTCGGGAACCGTAGAGGTAGACTACACAAAAAAATCAAATGTTAAAAAACCTCCTAATTCAAAACCCGGTTTTGTAATATATGACACAAATTATTCGATGACAGTAAAACCTGACATTTCAAGGATTAAACATCAATATTAATTTCCGACTTCTTAGTCCGATTTTATTATTCAGTTATTACCACCTGATTGGTCCCATCTGTTTCTTCAAGTTTTACGCCTATTCTCTCGTTTCAGATAATGGTCCTACTGAAGGTTTTGGGGAATTGTAAAATCTGAAATGTATTGTATGTATGAGATTGTTGATGAAAAATCTTTAATAGCAGCAATAAATGGATATATGAATTTCTATAATAACGAGAGGTTACAGGAACGGTTTGGTTGCAGAACACCATTAGAGGTTCGCCAGGAAGCTTTAACTGTATCTGAGCCTGCACAATATCCTATTCCTGTAAATAGAAGAATACAAAAGTATAAAGAAAAATGGATTGCATAAAAGGAGACTACCACACAAAATCTGCGTAGCAGTCTATAGCACTTATTTTAGATATTTATCCTGTCTACTTGACAGGGGGCATATCACTATTGTAAGTGCCTTTAATTAGTTACTTTGTTTATCTCTCAAGTCTATCCATCAAAGCATCTTGTAATACTTTAGATACATTAATATGAGCCTTATTCGCCTCTAAGTTTAACCAATTTGGAAGAGTTACGTTTCTTCGGACAACTTTATTATCAACCTTCCTTCTATATTCTGCAAAATCAATATCTACAAGAAACACATAATTTTCTCCATCTTCTGCAAAAGTTCCATCACTTATTTTTATATCCTTAATATCCGATGACGCAGGAATTAAATCTCCTGAATCCTCCATGGATATTCCTTTTAAACCTATCGCATCTCTTGCCATATCTATAGCATCTGCCATATCTTTCCCTTCTGTTAAAATTTCCATATCAGGTACTTCAACTAATACAACATTATCTGTTTGTGTAAAAATAACAGGGTATATACTTTTCATAAATCACACCTCCTATGCATTTAGTATGTATAATTAAAAGAAGCATGGGGATTTTACAGCCCCCATCTCTTTAGGATTGCTTTTGCGAGTCTTTCGTTAATTTCTCTGTGTCTTGGGATTGGTTCATGGTCTTTACCTTTTATGTATATGTCGTGTTTACTGCCGTGTCTTTCGAACTTAAAACCGATACTTTCAAGCTTTTTTATTAAATCCGTTCGCTTCATCTCTACCTCCTCACAATACAATTATACACATTTAATACACACTTGTCAAGAGGTTTCTAAAATAAAGATGAGGTCATTTACTGTTTCTCCTAACTATTTTGATTATTGTAAATTATTTCCTGTATTAATTCATAATCAATGTCATTTTCTTTTATTATATCATTGAAATATTCAATTCTTAAGGTAACGTTCAACAATTCGTCTGCATTGCTAATGCTATAATCGCATTTTAACCTTTTGCCGTCCACTATTATATAATTTTTATTAAGCCAGTGCTCTTCTAAAATATCCTTAACTTCTATTTTCGCTGTAAAATTATCAACATTCTTTGCTTTATTACTGTTAAAGTAAACTATATAATGGAAATAGCTGTTTACTCAGAAAATTATCTAAATATACTATTAAAAACAAGAAGGTTTATTTTTTTTGGGTGAAATTCTTGAACATATTTTACTCCCTTTTTCATGGATTTAAAATCTGTTCTAAGCTTCAATTTAGTTCGTTTTGTATTTAGTATTATTGTTACTTATGTTTAGTATTTATGTTATCCTTAGCAGCTTGAAATTGCATATTTTCATTGAAATTCCAACTATTCAGTTATTACCACCTGATTGGTCCCATCTGTTTCTTCAAGTTTTACGCCTATTCTCTCGTTTCTTGATGTAGGAACGTTTTTGCCGATGAAATCAGCTCGTATGGGAAGCTCTCTATGGCCTCTGTCAATAAGAACCGCAAATTCAACATTCAAGGGTCTTCCCTGGTCTACCACCGCATCTAATGCTGCTCTGGCTGTCCTGCCGGTATATAAAACATCATCAACCAGTACCACCGTTTTGTCCTTTATATCGTAATCAAAAGCTTTAACCAACATCGGTGCCCTGTCGTCTTTTTCGTAGTCATCTCTGTAATATGTTATATCCAGAGGAAAAACAGGAACCTTTGAGCCTTCAATTTTTTCTATTTTATCTACAAGCCTCAACGCCAAGGGCCAACCTCTGGTCTTTATTCCTATAATAACAAGGTTTTCAACGCCCTTGTTTCTTTCTATTATCTCGTGGGAAATTCGGAATAAAGCTCTGTCGATAGCCTTTTCATCCATTATTATTGCTTTAGTTTTCATAAAATCCTCCGATAATCTTTAAAACTTTTGTAAAATATTCCGGAAGCTGACTGTCAAATTTCATATATTCTCCTGTTGTTGGATGCACAAATCCCAAGGACTTTGAATGCAAAAGCTGACCTTTAAGTTTAAAATTATTTGACTTGCATCCATAAACATTATCCCCCACAACAGGATGTCCAATATACTTCATATGCGCCCTTATTTGATGAGTCCTTCCAGTTTCAAGTTTTAATTTAATTAACGTATAACTGCCATACCTTTTTATTACCCCAAAATTTGTCACAGCATTTTTGCTGTTTTTGTAAGTTACGGCACGTTTTTTTCTGTCCTTTTCACTTCTTCCTAAGGGTGCGTCTATCACTCCCGAATCATCTTTAATATTCCCCTCAACCAATGCATAATAAATTCTGTTTATAGAATGCTCTTTAAGGCATTTAGCTAAAAAAATATGTGATCTGTCGTTTTTAGCCACAATCATCAGGCCGGAGGTATTCATATCAAGTCGGTGTACTATTCCGGGCCGCATATCGCCGTTTATAGATGATAAACTTTTTAGGTGATACATCAGCCCGTTTACCAATGTTCCGGAATAATGCCCGGGCGCCGGATGAACCACCATGCCCTGCGGCTTGTTTATAACAGCTAAATCATCATCCTCATAAACTATATTGATAGGTATGTTTTCCGGCTTAACATCAAAGGTCTCAGGCTTTGGAAATATTATTCGTATTAAATCGTTTGTTTTTATTTTATAATTTGCCTTTGTATTTTTATTATTAACCGTAATGTTCCCGGAAATAATAAGTTTTTGCACAAAGCTTCGGGAAACATTTTTTAAACAGGCTGAAATATAAACGTCAATTCTCTCATTATCTTTGTCTGATATAATTGTGATTTCACCGCCTTCATTTTCAACTTCATCAACATTGCCGGTTAAATCCATTTTATCAGAAGCCATCAGTCTCACTCTTTTCAAATTTATTAATAAAGATTAAAATAATCATCAATATTGTTCCGCAAACCACAAAACTGTCTGCAATATTAAATATTGGAAAGTTATAAAAGCTGCCAAACCTTACATCAATAAAATCCACTACGTATCCCAATCGAACCCTGTCTATAAAATTTCCTGCAGCACCTCCTGCAATCATGACAATTGAAATTTTTGACGGTCTTGATGTTTTGCTGCCAAAATAAATATAAGCCAATACCGCCATCATGATCAAAGTAATTATTATAAAAAAGATTCTTTGATTTTGAAGTATGCTAAAGGCTGCACCCTTGTTTTCTGCATATGTAAATCGCAAAAAATTTCCTATTACTTTAATCGATCCGCTTTTTAGCGCATCTGAAGCCCATTTTTTTGTTGCCTGATCCAATATTACAGAAGCCACAAGTATTATTCCTGTCAATATATTCATACATGCCTCACTAAATGTAATGTTTGACTTCAACCTTATTTTTTCCTCTCTTGGTTACACCGGATATACACGAAATTTTAAACCTTCCGTACCTGCTTATGGAAATCATGTCTCCTTCCTTAACTTCAGCCGAAACATTGTTTTCAACGCAAAAGTTGACTTTTACGTTTCCTGCCTTTACCATATCTGATGCTTTTTCTCTTGATTTGGTTGTAATATACTTTACTATGCCGTCCAATCTCATGGAGGAACATGTTATTTTTAATACAACATGCTCTTGTTCCTTAAAATTAACATCATCTGCTTTTATTTTTTCTATTTCAACCTTATTATGCCCTATTTTATCCAGATTGTACATTATGTAATCAGAAATATCATTGTGAACTACTATATCTGCGTAATCATCATACGCATAAATATCTCCTGTCTTATTTCGTTTTATACCCAAAGACATCAAAGATCCCAAATAATCTTTATGGCTCAGGTTTTTAAATTTTGAGCTGTTGTGTACACGCAGCCCTGTTATAAATTCGTTGCTGTCGACGCTGTTAAGATAATCAGGGTATAAAATGAAAACTTTCCTCTCACTATTTTCAAATGAGGGGAAAAGTTCAAATTTAATATTATAGTTCTCTATTAAAGGTATGCTAAGTTTTGCAACATAAGGATTTGTGAAATCCGAGACTGCAGTTGTAAAATTTTTATTGACATATAAAACTTTGTCAACAATTTTTTTTACTGAGCTTCTTGTTTCTTCGTCTTTTATAAAATCATAATATTTATTTAAATCTTTCATTTTTTCTCCTTTAAAATTTTTAACCTTTAGCATTTAACATTTTAACTTTTAAAAGGCAACCAGCAAGTTTCGTATTAAACCTAAAATTAAAAACGCCAGTATAGGAGAAAAATCAAACATTCCCATGCCTAATCCCAGTTTATCTAAAATTGCTCTGCAAGGAGCCAGTATAGGCTCAGTCATCTGATAGATAAAGTAAGAAATCCTTGATAGTTGTAGGGTTGGGAAAAATGATAACAGCACTCTCACTAGTATTAAAGAATCTATGATTCTAAATAGTAGGATAAGGGCTATTTTAATTTGGTACATAAACGCTCCTTATTTGTAGTAAAAATTCCTTTCGTATCTGTCACTTAGTCTTCCGTCAATTTGAACATTATTGGGGGCTAAAACAAAAATTCCGTTAGATATTTTTTGTATGCTTGCTTCCAATGCATAAACAGCGCCCTTAATAAATTCAAAAACCTGTTTCTGAAGCTCCAATTCCATACCTTCAATATTTAGAACAACAACTTTTCTATTTTTTATTTCATCAACAGCTTTGGTACAATCCTCATACTTTGCTGGCTCACATATAAAGACTTTCATATCAGTGTTAGAATGAACCTTAATTACATTGTTTTTCCTTGTATAAGTTTCCATTCTCCCCGGTCTACCGCTTTCATTTTCAGCAGCAATTTCCTCCTCTTCATAATCTTCGTCTAAATCCGTGATGCCTATGAAATCCTTTACTTTTTCCATTACTCCCATTCCATTTCCTCCTTAGAAAGTCTTATATATTCTTTTGCCAAATATAGCAGTCCCTATTCTTACCATATTGGCTCCTTCTTCAATTGCAATTTCAAAATCATTAGTCATTCCCATGGATAAATATTTCATTTCAGTATTTGTAAGTTTCATTTCTGAAATTTTATCAAATATTTCTTTCATTTTCCTAAAGACACACCTTACATTTTCCGGATTTTCGCTAAAAGGAGCCACAGTCATAAGACCTAAAACTTTTATATTAGCAAATTGCTCCATGGATTTAACAAAATCATAAACAGAATCTTCATCCAGACCGAATTTACTTTCTTCCTGACCAATATTTAATTCGATAAGAACATTGGCCGTCATATTGTGCTGCAAAGCTCTCTTATTAATTTCTTTTGCAAGGTCAAGGCTTTCAAGTGAATGAATAAGAACAACCTTATCAATTATGTATTTTACCTTGTTTCTCTGCAAATGGCCTATTAAATGCCATTTAACATCTATGTCCGAAAGCTGCTCATACTTGCTGACCAGCTCCTGAACCCTGTTTTCTCCCAAGTTAATTAAACCACCCTCCACTGCTTCTCTTGCTCTTTGTGCATCTACAGTCTTGGAAACAGCTATTACCTTAACATCTTCAGGTGATCTGCCTGAACGCCTTGCGGCAGCAGCTACTCTTTCCAAAACACCATCTATATTTTCCTTAATGCTCACAATAAGCCTCCTAATCCGCTATCTGGCCGTCATATACCTTTTCAGGCTCCAATATTATTTTATCAAAGATTTTTACAGTCGAATATGACTTGCCATTAATATCTATTACTCTCCTGTCATGCTCTCCTATATATTCACCTGCAGATATTATTGCATAATTTTCATTTTTACCTAAAACTTCAACTGGAAAGAATTTAATTATTTTGCTTGCATCCTGAACATATACTCCTGTTAATCCATTCAGCTGTGTCAGAGCCTTAGTGCTTATTTTCAATCCCTCATATGTATCGGTTATAAGTTCCAGGTTCACATAGCGTTTGTCATATATTTTATAAAAATAATCGTCAAAATACAATATTAATACAGACTGCTCGCTGCCGTAATTTATTTTTTTAATGTAACCCCAGGCCTCATACTGCTGACCGTCGTCCGACATTATCCTCGCCTTTATGTATTTATCTGCTTCAAACAACTTTGCTTTTTCATTATCTACGGTAGCTGCTATATAGTAATCAAAATTCCTGATAATTTTAAATATACCCTCATTTTCAGCAACTGATTCCTTCCGGCTCATATCTGACAGAGTATAATCTTTCCTGACAGTACTGCTTGGAGTCATATCAAAAACATTTTCATATTTGTATCCATCTTCCAACCCGTCAATTTTATATGTAATCAACCCCGGACGTGCTGAATAATACTGGACCTTATGAGTTGAAACGCTTTTTGCAAGACCATTCTTTAAAGACTCTAGCTGACTGATGTCATATTGCTCATAGTTAGCTTCATTACCTTCATTTATAGGCATACTACTGTTATTGCCTACTTGTCCAACAATACTGTAAACCCCGTTCAAGTCATTATTTAAAATACTCACCTGAACTTCATTTTCAAATGAAGCAAGGGAATCCCGTGATAAAACTACAGCACTGACTTTTGAATTATTTGAATCATATTTTTGGTCAATGACTTTCTGGATTTCAGCCATTTGTTTATTTATACCAGCAGAGCTTGTATCGGTGTTTAAATCCGCTACAAGCTGGCCTGCTTTTACCTTTTCTCCATCTTCGCAATAATATGTTACGCTGCCACCGACAGATGCATTATAGACCTTTTCATCTTTCACAACTACACCGTCAGCATTTATAACATCCTCTAAATTCCCGTTTTCAACAAGCATTGTTTCAGTTGAACCGCTAATACTTTGAAATATGTAAATAACTGTGCATACCAATGCAAAACAAAAGAAAAAATTTTTTAAACCAAAGTTTTTTTTTTACCCATTTTTAAAGCCTCAGTTTTACTTGCTTAAATTTAAAAATTCCTTTTATACATGATGTATTATAACATAAATTTTATTTATTTGGCAAGCCATATATGATTGATTTTAAATATTATTACTACAATATTCAGACGAATAAGAAAAAAATTTGGGGATAAAAGACATTTTTATACAATTAATGACTAACGACAAAAAAATAGATGAACTCCTGTTCATCCATAATAATTTGCGGGGAGCATCTTTTGCTACTTGCTTTATATTATCAGAAATATTATGCTGCCCGAACCGTCATTAACAATTTTTTCGATTGTTTTTTTAAGCTTTCTTCTTGCATTTTCGGGCATTGCAGTAAGTTTGGATTCAAGCTGCTCATCTATCAAACTGTAAAGTGTCTTCCCGAATATCTCTGCATCCCATATGCTCTTGGGGTTATCTTTTATCTGATCGGCAAGATGGTTCATTAAATCCTCACTTTGTGCCTTAGTACCTATAACAGGAGAAACTTCCGTATTTATGCCTGCATTGAAAATATGCAGAGACGGAGCCTGAGCCTTGATTTTAATTCCATACCTGCCGCCTTCTTTGAATATTTCAGGCTTTTCAATAGTCATATCTCCTATGGCCGGCGATACATAACCATATCCATTAGCCTTTGCATCACTAATGGCAGCTTCAACACGTTTATAGCTGTCCTTTGTCTTGGACAAATCCCCTATAAGTTTCAATATCTGATGTTCTCCGGTAATTTCTTCCCCCGACAGCTCACTTATAACTTTGTAATAATACGAATTATCAAGATCTATTTTCATGTTGATGCTTCCGGTTCCAAGCTCAATATTCTTAACATAAAAATCTTCAACATAATCATTTCCTTCAGAGAAAATGTTGTCAGTATTAAAGTCGCTGAGTTTATAGTAATCTTCGAAATCATCTTTAAGGGTACTTATCAAATCCTTCTTTAGCGAATAATCAAATGTAAGGCCGTCAAACCATTTTGGCAAATCCACATTAATTTCCTTAATAGGAAATTCATACAATACATTTTCCAATACATTGTCAATATCATCCGTCTTTAAATTCATCAGGTCTAAAACCTGTACGGGTGCATCATATTTTTCATTAAGCTGGGAAGCCAGCACATTTGTGTTTTCATCCGAAGGGTGCGTAGTATTTAAAATAATTACAAATGGTTTATTTATTTCTTTTAGTTCTTTCACTACCCTTTCTTCAGCCATAATATAATTGTCCCTGTTGATATCAGTTATACTCCCGTCGGTTGTAACCAAAACACCTATTGTAGAATGGTCTTTGATTACTTTTCTTGTTCCTATTTCAGCAGCATCTGCAAATGGTATAGGCTCCTCGTTCCATGGAGTACTTACAAGCCTCGGTATTTCACCTTCCATGTTGCCTATGGCTCCGGGGATCATATAGCCTACACAGTCAATCAGCCTTAACTTTGCGCTTATATTGTCATCAAATGTTACATTTACTGCTTCCCCGGGTACAAATTTAGGCTCTGTTGTTGTAACAGTCTTTCCTGTACCGCTTTGGGGCATTTCATCCTTTGCCCTTTCCCTTATATATTCATCTTCTATATTGGGCAGCATTAAATTTTCAGAAAATTTTCTAATAAATGTAGATTTTCCCGTACGCACAGGACCGACGACGCCCAAATATATTTCGCCCTTCGTCCTTCTTGCTATATCTTCATATATATCTAAATTAGTAATAATAATCCCTCCCCTGCGAAATATGCACTTTCCTATACAGTTAATTTATATGCCTTGTTCAATTGCTTTATTCCAAAATATATTAAAAATAAATTGTTTGAGCCTAATCCTGGAACTTAATTCAAAAAAAAACGTCAAAAGAATATGGAGGTGTTTGTATTGAATAAGAAAAAAAACTTTTTAATTTCATGCATGCTTGTTTTTACAATGTCTGTTACCGGCTGCGCTGGAGTGCCACAGGATTTGACAGATGAATATTCAAACGAGGTGTATGATCATATGACAGACCCAATGAATGAAAAATTAAAAAAATCTTACTTAAATTTTTCCTGGGATTTTTTCAAACAGTCATCCGAAAAACCCGGAAATATAATGGTATCTCCGCTGTCTGTTTATACAGCGCTGTCAATGACCCAAAACGGAGCCTGTGGTCAAACGAAAACAGATATGAAAAATACCCTTAAAGCAGGAGGAATATCAGAAGACGAATTAAACAAAGGACTCAAAGAATGGATGAATGATTTAAATTCTAATGTTGAAAGTATTGATTTAACCGTAGCAAATTCAATTTGGTACAGAAAAGGATTTGAAGCTGATGAAGAATTTCTGCAAAAAAACGGCGACTACTATTCAGCATCGTTAAAAAGCCTGGATTTTAATGATAAAAAAGCACCTGATACAATCAATGAATGGGTAAAGGATGCAACCAACGGAACTATAGATAAAATCATAGATCAAATCAATGATGATATAATGATTTGCTTAATAAATGCTGTTTATTTTAAAGGAGACTGGAAAGATCCTTTCAGTTCAAATAATACATACAAACAAGTCTTCAACTCTTCCGAGAAAACTGAAAATATTGACTTTATGCATCGCAGAGGAGATATGAGCTATTTATCCTCAGATGGAACTGAAGGAGTACTTCTTCCGTATGTTGGGGAAAAGTTTGCACTTGTAGCACTTTTACCGCCTGAAGGAGAAACTCCCAGAGAAATGATAAATAATTTTTCAGCTAATAAGATATGGAAACTGATTAAAAATAAAGAAAACAAAACTATTAATCTTTCTATTCCAAAATTTGAAAGTAACTATGAAGACAGCTTAATTGAAGAATTATCTAACATGGGCATGAAAACTGCTTTTGACCCAAATAACGCAGATTTTTCACTAATGCAAAAAAGCCGGAACAAAGATTTATGCATATCCGATGTAAAACATAAAACATTTATAAAGGTAGATGAAAAAGGTACAGAAGCGTCAGCAGTAACATCTATCGGAATTGGGGCTACATCAGCACCTATGCAGATTCAGGAACTCACATTCGACAGACCTTTCGTTTACGGAATAGTCGATTTAGAAAACGGCTTGCCCTTGTTTATAGGTATTATAGAAAACCCGAATGAAAATTAATTCAAATTTAGCCTGATAAAAATCCGTAACCTTATCATTTATTTTATAAAGTAAGGTTACGGATATATTTGTTTGATTGTACAGATCAGCTTTCCTGTGTACGTGGATTAAAATTTATGTGTTTGATTTTATACAAGTTTGTATTTTTAGCAAGTAATGCCAAAAGATGTAGCAATGGAACAGCAAGTTTTACTACGATACTCAGCCCTGCACGACGAATTCCATAGTTTACTCCGAATAACTTTCCGATCTTAAATGACGAAGTGAACGTGTAAAATCGTTTTAGTGCACCGAAAAACTCCTTCTGTAATTCCCAAGGCGTCATTTTTTTTGGTAAAAACGTCACATTCATCATGTCATAAATACTCCAGTCTTTTGAAATCATCCTATTTTCCGACTCATACTGCTCATAGTCAGCCGTCCCCGGAAAAGGTGTCAAAATTGCAGGCTGAAGCTGGTAAGCATTAATTCCCTTTGCAAAATCAATACTTCGTTTTATATCGTCGCCGCTGTCGGTATCAATACCCAAAACAACACTGGCAATAAGGCGTATTTTATGCTTGGCAAGTGCCTGGGCGCATCTTTCAATATCAGAAATACTCTGGTGCTTATTTATGACATCCAAAGATTCCTGATTTAAGGACTCAATGCCCACCAAAGTTCGGGTTAGATGAGCTTTCTGGCATAAATTCAGCAATTCCTCATCATTAGCCATATCTGTACGCCCGAAAAAAAATGTTTCATTAAAAACTAAGTCTTCATCTATCATACGACGGCAGATTTCCTTGGCACGTTCTTTATTGGCAGTAAAATTGTCATCTTCAAAGTTCATATATTTAAAGCCTATTTTCTTATAGTACCGCAATTCCTCTATTACACTGTCGATGCTTCTTTCCCTATAGGGGTGAAACATGCGGGACGTAGTACAGAAGGAACAACAAAAAGGGCATCCCCTGGTAGATAAAACGTTAGCACATTCACAACGTGTCTTAAGCAGCGAATAGTCGGGGAAAGGTGCATCATCAAGGTTTTTAAGACATTGAGCATAAACGATCTTGTCCGTAATTCTTCCTTCCACTACATCAAGGATCACTGTCTCCCCTTCTCCAACAACAACCTGGTCCGCATATTGTGCAGCTTCATCCGGCATTACGGAAGCATGCATTCCCCCTATAAGCACACGTGCATTTGTTTCTCTGTGCAGCTTATCTGCAAGAAAATATGCTCTCGGTACCGTAGATGTCATGGTATAAAGACAAAACACATCCACGTCCACAAACTTTGAATAGTCTATATTGTCATAAAGTTCCTCATAAACCGAAACGTCATGTCCGGCATTTTTGAGTATATGCCCTAAAACGAGAGGGCCTGTAACAGAATTAGAATGACCATACAGCTTATTTCCGATTCTGTAAATAGTTAACCTACGTACATCACCTGCAGGAATTAAAAAAACAACTTTCATATTCTACCCACTTTCTATAACATATTAACAAATCAAATATTAATTATTTAAAACATATAATACCTCTATTCCCTTAGTATGTCAATAAATCTGGGGAATATACCATAAATCAGAGCAATATTGCTGTATTTGTCATTTTTTTCTTAATAAAGTGTAAAAAAATAATTTATTTTGATGCATTTAAATTACTTGCTAAAATATTGAAAACGTTATAATATATAAGTAATAAGAATAACATTGTATTACCGAACTGCCTCGTTATAAAATAAATAATGTAAAGAAAGTAAATATCTAATTTTGAAAAGGAGCGATTATATGAACCAGAAAAAATCAAACTACCAAATTCAAAGCGAGAAATTACAACTTGAATTTATTAAATGGGATCATGAAGCCATAGCGAAAAAATTTAACCTTAACTTAGATAAACAATATTTGTACATTGATTTTGTAGGGCAAAAATACCGCATAAACCGGCAAGCCGGAATTACAGAAAACTCAAAAGATGGCCGATCATATGAAACCAAGGCGGGTTTTAACGAGATCATGTCGTTTTTAGACCTGTTTTATTATTCAAAAGATGAACCAAAGCTATCAGGACGGTGGGATACAATACAAAGCGTAAGCCGCCTGGCACATTCCGGTACCTTTGTAGCAAGCAGCCATTTTGACCGCTATGCCAAAAGCTTTTCCGGAAAATGCAAGGAGTTTGAAAAAGCATGCCTGATTCTTCACGGTAAACCAGCAAACTATGCAGACATTAGCTATATAATAAAAACATTTGATTTTCTTCCGGTTATGATACAGTTCTGGGACTGTGACGACGAGTTTCCCGCACAACTTAAGCTTTTGTGGGATGAAAATATACTTGATTATGTACATTTTGAAACAACTTATTATATTGCCGACCATCTTCTTAACAGAATAAAGGAAATAATCGAAATGACAGAATAAATTAATGAGCCCTGCTTACAGTTCCTTTTATTTTTTTATTCTTCTTATTTTTTTATTCTTCCATCAACCCATATTTAATTTTTATTCTGTCCAGTTTTTCAAGCATAGGCTCACCTATCAACAAAAGGAAAAAAACCGTCGCCGAAGCATGAACAAGGTTTATAGGAACTCCCATAACCATATATGTAGCTATTATGGGCCAATTAATTTTATCCTGAAACATTATTGCCGAAGCAGGATCCATAATGCCGCCATATATAATGAACACAGCAATGCCTCCGAATACTGCCATAGATATACGGTCCCGGCGCAGCAGACCTTTTTTGAACAAAACACCTGCAAGGAATCCGATTAACCCCATGGCAAACATCTGCCAGGGAGTCCATGTTCCCTGGCCGAACATTACATTTGACAAAAGCATGGTCATTGCGCCTACCATAAATCCGCTTTCTCCTCCAAATGCAACTCCGGATACTATGCATATTGCTGCCACAGGTTTAAAATTGGGCAGCATAAAAAATGCAGTCCGCCCGGCAACACCAATGGCACAAAGAACAGAAATAATTACAAGTTCTCTGGCCTGTGGCTTCCTCCCTTCGAATATCATGGCAAATGGTATCATGGTTTCCAATATAATTAACAGCGATATAAAATAATATTTCTTATTTTCAAGGTAGTATACCCCAAAAAAAATAGTAAACGGAATAAGGCATAGTATAAGTACTGATGCCACAACAGTTCTTTTTGAAAGCTTTCGTTTGTCTTTTTCCACTTGTATTACAGACAGAGGAGGCGGATTGCTTCTCTGAAATACCGTCATAAAGAAAACAGCGGCAGAAACTGTAAACAATACCGTCAAAATTGCATATTTCCATTGACCGATGCCTTCAGACTCCCTCACGCCAATAAGGGAAGACCAGGTATGCCCCGAAATAATCGGAAAAACTTTTACAGCCGCAAAAATCGCAATAATCAGAGAAACGGCAGAAACAATCATTCTTTTTTTACCCCACGTATTTTCCGTTTTTTGGGAAGGTGTAACAGAATCATTATTCTTATCTTTATTTTCATCAATTCCGTAAGTTAAATCATATTCATCTCCAGTTCCACCTGAGTCTAAATTAAGAGGATTTCCTCCACATGCCCTTATAACATCCTCAGCTGTTACAGCATACGGCAAAATATTTCTGGACATGCGGTTTGCAGCAGTGGTATAAAAGCTGTTCCCTGAAAAAAATTCCGACGGCTTCCCTTCCGTTACAATTCCGCCATCAAAAAACAAAGCGCACCTGTCTGCATACTGAGCGCAAAATTCTATGTCATGGCTGACCATTACAACAGATACTTCCTGAGACAACAGCCTTTTTAAGATCCCTCCAAACGTAATTTTAAATTCCGCATCCATGCCTTTCGTAGGTTCGTCCAGCAATAGAAGCTTAGGCTCTGTAAGAAGCACTTTTGCCAGTGCGGCCCTTTGCTGCTCCCCTCCTGACAGATCATAGGGGTGCCTGTCCATAAGTTCTGTAAGTTCACATATACGGGAAACGCGATCTACACGTTTTTTCTGCTCTTCATTTGAAAGCCTGAGGCCCTTGAGCATTTCGTACAAATCCAGCTCAACAGATTTTTTAACAAAAAGTGATTGAGGATTTTGAGGTAATACTCCCAACATACCGCCGAATTTTTCGCTGTCGGGAACTTTAGATATATTTCTTCCAAAAAGTAACGCATCTCCTCTATAAGGCCTGTTAAGGCCTGAAATAAGAGACAAGGTCGTAGTTTTTCCAGTTCCGTTTCCTCCCAGTATAGCAAGAAATTCTCCTGGGTATGCACATACTGACACGCCCTTTGCCACGTCAGGCATATCCTTTTCATACCTGAACCAGGCTTCTTTTAATTCAGCAGCCGGCATGCCCCTGTCCACAGGATCAGCCTTATGGCTCCCTATAGATTTAACACTGTGTTTTTTTGCAAAAGCATCCAGCCATTGATGACCTTCCCTGACCGTTACAGGACAACTAAGATCATTGGGCACTCCGGCATAAATCCTCATTGGAACCGGCATGGCAAGAAACATTTTATGGTTTTCCCTTCTTAAAATCTGTCCCACTTCCTTAGGTGTGCCATCGGCAATAATTTTTCCCTTATCCATAACCACTGCCCTGTCCGCAAGCGGCATTGCTTCCTCAAGCCTGTGTTCCGTAAGAATGATTGTTGTTCCAATCTCCCTGTTTATTTTTGACACAGTTGCAAGAAAATCAGAAGCAGCAATAGGATCAAGCTGGCTTGTAGGCTCGTCCAGAATGAGAACAGAGGGCTGCATCGTCATTATAGCAGCCAGGTTCAGAAGCTGTTTCTGACCTCCGGAAAGTTCTTCCACATTTTTATAAAACCAATTCTGTATTCCAAAAAAAGAAGCCATTTCCGCAACTCTAAGACGTATTGCAGGAGTATCAAATCCCAAACTTTCCATGCCGAAGGCAAGCTCGTGCCAGACTTTATCGGTTACCAACTGGTTTTCCGGGCTTTGGAGTACATAACCTATGCGGGAAGACTGTTCCCTCTGATTAAGCTCTTCAAGTGGAGTACCTTCAAATAAAATACTGCCTGTTTTTGCTCCGTGAGGAGAAATAACCGATTTAAGCTGCCTGAGGAAAGTTGTCTTTCCACTGCCGGAAGGTCCGCAGAACACAAGAAACTCTCCTTTTTTTACTGTAAGCGTAATATGATCAAGAACAAGTTTTTTCTGCTCCGGATATGAAAAACTTAAATCTTTAATTGAGTAGCTTTCCATTGCTGCTCTTCCTTTCTGTCAACAATTACCGGCACAAGGCATAGAGCCACGTATGCCAGATATAAAGAAATTGTATAAAATTCACCCATTCTACCCTTGATTGTAGGAAAATATCTCCATTTAAGCCCGCCGGCTATACCTCCAAGAAGCACATAAGCTCCTAAAATTAAAATCGCCGTAATAGCATTTTTATCCCTTGCATCAAATCTGTAAATAGAAAAAGCCGTTCTGCCGGGTAAACCGTATCCACGGCTTTTCATACTGTCGGCCGTTTCAATGGCATTTTCCAGCGCCCATGTTATCACTATGGACAAAATAGTAATGCCATGGCGGGCGCGGCTCAGTATACTGCCGTTTGAAACGTCCCTGCCTATGCACCTCTGGGCATCAGATGCAACCTTAATCTGATGCTTTAACCTGGGAACAAACCTTAAGGACATAGATAAAATAAGGGACATGGCAGGAATTATTCTCCCAAACAAATACACAAATTTGTCCGACGTCATGATTTCATTGTAGCAGGAAAACCAGCATACCACTGACGCCAACATGGTCGCAGCAGCAACCCCATAAATCATAGATTCAAAAGTAAGAGGATTTCCCGTATGAAAATATGTAAGAATTGTTGCTCCTTCGTGATTAAAAGCAGGGTTTACTAAAGCGGTAATCAAAAGCATAGGAAGAAGAAAGGCAAAATTAAATTTTGCAGCCTTTTTCCCCCTTAAGTATATAGAATATATAAATGAAGAAATAAGCGACACACCAAGACAAATGGGATGCATAAACACCATAGAGAACAAAAAAATAAAGGCAAAGTATAAAAAATTTACCAGTGGATGATAACCTGAAAAAGCATCCTTCATCTTATTGCCCCGTTGAAGAATAATATCCGTCTACATCCACACCCAGATCGCAGGTGAATACCCACTCTACTGTATCTCCATCCTTAAGCTGGTACCTTGAACATCCGTAGTTGGGAAACCACCCGTTTACCTTGTACATCCAGCCTGACAGTTCTCCGCAGTCAAACTCATAAAGATTGTTTATACCTTCGATGTAAGCAGAATTATACATAGGTGTATTTTCAAATTCCATATGAATCTTTGCCTTTTTCATTTCTCTCTGAAGTACATTTAACACACTTTCTCCTTCATAAAATGTAACTTCCGTTGATGGAAAAATTACTCCGTCCTCAGGAACCAGTTCAGCCTTCTCCGGATCAAGCCAATCGATGTTATCAAGAATGGTATCGCATCGCACAGAAAGAGTGCATTTATATTCCGTATCCGATATTTCAATATCCTGAGGCTCCACCGGCAAAGGCTTTCCCTCAGGAACAGGGTCTGTCAGGTACTTGTCCTTACCTGTTTCTTCGTTAATAGACATCCCTTCAGACTGAGAATATTCTTTAGAGCCCTTAACCATACCGGGTGATGACCCTTCTGCATCTGATATTTCTTTAGCAAGATTGACCTTTTCATCAGCGCTGAGACCTGCTTCCGCTCCTCCCGGACGTGTTTCTATTCCCCGCTTCTCAGGTGAATCAGTTTCGGCGCCATTTTCTTCTTCAGCAGTCGTATCTGCTTTATCGCTTTTTTCTTCATTTTCATTATTTATTGAATCATCTGAATCATCATTTTTTTCCTGCTTGTGTTTTTCTGTCTCTTCTTCATCAGTTAAACCTGCATTTTCAGAAACCACAGCCGCATCGCCGCCGTCCTCTGAGTCTGAAGATACATTCCACCCCTGAAGGCCGGGGGCGTTGCCCCCATACCAGAAGGCCGCCGCCAGGAGTGCAATTATTGCTGCAAAAGCAATAATTTTATTTCTTGTTATCTTAATTTTCATTTAAATCCCTCTGTACATATGTGCTTATAAAAGATTAGCATCATCAAGCATATTAAACAGCATCTGCGCAATTTCACATCGAATTATCAAAGAATCAGGACTGATTTCAATATCGTTCTGGTCGAGAATATTTTCCTTATAGCAGAATGCGAGGGATTCTCTTGCCCAGTCTTCAGCTTTAACATAGTCCGTAAATTGTGCCAAAGTATCTTTTATCATCCTGTCATCTACAGCAGTATCAATTCCGCACAGCTTCGCGGCACGGGCAACCATTACGGCAGCCTCCTGCTTGGTAATAGTTCCGTTAGGTAAAAAAACACCTTCAGGAGTACCGGCTATGATTCCCAGGTCACTGGCCGTTCCAACATATCCTGCATACCAGTCGTCAGAAGCAACATCTGTGAACTTATTATTTGATTGCGGCTTAAGTCCCAGTCCCTGTACAATGATTGCGGCAAATTCCGCCCTGGTCATTGTAGATTCAGGCTCAAATGTATTTTCTGTTTTACCGTTAATAATTTCTCTGGAAGCCAAAGATTCAATTGCCGCCCGGCAATCCATGCCTGCTATGTCATCAAAAGTTTTTCCAGATTCCACTACGGGCATAGATTTTACAGCGTCATTTTTACCCGGCAATCCGTCTCCACCGGTTGTTTCCGGCAATGATCCTTCAACTTCTTCAGAATTGCTCATTCTATAAAGACTATCTTTTCCGTCTCTTAATCTCTGTACCGCAACAAGACCGTAAAGTGCCTGTTCCGTTGCCATCAAATCAGAACCGCCGCCATCTTCAACGTGCACAAATCCTTTTCCCTCCCTGTAAAATGTCATAAGATCATCAAGCATAGTTTTACCATTTTTAACAAAACGAGAATCATCGATGGGAATACCCAGCTCCGATAATGCAACTATCATCTGAACACAGCTTTCGGAATTTTTTGACCCCCAGCTGGAGAATCCTCCCTCTTCATCCTGTTTTTCAGACATACAGTTAAGAGCTTCTTCTGTTGCCTTTTTTACATCATCTCTGTCCTGATACTTAGCAAGAGCCTGTAAAGCCATGCCGGTAATATCGGGATCCGATACGCCATCGCCCGATGACGCGGCAGAAGTACCTCCAAACAATGACCATCCGCCGTCAGGCAGCTGGCAATCCAATATTCTCTGTATGTACATATCCCTGGTAGCCTGAGTTTCAGCTTCCGAGTTCTTTGGAATATCGTAGTTTCCTGAATCAAGAGCTATGAGAGCCCATACAGGTCCGTTTAATCCCTGCCAAATGGTCTTATCATAGTCCCCAAGAGCAGTCAGAAGGTTGTACCCTCCAACATTCGACGGATCCTTGCCTATTGAAGATAAAGCAACAATAACTCGTGAATATTCCGTATATTTTTTGTCATGAAGCTTGCCGTCCATAGACTTAACATACTTTTCCAAGGCAGAATAATATTTTTGGTAATATTCATCCGGAACTTCGTATTTTGAACGGGCAAGCCCTAAAACCGTCCATTCACCTCCTATGGAACCAACCTGAGGGTCGGGTACCGCCTTATAGAGATATTCTGCAGTATTCTTAATTGTGGAATTCAGCACATCATCACTGACAGCACCGTAAGCAGGTGAAGCGGAGCATATTATCACTCCAATTACAAGCAGCATCGATATTGCTTTCTTACCAGACCTTTTCATAACTAACCTCCGTTAAATTAATATTGAAAAAAAATAAAACCTTCATTTTCCATCTGAAAAATTCAGGCTTCCCTTAAAATATTCTTATGTTAACATAGGCCTGTATATTATTCTTCGACGGAAAATAATGCTACAAACGTTTAAATCCGTATCCTGACTAAGCATCAACGCTCCCTCCGCCTTCCCGCCGCAGCAGTGGCAATTGCAGTTCGCTCCGCAACACAGTAACCCGATTGTTCAGGATTCTCACCTGATTCCATAATTTAAACGCAATATAAAAATATGTAATCTTTACATTAATATTGTATTATTAATTAGCCAATCTGTCAATCGAATTTAAGTAAATTCTGTGATCCATGTTTTCCGTCTTCTCGTATATGATATGAGCTATCACACTTAATGTCTCAACAGATGTCTTCAAACAAAATTTCTCTTTAATTTATGTCAATAATTTATCATATAATAACATCTATTATTACTTTTATACCAAAAAACCAAAAGTACCCTGTTGATTTGGGCTTCCGTACCACGAAATATTTTCCAACATATACATTCCCCCCTTTAAAAGCTATATATTTTATCCCTTCTACAGGATATTGACCCAAAGCAAACAATTTCCGAGCTTTTTCAAGCCAATATATATGAAAGTGAAACCTTTTATAAAAATAAAAATGCCTGTATTCATCGACAAAAAATACAGACATTTAAGTACATTTTTGAATTATATAGTCCATTACCTTTCGCCCGGAAAGTAATTTCTTACTTCTTAATTTAATATGTATCCTGACTCAGCTTCACCAAATTTTCCGTCTTCCCACATAAGCAGTGGCATAATGGAAAATTCTCCACATCACAGTAACCCGATTGTTCAGGATTTGCACCTGATTCCATAATTAAATAAGTTTGTTTATTTTTACCATATACTTGTTTAAAGTATATCACCATGGAAAACACTTGTCAACAATTGTTCCTTCTATCTTCCTTCACGAATTCTCAATTTTACCTCTTGTATGAGTATATTCGATCACCTCGGACCTCCTTTGACAGCTTTAAGTCCGCATAATTTTCTGAAAAATTTATATGAACAATAATAATTTTTACGCTGTCGGCAGTATTCCTGCTAAAGGTTTACAACGATGTGAGAATTAGAATCAACAGAAAAAAAGACGCCGAAGATATAAAAACTAAACATCGTTTATGAAAGTTAAGTATCTAATAAAAAAATTAACCAAAGTTAAATATACGGCTGATTTCTTTAAATTTTTATCTACTAATTATTTGACGGTTCAAAAATTTCATCGTTTGAAGTTCCTATTCTTATAATTTTAATCTCCACACGCCTATTCAAAGAACGGTCTTTTTCATTACTGTTATCAGCAACAGGATTATAGTGGGAATATCCGGAAATAACCATCTTGTTTTGAGGCAAATCACATTGATTTACCAAAAATTTAAGAACTGATAAGGCGCGGTCAGAAGAAAGCTTCCATGCAACAACGTTAATTTTCTCTTTCCCATCCACCTTTGCGGTATGACCGCTGATTTCTATGGATTTTATATGTTTGTCAATATCCAGCAGAAGATCTCCCATATATTTGAGAATATCATAGCTGGTTTCTTTCATCGTTGGGCTGTCAGGATAAAATAATACATTGTCCTTAAACCTGAATTTTATATATCCTTCATCTCTGTCAAGCAAAATTGAATCCGAATGACCGCTTTCTTCGATTTTTTCTTTAATTAGCTGAAAAACTCTGTCAAATTCCTCATTTGCCTGTTGAATTTCATAGCTTTGAGAACTGCTTAATTCCTGTTCCTCTTGAAGTTCTTTTCTTATATTTACATTCTGCTGTGCCACCGACATCATTGCAAAAGAAAAAAGTATTACAAATATTGCAAGTATGTCTGTCATCATATCGCTGTAACTGGCAAGCCAGGATTCAGAACCGTCATCGTCTTCATCATCATCTAAATCCACTAATTTGTTTCGTTCTTCCAACATATGAAGCTATGCCACCTTCTTTCCTTTAAATTCAAAAGGTTTTTTGCTCTTCTTTCCATTCTTGGTCATGGTTTTTGCCTGCTTCTTAGTTAGGCATGCAACAAGCTCTTCCTGTATTATTCTCGGATTTTTGCCCTTTTGTATATCCACAAGGCCTTCAAGTATTATTTCTTTTCGCAGTGCTTCTTCCGAACTCATATTTTTCAATTTTCTTGACAGAGGCATGAAAATTACATATGATAGGAAAGCTCCGTAAAATGATGTTACCAGCTCAATTGCCATCAGCGGTCCAAGACTTGTAGGGTCTTCCAGATGTTCAAGCATTGGTATCAAGCCTATGTATGTCCCCATAAGACCTAATGATGTTACTGAGGATGCTATAAGGTCAATCATTGCATGACCCTGTTTATGCCTTTTCTGTGCAAAATATATATCATTTTGCATTGAAGCAATGAGCATGTCCTCAGCCAGACCATCCGCCAGCAGGTAAATACCCTTTTGCAAAAACTCGTCATTATCATACTGTTTGGCCAAATTTTCAAGGGCAAGCGTTCCGTTCTTTTTAGCAAATTCACTAAGTTCCAATATTGTTTCAATATCCTTTTGCAAATCAATATGATCTTTTTTAAACGCCCTTGCAATAACCGAACCAAGAGTTTTCAATCTTTCAAAAGGGAATGCAAGTATTAAAGCTCCTGCTGTTCCTCCTGCTATAATTAAAAAAGATGGTAGGTTCATAAATGACCTTAAATTTCCCGAATAGTGAATTGAATAAATTACACAGAAAATTCCTATTCCAAGGCCTAAAAAGCTTGATGCCATTAGTTTTTTCATAAAATGTCTCCTTCTATAATAAATTTATAAAGTTCCAAATCCCACGCTAATAAATAAGAAAAGTTTCATCGGATAACTAAAAAAATTAAAACTAATTAATTGCTGCAATAGAAACATTACACACCAAGCAATACAGAAAATGGTCTGTTATAGTTTTAATTGCAAATTACGCCATAGTATCAATAAACATTTAATTTATGCCGTTCTCAGTCGAATCTCATACATACTATATCGGGTGGTTTTTTAAAAAATAAAGACATTTTAAAAAAATTTTTAATTGTGTCAATAACTTTCGGATTTGGAATTTAAATGATTTCAATTTTTTAACAATTTTTTGTTGAAACTGTCTTACTTCTTATTTAATATGTATCCTGACTCAGTTTCACCAAATTTTCCGCTTTTCTCCATATGCAGTGGCATATATAATAAAGCAGTTTTTTGTTCCCCAGCCATAGTCAAGTGCTTATTGTCTATTAAAAAAAGTGCCATTGAATTAATTCCAATGGCACAAATTAATGCATTAAAAACTGTTTAACATTACTTCGGTTCAGTTATTATTATTATGCTCAATTTCTCTTTTTATTTTTATTATTGTTTCAACGGGTAATTTTGTTATATTGCTGACACGTTCAACGGGTAATCCATCTTTCAGCATATTTTTGGTTAATTGTATAAAAGCTTCTTCCTTACCTTCACGAGCTCCCTCAATTTTGCCTTCCCTGATCCCTTCAATCCTACCGCTTATGTAGATATACTCGCTCACCTCAGCCACCTCCTCTCAATTTAATTTTCTGAAATTTTCTAAATTTTCGGATAGTAGGTTAATGTCTCATCAGATGTATTCAAAACAGAATTCTTTAATTTATTTTAATTTTATCAGATATCTATATAAAGTGCATTTTCGCCATTATTGTTAAAAACACATATTATCATGATGCTTTTCTTATATCGTCTTCCTGAAAAAATCAAATTCACCTTGCCATAAAATTATTTCACCGGTATATAGTGTTTTTTTGATATCAATTATCCTCTGATTGGATGAACCTTTAAACCTCAGATTGTTTTGAAAAAAATTACTCTCATATTTACCGTCAACCAGCACGTCACAATATTTCAATAACCGCAAATATTCTTTGTTGACGATTATTTCCTCATAGGTATGGCCACTGTATAACCAAATATTTTTCGTGGTGTATTTTTTGATTTTTCTGGCTAATATTGTAAGAGATGGAGCCTGAAGCATAGGCTCTCCTCCTATAAATGTGATGTTTGTAAAACAGGCTGTGATTTTTTCAAAAACACGGTTTATCTCCATTGCATGCCCGGAATTAATATCCCAGATACCCTTGTTGTGACATCCGTCACAGCATATGTCACAGCCGCTTAAATAAAGAGATGTTCTAAAACCTTCTCCGTCCACAATAGTATTTTCAACTATTTTAGCAACATACAATACGTCTTTCATAGGCTGTGTTTCACCCTGTCACTTAGTTCAGCTTTTTTAGCTTCATTCCAGCTGTCAACACCTCCAACCAGGTATCCGGTTATCCTTTGAATGGTATCAATGTCTGTGCTTCCACACTGAGGGCACTGGGTTAAGTTCTCTGACGCATCTTCATAACCGCAGTCTTTGCACCTATTTCTCGTATGATTTACTGAACCGTATACCATATTGTACTTATCCATCAAATCAACAGTCTGCATTACAGCAGCAGGATTATGAGTGGCATCGCCGTCCAGCTCCACGTAAAATATATGCCCGCCATTTTCATATTCATGATAAGGTGCTTCTATCCTTGCCTTGTGTTCGATAGAACATTTATACCATACAGGAACATGTGAGCTGTTGGTATAATATTCTTTGTCGGTAACATGAGGTATGCTTCCAAATTGTTTTCTGTCTTCTTTTACGAATTTTCCGCTTAACCCTTCGGCAGGTGTAGCCAGCAAGCTGTAATTTAAATCATAATATTCTGATTTCTCCTGGATTCTTTCATTCATAAATTTTATTATTTCTATACCCAGTTCCTGTGATTTTTCATCTTCACCGTGATGATGACCTGTAAGGACTATCAATGTTTCTGCCAGTCCTATGAAGCCTATACCCAAAGTGCCGTGTTTCAATACATTCTGTACTTTGTCGTCCGGTTTAAGACCACTGCTTCCCATCCACATTCCGGACATGAGCATTGGAAACTGTTTTTTTACGGCTGTACACTGGAATACAAACCTGTCATAAAGCTGTTCGGCGGCAACATTAATACATCTCCTAAGTTTTTTGAAAAATTCTGTTTTCTTCTCTCCTATGTTTTCAATATCCCTGCATTCCAATGCAAGTTTCACAATATTTATCGTGGTAAATGAAAGGTTTCCCCTGCCTATTGAGGTTTTTTCACCATGTCTGTCTTCAAACACCCTGGTTCTGCATCCCATTGTGGCAGCCTCCTTTTAAAACCGACGCTGGTCCTTCTCATCCCAATCTTCATGAACGTTGTAAGTAGCATCAAGGTTAAGGTAGTTGGGGAAAAATCTCCTTGCAGTTACCTGGCAGGAGAACTTGTACAAATCATAATTTCTATCCTTGGAAAGGTAATTCACCCCTCTTTTTTTCTTCCATATATGTATGGGAAAAATCGGTGTTTCTCCATTTCCTACACCTTCATAAGTGGATTTCATAACTTCTCTTATAATGCACCTACCCTCCGGGCTGGTATCCGTACCATAATTTATCGAGCTGAATACAACCTGATTTCCTCCTCTGGAATGTATGGTGTTCATATTGTGGATAAATGCTTCCATTGACTGATGGACTCTTCTTGCTGTATTGTTTATGGACTCCTGCACGTATCTTTCATTATCTTTTAAGCCATTCAGAGGTTTATCAATATAGTCTTCTATTTCTGCATCATACAAATCTTTTAAATCAATATCTAAAAGTTCTTCTATTTTCTGCACCTCCTCCTTATATGTCAGTCTTACGAAAGGTGCAAGATAAAAATCAAAGGCGGGTATGGACTGCCCTCCATGCATTTCATTCTGTATCTGTTCCATTGAAATGCAGCCAATTATAGAAGCCGTTTCTATTCTTTTGGCAGGTCTGCTGGAACCGTGTCCTGCCCTGAAACCGTTTTTCAATATATAGTCCAGAGGATGATGCAGACAGGTGAGGGATTTTGTAGGATAGTAATCCTTGTCATGGATATGTATATAGTTGTTTTTTACGAAACTTTTGGACTGTTCCGACAGCAGACAGTCATCCACAAAGGGTTTTGATGATTCACTGGCAAACTTCATCATCATTCCTGCGGGAGTATCTGCATTCATATTTGCATTTTCCCTGGTTACATCATTGGGAACCGCATTTACTATATCCATGTATATATCGTATTGTTTCCTGCCTCTGGCAATGTTTCTCTTGTCTCTGTAAATTATATATTCCTTGGCAACATCCTTTCTCTTGCTTGCCATTAGTTTTTTTTCAACAAGATCCTGTATGTCTTCAACCGAAACAGTTTCTTTTATACCGTCTGTAATCTCTTGGGCTATCCGCTTTGCAAGCTCAATATCCTGACCTTTTACGGTATGATTCATCGCCTTAAGTATGGCATCTGATATTTTGCTTTTGTCGTAGTCTATAAGCCGCCCGTCTCTTTTTATTACATTCATATATTTCTCCTCCCTTATATGCAGATATAAAAAGCACCTGTATTTTCCAACAAAATACAGGTGCTGATAAGCACATATCTATACTACTGCATTATTTTTCGACGGAAAATAATACTAATAACCTATTTAGCACGTATCCTGACTAAGCTTCATCGCTTTTCCCGCCTTCCCGCCTAAGCAGTGGCACATGTGGGATTTGCTCCGCAACACAGTAACCCGATTGTCCGGGATTCACACCCGATTCCGTATTAAACAGTTTTATTTTTATTAAATTTCTCTATAATAATATATTATCAGCGGCAACCTTGCATGTCAATATAAACTTAAATTTCTTTAATCCATGGAGACTTCCCTAACGTTCACATAACTTGGAAATCTGTTATAGCTGACCTAACCCCATTTATTGTTTGCTATTGCTATAACAAATGGGATAGGTCATATTATTTTGCCAAATCTTTTGTGTATAATCAATTTTATTATTACTTTACAATGGTTAACAACATTTTAAACCTTGTGGCTGCTTTTACAGAATGAGGAATATTTGCAGGCATTACAACTGTTTGACCCACCTTAACTTTATCTGATTTTTCTTTGATGTAATTAAAGAAGTTAATTGCTTAGGATTTTCTGTAGGTAGATTCTTAAGTGCCTCCATTTTTATCCTTCCTTTCTTCATAAAATTTAGATAGTATTTAAAATAGCCATGATTATATTTCGATTTTTCAAAGAATACAAGTTCTGGGAAAAATGTAGTCATAGCAAGTATAGTTTATCCGTTCAATTTTTAAGTATTCTATATTATACTCTATGAAACATACTGTAAATCAGTTTGAATAACACGATTAACCATATATATTTTTTTATATGCTTCAACAGCTTAATATTCTAATCACAGAAGATAATAGTAAAGACAAATGTCTTCGTAATGCCCATCTTTCATATGAAATCCACCTGGAATAGTTCCAAGCAGCACAAAACCAAGACATTCATACAAATGCCTTGCATGTGTATTTGTGGCAACAACAGCATTAAACTGTAAAATAGCAAATCCATATTGCTTTGCTTGAGCAAGACTGTCTTGTATTAACTTTTCTCCAATGTGCAGGCCTCTGCTTTTAGAACCTACAGCATAACTAGCATTACTAATATGTCCGCATCTTCCTATATTATTGGGATGAAGTATATACAACCCGTATATTTTTTTACTTTCACAGTCTTCTGCAACAGCACAATGAGTCTGCTCATTAAAGAACGTCCTGCCTGTTTCCTGATTTAAATAATCCTCTTGGGGAAAGGCATCTCCCTCCTCTACAACCTCATTCCATATACGAATCATCGAGGGTACATCCTCTGCATTATACTTACGAATTTTAATGTTCATTTTTCCACCTTTTCCAGTTTATAATATGTCAAAATATAATCATAAAAACTTATTAAATAACATGATATGCTATCGTCTTGTGGATTATTTTTTAGAAATTCAAGAAAATAATCTAAATAAATTGAATATTGATACTTTATGGTTCTGCCAATATGTACAACAATTAAAAGGGAAAACCGGTAAAATTCTGGTGCGGTCCCGCCACTGTAACAGGAAAGTAATAACAGGATGATGATCTGAAGCCAGGAGACCTGCCATAAAGGAGGATACATAATTATTGAAAAAGGTTGTATTACCTGAAGATGCAGCTACTATTGATATTTTACGTTTAAAGTTTAATATTCCTGAACCCGTCACCAAAAACCTCGCTAACATTGTTAACAATTAAAAAAGCATTATCGTCAACTTCATTTATATATCTTTTAAGATGAGCGAAATCCCTTCTTCCTACTACGGCATTTATAATATTTTTCTCATCATAGGTAAATCCGCCTTTGCCATAATAAATCGTTGAACCTCTATTGAGCTCATTTACTATAAATTCATTTATTTTTTTATATTCACTGCTGATAATAACAACCTGCTTGGATGTATTAATTCCTTCCATAACCGCATCAATTACAAAACCGTTTATAATGACACCGATTGTTGAATACATTGATAATCTAAGGTCAAAAGCAAGTGCCGAACTCAAAGTAATAAACAAATCACACATGAGCACCCCTTTGCCCATATCTATATTGAAAAATTTATTCAGTATTTTTGCCGTTATATCCGTACCACCTGTTGAAGCATCCTGATTAAACACAATCCCCATTCCGATTCCAGATATGAGAATTCCGGATATCAGCTCTATGAACAAGTCTCCTGTAAGCGGGCTGTTTATTTTGAATGTTTTTTCAAGAAACATCACTAAAAATGAAACTCCCAGACTAGCATATATTGTCTTGGCTCCAAACTTGTTTCCTATAAAAATAAAGGCAACTAAAAAAAGTACAATGTTTATAAGGAGCATAATAATACCTATAGAAACTCCCGGTATAAACCTGTTTATTATTATTGCAGCACCGTTTGCTCCCCCGGTTGCAAGATTGTTCGGCATAAGGAAAAAATACATCCCTGATGAAACCATTATAATTCCAACATTTAATAAAATAAAATCCCTGACCTTTTCTTTCATGATACCTCCCGAAAAAACAAATTCATCATAATATAGAATTACTTCATTTTTACTGCAATTTTTACACATTATAATTCGGTTTATATAGATATATTATACTTTCCATCTTCACGTTATACAATATTTTATTAAACTTATTTGTACAGTTATTTTATCAACGAAACAATTGTATTGTCAATATCAACTTTAAAGATAACAGCACTTTCAATAAAAATTTTTATGTTTATGACAAAGCATGATATAATACGGTGAATCTAGATTTATTTGAATAAATTTTGTTTAGGAAAGGGTTTTATGTTATTATTGATATATATTAAATGAAATTATGGAGGATTAATTATATGAAACAGATTGCCATATATGGCAAAGGAGGAATAGGGAAGTCCACGGTAGCCTCCAATTTATCCGCATCACTTTCCCTTTTAGGTAAAAAAGTATTGCAGATAGGCTGTGACCCGAAGCATGACTCCACAAGATTCCTAATGCACGGGAAGAAAATAACCACAGTTCTTGACTACATAAAGGTAACCAATCCGCTTGATTATAAAATAGGAGACATACTTTATACCGGATTCGGCAATACCGGCTGTGTTGAAGCAGGAGGTCCAACACCCGGGGTTGGATGCGCCGGAAGAGGTATAATTACCGCCTTTGAACTGCTGGACAATTTCAATATAAGAAGCAAGTACGACTTGGTTCTGTATGACGTACTGGGTGATGTAGTATGCGGAGGATTTGCCGTTCCCATAAGAAACGAATATGCTGACACGGTGTTTATAGTCACATCGGGAGAATTTATGTCTCTGTATGCAGCAAACAATATACTTCGTGGAGTATCAAACTTCGATACAACTGCTCCAAAAGTTGCGGGAATAATATTCAACAGGCGTAATGTTGACAACGAGGATGCAGGAGTAATCAGATTCGCCAATGCAGTTGGACTGCCAATCTGCGCAGAAATCCCCAGGAGCAGTGAATTCGATACGGCGGAAAAAGCCGGAATGACCTTAATTGAAAAAAACAGGCATTCGGAGATAGGAAGCATCTTTAAAAAACTTGCAGGAGAAATCGTCAGCGGATGCAAGCTCTATAAAGCAAATCCCCTTACCGATGAAGCTTTGGAGAGCGCCATCCTGGGCAAAGTTAAAACCACTTATGCTCCTACACCCGCCCAAACTGAAACAACATCCGAACCGAAGGCAAAATTTAATTGGGATCCAACAGATGTAACATCACCAAACCGGTATCTGTCGAAAAATATTATAAACGACGAACCTCTTCACGGATGTGCATTTAACGGAGCAGCATCAATGAGCGTACATATACGGGACGCAGTTATAGTAGCCCATTCTCCTAAAAGCTGTGCTTATTTAGCCTATCAAAGCATAAGTTCCGCCGGCCGCAGAGGACTTTTTGAAAGGGGTGCCCTGCTTCCGGTTTCCCTTTCACCAAACTTTGAATGTACAAATATGAAGGAAGCAGAAATGATTTTTGGAGGAACGGAGGTTCTGATAGATAAGGTAAAAAAAGTCAAACTAAAAAGGCCCAAGGCAATAATTGTTATAAGCTCCTGCCCTTCAGGAATAATCGGCGACGACATTGACAAAATAAAATACCTTGAAGAAGATAACATGCCCATCATAACAATAAAAACCGACGGCAACATATCAGGAGACTACCTTCAAGGCATGCTTATGAGCTATACGGTTCTGGCGGAAAAAATAATTAAAAAGGGGGTAAAAACCATAGCTAATACAGTTAATGTAGTATTTGAAAAAGTTGTTGCTAAGAATACAAACAGCAACTTTAAAATCATTGAAGGCTTCTTAAATGCCATGGGTGTTAAAGTTAACTGCAGATTTTTATGCGAAACAACCTATGAAAAGCTTGAGAATTTCCTTTCTGCACCGTTGAATCTTTTAGCCTACGATGACTATACGGGAAAAATCCTTAAAAATTATTTCATTGATAAATACGGTTGTAAATTTCTTAATGAACCATTTCCTGTAGGATTTGAAGAAACAAAAAAATGGTTGGAAAGTGTAGGTAACTTCTTCGGCAAAAAAGATGAGGCGGAAAAAATCATACAAGATAACGAAAAAATATATGCCAAAGAAATAAAAATGCTCCGTCCATACTTGGAAGGAAAGAAGCTTATGATTATTACTTACAATCACAGCCTGGATTGGATACTTAAAACCGCTCTGGATATAGGAATGGAAATAGTAAAATTAGGAATACTTAATTTCTCACAGGATGCTGGATTTAGAACTAATTTGGGGATAAGCCTTAATATGGAAGAAAATTACGACAGAGAAAAAAGAACCCATGATATAAAAAAATATGGTCCGGATATATTGCTTACTAATTATGAGTCTTCTGCAGGTTCAACTGATTATATATCCGACACAATACCCATGTGCCCTGATGTTGGTTTTTATTCAGGTATACATATGGCTAAACGATGGGCAAAGCTCATTAAATTGAATTTACAGGGAGAGTGGAAAAACGATGAATTGTTATTCAGAAAATATTGCCCCTGATAGTTTTTCAGGGATTATATTTGCAATGGAAGGAATTGACAGCAGTGTTACACTGATTAACGGGCCCAGCGGCTGCAAGTTCTACCACAGCTCCGTATCCGACGGTCAAAGCGTACACAAACAAGACTTTGACCCTCTTAACTATCCTGAAAAGTGGTATTTTGGCCAACCAAGGGTTCCATGTACATACTTGGACAGCAGGGACTATGTTTACGGAAGCAGGGAAAAACTTGAGGAAGCTTTGGATTTCCTTAATAAAAACGTAACTTTCGACCTGCTGGCGGTTATTAATTCCCCGGGAGCTTCTCTTATAGGAGATGATTTAAAATCAATTGTTTCTTCTTCTATAAAGGAGAAAAAATTTGTAATTATTGAAACACCCGGGTTCTCGGAAAATATATGCTCTGGGTATGAAAGAGCTGCAATCGAAATAGTTAAACAACTTTCTATACCAAAACAAAAAGTACAACCTTTCACTGTGAACATACTTGGTCTGTCCATATTTCACAAATATTACAGGGGGGATGTAAAAGAACTTAAAAGGCTTTTGAATATATGTGGGATTAAAGTGAACTGCTGCCTGTTTGCAGGCTGCAGCATTGAAGATATAGATTCTCTGAGTTCTGCAAAACTCAACATAGTTATCCACCCGGAATATGGATGCGAAACTGCCCTGTTTCTTAAAGAAAACTATGGTACTCCATTTTATGTGTGTGACGGCCCGCCGATAGGTTTTGCCGCTACGGAAAAATTTGTAGAAGATATTTGCACCATATTGAAAATGGACAGAAGCAATTTCAAGGAAGAAAGTGAAATAGCAAGAGCGGAAGCATTTATGAATATATCAAGGGTAAATTCTCTCACAGGGCTTCCTAAGGGCGTTAATTTCGCCATTGAAGGCACCTGGTCGGAGGTGTATTCATACACCTTGTTCCTTGTAAAGCATTTCGGTATGATTGCGGAATGCGCATCAATAATAAATAAAGAGCGGAATGTTTTTAGGAAAAAAACCACAGCGCTCTTTTCGAAACTGTACCTGCCGGAATCCCTTGAAAAAAACATAATGGATACATCTTCAGAGCTGGTATTTGCAAGCGGCAACACCATTGCGAACCTTAAATTGCAGGGGCACCGCTTCAGCGGAATTGAAACATCCTTGCCTTCTCTGGGTTATATTGACGTTATCCCTAAAACACACCTAGGCCTAAGAGGAGCACTTATGATTACTGAACAGGTACTCAACGGGTTAATGTTCGAATGACACACTTTTAAAAAAGAGGTAAAATGATAAAATGGAAAGTAGAGAAAACAAAAATCTTAAAAAACAAAAGGGACAAAACTTTAGTTGTACTGACTGCGGATTATTGAACTGTTCCAAAAGGAACAGCACTTACCAATCCAGGGCTTATTACAAAAGATTATTGAATAATACAATTGTATAAACAACTAATAATTAACCGGAATAAAACAATATATTTGAAGTGGCGGCACTTAACAGCCGCCATGTTCCGTAACATACAAATAGAATAAATCATAATTTATAACTTAAGAGTTTTTATAAACGATGTATGGACGAACCATACCGCCTGGTTTTAACTCGCCTGAATATTTAACCAGTTCAAATACATCCCCAGGTTTCATATATAGCTTAACAATTTTTGCAAACCTGGAAAACAAACTTATTTTATCATCGTCAAATTCGATTAGAAAAAGCCAATGGGGTTGTTCGTATAAGTTTCTTTTTGCCTGATACAAATATACTCCGTACACTTTTCTCTTATTGTTCGAAAGGAAAAGATTAATTCCATTTTTTAAGCCGGCAGGAACTTCCTTGGGATAATATAAATACATTCCATCTGTAAGACCATCCGTTCTTTCCAAATACATGCCCGAGATAATCGAATCCATTCTTTTTAAATTTTGGCTCTCAATCTGAATTGACCTGCCAAAAGGGTTAATTACAATTCCATATATATTTCTTTTATCTCCTAATAATATATGTTTTAAATCATCAAAAGACAGTTTTACTATATCGCTTGCTTCAGATGGCCACATGGCAAGTTCATTGTAGTTAGTAAAGGCCGGATAAAATTCCTTTTCGTCATCTTTTTGTACTGTGCATAGAAAACTTTTTCCGTTATTTTTGAAAATAAACGAATAAAGCTGTATTTCTTTAAGATTATTATAGAATTTTTTTTCATCCTCAAATTTTTTCTCTCTTACAAATGTTTCCAAAGACCTATAAAGTTCTGCTTCCTGCATCATAATTTCACCTCAATGAATTTTTAATTAGACATATGCAAGAAAACGCCATACATATCAGTCTGTACATTTGGCCTGCAGCAGTTTTTAATTGACATATACAAAAAGCACCTGTATTTTCTAACGAAAAATACAGGTGCTTTTTAAAACCCGTTATATTTATCCTGCATATTATCTTTCGACGGAAAATAATACCACATGTCATTTAAGCACGTATCCTGACTGAGCTTCATCGCTTCCTCTGCCTTCCTGATTAACAGTGGCATTACAGTCTCACTCACCAATGTATTCGCTCCCTGCCGGTCGCATACATTGGGAATTCGTTGCAAATGGCCTACCGCTATTTTTTTCTCCCTTGCGGTTAAAAAATAGGGTTAGGGCATCTTATAGAGTGGCTCCACAACACAGTAACCCGATTGTCCGGGATTTTCACCCGATTCCGTATATTAAACAACAAAACATTAAATTTTAAAATTTTAACACTATTTTACCATTAATTACACCGCGTGTCAAATTCATTTAATCACATTTAATCATGCTTCCAGTGCCTTCCATTTAAATTTCAAAAGGTAATGCATGAGATAATTCTTCATTCCCATGCTTTCAATTAAGCTTTTTGATACTGATTTGAAAAGTTCAAAACACCTTTCACAATCCATCTTTGATATCTCCCGGTTACTGTAAAACGCTTTAACAAATGTATTTGTAAGAAACTTAAATTCTGTTTCTAATAGAGGAAATCCATTTGTTTCACTCGCATCAAGGTATTCAAACGGTGTATTACTTGATTTCCTCTGAAATCCGCATGAAGCGAGTGAATTCACTATATAACAGTAAAATCTGCAAACTTGTTCATTAAATGGCATACTAAGAGTCCTTCTAAGCCATAATTTATATCTTGCAAATCTGTACAGAAAATACAATATTACAAGGAAGAGAGCAAAAATAGCAATTATTTTCACTAAACGCAAGATGTTGATTTCCGGTTTCAGTTCCTCTGATCCTCCGCCTCCTGCTCCGCCTTTGTTCTTATCCGGACTATTATTAAAATAGTTTTGATTTGTTTCAATTGTTTCTTCTGTAGTGCTGTTTGCGTATGAAAGCGACAACTCAGACTTATCATGCATATTAGGTAATAATATATATTCATATATTAAAAATGACAGCAAAACTGTAACAGATAGAAACAATATAAGTACAAGACTATATTTTCGGTATGCGACATTTTTTGATTTAAAACGCTTTGAATTTTCTGTGAAAACAGATTGGAATAACAGGAGGCATATGCAAAACAACGATATCAAAAAAAGCTTTATGTCAACATTTTTGCCCAATACATCAAGTATAAAAACCAAAACAATATTGTATATAAATATAATTACTGTATCCTGCTTAGGAAGAAAATACAGATAAATAGTAGGAACTGTCACTGACAATATAAGCAGGGACACGAGCGAAAAAATTTCCGCATCTTCAAAAAACTGCAGTTCTGTAAACGAAAGCAGCACTGATATAAACAGACAGAGAATATTTTTAAATAAATTATTTAAAGTTGCACTCATTTTAAGCCTCCTAAAAAAGCAGCAAACTCTTTTCCATCCGAAACTATACAATACATGATCCCACTTTTGATCAAGCGTTTTTTCATGCTTTCAGGCATATCTTTTTCACCATCCGGCTTTATAAAGCAAAATATGGGAAACTGCCCTCTCTCCCTGCAATTGATAAGAGAATCAATAATCATGTTATTAATTTTATCTGTCAAAACGATAATATTATCAAATGAAATTACCGTATTAGAATATTCTGAAACCAATAGACCTATTGAGTATTTTTTATACGGAGACACTTTTGGAAGAGAGTATATTAAGTCATCAAGCTCATCAACAGTTTTAGGTAAATAATAAGCGGGATTATTTCGGAATGAAAACACAAAGCTAATACCATAATCTTTGTTTAAAGCATACAAAGCAACGGAATATGCACTTTCAACCATACAGTCATACACATTTGCAGCTTTATCATAATCGAAATTTTCTTCCGAAGAAAAATCTATATACAGAGTTATTCCGCTTACAGCATCTGCATTGATAATCTTTGTAATAAATGTATTTGAGTGCGCCGAAAGCTTCCAGTGAATATTTTTAATGGGATCTCCCGGTATATATTCCCTAACATCATTGAATTCCCCTCCTTTTACTTTATGCTGCACATGATAATTAACCGAAAAAATAGGATTTACAGTATGTATTTCATAATTGTAAATCTCGTATATTTTGGGGGTAATTAAAAGCTCTTCCATCCATTTGGATTTTTTATTCAAAAAAAGCATGTCTATAAATCCGAAAAACTTAATTTTGGATATTATTACCTTAAACCTGCCTATGTGGGGGAACCCCATATTAAGGTTCAGTTCTTTTTTCTCTTTAGGGTTAAGTATAAAATTATATTCGAAATCTTGTACTCTGTAACCTTCCTCACTTTCTAAAATTACAGAAAACGATACCCTTGGAAATATAAGCAAACTTTTGTTGGCGATTCTTATGGAATAATCCGCCGTTGAAAGTCTTTCACACCTTCCTTCTGCGTCCGATTCAACATCCAGCTTGAAGGATTTTAAACAAATGAATGTGTACAGGTACGAGAAAATTACCAGAAGTATCACAAATATTAACGGTACATAGCTTATGGGAGATTTTATAAAAACAGCCGGAACTATAATTATTAAAAGTAAAGTTATGATAAAAAGCTTCTTCCTATCAATCATACGAAATTTTAATCCATGTATCATTTTACAATTGGCACCTCTGTTTTCTCAAGTATTTCTTCTATAATATCATTTCTGGACCTTTTGTTTATTTTAGCTTCGTGAGTCAATATAAAGCGGTGGGGCAGCACATAGGGTGCAAGATATTTTATGTCATCAGGTATAACATATTCCCTGCCTTTGTACAATGCAAGTGCCTGTCCCATTCTGTAAAGTGCAATAGAACCTCTCGGGCTTGCTCCCAGCATTAGATCCGGATGATTCCTGGTTGCAGTTACAATATTTACTATGTATTTTGAAACTGATTCATCTACATGAATGTTTCCTGAAATTCTTTTAATTTCCGTTATATCACCACCTGTTGCTACGGGAGAAATATTTTTCTTATCATCATTGCTCATGGACATAATCTGCACTTCTTGTTCTTTTCCCGGATAACCTAAGGATACTTTAATTTGAAACCTGTCAATCTGAGCTTCCGGTAGTGGATATGTACCTAAACTGTCTATGGGGTTTTGAGTTGCCAAAACCATAAAAGGTTCGTCCAATTTATATGTTTTCAAATCCACTGTCACTTGTTTTTCTTCCATTACTTCAAGCAATGCCGATTGTGCCTTTGCGGAAGCCCTGTTTATTTCATCTGCAAGCACAAAGTTACTCATGGCCGCACCCGGACGAAATTCAAATTCTCCAATTTTCTGATTGTATATAGAAAAACCGGTAATATCAGATGGAACAATATCAGGAGTAAACTGAATACGCTTGAATTTACAATCCACACTACGTGCCAATGCCGCAACAAGGCTTGTTTTCCCTACTCCAGGAATATCCTCCAGAAGTACATGTCCTCCACTTATCAGTGACAAAATCACCAGTTCAACCGTATTTTTTTTTCCTATTATTACGGTACCTATATTTTCAACTATCTTTTGAAGAAGTTTTGAACAATCCTCAATTTTTATTTCCATTCTAATCCTCCGTATTCATATAAAATAATATTTGTCGCAGTAAAATATTTGCAATAACCACATGTAGTATCGTACCATCTCTAATCCAAGAATTTTTACTGAAAAAGATATCATATAACAATAAAGTTATAGCATATAAAAAACACCTATATTTTCTTTTCGAAAAATACAGGTGGATAATCTTTACTGTTTACAAATGTTTTTATTGCTGTATATTATTTTTCGACGGAAAATAATGCTATACACACGTTCAATATGTATCCTGACTAAGCTTCACAGCTTCCTTCGCCTTCCTAATTTCTCAGTGGCACACTGAAGTTCGCTCCACAACACAGCAACCTGATTGTTCAGGATTCTCACCTGATTCCATAATTAAAACGCAGATTATTAAATTATTGATTATAATAATATTCTACAATTTATTACGAAATATGTCAACTAATAAAACTGTTTACGAAAAATTACAAATATAAAGCCCCGCCAGCTCATTAGTGAGTGACGGGGCTAAATTTGTGAACGTCAGACTCGATATTGATACTATACCATTCAAGTCTTATATTAATTATACATAAATAAATAATCTAAATTCTTCAGGAAGCCATTGTTTCTACTATTTTATATTCACACCTGCACCTGCGAAACCGCTGATTTCGGTTGCAATATCTTTTCCTCCGGTAACTGCCGAAGAAAATACCATCATTAAACGAGCCCCGGCAGTAACAGGAATTGAAAGACCAGTTGTAATACCATTGACATTTGTTCCTATTGAAATTGTTCCGGTTAGGGCCGGTGCCAGAGTTACGGCTGCACCTGCAACAGGGACAAATGTACCGTCAGAAGCAGTTGAGCTGTAAAGCTGTGCTGATATGGTTACTTCACTTCCTGTAAATGCCAATGATGCTCCTGCATTAAAATATGCGGCGATGGAAGTAATTACTCCGTCTCTCGGCATAAAGAATGCCAAATTGCTTAATCTTGCTGTATCGATAGGTTCTCCAGTTGTATCATTGGCACCAAGACCTATAAGTGCCTGAGTTCCTGGTCCGCCTGAAACAGTTCTAAGTGTGGTCAATGGACCGGAAGCAAATGGTATAATAGCACCTGCTCCAGCCGCTCCATCTGCTCCTGTCGGACCTGTGGGACCTGTCGGGCCTGTGGGGCCTGT
>DHER01000090.1 GCA_002399975.1 Firmicutes bacterium UBA4845 | reverse complement strand
ATGATTAAAGCGTCAAAAGCCCCAATGCACATTGAAAATTTAACACCGCTATATCATTTTTGCCTTAGATATGGTATCCTATAAGTAGGATAAAATCTAATGTTGAGGTGAATATTATGTCTTTTGTTTTAAATCCAGATCAACAGCTAAACTTTGATGATAGCTATAATAATTTAACTGATAGAGAGAAAAAATTCCTTGATAAATCTTGGGCTAAACCTTTTGCTGAAGAAGTCTTTCCAGCAATTAACGAAAATATGTTTTCAGTCTTATACAGTGATAAGGCATCCCGCCCCAATACACCGGTCAATGTAATAATAGGCTCATTGATTATTAAAGAAATGTTAAATATGACCGATGATGAGATGGTAGAAGCACTAATGTTTGATATTAGATTCCAATATGCTTTGCATACAACAAGTTTTAAGGAACAACCTCTTAGTGACAGAACCCTGGGACGATTCCGTGAAAGATGCAATGCTTATGAAACTGAACATGGTAGAGATTTAGTAAAGGAAGCCGTTCTTTTATTATCAGATAAAATAGCAAAAGTTATGAATCTTAATCCAGTACTAAAACGAATGGATAGCATGATGATTGCCTCAAATATTAGGAAGCTATCACGTTTAGAACTACTTTATACTTGTGTTGCGAACATGGTTAAATGCCTTCATAAATCTGGGGAAGATGAACTCATAAAGGGTATGGAACACTACTATAATGATAATGATCGCAATAAAGTTATTTATCATAATCGTAGTGAAGAAACCTCAGATAAAATACAAACCATCATAAATGATGCGGTAAAGCTACTACCCCTAATAGAAGATAAATACTTGCAAACGTCTGAATACCAACTCCTATTACGAGTCTTTAGGGAACAAACGGAAGATGGTGAAAAAGGCACAAGAAAACTCCGTGAAGGCAAAGATTTAAACTCTCAGATATTGCAAAATCCTTCAGACCCTGATGCTACTTATCGTAAGAAAGCAGGTAAAGAAACACGAGGTTATTCAGCTAATCTTGTAGAAACATTTGATGAAAACAACTCCCTAATTACTGACTATCAGTATGACACAAGCATTCGCAGTGACAGCAGTTATTGTAAAGAGGTAATTAAAGAAATGGGAGTTCAAGAGGAAGAAATAACGATAATAGCTGATGGTGCCTATGGTGGTGAAGATAACAAAAATCTTGCAAAGGAGAACAACATAAACCTTATCACAACGGATTTCCAAGGGAAAAAACCTAATAAAGTATTTGCAGAATTTGTATTCAGTGAAGATGGCAAGATGCTTCTCAAATGTGCTAATGGTCAAGAACCCATGGCAAATAGCTATAATGAACAAACAGGCCAATGTAGATCCAAAATGAATCTTGAAAAATGTCTTAATTGCCCCTATCAAGAGGAATGTAACCCAAAATTACAAAAGAAAAGTGCCGTTATTTTAATATCTTCAAAAACCGTAAATAGAGCCAAACAATTGCAAGACATGGATACAGAAGAATTCCATGAATTTGCCAAAAACAGAAACGGTGTTGAATCATTACCTTCCACTTTAAGAAGAAAATATGATGTTGACAAAATGCCTGTCAGAGGAAGGTTAAGAACAAAACTGTATTTTGGTTTTAAGATAGCTGCATTGAACTTTAGAAAGCTTTGTAAATATTATGATAGCTTGGTTCAGTGTTCCCAAAAATTAGCCTTGGAATAGGTAATATACCTTAAAGTGGCATTTACAGATCTATTAGCCATAATAAAATGATAAAACCAGCCAAAATTAGTTTAGAAACAAAAAAGCAGTGTTAAATTTTCAATGTGCATTAAAAGGTGACTTTTTTATTTAAAAGTTTTGACGCTTATATCATACTATTGTTCTATAATATTTTACATAACCATTTCCAAATAAAAATTTTATATTAGTTTCTCCAAAATAATACCATCCTATAATAGTGGAAAATGCAAAGAAAAACAATACAATTGCTATAAAAGCTGCTCCAATATTTGGTCCAATACCACTAAATCCAACTTCAAAGGCTTTTTGACTAAGTTCAGGTCCAGTAAGGCCTGTATCCATTACACCTGTAGTTAAAATTACTAGGGCAGTAAGAGTGCATACTACACCAGTGTCTATAATAACTCCTAANNGTAGAACCCATTCCTGCTTCATTGGAAAATAGTCCTCTTGCTACACCATATCTAATGGATTCCTTAATAGTTACACCTACGGCTCCACCTACTACCGCCTTTGTATTAAATGCACCATTTATTATAGCTTTAAATGCTGGCCCAATGTTTTCAGCATGTAAAAATATTATAATAAGAGTTCCAATTATATAAAGAGCTGCCATAAAAGGCACTATTTTTTCGGTAAATGAACCTATTCTTTCTACTCCACCTGCAAATATTAAATATGCGAGAATTGCCACCACTATTCCTGTAATAATAGTTGGTATATTGAAAGCATTGTTTATAACTAATGCCATAGAATTAGATTGAACCATATTGCCCATAAAACCTAGTGCTAGAATTATAGCCACTGAGAAAAATCCAGCTAGGAAATTACTATTTAGACCATATTTCAAATAATAAGCGGGTCCACCAACTAATTCCCCATTGTCAGTTTTTCTAAACAATTGGCCAAGTATTGCTTCGGCGAAAATAGTTGCCATACCAAAGAAAGCGCTAACCCACATCCAAAATATTGCACCAGGTCCACCTGAAACCATGGCTGTAGCTACACCAGCAAGATTACCTGTTCCTACTTGGGCTGCTATGGCAGTAGCTAAGGATTGTAATGGAGATAATCCCACTTCTTCGGTTTTATCTTCATCTTCAGTTTCTGGTTTAGCAGTAACCTGTTTTATAGCAGTTTTAAGTTTGGTTACTTGAATAAATTTAAGCTTTATTGTAAAGAAAACACCTGTACCTAATAATGCTATAAGAAGTAATGGCCCCCATAAAACTTCGTTGATACTTTTGACATAGCCTAAAATTACATCACTATTCATTTTTAACCTCCTAAATTTGTTTTAATTCTGATTATAAACAAAGTTTATAATGGAGGTTACATAAGGTTTCAAAAAGTTACAGATTATTATTTGAAAAGTCCAAAGTTATTCATGTAAACTATAGAAGACCATTCCATCTATAAATTTTTTTAAATTCACTGTGCCTCTTTTTTTAGACTTACCTCTAATATAATCCATTTCTAATTTTATCTGTTCAAAACTATATAGTCCATTAGAATATTCTACAAAAACTTCATTCATATAATCCTCTAGGCCTAAATTGGCCAAATTAGATAATCCAACAGCAGCAGTTCTTCGGATTCTTTGTTCCATGGATTTATGGTTATCTGTAAATTTTGACAAAAGTTCTGCAATAGTGAAATCCTTCATGGATTTATTATTTTGAATTAAATAGGATATAATATCCACAATATCCTGGCAGCCAGATTCTCCAATAATGCCTACCTTTTGCATAATCTTGATAATTTTTTCACTTGGGTTTCCACTGTTTGAAACCCCAATATTTTCTACATCTCTGATTTTCACAAGTTTTTGAATTTCTTTTATTGCATTTCCCATTTGTATTTTTTCAATTACTTTTCTAATTACATTATCAATTTCTAAAGCATTAATAGGCTTGTTTATATAATATTCCACACCATATTCATAGGCTTTACCAATCATATCTTTAGATGAAACCTGAGAAATCATTATAAATTGGATATTAGGTCTGATGCCTTTTATATCTTTTATTAAATTTAGCCCATCTTTTCCTGGCATTAACAAATCGACCAATATTATATTGGGATTTAATTCTAAAATTTCCCCTTCTCCTTCAATGCCATTTTGTGAGTATCCAATTACATTGCCTAAATTTCTTTCTCTTATAATTTGTTTTAAAATATTTATAATATTTATATCATCTTCTACAATATAAATATCCATTATTCCTCCACCTCCAAAGATTCTCGGGGAATTTCTATTATAAATTCTGTACCCTTGTTTAATTTTGAATAAACTTTAATATTTCCATTTAATTTATTTACTACTATATCCTCAGCAATATTTAAACCTAGGCCTCTATTTATATTGCCTGTATTATAATCAATTTTAGTAGAAAAGCCAGAGGAGAATATATATTTTAAATCCTCTTCTCTAATGCCAATACCATTATCTATAATTTT
>DHER01000002.1 GCA_002399975.1 Firmicutes bacterium UBA4845 | reverse complement strand
ATTCACCGCCGTTTCTTTTAATTTTAGTATACCATAAAACGGCATAATTAGCGAGAACTATTTGGCTAAATATCATCGGTACTATACACTAGTTAGCGACCTGTTAAAGTGGATAATGAAAAATAGAATGTTATATCAATATACAATTTTATAAATAACGGGAGGGAAAAAATGTCTGAATTTACGAGAGGATCAGAATGGAGACAGTGGGATCTGCATTTGCACACTGCTTCCTCCTATGATTCAAAATATAAAGGCGCAGATAGTGATGAATTATTGTGTAAGTCTCTACGCGAAAATGGAATTACAGCGGTTGCAATAACAGATCATTTTAAGATTGACGCAACGAGAATAAATAATCTAAAAGCAATGGCTACAAATATAGTTTTCTTCCCTGGTGTTGAGTTAAGAACGGATAAAGGTGCTCATAATGGCAACCTCCACGTTATATTAATATTTTCAAATTTAATAGACATAAAAACGCTTGAGGATGACTTTAATGCAATAATGTTACGTCAAAAAGCAAAATCAGCTAATTCGGATGATACTATTTACTGGACGTTTGAAGATATCATAGAATTTGCTCATTCTCACAACGGTTTAGTTTCTATTCATGCTGGTAAAAAACCTAATGGTATAGATGATGTGATTACTAATGCATTAGAAGTATCACAAGCAATAAAAGCAGATATAGCAAGAGATATTGATTTTTTTGAGATTGGGAAAAAAAGCGATATTGAGAATTACTATAAACATGTATTTAAAGTAGTAGATGAAAAGCCATTGATATTATGTTCGGATTCACATGATCCTAGAAATTACGTTTTGAAAGAAAAACTTTGGATAAAAGCTGATTTAACTTTTGAAGGACTGCAGCAAGCAATATTGAAGCCCAAAGAAAGAGTATTTATTGGTACTCTGCCTCCAAGTTTAGAGAAGGTTAATAAAAATAAACAGAACTATATTAAATCCATTAAAGTATCTCGTGTTGCTGATCCTAAGAATCCTTCAGAAACATGGTTCGATTTCGATTTGCCATTAAATATTGGACTTACGACTATTATAGGAAATAGAGGAAGTGGGAAAAGTGCTCTCTCCGATATTCTCGGACATTTTACAAACTGTTCCTCTATGGATAAGGCATCCTTTTTAAATTCTGAAAGATTTAGGAAACCTAATAAAAGCTATGCATCAGATTATGAGGGAAATTTGACTTGGTATGATGGACAAGCAGATACAATAATAAATCTAAACACTGCTATGCGGACTTCTATATCAGAAAATGCACAGTATTTGCCTCAGAAATATATTGATGATATATGTAATGATCTAGATGATTGTTTTCGAGATGAAATTAACCGAGTAATTTTCTCATATGTTGATATTACAGAAAAGGGAAAGGCGAGAAACTTACAAAGTTTGGTAGAACAAAAATCTGCTGCAATTGAAGCTGCCATCAGCAGTGAAATTAATGTTTTACATGAGATTAATTCTGAAATAATCAAAATTGAGGAGAAGAAAACGGCAGAATACCAAAGTGAACAACGAGATTTGCTAAAAAAATGTGAAGAGAGATTGGCCCGTCATGAGAAAAGTAAACCTGTAGAAGTATTAAAACCAGATAATAACATCGATCCGGAATATGAAGAAAAGATATCACTAATTGATGAAGATATAAAATGTTTAGAGGATAAAATTTCGCAGGAAAGAAAAAGATTGACGGATATAAATATTAGTATTGATGATCTAAGCGTTATGTCAACACGAATATCGAATTTACAAACAGAAGTTCAGTCTTTAAATGAGGATTTAATAAATCTGGGAACCAAATTGGCAATAGAAAATTTACATATTACATGTGATTTTGATACTGCTCTTTCACAAATATCTAAAAATATTATAGTTCTAAAAGATGAGAGGTCTAATCTTAAAATAAGACTAGATGATTCTGAAAATGCGGATGCAACGAAATCATTATATAAAAAGCTGAATATAAAACAAAATAAGAAAATAACGATAGTTTCAACATCAGATGCAAAGGAAAAAGCATACCAAAAATATCGTGAAGACTTAAAAGAATGGGAAAAACAGCGCCAGCAAATTATAGGAAATGAATCAACTCCTGAAACACTTGAGTACATTAAAAAGGAAGTATGGTATATAGAGAACAAAATGGATTTAGATTATGATAATTTGAAAATGCGCCGAATTGAATCTACCAAAAGGATTTTTGAATATAAGAAGCAGATATCTCAAATCTATTCTTCCATTTATACACCGATACAAGATAAGTTAGAAAAGCTAATTGGCGATATGGAAGATAAGGTTGAATTTGCATCTGAATTATGTTTGGACAATCAAGATATTGGCATGGAATTATTGTCTTTAGTGAACAAAAGTTATTCTGGAGTTTTCAATGGTGCAGCAGAATCATTTGCAAAAATGTCTTCTTTCATAAAGCAAACAGATTTCAATGAATGGGATAGTGTTAGTTGCTTTATTATGAATATAATGCAGGTAATAACTGAGGATATTGGTGTATCATCTAAAAAAGTCAGAAATAAAGAAGATTTTTATGCAAAAGTCTGGGAACTTAAATATGTGAATGCTCAGTATAATTTAAAAATGGGGGGAAGAACTCTTGAAGAACTTTCTCCAGGTGAAAAAGGAATAGTTCTATTGATTTTCTATTTGGCACTTAGTAAGGATGAGATCCCTCTTATAGTTGATCAGCCAGAAGATAATCTTGATAATCAATCGGTGTTTAATAAGTTGGTTAAGTGTATAGTAGAGGCAAAGAAAAAACGACAAGTAATAATAGTTACACATAATCCTAATATTGCCGTTGCATGCGACTCGGAAGAAATAGTCTATTGCTCTATTAACAAAGCAATAAATTCAATTAAATATGAATCTGGAAGCATAGAAAATCCTAAAATGCGCCAGCATGTTATAGATGTTTTGGAAGGAACAATGCCCGCATTCGACTTAAGACGTCGCGAATATTCTATTGTCAATTAAATTGATGATACGTTCATAAAAATTCAGTTAAGCCTCAAGATGGTGGATGTAATAAAGTTAAGAAAAAGGATATTTAGTTTCGTAAATGTCTGTCTTTTAAAATAAAGGTGAACATATATGACCAAGAGGTTAGTCCTGCCATCTCTTATCTAAAAAAATGATTTACGCCAAGGCCCAACCAGCTTCAAGCGGCATCTTTTTTGACCGTTCAAAGCACGTGAAAACGGTAGTGTTGATGCGTGCGTCCAGCGAATCTGGCAATGCTAACAGGCGAAAGTCCTGTAGTGGTAAAGGTAGGGCAGACACTTATTCAGTAGCCAGCGTATGGAGTAATCCATGCGTTGAATTATGAAGGTGAGGATATGAAAGATAGTTTTAGCACACAAGAATATATAAAAATGTTAGGCGAAGAATTGGTTTTTGAATTCAATAAGGCTGGAATGACAACCCATCCACATGCAGTTGGGAGTGGAAGAGAAAACAGTGCCAGAATGAAGTTGAAGAATATACTTCCTGCTGGTGTTGGTGTTGGAAGCGGCTTTGTAATAGATAGTTATGGCAATACATCACAACAATGCGATGTTATACTTTATGAAGAAAACTTTTCTATGAAGTTTACGGTTAATGGGGATCAGGCAAATACATATTACAATTGTGAGAGTGTTATTGCTGTTGGTGAAATTAAATCTGTTGCAAGTTTGGCAGAGGTTAAAGATGCAATTGATAAGTTGCGTAAGGTTAAGCAATTAAAAAGATATAACGATGATGGATATAACTATAGAAAATATTTATCAGCAGCAGCAATTCGTAATAGCCTTGGGGATGAAAAAAAAGAGTATAATAGTGATGGAGATACATTAGGACAAATCTTCACATTTTTGTTATGTCAAAAATTAAATACTAAAACAGATAGTATAATAAATTATATGGTAGAGAAATGTAGTAAAGAATGTGAATATGTAAATAAAATTCTATCTACAGAGGGAGCATATATTTCATTTTTGAACACCAAAAGTAATCCAATAACAGTTTTGCCAGGAAGAATTGGTGCTGATGCAGTGTTCAATATGGTTGATAATCAATATGCGTTCAATCATTTCGTTTATAATTTGGTAGATTTTATTTCACATGCTAAAACTGTGCCATTAAATTATGGAAGATATCTTTCTTTGCCTATGAAAATAGCTGACTTGAAGGAAATCATAACAATATAAAGATGACAATACATTGGCTGAATATTCCGAGGTGGCGGAGACACTTGTTCTCTTCAGATAGAGCCACCTTATCCGTTATGGAGAGTCAATATTGAAAGTGGGAGCTACCACATTTCTGGTGCTCCCTAAATGGCTTAATCCGCTATAATTCGTTTGCGCTGCCTCAGGGATGTGCGGAAATTTGACAAAATTATAAAAAGGTTAATATTGACAGAACATATGTTTCTGCATATAATATATTTGAAAGTAGAGTAACAATATTAATTGAAGTCATATCCGATAAGTTGTGATAAAGTACTATATTTTATAGTAAGTAAAATTTTGTACTTACACATGAGGAGGTTTCTTATGAATGTTCAAGAAAAAGCAATAGCTAGAAAACTATTTCAGAATAGGATACTCAAAAGTGACGGTCAGGCATTTGAGGATATTTTTACTGAAGTAATGAACTATTCAGAAAGAGATTTTCAATCAATAAAACCTTGGGGTAATATTGGGGATAGGAAAAATGATGGTTATATAAAAACAAAGGGTATATTTTATCAAGTATATGCACCGGAAGACATATGGAAATCATATCTTGACGCGATAAAAAAGTTGAAAACAGATTTTCAAGGACTATTGAGACAATGGTCTCCTGTTAATGAATTTTACTTTGTTGTAAATGATAAGTATAAAGGTGTAAATGCCGATTGCGAAATTGCAATACAAGATATCAAGAAAACATATAATCTTAGGAGCGCAGGTATACTAACTACTAAGGATATTGAAAATATACTTTTTAAATTGGAGGATGATCAAATCCTTAATATAACAGGCTTGATACCAGATCCCGCATCTATTAAAGATTTGGATTATTCAATATTAAACGAAGTTATTTACTACATAATGCAAATACCCATAGAGAAAAATGGTAAATATAAAATAATTGTGCCCGACTGGTATAATAAGATAAAATTTAATAACCTGTCAGAAACGATAGCCGATCTTTTAATGAATGGATGTATTCAGAAATATTCACTAGATGAATGTTTATCAAATAATAGTGATTTTATTGCGGATTCATTAAGGGATAAACTAAACGAGATTTATTATGAAGAAAAAGAAACGAAAAGCGGAGACGACTTATTTTGGGCGATGGTTGGACGTTTAAGCCCCAAATCTCAGTATATCTATCAAGCAACGGTTATTACAATTATGGCCAAATATTTTGAGACATGTGATATTTTTGAAGAACCATTAGAGGAGGGAGAAAAATGATTTTACCTACAAAGCATACTAATTTTTCCGAATCTCTACTTGGCTTCGGGAGTTATTTGTTACCCAAAATAGGTGTGACGGCTAAAACGGTTGATGCATTATGGAACGAATATAAAATTGATTATTTCAACAAAAAATATCCGGCTAAGCAGAGTTTTGATAATCTACTCCTAACACTAGTATTTCTCCATTCGATAGGAGCTATTGAAGAACAGGATGGAGGTGTTATTAAATGCAATTGATAAGAGTGTATTCCAATAAAGAAAGTTTTAAAACGGTTAAATTTAATGAAAATGGTTTAAATTTTATAATAGCTAAACAAAAAGAACCTGGAGCTACAGAAAAAGGAAAAACTTATAATGGGGTTGGTAAATCATTTTTAGTAAGGATTATTCATTTTTGTTTGGGAGCAAAGACGAATAATTATAAATCATTTTGTGACAATCTTCCGGGGTGGGAGTTTTATGTAGACTTTTCTATAGATATGAAAACGTATACTGCAAAAAGATCAACAGGCAATCCCAAAAGGATTGTTCTCAATGGAGAGGAATTAACTCTTATTAAATTTAACGAGAAAATGGGAACGCTTTTGTTTAATATACCTCAGGATATGTCATATTTATCTTTTAGGTCACTGTTGCCTTTTTTTATAAGGCCAAGAAAAGAATCTTATGTATCCTATGATAAGCCAGGAAATGTAGGTAGCCAATATCAAACGGTCCTTTACAATTCTTTTTTACTTGGATTGGATGTTTTTCTGGCACAGAAAAAGTTTATTATTAAAAAAGAGCAAGATAGAATTAAAGCGCTAGAAAGCAATTTTAAGAATGATACTTTGCTGAGAGATTTCTTTACTGGAGATAAGGATGTAATGTTGACCCTCGTGGACCTTGAAGAGCGAATAAAAAAAATTGATGAAGACTTGAGTGGGTTTAAAGTTGCAGAAGATTATAACGAGATTCAAATTGAAGCGGATCGTATTGAGAAGGAATTATTTTCGTTAAATAACAAAGTAATCCTTATGCAAAATAATATTAATAAAATCGATAAAAGCTTAAAGATTGAAACTACCACGGATAAGAATGATATTAAATCTGTTTATGAAGAAGCTAATATTCATTTTTCTGAAAATCTATTAAAGACTTTAGATGAATTAGAGATTTTTTATGATAAGCTTATTACTAACCGCAAAAAAAGATTACTTGAGCAAAAAAACAAGTTGATATTAGATAAAGAAAGTAAGATGAAAGTGGTAAAAAATCTACAAAATCAACTAGATAAGTTAATGAATTATCTTGGAGACCATCAAGCTCTAGATGTTTTTGTTGCTTTAAGCAATAAAAGTGCTGAACTTAAAACAGAGAGAGATAATTTGAAAAAATATCAAGACTTACAGGAAGAGTATAAAGAAAATGAAAGGCAATTAGAAAAAAGCCAATTAGAATTGACCGAAGTAACAGAAAAATATCTTAAAGGAATGGAACCTGAAATAGCAGAACTGAGAGACTTTTTTAGGGGACTAGCTAAAAGGTTTTATCCCAATAGCGTGGCAGGGCTTTCCATAGAAAATAATGATGGAGATAACCAACTAAGATTTAATATTGATGCCAAAATTGAGTCTGATACATCGGATGGAATTAATAATGTTAAGATATTCTGCTATGATTTAACAGTATTATTTAAAGGTCACAATCATAATATGAATTTTATTTTTCATGATAGCCGATTATTTGATGGAATTGATGAGAGACAAAAGGCAGAGATTTTTAGAATTGTAGCTGAAAAGTTTATTGGTTCTAATAAGCAATACATTGCTACTGTAAATCAGAATCAATTGGATGAAATTAAGAAGCAGTTAACAGAAGACGAGTATAAAGAGATTATACAAAACACAGTTCTTACTTTAACAGATGAAGATTCATCAGCAAAATTGTTGGGAATATCAGTAGATATTAGAGAGGATTAAAAATATTTATAGCTTATTCCTGATGTTCTACTTTCTGCGTATTCTGCTAAAACTACTTTTTAAGATATTTATGTCAAATAAAGTACTTATAATTATTATGAAAGATTGGTTGGTGATAAATACAATACAGGATACAATACAAAAATATCGTGGTAGAAATGGGATTGCAGCAGATAATCCTCAAATTGGAGCATCATTTTAATCGAATGCATAATATAGTAAACATACTATTGACTAATAATCAGTAGTATGCTAAATTATAATTGTACTACTGATTATAACACAGTAAAATCATAAGAGGGGACAGGTGAATTTATTGGTGAAAATAGTGTCAAGGCAAATGTATTTACGACAGCTAAAAAAGAAATTAAGATTTAAATTTGATAAAGATGATATAGATAGCATTTTGAACGATTATAATGAAATTTTTGACGTTGAAACTGCTCAGGGAAAAACGGAAAAAGATGTTTGTATGTCATTAGGCAATCCTACGATCATAGTACAAAATTTATATAAGGAAATGCATTCGAAAGATGCTTTAGCTAAAAATATATTTTTAAGAGGAGATATAGTACGAAGCATTTCTTTTGCAATGATATGTTTAATTATCGCAAAAGCCATATATAGCTTAAACTATGGTCATGGTGGTTCCATGATGGTAGAGTTATTGATTTTTTATCCGGTCCTAGTGTCATTGTTGTGGCTTGTGTTACAAAGGAGTAATCGTGTTTCTACAACTGCAATAATTAAGAATAGCCTAATGCAAATAAAAGTTGCTCATTTAATTTGTTTATTGATAGTTCTTTCTTTATTCTTTGTCTGCAATAACATAATTGTGAATTTTAGAAACGATAAAATCGGTAATCTTGTAGTGGGATTTCTTTATATATTTATAGCGTTGTTGTGTGGCATGATTTTATTTGGTATTTTTAAATTCAAGAGGAATCAAATTGCCTTTTACGGTGTGGTATGCCACGCCCTTGGAGTATTAGTCATAATATTATATTACATAAATGTACTACATTCGCTTACAAACGTAAACTTATTTTCTATAGAAATAATGAAAAGTGGATTGATATATTTAGAGACAATAATGGTAACTTGTATATTTTATATTTTTACTTATAAAGGGAAGAAACAAAAATGGATGCAC
>DHER01000098.1 GCA_002399975.1 Firmicutes bacterium UBA4845 | reverse complement strand
CACTTTATTTTAGCGTTTACAGTTGTTCTGTCGGGTCTCTTGGAGTATCTCTTAGATACATTTGGAACAAATGCGGTTACATTTATTTTAGTTGGTGGAGATAGTAAACCAGATGAGGCCTTGGATTCCAATATTATATCGGTTGATAAACCAGGTACGCTGTCACAATTAAATAATTTAGTTTCATATGTATGTCTGAAGCATACGAAAAGCATTCAGGAATGCATGCTGTTTTCCCGCAAGATAGAAAAAGAACTGAATAATACTATCAAACAAATTCAGCCGGATATGGTGATTTGCGATACCCTTCGTACCGGACAATTTTTCTCAGCCAATACAAGACCACCGGCTCAATATATTATGTATATGGATGATCTCTTTTCAGTCAGGTATGAGAAAATGCTGGAAGTATTGAGAAAACATAAAGACGTTCAATTGAATCCTTTGGGCAACTTTAAATCTTTTGTTCCGGGTTTTCTACAAAAGTTAATCGACTTTCCCTTTATTAAAAAAAAGTATTGGAGTTAGAAAGCAGTTTAATTAGAAAGAGGGAAATCCAAAGCCTGGATTATTTTGATATTAATCTCTTGATTAGCGAACAGGAACATAATTTTTTAAAAGAATTAACCGGTAAGTCGAATATCTACCAGATAAATCCTTTGCTTAACAATAGTGCTAGCAAGTTTAGTCGTAAGTACCAGGGAACCCCCACCTTTGTTTTTTTAGGTGATCTGAATATACCACATAATGAAACAGCACTTCTCAATTTTATTTCATCGCAAATGATTTCTATTATTAAACTAATGCCTGATTTTAAATTAAAGGTAATTGGTGATGGGGCTAATCCGAGGATTTTAAGTACAGCAGCTAATTATGAAGATCATATTTTTTTAGAGGGATTTGTAGAGGATTTGGAAGCAGTATTCAATGAATCTTGTGCCATGATTATCCCATTGATTTTTGGAAGCGGACTAAAGATCAAAACATTGGAGGCTTTGTCAAAAGGGTTGCCAGTAATATCTACTGATTTTGGGGTAGAAGGCATTTCAATTAGAAAAGGGATTGAATGTATAGTTGAAAACGATTTAGATCTTTGGCCTGATATTATGCATGAGTTGACCGATGAAAATATAAATGCGGAAATGTCTTACACAGCATATAGCTTCTTCCGGAAACATTACAGTAAAGAGGCTATTTATAAGCAATATAAGAATTTTTTTACTTGATATTATTACTTGCCATCTAGCCAGTGCTTCCGTCCCTTCCCCGTAAAAGAATTTTTGGGACTACACGAATATAAATCAATTCCCCAACCAGTTCTACAATGGTTTGGGTGACGATGACAGCGGCTACCAGCCCGTTCAGAGGTTCAGGCAGAGCCAGGGCAAAGGGAAGGACCACTAGAGAGTTGCGGGTTCCGCCGCTAAAGATTAGTGCCCGTCCGGCTCCGGTATCTAAACGGAATATAGTAGAGATTACACGTGCAATCAGTGGCGTAATAGCCATGTAGGCTATATAGATAGGAATAACTTGGAGAATAAAATCAAATAAATGGTACAGTTTACCGATTTGCGACGCCACGATCACCAGAAGCGTCAGCGCCATAAATGGCACAGGAAGCCAGGCGCTGGCCTCAAGAAGATGTTTTCCCAGTGTTTGCCGCTTCGCCCACCATTGCGTAAATAGAGCAAGCATTAAAGGAATAACTATAATGCTTAAGAATGCTTCGAGAAACGGTTCTATACTCACAATTTCCGCCGCTTGTACGCCCATAAATAGCCATAGATAAATAGGCAGAAAAAGCATTTGCGTGACAAAGAGCAAGGGTGTGGCAACCAAAATTAGCTTCTCGTTGACAGCGCTTCTTTTATACGAAAAAATGGTATTTGAGAAAACATTCCGTACATCAAGACTGCCAGCACCAGAGAAATGGCACGATCTAAACGGGAGGTGAATTCCGGCCATAGCAAGCCGATTCCCGCAGCAAGCATTAAAACTAGAGCATAGATGAATACTTGATTTTTTTCCAATTGTTCTCTGGTAATCATTCTTTTTTATTCCCTTTAGATAATTATTAACTACACAGTGCGATTATAGCATAATGTTTTGAAATATTGATAGCTCTTCCGCCTTGCCGATGTTCCAAATCAATAGAAAGGATTGAGCTTTATGGCAATAAGCGCAACGCCGAGGACAACAATGCCAGCTTTCTTCTGTCTTGTATCCATGATTGGTAAAGATTGAACAGATGTACAGTAACAGCAAAAAGGAATGTATTGAACCGCCACCCCCTTGACTTATGAAAGATTCACCCACAATACCGATGGAGCAACTTCCGCATGGAGCTGGAACCCTAAGAAGAAGTTCTTTAAGAACATTATGAGCGTGAACATAGAAACACCGGTGAGAAACCTATATACCGGCTCTTGCTGGGCGACGCAGATCGGCGGTGTACCCGGCGCCATAGCAGCCGCTTACCAATGTGTCAAAAGGATAAAGTAAATGATTAAAGGTTTTGTGGCTCTGGACGCCTATAGCTGTGCCGCCATTTTAAGCGGCTTCAAGCACGTACCGAATTTTCACCTATTGATTCTCCACTAATTAGCCGCACTTCATGCCAATAACTGCTAACAACTGAAACAGAACCGCCATGTCGCGATCAGCCCCTACGGGGCGGAGCCAGTAATTGTCC
>DHER01000155.1 GCA_002399975.1 Firmicutes bacterium UBA4845 | reverse complement strand
AACAAATACAAATATATTAATTTTGCAATAATAGATTATTATTCAATAATAATGAATTAAAATCCTGGATAGATTCTAAATCGAACAAGTGATTCCTAAATTCTAATTAGTTACAATAGCGTGTATATTAACTTTTTAAACGATCTTTTAAATCATAGTATATCCAATAGTTAAGTGTCTTTTTCGTGTGGCAGGGAGTTTCTGTGTTAAGGATTATACGTGAAAGTCATGACATTGGATTAAAATTCAAATCGATTATCATGAATTTTGTTCTTCGTTGGTTTTCCACCGGTTATTTTCTAAAAAATAACGATTAAGGTTGTATTAAAAATGATACTTTTCAATTTATAATAAATATTGTAAGATAACGTTGAATTGACAACCTTTATTTAACAAAATCTATAATCTCATTTTAGTGAAAAATTTTACTTGCGCAATAAATATTGAATTTCTATGCAAAAAAACACCTTTAATGCTAAAGAGCCAGAAGCGAAAAGAAAATTAATTCCATACAAATGGGAATTAATTGGAATATTTTGGGTTGCCTATTTTCTGAATCAGGGCGATCGGCAGATATTTAATGTCGTAATACCTTTGATTAAAGCAGATCTTATGCTCGATGATGTTCAGATTGGTTTAGTTGCCACCCTCTTTACGCTTGTTTACGGGATTTTAGTTCCTGTGGCAGGCTTTGCAGGTGATCTGTTTCGTCGCAAGTGGATTATCTTTTTCAGCTTGCTTATTTTTAGCATCGGTACATTGTTTACAGGTTTTGCCGGCGGTATTGTTTTATTAATTGTGCTACGTAGTATTACAACAGGTGGAGGTGAGGCCTTTTATTACCCGGCAGCTACTTCCTTAATTGGACAATTTCACAAGAAAACGAGAGCAATGGCTATGTCTATCCACCAAACGTCGTTGTACGTCGGAATTGTTGCAAGTGGATTCATCGCGGGATATATCGGCGAAAATTTCGGTTGGCGAATGGCATTTTTATCTTTCGGATTAGTAGGTATATTGTGGGCTTTCGTTGTATTGTGGAGGGTTAAGGACACACCAATGCCAAAAGACGAACTAAATGAAAACGAGGAAAAACCTTCATTTATCGAGATTGTTAGAGCGATTTTTTCAAAGAAGACGGTTTATTTTCTGAGCCTTGCATTCGGGTGCATGTGTTTTGTCAATGTTGGTTACCTTACCTGGATGCCCACATATCTTCATGAAAAATTCAATATGTCATTATCGGCAGCCGGCTTACACTCTACTTTGTATCATTTTCTTTTTGCATTTTTCGGGGTGATGCTTGGTGCTCGTATCTCAGACCGCCTTGCACTCAAAAGAAAAGGAATACGTATGGAAATAGAGATTATCGGCTTACTGTTAGGCGCACCTTTCATTTATTGGATGGGTAATGCCGATAGTAAACTTTGGTGTTATGTNNTCTTCATCCATGGGAATTATGCTCGCATTTGCATTTATTGTGGGTGCATTGGCACCTGTAATTTTAGGTAAAATTAAAACCGTGGCCAATATGGAAACGGGGATTATGTTCTTGGCCGGATTTTATCTTTTAGGAGCCGTGCTAATTTTTATCGGATTGAAATTCTTTTTCAACAAGGATTATTATGAAGAAAATTCAATAAACCTAAAAAGTTAAATTATGAGAGAGGTATTGTTCATATTGATAAATTTATTGTTTTTCACTTCTTTACAGGCACAACCTGTTTTACCTAAAAGCGTGCAAGACGATAAAGAGAAAATTATGGGTAAAGCCTATTGGGAAAAATGGAATCTCGAGGTACAGAAACAAATTGACCGTGATATCGAAAAATATAGGAAAGCGGATGGAGAACTTACCCTGAAGAATCTGGCAAAAAGTACGGAAGTGAAGATAGAACAAATATCACACGATTTTCAGTTTGGCGCTCATATATTTAATTTTGACCAACTTGGTGCGGATGAATTGAATAGAAAGTACAAAGAATTATACGGTACATTATTTAACTCAGCAACTATTGCTTTTTATTGGAAAACCTTCGAACCAGAGCCGGGAAAGCCTCGTTATAAAGCCTCTGAAATTGACTCACCCTCTTATTGGAACAACTTAAAGGAACCGTGGAAAGAGTTTCATTGGAGACGGCCATCTCCAGAGAAAATCATAGAATTTTGTGAACAGAAAGGTATACATATGCATGGGCATCCCTTAATTTGGGGGAATACCGGATGGAATCATCCTACCTGGATATCTAAATCTCCGGATAAAGTTGACGAAATGGAGCGTTTGTTCGAGAAAAGAATCAGAGAAATTACAGCGTACTATGGTGATAGAATACCTAGTTGGGATATTGTTAACGAAAGTGTTGACCCTACCCCCGGTAAACCCCGGTACGGTGTAATTCCGGACGATTATACCTATAAATCTTTTAAATGGGCAGAAGAGGAATTCCCGGCTTCGGTTTTGTTTAATATAAATGACTCATGGAGAAAAGTTTATCCGCCATTCATTAAAAATTTAATTGAAAGAGGAGCTAAGATTGATGTCGTTGGATTACAAATGCATCTTTTTAATGATAAGGTGTGTCTGGATTTGGCTGACGGAAAAAAGATCAACCACAATAACACTTCCTGGGATCCGTTGGATGTTATTCAGTATTTAAAAGAGTTGGATGCCCTGGAACGTCCTATCCACCTGAGCGAAATCACCATACCTGCGCCGGGTGAAGACTACAAGGCTAATCAAATACAAGCAATAATTGCGTATAATATGTATCGTCTTTGGTTTTCATGGCCAACCATTTTTAAAATTACCTGGTGGAACGTCGTTGACGATTGTGGAGCTGCCGGTGAACCCGTGAAGTCAGGATTGTTTACGAGACAAATGGAACCAAAACTCTCTTTCTTTGTATTAAACGAACTGATAAACAAAGAATGGAAAACGAACCTGGTTGTAAAACCTGGAAAGAGGGGGAAAATCAAATTCCGGGGATTTAAGGGAAATTACCGGATTACATGGACAGATCGACAAGGGAACATACAAACAAAACAGTATCACTTAAAATAGTAAATAAGAAGATGAAAACGAAATTCACACTTTTAATGCTGCTCTGTTTGATTTGTTCCAGCAGGGTTTTAAGTCAAAACTCAAAAAATGTTATGAGTGAAAGTTATTATAACATTTGGAACGAACAAGTGCAAAACAAAATTAATGCTGAGATTGAAAAAAATAGAAAATCTGATGCAGTTCTGAAATTTGAAAATCTTCCGGTAGGAAGCCAAATCAAGGTGGAGCAAATAAGTCACGATTTCCTGTTTGGAGGTAATATTTTTCTTTTTGGAGATTGTGGAAGTTCTGAGAAAAATAAGAAGTATGAAGACACTTTCGGGAATCTGTTCAATGCTGCTACTGTCCCTTTCTACTGGAAAACGTTAGAGCCGGTAAGGGGAAAACCAAGGTATGAAGCAGGTAGCTCTTATGAATATCGTCGTCCACCAACGGATCCTGTCGTTGAGTTTTGTGAATCGAAAGGGATAAATATGAACGGACATGCTATTATTTATGGTCAACCTCAATGGGGCCCCCCAATTTGGATGCCTGATAATCGTAAAGAAATGGAACCTTATTTTGAAGATCACATTCGTGATTTAGCAGAACGTTATAAGGGGAGAGTACAGCGGTGGGATGTAGTAAATGAGCCAACCGATCAGGCAAACCGTGGGTTGATGCCGGATGATTATACTTATAAAAGTTTTTTATGGGCAATGAAATATTTCCCGGATTCAGTATTCCTAAATATTAATGATTCGGATATGCACTGGGGCATGACACTATACCGCCGATATTTAGAGATTGTACGAAATTTAATAGATAGAGGAATCAGGATAGATCATGTAGGACTTCAGATGCACATTTTTAATCCTGAAGAATCTAAGAAAATTGCGAATGGTGCCGATATATTGACACCTGGGAAAATATACGAGAGACTCGATCTTATGTCTGATGTAGGTAAACCGTTGCATGTTAGTGAAGTCACCGTTAGCGCTCCAGACGATAGTGAAGTCGGAAAACAAATTCAGGCAGAAATAACAAAAAACTTATATAGACTTTGGTTCAGTTACCCCAATGTGATGGGAATTACATGGTGGAACGTAGTTGATGGAGGCGCTGCGCCTGGAGAACCTTCATTTTCGGGAATATACGACAAAGAGCTAAAGCCAAAACCCGTTTATCATCTTCTCGAGGAGCTGATAAATAAGGAATGGAAAACCAAAACTACATTAAAAGCATCTAAAGACGGGGTAATAAGATTTCGTGGGTTCAAGGGACGTTATCTTGTCAGTTGGAAAGACAAGTCTGGAAAAATGATACAGAGAGAATTCGATTTATTGAAAGATGGAGATGGTTTTGAGGTGTATTAAGCAGATAGATTAAAATAAATAATGATATATATATATTACATAGCAATTGTATATTTGGTATTCTCCTATTCCAGGAAAACAACTAACGACGAATTTCCACGTCTTTTCCCGTTCTTAATCACGCTGGATGGAGAGGATAATACCGTAGACACGTCATCCTTTAGATGCTCCTAGCGATAAAAAGTTGGCTTTAAAAGTATATTCAATAAACTTAAATAATTAAAGAAGTAAACAATGAAAAATCTATTGATCACATTAATCGTGTTGTTTTATTGTGCTTTATTGCAAGCGCAAACATCGTTTCCAAAAAGTTCAAAAGAGGA
>DHER01000149.1 GCA_002399975.1 Firmicutes bacterium UBA4845 | reverse complement strand
AGATAATTGAAATAATGTGCAATAAATAATATTTGCATTATTTATATTTAGGAATTTCTAAGCTTGGTCTAATTAATACAGAATTTAAGTGGATAACATTATCATAAATGAATCATAATAGCCAAATCAGTTATGGAAAATCGGTTAACAAAGAACAATGGCTATAATATAATCCCGCTTTCAACACTTGTTTTTGTAGGCAGTATCCTTTATTTAATACAATGTTGGAGTTGGTTAATTTATTTAAGGATATTTTTATACAAAATAAACCTGAACTATTAAATGAACGGATAGCAAAAGTAATGGGTACAGAAATAGAAGAGTTAATAAGTTTTACTAATGGAATTGAACGTGATTATGAAGCAGTAGTTAATGCTGTATGTTTGCCATACAGTAGTGGGATAGCAGAAGGAAATGTAAATAAAATAAAAGTTATAAAAAGAGTTATATATGGTCGGCGCAGTTTTAAGGCATTAAGAAGCAAAACTATCCAGTTTGAAAAAATTCAAAAAATCAACTAACTTTGTAAAGAACCAAAAAAGTACTTGCAAAAAACATGTGTTTTATAAATTTTAAGTTTTCATATAAAAATCAAATGGAAAACACAGAAATTTATATGAAAAAGTTTTGCCAGATCAATGGATAATTATGCATATATTTGCAAAACACTTAGTATGTAACTTTTAACAAATTATCTACGAACATGGATATATGCCTTATATTCTTTATATAAGTTTAAATAATATTGATAATTTTTATTTATTTAACAGAGTTCATATAGTAGCAAAAATGAAGGATTTGCTGAATTATTGTAATTATATATATTTGGCATGTTAATTGCAAATATATTAGTAGGGAAACTTTTAAAAGTAAGTTCTTATATGGCTTTTGCAACTTCATTAACTGCACTATATGGTTTCCTTCCAAACTATGTATTAACTGAAGAAGCAGCAAAGGCACTTGCAAAAACGCCTGAAGAGAAGAAATTCTTGATGGATGAAATGCTTCCGCAGATGATTATTGGTGGATTTGTAACTGTTACAATAACTTCAGTTATTGTAGCCGGTATATTTATTAATATGCTGTAATAAGCATTGCTGTAGATTTTAAAAATAAAAATTGATATAAGAGGTGTCAGTATATGAACATAAAACAATTAGCTGAAAAATACAATGATTATATTATAAAAATGAGAAGGCATTTTCATCAGAACCCTGAACTTAGCTGGGAAGAATATAATACTACTGACTTTATTGAAAAGGAATTAAATTCTATGGGACTTAAAACTACCAGATTTGAAGGAAAAACTGGAGTTTTAGCTGAATTAAAAGGAGCGAAGCCTGGTAAAACTTTGATTTTAAGGGCAGATATAGATGCCCTGCCAGTTGAAGAACATACAGATTTGGAGTTTAAATCAACCAATGGAAAGATGCATGCATGTGGTCATGACTGTCATGCAGCAATGCTTCTTGGTGCTGCCAAGATACTTTGCGAAATTAAGGACGAACTGGCTGGTAATGTAAAATTTTTATTCCAGGCTGCAGAAGAAACCTGCCATGGTGCAGAATATTACGTAAAACAGGGAGTTCTTAATGGAGCAGATGCTATTTTTGGAATGCATATATGGGGGACTTTAGATGCTCCTAAAATAAATATAGAACCTGGCGGAAGAATGGCATCTTGTGATAACTTCAGGATAACAGTAAAAGGAAAGGCCTGTCATGGATCAGCTCCACATCTGGGAGTAGATGCAATTGTGGCAGCAGCTTCCATAGTTATGAATCTGCAAACTTATGTAAGTAGGAAGAATAATTCTCTAAATCCATTAGTTATTTCAATTGGTACTATAAATGGCGGACAAAAATTCAATATTATTGCAGACAAGGTTGTAATGGAAGGAACTGTTAGAACCTTTTCAAGAGAACTTAGAAGCCAGATCGAGAATAATATGAAGACAATAATTGAGAACACTGCCAAGGCTTTAGATGCAGAAGCTAATCTTGAATATATGTATTATCCTGGACCTGTCATTAATGATGAAGGTTTGGCAAAAATAGTTAGAAATTCAGCTGTAAAGCTATATGGAGAAGCTGGACTAGCCCCATTGGAGAAAATGACTGGCTCAGAAGATTTCGCATTTTATATGGAGAAGATTCCTGGTGTATTTGCATTTATAGGAGCAAGAAACGAAAAAATAGGAGCTTCTTATACAAATCACAGTGATAAATTTACGGCAGATGAAGAATCGCTTCATAGAGGTTCTGCTTTATATGCACAATTTGCATATGATTTTTTAAATAATAAATAGCATTTAGCAATAGGGATGGCTACATATGAATGAACTGCTCCCTGTCAAGTAGATAGCTGTAGGAATCACCTGGATGCTAAATGAAAGTGATGAACAAATTAGAGGGGCTTGCAACAATATGTTTGCGAATATATCTAGAATTATATGCGATGGGGCAAAAGATAGTTGTTCATTGAAGTTATCCACTTCAGCTGAAGAAGCGGCATTAAGTGTATTCTTTGCTTTAAAAGGAACAATTGTAAAACCTAATATAGGTATTATTAGTGAAAATGTTGAAAAAGCCATTAAAAATATTGGGAATCTAAGTCGTGAAGCATTTACAACTGTAGATAATGTATTAATAAACATTTTAAATAAATTTATTAATGAGGAGGAGAATGTAAATGGAATTAAAACAAAAGAATGGGGAAAAAACCCATAGAAGTATAAACGCCTTTTTTATCATATTCTTAGTAATCGTTTCTTGTTATGTTGCGTCTTTATTTATACCACCAGGTGCTTTTGATAGACAAGTAGTAAATGGGAGAACAATTGTTGTTCCAAATAGCTATCATGCTATAACCAAAAAAATTATGGGACCACAAGCTATTTTCCAAGCCATTCCATACGGCTTAGAGAATTCAGCATCAATGGTATTTTTAGTTGTAATTGTTGCTGGATGTATAGAAGTATATAAGCGTACAGGAGCATTGGACAAAGGGATAGCAAGAATTGTAGCTAAATCAAATACCGTTGGAAGTAATACTATTTTAGTTGGTATTATGATAGTCTTTTCTTTAATGGGTGGATTTTTAGGATGGAATGAGCAAATTGTACCATTTATCCCCATGGTTATTTCTATGTGTCTTGCATTAGGATATGATGTACTAACAGGTTTAGCTTGTTCAGCTATGGTAGATATGTTAAGCTTTTCAATTTCTCCTACTAGTGTATACACAGTTGGAATATCAGATGAAATTGCTCAATTGCCTATGTTTTCTGGAGCGGGATTTCGTACAGTTATTCTTTTGATTTTTGATATTATAATTTTTACTTATGTATTGCATTATGCAAAGAAGGTAAAAGAAGATCCATCAAAAAGTTTAGTCGCGGATTTAGATGATTCTAGCTTTAGAATAGACTATACAGAAGCAGCAAAAGAAAAAATGACTATTAATCAATCAGTTTCACTTATACTATTTGTAATTACATTTATTATTGTAATTTATGGAGTAGCAAAACTTAAATGGAGTATGAATGATTTATCTGCAGCTTTTGTATTTGCTGGAATTATGGCAGGTATAATTTGTCGCCTAAGCCCTAATGAAATTATTGATGGTTTTATTGAAGGTGCTAAAGGTGGTTTTGGTCCAGCTATGGTTATTGGGCTAGCTAGGGGAATTCAATGGATTCTACAGAAAGGAGGAACCATTGACCCAATAATTAATGCAATTTCAAAACCATTAATGCAATTGCCAAGTTGGGCTACTGCTATTGGCGTTTTATTTGTCGTTTCATTATTAAATGGAGTAATAACATCAGGTTCAGCGAAAGCAATGGCTTTGATGCCAATATTGATTCCTTTAGCAGATCTTATAGGGATGACAAGACAAACTATGATATTGGCATTTCAATTTGGAGATGGACTTACGAATTCGTTGTGGTTCACCAGTGGAACCTTATTGATTTTCCTTACAATAGGTAAAGTCCCATTGAAACGTTGGTATAAATTTATATGGCCATTGATAATTATGCTATTTGGTGTGGCTGTAGTAAGTTTAATTGTTGCTACTAATGTTGGTTTTGGACCATTCTAAATATGAAAGAAAGTAAGCTAATTATGGAGTTAAAGAAATTTATTGAAGAAATCAGACCTTATGTTGTGGAGATTAGACATTATTTTCATGCACATCCTGAAAAAAGTTGGAATGAGTATAAGACAGTAGAGCGTATTTAGGAAGAACTAGGGAAAATGGGTATTCCGTTTGAAAGGGTATGCAAAACTGGAGTTATTGGAACTATTCCTGGAAAACATAGTGATGGAGAATGTTTGGGAATTAGAGCAGATATTGATGCACTAGAAATTGAAGAAGAAACAAGTTTATATTTTAAGTCACATAACCAAGGAGTAATGCACGTAATGTACATATAGCAATGTTCCTTGGAACTGCTAAGGTTTTAAAATCCATGGAGGATGATTTAAAATGTACCGTAAAGTTAATTCTCCAACCAGCAGAAGAGTTTATTCAAGACTCAGGAGCTAAATATATAAATGAATTAGATAATATTAAAAAGTTGGATCATATTATTACTATGCACATATTGGAGCGATTTAGAAACAGGTACAGCAACTATTGTTGAAGGACCACGAATGGCATCAGCGGATACTTTCAATATATTTATTTATGGTAAGGGTGGACATGTTGCTATGCCAAATTTAACAGTAGATCCTATTGTAACTTCTTCAAGGTTTGTTAATAAGTCACAAATTATTGCTAGTAGAGAAATAAATCCTTCAAATACAGCTGTAATAAGTATTTGTAGTTTCCAATTAGGTAATAGTGCAAATGTTATTCCAAGTAGTGCACATCTTCAAGGAACAGCACAAACATTTAACAATAAATTAAGAGAAGAATTTCCTGGGTGTATTGAACGTATATTAGCAGGGACATGTGAAACAATGTGTTCAACTTATGAACTCCATTATGGGCACACCAGCAACAATTAACAATGCTTTTAGTGCTGAAATTGGAAGGAAAGCAGCAAAAAAAGTATTTGGAGAAAGTTGACTAGTAGATTATGCACTACAAATGGGTGGTGAAAACTTTGCTAAGTATTTAGTACAAATACTTGGAAGTTTATTATTTTTAGGCGGCGGAAATATTAAACAAAATAAAAAGCAGCCACATCATAGCAGTAAATTCGATATTGGTGAAAAAGCATTACCACTTGGAGTCTTGGAGTAAAGTATTTTGTAAGATTTATATTAGAAATTCAAGATAAAATGTAATATAAAAAAGTCTAAATTATGAAATATGGAGCTGTCGCATTATGATATGCTCCCTTATAAATAGACAAGTAAAATAACAAAATTTGTTTACTTAGGAGGGAGCATTTTTTATGCCGTTTAAACATAAGTTTTCTTTTAAAGAAAAACTAAATATTACAACTGAATATTTAAATGGAAAGATTGGTTTTAGAGAAAGTTGTCGTATTTATAGTATTAGTCAACATGGCTTAAAAGACTGGATTCGATTATACAACATTTTTGGCACGGAGGGGTTAAAAACTGGTAATACATGCACTCACTATTCTGATGAATTAAAGAGGATGGCTTTAGGTGATTATTTTAACAGCTGCAAAAGTGCTGATGCCGCCAACCTCTTAAAAAGATGTCTTTTAAAAAAGGATCTCTATGGAGAAGATAAAAAGCCTGTAATCAGGACAGGCAACGGTCCTCAGTTTATCAGCAACTTATTTGAAGAAAGTTATGAGGGACTAAATTTATATCATGAAAGAATTCCATGCAGAACTCCTAATAAAGATGCTCACATAGAATCATTTCATAGTTTTTTTGAGGATGAGTGCATTAGAATTCATGAGTTTAATAACTTTGCCCATGCATATGCTGAAATAACAAAATTTATGAAGCGTTATAATACTAAAAGGCTTCACTCAAGCTTAGGATATAAGGCACCAGAAATATTTTATGAGTTAAATAAGGGCGAGGGAATAGAAAGTATGGCTATACATCTTTAGTCTACATTAAGGTTGGCAAAGCGTACCCTTTACATTGAGGGCATAGCCTTAATAAGGTAACTGACCTTTTGTATGGGAACTTCTGCAAGGTAATATAATCATGCTTGCAGAGTCTCAATATAAAGGGCAACCGGGGAATTTCGGGAAAACCAATTTATGCAGTGAAAAATCTATAATTTTAAATTTTCTGCTATTCGTAGATTTAACGAGATTTTTATCCAAACTTAAGGGGTTAATCCGCTATATCTGTGCTGCCTATTATTACCTCAACATTTTTCTTTAAATGTTTTTTTAAGTATTCAATAGCATAATCAGTAAGATTTTTATACAAATGAAACCGATTGCTTATCTGTATAGCGTCTGGAAGTGCTGTACTAATGGAATTATGATATGTAAAGGAACCATCCCTGCTGACAATTTTAATATTTGAATATGATTTCAGCCATTCTATAACTTCATCTTGTTCTCGAGATTCAAGCATATCAATATTTTATATGTGTATTAATATCAACCATAACCGTCCCATACGTCTCTCTCTTTTTTAATGCAAAATCATCTATGCATACTGCAGAGACTTCGTCTTTATTTATTAGAAGTTTACCTTTTTAAAAAAAAGGTTGCATATGGTACTTTTACCAACAACAACTGTATTCTCTTTTAAGAATCTTGCTGAAGGGGTAAAAACTGCAATTAAGTGACATATGTATTATCTCGTATTTAAGGCGCTGGATTTTCTTTGATTTATTGTCTAATCAAACAAATCTTTCAGCAAAGGTTGTATGGCTACATTCTGGGTTATTACAAAACATCTTTCTATTTTTAATAATCATATTTACCTTTTTCCCTTGCATTGGTAAACCTTAAGAACTTCTTTCATAGTTACTATGCGTTTTTGATGAGATATGACCGCAAAAAGGACATGGAACCTCACTTTTCGTAGATACAATGTAAATATATATAGTATCATCTATTATTTCGTGATTAAGGTACTTCAAATTCTTATCTAAAAGTTTAATAAATTCATCCATAAAAAGCATCTCCTATAGCATATTTAATATCATAAGCATAATATACCGTGAAAAGCAGGTTTTCAACTAACTTTGGAAAGGACCATTTTTATCTTACAACAATCAAGTAGACTAAGCGGTAAGAGGGTTTTGTCCTGTATGCAGGCTTCTGCACGCCTACTCTGAGAACGATTCTTTATGATTTATTATGATTGAAACTACTTTATATAGAATAAATCTTGCTGATTTAATTTGCTTTGCACAGAATACCCAAACAATTTTTCTATCATTCTACATATACTGCAGGATAAGCACTCTGTTAC
>DHER01000051.1 GCA_002399975.1 Firmicutes bacterium UBA4845 | reverse complement strand
AATCCGGATGGTTTTAATGCAGCAATAGCCAAACTTCAGGACGGAACCAACAACTACTATTCCAAAATGTACTGGGATGTCAGATCTGAACAGAATCCACATCCGACCAACAAATAGGAATGCTGACACGAAAGTGATTCACCATTTTCAATAAAACTATATTAAAACTCTATTTTAACAAGGTGCCTTTTCAGGCACCTTGTTTGTTTTTTCTCCCGCATATTTCTTTTAAAGTGTAATATAAACACTCCGATTTTAGAGAGAGTATTACAAATAAATTGAAATAAATACAAAAAAAACAATTTGGTATTGAATTTTAATTTATATTTGCACTAACTTTGAGTTAAAATATATTCTAATAAGTTATGAATAGAAAGCCACGTCCCCTCCTAAAGGTGATTCATGCTTTTTTATTCATACAAAAAGAATAGATTTTCAATTATTTTTAGATTCTTTTTTGTCATTTTAATTGGAAATATTATAAAGTAGGACATATGATAAAAACTACTTACAACTTATAGCGCAATTAAATTTATTGGTTTTATTATGCTAAAGAAAATTACAAAAAACAATTTAAAATTAAAAAATTAATTTATATTTGCAAACAAATAAGGAAACTTATTTTATGTTAATCGCTTACAATAGGAAACCATCAAGATTTTACCTTGATATCCTTTATTTCCTCCCAAAAAACGTTTGTTTTTTTAATTGCCACAGCGATTACTTCAGAATGTAACGATGATTTATACTATATAATTGTTTAATTTAAAAGTAGAGTTTATGAAAAAAAAGCTAACTATGTTTTTAGCCCTGTTCTTTATGGGAATAGGGATTGTCGCTGCTCAAACTCAAGTGAGAGGGACAGTGGTGGATGAAGCAGGTGAACCCGTTATCGGTGCAACCATTCAAGTAAAAGGAACTTCGCAAGGGACAGTGACTGACTTTAATGGCATTTTCAATTTATCGGCACCGACAGGTGGAACGCTAGTTGTTTCGTATGTGGGATACGCAACTCAGGAAATACCTGTAAGTGGAAATGTACGAGTGGTTTTAGTTACAGACACTGAGTTATTGGAAGAACTAGTTGTAACAGGTTACGGTGTGACTACGAAGAGATCCTTTACGGGAGCAGCTACAACTATAAGTAGTGAAAAAATTGCTAATAAGTTTGAAGCAAACCCAATCAATGCATTACAAGGGAATGTTCCCGGTGTCCAAATGAGTATCGGATCAGGACAACCTGGAGCACCTACTACCGTATTCATTCGTGGACGAAACTCGTTAAATTCTGGCACACAGCCTTTATATGTTGTTGATGGCGTAGCTATTGAATCAGGGAACGTGGGCATGCGCGAAAGCGAAGGACAAACACTTACTCCATTGTCTACATTAAATTCAGAAGATATTGAATCTGTTACTGTATTGAAAGATGCTACCGCCACATCTATTTATGGAGCCCGAGCAGCTAATGGAGTAATCGTGATTACAACTAAACGAGGCAAAGCAGGTTTGTCGGTGAATTTCACAGCCAAAATGGGACGAGAAATGTTACCAAACATTCCAAAATCATACCGTATGGTAGACAGTGAAAAATACTATGAAATGTCTATTGAAGCAGCTTTAAATGGACACAATTACGGACAAACAGTAGGAGGCGTGGGTTATTTCGATCTTTATAATGACGCATATGAATTAGGATTACCATACACTACAGAAGGTGCTAGAGATTTCTTAGGTTGGTATTCTGAATTAGATGTAAGTCCTGATAATAAGGCTAACACCGATTGGTTAAAAGAGGTAACGCGCAATGGTTTTATACAAAACTATACTCTGGATTTACAAGGAGGAGGTGTAACAGAAACTGCTCCTAAATATTATATGTCATTAGATTACATGGGAAATGATGCTATCATAAGGGGTAAAGACTTAAAACGCTATTCCATGCGCTTTAATTTTGATCAGGCTCCGTCGAAAATAGTAAAGTTTGGATTTAATACTAACTTATCTTACACTATTACCAACATGGGTGCAGGAGGTGGATATTTCTCCGATCCCATTACCCAAGCATATATGCAAGCCCCTAATTCTCCTGTTCACAATGAAGATGGTTCATATAATTTTGGCACTATAAACGGCTATAACCCAGTAGCACAAAGAAGTGATTTAGGAGATAAAAGCACTGCAAAACAATACCGGGCATTGTTTTCTCCTTATTTGCAAATTAACTTTACAGATAATTTATTCTTCTTAACCCGCAATAGTGTTGATGCTTATATTTTAGATGAATTCGGATATTGGTCTTTTATGCAACCTCAAGGAAAGGATATGAGGGGAATGGGAGAGAATGGATATACCGCAAACATACTCTTAACGTCAACCAACACGTTAAATTATATCAAGACATTCAATGACGTACACAGTTTGAATCTTTTAGTAGGCCAAGAAGGACAACAGACAAATCTAAAAAAGACCTATTTAGATGCTTCTAATTATGCGGTCGATTATTTAAATGAAGTAACACTGGCTTCTGTACCTGGAAGTGCTTCAACAGAAAGAATGGATTTAAAACTACTGTCTTTCTTTTCACGTGGAGAATACAGTTACGATAATAAATATTATTTATCGGGCAGTCTACGTTACGATGCATCTTCCCGTTTTGGTAAAAATAATCGCTGGGCACCTTTTGCTTCTGTAGGAGCAAAATATCGTCTTTCTGCCGAAAGTTTCATGGAATCCGCTTCTGATTGGCTTTCTGATTTGACCATTAGATCAAGTTACGGGACATCTGGAAATCAACAAGTAGGAAATGCAGATATAGCGAATGGATGGTATGCTGCTCGTGATTTATATGCTTTCGGTTATAACTATAATAATTTGCCTGGTAGTGGACATGTTCAATTTGGTAATGACGACTTAAAGTGGGAGCAAACTGCTAAATTTAATGTAGGACTAGATTTTACTCTTTTTAATCGATTCGTATTATCAGCAGATATTTATGACCATAAGACCAAAGACATGGTATTTGCCGTTCCCGTATCACGGACGACGGGTTTGTCAAGTTATTACAGAAATATTGGAGAATTATCCAATAAAGGATTTGAAATTACTCTTGATGCAGCAATTATCCGTAATAAAGATTTACAATGGAATGTATCATTAAATGGTGGAAAAAACATCAATAAAATTATAAAATTAAGTACAGACAACCCCATTGAAGGTACTTATACCATCATTGAACCGGGACGTGATATTTACACTTTCAAAATGAAAGAATGGGCTGGAGTTGATCCTGAGACTGGTAGGGGGACCTGGTATAAAAATGAAGAAGGAGATGAAAAAACATTCAGTTACGGGGAAGCAAAAAAACGTTATTTAGGGAAAGCAAGTCCAGATTTCCAAGGAGGATTAAACAGTACAGTAAGGTATAAAGGATTCGATTTTGCATTCCAATTAAATTATTCTATCGGAGGCAAAATATACGGAAATAACCTCCGTTATGATGAACAATACGGAAATTCTTATGGAAATAATTTCTCTTCATATGTATACGATAATAGATGGAAAAAACCGGGAGATATAGCCAAAGTACCTATGTTGTATTTCGGGACACAGGCTACTTGGCACAGCCATTCTTCCCGTTTCTTAATGGATGCAAGCTACTTAAAACTCCGTTCAGTTTCTTTAGGATACACACTACCTCAAAGTGTAATAAAGAATATAGGGATGAAAAATCTTAGGCTGTTTGTAAATGCTGACAACTTATACACATTCAGTGCAAAAGATTATCGTGGATTTGATCCTTCAGGAATTGGAGCCAACGGAGTACAATGGTGGAACTATCCCGTACCCCGCAACGTTTTATTTGGTGCAACTATAGGTTTTTAATTATTAACAAAGAATAGATTATGAAAAGAATAATAAAATTATATACAGCAGTTATATTGGTGGCGATAGGTTTCCAGTATTGCAGCCTTGATACAAGTCTTTATCAACACATACCAACTGAGGATGCTTACAAAGGCATCCAAGATGTACAAAATGGTTTAAACGGAGCCTATCAGCGTTTTGGATACTACACTTTTTATGGGAGAAATGTACCGGCTACAAGTGATATGATTTCAGACATTTCAGTTGCCAATGCTTCCTCAGGACATTTTGTTTCAATCAGTCAATGGACATTTAATGAATACGACAGCTATGTTTTGGATATGTGGTCAGCAGGATATAATCTTATTGATCGTTGCGTAAGAGGTATAAACGGTGGAACAGCTTTAATAGGAGGCGCACAAGAACACAACTTTACAACTGCACAAGTAAATCAACTCCATGGTTACGTTTCACAATTTCACTCATTACGGGCAATGGCAAATTTAATGCTTGTGAACCTTTACGGCTTACCCTATCAAGCAGGATCTGAAAATGATCAAAAAGGAATTGTATTAATAACCACGCAACCGATTAAAGAGTTTGAGCAAGTAAAAAGATCTACAGTGGGGGAAACCTATACGCAGATTTTAGCAGATATTACCAAAGCAAAGGAGCATATGGCTAAATTATCGGCCAAAGAAAAAAATGCTATAAATCAGTATTACTTCAACGAAGCAGCTATATATGCGTTAGAAGCACGTACTAAATTATATATGCAAGACTATGATGGAGCTAAAGTTGCTGCTCAAACAGCCTTAGATTTACGAAAATCTACAGACGAAACGTTTGAAAGCTATGTGGCTATGTGGAAGTCTACGGCTATCACAAAAGAAGATATCTTTACTATTGTGAAGTCAGATAATGACAATCTTTCTGCTAATGCATTAAATACTCTTTATGGATCTTACAAAGCTACAATTTCCACTTTTGCCAGAGGTAAACTAGCATCCAATGATATTCGAAAGGGATTAATCAGTGGAACTCACCCAATGAAGTTTGATGGAACAGCCACGGCACAGGCTGTAAGTAATATCCCTGTGTTCCGTAAATCAGAAATGTACTTGATTATAGCTGAATCTAATCTAAAAGGATCAACTGTGGATATTTCTGCAGCGCAAAACGCATTGTTCTACACCGCAAAAAGAGACAAGGATATAACATCTGAATCTGAACTCCCCTCTTCAAAAGAAGAACTGATACAATTTGTATCTGACGAACGTGTTCGTGAATTCTTTCAAGAAGGCCATCGCTATTTCGACTTACGTAGAACTGGCGAAAAAACAACGATAGCAGGAGTTGCAAACTATCAAATGTCCAAGTTCGTTTTCCCGATACCGGATGAAGAGGTTCAAGCTGGTTTTGGGGTAGAACAAAATACTGGATGGAATGATTTAAAGCCAAAAAAATAACATAAAATAATAAATGACTACTTCTAAATAGCCGTTACAGGTTTTTACAAAATTAGTTCTTTTATTCCTAAGAGGGTGTATCACAACGTGATATCACCCTCTTTTTATTTAGAACTTATCTGAGAATAAACCCAAATAATCATTTATTGGAAGGTTAATTTTGAGACATTTTTTCCCTACTTTTAAATAATACATAAAATTCACTACA
>DHER01000030.1 GCA_002399975.1 Firmicutes bacterium UBA4845 | reverse complement strand
ACATATTACCAGATTGCTTTTATATTTATTAAATTTTATATTGTTTCTTTTAATGTTAACTTTAAGTAACTTTTTCTAAAGAAATAAACGCTTCTAACTGCTCCACATAAAACTGAGGTATACTGAAATATTTAAAAGGATCTAATTGAAAAATATAATCATTTTCTACATGGTTTGTTTCATTAATATATTTGCATGCAGCAGGATATTTCTTGCGAAGTTTTGAAAGCAATCCATCATATCTTTCGAATAACAACCTTATAGAAATTATTTTGCCGTAAGTATCAGTTGATTTAATAATTTCTATTAGTTTATCAATTGTTAATTCATGAAGAACATCGCTATAAGATAAATCTCCCAAATATGTTTTCATCTCTTCACACCCAGAGCTTAATATATCTGCATCTAACGCTTCTCCTGTATTAGATAAAGCAATATCTCTGCCATGAATAAGATTTGATAATACTTCATAAAGCGGAGTTTCCGAAAAATTCGGTTTTATAATTTCAAGATGTTTTCTAAGATTCACAACACGCACAGCCATTTCCCTACTATTGTCTTGCGCTATTTTCTTTGTAAGTTCCACCGTATTAAGTAAATCGGTACTCTGAATGTCATACTCTTTTATTAATCCATTCTCGTTTTGTAGCCACTGTGCTTTTACAGGTGTTGTTAATCCAAATCTATTAAAAAATCCACCATAAACATAATCTATTATTGGTTGCAAATCATGAGTCAACATTATAACAGTTTTATCTCTAAAACTAGCTCTCTGATTATCAAACAATCTCCTAACCACTGCAAATTTTTTATCCTTATCAAAAGATGTTATTGGATCATCCAACACAATTAAGTCAGCGTTATCACTTATTGCTTCAAACATAAACATTACTAAAGAGAATGCATTTTTTTCACCCCAACTCAAATGTTTTTCAGGTTCTGGAATGCGATTCTCATCTTTAGCTTCTACAGGAATCAAATATGAAACGGCTTGATTTTCTCCATTAGTTTTTATTATGAACTTATATGGAAATCCTGCCAGAGATAAAAAGTGATTTATGTCATCTTTCCTATCCTGAATAAGTTTGCCTATTTTTTGTTCATGTTGTACAAACAGGCCTTTCAATTTTCCTGTATTTTCTTTTAATGCAAGAACTTTTTCTTTAATTTCCATGATCATTTTTGACACGAATTCTGTAGCATAAAACTTTAACAATTGGCGCTCATCAATAATCATATCATCTAGATTTGCCTCTATATTAGACAATTGATCATGAGTTACATTAAGTGGTCGAAAATTACGTATTTTCTCTATTTTTTTATTTAGATAATCTGTTTCGATAGCTAATTGCTGTAACTCAGCAAAAAGCGAATCTTCTTTACTACTATTACCGATATAGCTTCCCATTGCTTCAACTGAATCATTTGTTATATACCCCAACCTTACATCCTCTTGTATATATTCCAAAACAGCATTGGCAGTCGAAAGAGCAGAGTTTTTAAAAACCTTTGAAATGGTTTTATTTTGATTTTCAATTTTTTTCATTTCTAACCCATGAGTACAAAACGGACAAGACTCTCCATTCATTTGCTTTATTCCATCATTTCTCCATTTTGCCCATTTAGAAACACTAATTAAATCTCTATTATGATAAAAAGGTCTGTAGGCTTCTAATTCATCATAATTGTCAAAGCCACCACCATTTCCTTTAATAAACTCACCTACACCACCCTTTTTTGATATGGCACCATCACTGTATTTAACTGCATCAAAATATTTAGGTAAAAATTCTTGCAGTTTTCTAATGGATTCCGATTGTTGAAAAATCCCTTGTAAGTCTGATAACAGGTTTGCTATAGCGAGTGTTAAGGCGAGATGGTTTGCAGGTGCAGCCCTTAATTCTGCAGAGCAGGCAATGGCTTCAGTTCTTTCTACGGTGCTATCAAGACTCAATGCTTTTCTAGATACAGAAATGGAGCAGATTCTGTGCCTTTGACAGCTCGCTGAACACAGAAACCTTTTGCAAGGAGAAGTGTGCCATCTTCATCGTGTTACCAGAGGAAGATAACAGTGCGACACGTTCCTGACTGAAAAGGTCAGGCTCTAAATTAAGAATATGAAAATATTAAATTTAGGAGAACTAATATTTCAAAAGGTGGAATGATAGGGTAACGCATTGAAACGCCTCCCTTGATACTGCGGCAGGCAGTTAGATATGTAATTATCCAATTGTCTGTAGCCCGCTGAAGTCGGCAGAGAGTAACCCAAACAGATTATGCTGTGGAAAACTGTACAGAGGTGTATGGTGTTACCTATATGCCGGAGGTCTAAAAGATACCTATGGTGAGTATGTAGTTTAAAAGATTACCGACGAACCTCAGATTGTAAGGGTCTAAACTTCTGAGCGATAGAAATGTCGTTGTCCGAGTACGGACGTAAGCCGAGGAAGAGTAAGATTTTGTTGTTATGAAATTCCTTATTGTGTTACAGGCACAAGGTGAGCTTACAGGCTTAGATGAGGCACCTAAGGGTATGGATGTAAAGATAGAAATATTGGAACGTGGTAAAGTCAGAGCGTGAAGTAAATTACATTACTATGAAGCGTTAACAAGGAAAATCTAACGATATAACTTGATTTTATCTGACTGAAAGTGATGCCACAGTACCTGTGAAACCATGATAATAAATGGTGGAGGGATAGGCATTAGTCGCAAGAAAACTAAAGGAAAGGATTACACAAAATTCTATGGGTTCGAGTATGACTAAAAAAGATAAATCCAAAGTGTGATTATCGTACAAAGGAGGAAACCGACCATAGCAAACTCAAAAGCACCAAAACGCCAAAAACTCCGAAACAGCGAGTACTATGATTTGCAAAGTACCTTTGATAAACTATATGTTGATAGCAAAGATGGAAAATGCTTTAGAAATTTAATGAGCATTATCACTTCGGAAGAAAATATCCGTTTAGCATATAGAAATATTAAGACCAACAAAGGTAGTAAAACAGCAGGAGTAGATGGTAAGACAATAGAAGATTTGAAAAGATGGAATGACCAAAGCCTTATTGAAAATATTCAAAAATCATTTGAATGGTATACACCTAACAAGGTACGCAGAGTAGAAATACCAAAGGACAACGGAAAAACACGTCCGCTTGGAATACCCACAATTAAAGATAGATTGATACAGCAATGTATTATGCAGGTTTTAGAACCAGTCTGTGAAGCAAAATTCCACGAGCGTTCCAATGGTTTTCGCCCCAATAGGAGTGTAGAAAATGCCATTGCACAAGCAATGACAATGATACAACAGAGAAACCTATTTTATGTTATTGATATAGATATTAAAGGATTCTTTGATAATGTATCCCATGGAAAATTATTAAAGCAGATGTGGACGCTGGGCATTCAAGAGAAAAAGCTACTTTGTATTATCTCAACTATGTTAAAAGCCGAGATTGCAGAAATAGGGTTTCCTGACAAAGGCACACCACAAGGTGGCATTATCAGTCCACTACTATCCAATATCGTATTAAATGAGTTGGATTGGTGGATTGCAAGTCAATGGGAAGAAATGCCTACACATTATGAATATAAGTGTAGTATCCATGAAAATGGCACTCCCAATAAAAGTCCAATATATACTGCACTTCGCAAGACGGGATTGAAAGAATGCTATATTGTGAGATACGCTGATGATTTTAAGGTATTCTGTCGTAAAAGAGATGACGCAGTCAAGCTCTTTGAGGCGATACGCCAATGGTTAAAACAGCGACTAGGGCTTGATGTTAACCTAGAGAAATCGAAAATAGTTAATCTTAAAAGGCATTATTCGGAATTTCTAGGGTTTAAGCTGAAAGCAAAAACCAAAGGAAAAAAGTCAGATGGAAAAGCAAAATATGTTGTTACCTCACATATAAGCGATAAGGCAAGCAGGAAAATTCTAAATTATCTTTTCATGTCAACCGAACCCTAAAATCTAAACTCAAAAAGAGATTGAAACGTCCCGATATTTCAAAATTAAAGTGTAAAGCAATTATAGAAAGGTATGGGAAAAGCAAAGAACTTAGGTGTATGTTTGATTTACCTGTCGTTCCTATCGGATATGTGCAACATAGAAATCCTATGTGGAAACGAAAAAGTATAAATAAATATACCTCCAAAGGAAGAGAAGAAATTCATAGGAACCTGAAAGGACTTGACTTGAATATTCTATTTTATCTTATGCGGAACCCAATCCAAAACTGTAGTATTGAATATAATGATAATAGAATATCGTTGTATTCAGGTCAGATGGGCAAATGTGCTGTTACAGGTCGCAGGCTAATACTAGAAGAAATTCATTGTCACCATAAAATACCTAAACATTTAAAAGGTGATGATGGATATCCGAACCTGACAATTATACATGTCAATGTCCATAGGCTTGTTCATGCAGTACACACTGATACCATTCAAAGATTGCTTAATGCATTGCAACTAACAGAATATCAAATTAGACGAGTAAATAATCTTCGCAAGCTATGTGAACTTGCACCAATAAAGGTAAATTGAGTTTGTAAATGTGTAAATCTAATTGAAGTTTTCAAGCGATGGAACGCCGTGTGAGGTGAAAGTCTCATGCACGGTGTGAAGTGGGGGAAAAGTTGGAGATGATATCAAAGACTTACCTATCACTATCGAAATATTTTATGGTGTCTCTGTTCCTCCAGCAGCTCTACCGGGAGATGCTGACGGTGGCTGATGAATACGGTGGCAAGCTCCCCAACCGGGTGATGATCTTCGCTGATGAGATCGGAACGATACCAAAAATCCAGTCGATGGAGATGATGTTCTCAGCCGGACGTTCCCGCCGCATCAGCATGGTACCCATCATCCAGTCCTTTGCCCAGCTTGAGAAAAACTACGGCAAGGAGGGTTCCGCCATTATCATCGATAACTGTCAGGATATTCTGTTCGGCGGCTTTGCCTCAAACTCTGAGAGCACCGATATCCTCTCAAGGGCGCTGGGCAACAAGACCGTCATGTCCGGGTCTATCAGCAGAGGGAAAAACGACCCCAGCCAAAGCCTGCAGATGATCCAAAGGCCGCTGATGACACCGGATGAATTGAAAACACTTCCAAAGGGCAATTTTATTCTGGCTAAGACCGGCTGCTGTCCCATGCACACCAAGCTACCACTGTTTCTCAAATGGGGCATCCGTTTTGAGAACCCCTTTGAGGTGGAGGAACGTGCAGCCCGAAAGGTTTACTACGCCGACCGCTTCGAGCTGGAGCAGGAAATCATGAACCGGCGCTGTGCTTATGATGAGGATGACTTTGCCGAAATGCCTGAGCCTCCCGATGATGACCGCAGTGGCGGTACGCTGCAGACACCGGTACCAGAACATGAACCGGTGTCTTCTGCCATGCCGTTACGCACCGATTAAGGAGGTGTTCGTGATTGAGCTACCTGTCCTCTCTCTACGCTGAAAATGTCCCGCACCGTGCGGTGGCGGTATATCGGTACCTCAAGGATCGGGCGAATAAGGATGGAACCTGTTACCCCTCCATCGGTACCATTGCCAAGGACTTAAAGCTCTCTCGCCGTACTATACAGCGAGCCATTGCTGACCTTGAAAAGACTGGCCATCTACAAAAGGAACAGCGCTGGCGGGAAAACGGCGGCAAGAGCAGTCTGCTGTTTACAGTGAAATGAAAAAACACATACCCTGCCGCCAAGGGAGCAGTGCGCTCTCTTGATGGCATGAGGTATGTGTCATCATGGCCTATGCAGTGAACTTTTCACTCTAAGGATTTCTTAAATACAGAGAAAGAACAATCAATCTTTATGGGATTACAAAATTCTACCCATAAAGATAATGTGTCTGGATTATCTGGCATCCAATAACGCCTTAACGGTTGCGGCAGCTATCTTAATTTCCCTTTCATCGCACATATAGATCATGTGAATGAGCTGTTCCTTTTCTCTGTCTGTAGGCTGGGTTTCAGGATAAAAGATTGTATCTGCTAATATTTTTAAAGTGCAGATGATCTTAGATAGTACCTGGATACTTGGATATTTATTTTCGTTTTCGATAGCCATTATATACCGTGGTGTAACCCCAACCTGTGTGGCAAGGTTGTCCTGCGTTAATCCTGCTTCTAACCGTGCATTCTTAATTAATCTTCCTAAATTTATAGGTGATTCACCCATCGGCACTTCACCTCCGAACAGTTGCCTGTTTATTATTAAAATGAGCCTTTTACTAAGGTGCTAAAAATTTGTAGCCATAACCGACTAATGTTTGAATGTAGTTTATACTTGTAGAATTTATAGCCATCTTGCGCCGCAAATTGTATATAATATTTTCCACAGCGTGTTGATTACACACATACTCTTCTCCCCATACGGTCTCATAAATTTGGGATTTTGTAAATGCCCATCCCGTATGGATAGCCAAAAAGTACAAGAGATCAAATTCTTTCGTGGTCAGGTCTATGCGGTTGTTATTTATTAAAACACTGCGATGTCAAGGATTGATTACTAAATCCTTAAAACGCAGCTCTGATTGTAGTGTTGCCCCCTTTAAGTTATCCACTTTCTCTCTCCTCCTTTGGCTACATAAGACTCTCGGAATACTC
>DHER01000092.1:6327-7354 GCA_002399975.1 Firmicutes bacterium UBA4845 | reverse complement strand
ATTCATTGTACGTTGAAATAAAAGTCTTGACAACATACTAATAGTACTGTACTATAAGTACATATATGTAGTTCATTACTTTTTTTGACATTTTTAATAAAAAAAACTTTAAGAGTTTATTAAGAAACGATGAAATGTCAACAATGTATATTTCTTTTATTTGTATATTAACAAAATCCAAAATAGTACAAAGAAAGGAGCAAGGATAGGTAATAATCCTGAGGATAGTAATCGTAGATAATGAGCAGAGAGCTAGAAGAAGGTTGAAAACACTTATTTAATTTATTCAATCGATGAAGATTATGAAGTTGCAGGGGGAAGATTCCGATGGGGTAAAAGATCTTGAATTGATTAAGATCATAAAACCGGATATGGTATTTACGGATATTAAGATTCCCTTCATGAGTGGATTATCATTAACTAAGACAGCACAAGCAATGAATAATAAAATCCGATATGTAATAACAAGCGCTTATGAAGAGTTTGGGTATGCAAAACAAGTGATTGCCCTTGGAGTACAAGATTATCTGGTGAAGCCGGTTACCTATGAAGAAGTAGGGAATGTTTGAAATGAATTGAAAGGGAACAGTATAGAAGAGAATGAAGATATAAACATTTTATATTCATTGTACGTTAAAATAAAATCCTGTTAAATGTACTAAAAGTACAGAAAAACGGGAGATCAAAGGTTTGCTTTGAGAAGAAGACGGCTTTCAGAAATGGCGGCATTCTTTAGTTAGAGTACACATGGTCTGCCGTTTACTGCATTACTTCTTTTCTGCCAGAATTTCACCTTTGAGTTGTTCCGCTTTTATTATTTTTATTCAAATATTCTTTTAAAATCAAGTTAACATATTGAGAAAATGATCTATCATCAATCTCTGCTAGTTTCTTTATTTCATTTATTACTTCTTCATCTAAAGTTATACTAACCTTTGACTTCAATTGTTTCATTATTATCACCTCATATCATACAATATAACATTTCATATCATAGAGTGTTGACAAATCGCCTAAAGTAGTATAA
>DHER01000092.1:0-6290 GCA_002399975.1 Firmicutes bacterium UBA4845 | reverse complement strand
ATATAGGATAGAAAAGGATAGGTGAAAGTCTTGAGGATAGTAATCGTCGATAATGAACAGAGAGCTAGAAGAAGATTGAAAACAATTATTTATTCAATCGATGAGGATTATGAAGTGGCAGCGGAAGCTTCCGACGGGGTAAAGGGTCTTGAATTGATTGAGATCATAAAACCGGATCTGGTATTTACGGATATCAAGATTCCCTTCATGAGTGGATTATCCTTAATTAAGGCAGCGCAGGCAATGAATAATAAAATCCAGTATGTAATAACAAGCGCTTATGAAGAGTTCGGGTATGCAAAACAAGCGATTGCCCTTGGAGTACAGGATTATCTGGTGAAGCCGGTTACCTATGAAGAAGTAGTAAATGTTTTAAAACAATCAAAAGGAAAGTTAAAAGGGGACAGTATAGAAGAGGATGAAGATTTAAATATCTTATATCCGAATGCGCATCCCCTTGTTTTAAAGGCACTTAAAATGATTGAGAACGGTTATAGTGCCAGATTAAATCAGAAAATAATAGCAGAAAATCTTGGCATGACGAAAGAATATTTCAGCTACTTATTTCACAGAGATACGGGAAAGACTTTTACCGTATATTTAAAAGAGTATCGAATCAAGATGGCAAAAAGACTTCTTTCTACGGAGGCAATCAGTAAAGGTGAAGTTCCTTATCAGGTAGGATTTACGGATCCAAAATATTTTAATAAGGTATTTCGTGAAACGACCGGTGAAACCGTAACAGAATATAGAAGACGGAATCGGCTATCGTAAATTCTTACCCATATCTTAAATTATTACTTTAAAATCAGCTTCCAAATCTTAACATAGTCAGTTTCAACAAAAGTTTCATCAATATATAATAAAAAGTATGTTGATTAAATGATGAAATCGACATCAAACAAAAAGACTGGGAGGTTTGAAAATGAGTAAGAAGATGTTAGCAGCGATATGTTTAGTAATGATGTTTTCTTTGACGGCATGTTCGGATGGAGCGAAAGAAACAAATTCGTCTCCAACCTCATCACCGGAGGCAGAAAACAAGGGAACAACAGATCTGGATACTTCGAATGAAGAAGTGGCAATCCGTTTTACTTGGTGGGGTGATACAACACGACATGAAAAGTACAATGCAATCTGTGATGCATTTGAAAAAGAGACGGGCATCAAAGTTGAGCGGGAACCAAACTCATGGACGGATTATTGGGACAAGTTAGCGGTTCAAGTAGCTGGCGGAACAGCTCCTGATGTTATCGGTATGCATTCACAATTTGTTTCCGACTATGCCATGCGTGATGCATTACTTGACCTTGAGCCTTACATAGAGGATGGAACGATTGAGACAGAAAATATTCCGGATTCAGTTCTTGAGACGGGAAGGGTAAATGGCAAGATAAGGATGATTGGACAAGGGGTTACAACCGCTTCTCTTATCACGAATAAAACTCTACTGGATGAGTATGGAATTACCTATCCTGCTTATGATGAAGACTGGACCATGGATGAATTTATGGCAGCAGGCGAGGCTTTCGTTAAAGCAACCGACGGAAAGATCTGGTTTACGAATGATTGGGGTTCCGGCAGTATGAATAATCTGCGATACTATGCAAAAATGTCCGGAGGCGAAGCATATACGGAAGATGGACAGCTTGGCTTTACGCAGACGATGGTAGAAGAATGGTTCACCTGGTGGGACGAGCTCAGAAAGAAAGGAATCGCTCCTGACGCAGCATCATCCACGGAGGATGGCACCAATGCACTTGAACAAAAGATTTTTACTGTTCGCAAAGCTGCGATGCATAATGTTCCTGCAAATCAGCTGTATCTATATCAGGAACAGATGCCGGAGGATGAGATTGTTCTTCTTCGACAACCCATTAAGAACGATGGCAGCCAGGGCGCAATCATTGAAGGTGCGCATAATTCTGTTCCTGTCACGTCGCAGCATCCCAAGGAAGCAGCAATGTTTATTAACTTTTTTGTGAACAATTATGATGCGGTTTCTATTCTTCAAATGGAGCAAGGGGTTCCGATTAATACGAAACTAACAGAAGAAATCGATCCATTATTAAGTGAACCGAATAAAATATGCCGCGATTTTGTAAACAGTTATCTTGAGGTAGCTACAAATTTTGTTTATGCTCCAACAGGTGCATTAGAAATCGATACCGCTTTTAAGAATGCAGGCTCCTCCGTTGCTTACGGGCAAGCCACTCCGGCGGAAGCAGCAGCATCTTTTATGAAGGAAGCGCAGGCAATTATTGACAAAAATAAATAGTGTACAAAAAGCTGTAAATTAATTCACAGAAGGGATTGATTATTCGTGAAACTTAATAGGCAGATAAAAGATAATTTTGCGGGCTATTTATTTTTGTTACCCTGGTTGATCGGATTATTTTGCTTCACCGCTTTTCCAATGCTGGCATCCTTGTTATTATCTTTTACTGATTATGATATGATCACAACACCGAAATGGACCGGACTAGATAATTATATATCATTATTTTTAGACAAGAGATTCTACAAAAGTCTTGGAGTGACTTTTCGGTTTGTTTTTATCAGTGTACCATTGCAGCTTGCGTTTGCTCTTTTGGTTGCCGTTATTTTAAAAAGAAATCGTCGTGGTACCAGGATATACCGAGCAATATATTACCTGCCGTCATTATTTGGCGGCAGTGTGGCAGTTGCAATTTTATGGAAACAACTTTTTAACAAGGAAGGGGTATTAAATCAGTTTTTAAAGCTATTTCATATAGAAGGTAAAAATTGGATTGCAGAACCGGGCTCTGCATTGAATACGTTGATTGTTCTGGCAATTTGGCAGTTTGGTTCATCCATGGTTATCTTCCTTGCCTCACTTAAACAGATTCCGATGGACTATTATGATGCTGCATCCATAGACGGTGCAGGCAAAGCGGCACAGTTCTTCCGGATTACATTACCCCTATTAACACCGATGGTATTTTTTAATATCGTGATGCAATTTATTAATTCATTTCAATCCTTTACTTCGGCTTATGTAGTCAGTGGCGGTTCCGGAGGTCCGCTGGATTCCACGCTCCTTTACTCACTGTATCTGTATATCACTGGTTTTCAACAATTTGATATGGGATATGCCTCTGCGATGGCTTGGATTTTATTGTTGATTATTGGCGCCGTAACCGGATTACTGTTTTTATCAGCGAAAAAGTGGGTCTATTATGACTAAGGGAGGATCGGAGATGGTGAAAAGTAAAATAAGTAAGGGAATCAAGGTAATAATGCCGCATGTCTTAATTATTTTCTTTGGGCTTATTATGCTATATCCGTTACTTTGGATGGTAAGTTCCTCGCTTAAGGAGTCAACGGAAATTTTTAATTCGGATCATTTTTTACCGACAAAGATTACTTTTTCCAATTATATTCAGGGTTGGAAGGGAATGATGGGCGTTCCCTTTGCTAAATTTTTTGGAAACTCATTTATTATTGTGGTATTTTCCATCCTTGGTAATGTATGCAGTGCGTTACTGACTGGATATGCGTTTAGCAAATTGCAGTTTAAGCTGAAAAAGTTCTGGTACGTTATTATGCTGGGAACAATGATGCTACCATCGCATGTCAAGTTGATTCCAACCTACGTTGTTTTTAATAAATTAGGTTGGATTAATACATTTAAACCAATGATTATTCCTACTTTCTTTGCAACAAATGGCTTCTTTGTCTTTTTAATGACGCAGTATATGCGAGGTTTGCCGAAAGAAATAGGGGAAGCGGCAAGATGTGATGGCTGCGGACCGTTTAATATATTTCTTCGTATCATTGTCCCATTGTCGGTTCCGGTTATCACTACAACATCTATATTTACATTTATTTGGACATGGAATGATTTTTTTACCCAGAATATATATCTAAGTAAAGTACCGCTGTATACCGTATCAATCGCATTACGACAATTCACAGATGCCATGGGACATAGTTCGTGGGGTGCAATGTTTGCAATGTCTACCTTATCCTTAATTCCACTTCTCGTTATGTTTATTGCATTTCAGAAATATTTGGTGGAAGGCATCACGGCAGGAAGTATAAAAGGATAAGAATATGCGATCACAAATAAAAAGTAAACCGGAAAGGAAGATAGGCTATGAAAGCATTTGAAACATCAGGAATTAAGCGAATTATTGTGGTACATCTCGGGAAAGGAGAGAAAGTATTAGAATCGATTCGTAAGGTAATAGAGGAACAGGGAATCAGGAACGGTGTTGTTCTTTCCGGAATTGGTTCCTTGCGAAAAATAACCATGCACTATATAAAAACACTCGATGATCTGCCTGTCAATGAGTATATTACGATAGAAAGCCCAAGTGAAATGGGTAGTGTGCAAGGACTGATTCTGAATGGGGAGCCGCATCTTCATATAGTCTGTTCTGATTTAAACCGTGTCTATGCAGGTCATATGGAAGATGGCTGTGAGGTCCAATATCTTGCAGAACTGACCATTGCAGAATTGGACTGTGATTTAGTAAGGAAGCTGGATGAGTATGGGATCAGTTACATAGATAAAAAATTGCCTTTCAAATGATAGGAGGCCGTAGATGAAGATTGGATGTACAGCAGATATAAGTGAACTAGCTGCGCTAAAGCGATTGGGATATGATTATGTTGAACTGTCTGGAAAAAGAATTAGTAAAATGAGCAAGGAACAAATTCGACATTTAGAAAATGAATTAATCGATAACGAATTACCATGTACAAATATAAATGCTTATTGTTCTCCTGAGATTGTGATTGCCGGTCCGGGATTTGATGAAAAGAAGGTGCATGATTATGCATTAAATCTTATGACACGGGCTGCTAGGCTTGGAGTTCATACGATATCCGTTGGAGCACCATTTTCACGCAGACTGCCGGATGGATATAGCAGGGAAAGGGCAATTGCACAAGCATGTAGATTTTTTGAAATAACAGCTGAGACAGCGAAACGTTTTAATATCATTATTTGCGTGGAAGCCCTCGGATATTGCTTCTGCAATTTTATAAATTCCATTCAAGAGGCCGATCAGATTGTCCGAAACGTGGACATTGATAATCTGGGACTTGTTGTTGATTTTTATAATATGGAACAGTCTCAGGAGGCGGATATTGATTTATCACCATTTATAACAAAAATATTTCATGTACATATTTCAGATGATGATAAGGATTGTTTTCGAAGGGATTTTATGAAGGAAGAGAAGTTCCCAATTCATCGAAAACGGGTAGAAAGCTTATTAAAGATTGGTTATTGTGGTGATATTTCAATCGAAATTGATCTTAAGGTAGATGAAAGGAAAGCAAAAAAGTGCCTTGAGATGCTACGTAGCTGTGACCATTCGATACACAATATTTCTTAACAGGTTTGTGTCTGCGCTGCATACACAAACTTGTTTATACACAAAGGGCAGCGCAGAAATGAGGAGAATTATGGCAAGAAAACAGAAAAAGGTCGTTATTACAGCAGCAATTACCGGTGGAGTTCATACACCAAGTTTATCCCCATATTTACCAAAGACACCGGACGAGATCATTCAGAATGCAGTTGATGCTTATAAAGCGGGTGCCGCGATCGTTCATATTCATGCAAGGAGAGAAAACGGGGAACCAACTGCCGATTACGACACATTTGAATATATTTTATCCAAGATTAAAAAGCAATGTCCGGTAATTATAGGAATTACGACTGGCGGCGCGCAGGGTATGACGGTAGAAGAGAGATTTGCTGTTATCAATCGTTTTAAGCCCGAAATGGCATCTGCCAATGGAGGCTCGATTAATTTCTGCTTTAGCAAGCTCGCTGAATCTATGAAGCAGCCTCAATATGATTGGGAGGTCCCGTTTGTTGCAAGGACATACGATAATGTTTTCAAAAACACATTTAAGGACATGGAATATTGTATTACTATGATGAATCAATGTGAAACTATGCCTGAATTTGAGGTGTTTGATTATGGACAATTAAGCAACCTTGCATACTTTAAGAAGAAGGGAATCATCAAGCAGCCGATCTACATCCAATTTGTTCCTGGTATCATGGGTGGAATGCCGATTAGTATGGAAGGACTGACATTTATGATTGACCAGGCTAAAAAGATACTGGGAGAGGAGATACAGTATTGCAGTGTTGGCGCAGGCAGAAGAATGTTTCGAACGGAAACCTTTTGCGCTTTAATGGGTGGAAATGTTCGTGTCGGTTTGGAAGATGGCTTGTACATAAAACCGAATGGCGAGTTAGCTGTGGATAACGCTGCACAGGTCACTAAAATCAAAAACATCCT
>DHER01000010.1 GCA_002399975.1 Firmicutes bacterium UBA4845 | reverse complement strand
ACAAATAAAAAAGTTGTGTTAAAAATAAAAAAGTCATGTTAAAAGTCATGGTGAAAATAGGGTAGAAAACCTTATTGGAGCCATGATTTTTGTTTTAGGATGAGTAGGGTTAAGGGGTAAGGTATAAGGTTAAAAGTATTGATTTTATTGGATTTGAATAGAGTATTGATGAAAGATATTGATTAAAACTTTTCCCTTTTCTCTTGATACTTATCCCTATTTATGACACGACTTTTTTATCTAAAATGAGAGTAAAAATAGGAAATTATTAGGAGAAAAGAACAAGGAAAGTGGGTGATTTTTGACATGACTTTTTTATCTGGAAGAAAATAGGTAAATATGGTTAAGGATAGATGGGACAAGGGGTTGAGGGGTGTTGGGTTTTGACATGAGTTTTTTATGTGTATACATAGTTAGGATTAAGTTTTATTCTAAAAAGGGTTAAGGGATAAGGGGCAAAATAAAAAAGTTGTGTCAAAGATAAAAAACTTGTGTTAAAAATAAAAAAGTCGTGTTAAAAATGAAAAAGTTGTGTTAGATAGTTCAATGCATAATAGATAAAAATATAAAATCCCATTGACCAAGGAAGAAAATGAACTTCCAAAGAAAATTAAATATTTCTTGATACAAGAATAGAAATGCAATTATGTTACTTGCCTTTAAATAAATAAGTCATAAACCTTGGATTCTAACAGACTTTTATTCCTGCTTTATATCGTATTATCTTATTTCTATTTTTATAAAGAACAATAATTTAAAATAGAAAAGTAATTTCATAAGTGGCAAAATTGTATTTAAATAAAAATAGAGTTATGTTATATTAAGGTCATAACAAGTAGTATATTACGGATAGCAAAGTTATTATAAATCTATTACAATGTCTAAGCCTTAGAATTGAAAAAATGATAAAAACCAAAATAGCGAAAGAATTAGAAGGATGTGTGATTATGTTCAGAGAAATGAGAAGGAAGAAACAGTTGTTATCCAAAGAAGAGACAATTGAGATTCTAAAGTCATGTACTTCTGGAGTTTTAGGTGTAATTGGCGACGATGGTTACCCGTATACCGTTCCAGTAAGTTACGCTTTAAAAGACGACAAAATATTCATTCATAGCGCAAAAGAGGGGCATAAGATTGACAGTATAAAAAGGAATGATAAGGTGTCATTTTGTGTAATAGAAAAAGATGAAGTAATACAAAAAACTTTTACTACTCATTTTAGAAGTGTTTCTATCTTTGGTAGAGCAAGGATTCTTACAGACGACTCTGAGAAACGATATGCTCTCGAAAGTTTAATTGAAAAATATTCGCCTGACCATATTGAAGAAGGACAGCAGGAAATCGAAAGAGCATGGGATAGAGTATGTTTAATTGAAGTCAAAATCGAATATATGACAGGTAAAGCGGCTATAGAAATTGTCAATGGTAAGAAGTAAATCAGTTCGCTTTATTCTTTTAATTTATAATAGTAATTGCAATTAAGGATTAGTAGACCGTGTGAAAACCTATTCTTCCGCAGTAGGCTCTTTGGGTTTATATAAATCTGTATTATCAAGAATTGGACATAATATTGCGTCAGTAACTATTATGGGGGTATGAAGGTGGAAGATTATAATGTTGTGAAAAATGATTTCAATGAAATATCAGAACTTGATGACCCAAAATGGAATCATAATAACTGTTATTTCAAACAACTCATGAAACTTATTCCAGATAATGTTAATACTTGCCTTGACATCGGCTGCGATAAAGGTGAACTCTTATTTATGCTGTCCAAAAAATCTAAAAGGGGGATATGTTATGATTGGTTTGCTTAATCTTGGTAGCCTAGTGCTTGGAGTAATTGCCTGGATACTTCCTGTTGTCAATCTTATGCGATATAAGAATCATGGCAACAGGAATTGGGTTTTTCTTTCTATTATGAGCATCAGCGCTTGTGCTATTTCACTATGTTTCCAGATTCTTTATGGCTACCATCTAGTAAAGATTGAGGACTGGTCTGCTCTTATGGACACTACTGGTGCTGCGGCGTTTGCCGCTATTATTCTTCTCACTGTTACTATCATATTAAATGCAATTACTCTGATTGCATATCGAGACAAAACGTCAAAGTAGGAGGATAGGGTGTTTTTGTTTGCATATAACTTGAAATGAAAAGAAGAACAAATAGATAGAAAGGGAAATTTATAATGAAACAAAACAAATACGATGATGACACCTTTTTTAATAAATATAGTAATATGGATAGGTCGAAAAATGGTCTTGAAGGTGCGGGGGAGTGGCATGAACTGAAAAATATGCTGCCTGACTTCAAAGATAAAAGGGTTTTGGATTTAGGCTGCGGGTTTGGATGGCATTGTCGCTATGCTGTAGAGAACGGTGCCAGGTCAGTAATTGGAATTGATATTTCACAAAAAATGTTAAGTGAAGCAAAGAGTAAAACAAAGTGTGGAAATATCGAGTATATCTGTATGCCAATAGAAGACATAGATTTTCCTGAAGAATCCTTTGATGTTGTTATCAGTTCCCTGGCGCTTCACTATATTAAATCCTTTGAGGATGTTTTAGATAGAGTATATAAATGCCTTTCAAGGGGTGGAGATTTTATATTTTCTGTAGAGCATCCCATTTTTACTGCCCAAGGCCCTCAGGATTGGTATTATGATGATAAGGGCAATATTCTGCATTGGCCAGTTGACCATTATTTCACAGAAGGCATTCGCAATGCTAAATTTCTAGGTGAGGAAGTTATTAAATATCATCGGACACTTACTACATACTTAAACAGTCTCATAAAAATAGGCTTTGAAATAACAGGTGTTGTCGAACCAAAGCCTGCAGAAAATATGCTCAACACAGTACCTGGGATGCGGGATGAACTGCGCCGGCCGATGATGCTGCTTGTGTCAGCAAGAAAGAAGTTATATTAGAACAAAATGAAGGCGGAGGTGGAGTGCTGCGATGGTAGAAAATATTTTGAATCAAATCACCAGAGAATTGGAAGGCATACCAGGCATTATAGGTATAGTTTTAGGAGGCTCAAGAGCAAGAGGTACCAATCATGAAAAGTCCGACATAGATATCGGAATATACTATGACGAAACAGAGGGCTTTGATATCAGAGAATTAGGCAAGGTTGCTTCAAAACTAGATGATGAGCATAGAGAAAATTTAATTACACAAATAGGTGGATGGGGACCTTGGGTAAATGCGGGCGGATGGCTTGTTGTTAAAGGATATCATGTAGACTTTATATTACGTGACATAAAAAGGGTGTCTCAGGTTGTTGATGATTGTTTGTCAGGAAAAGTATCTGCTCATTACCAAACTGGTCATCCCCATGCATATTTAAATGTAATGTATATGGGCGAAATTTCCGTTTGCAAAATACTTGTTGACCCTAGGGGTAAAATTTCAGAATTAAAATCCAGAACCAAGCCATATCCTCAAACTTTAAAAGATGCAATAGTTCAATATTTTATGTTTGAGGCCTCCTTTTCCTTAATGTTTGCTGAGGATAATGTCGATAAGGATGACATTTATTATGTATGTGGACATTGTTTCAGAAGTATTTCTTGCTTAAATCAAGTTTTATTTGCTTTGAATGAAGAATACTGCATTAATGAGAAAAAAGCGGTCAGAACGATTGATGGCTTTATTATAAAGCCCAGGGATTATAAAAATAGAATAGATAAGATTATTACATTACTTTCCGCTGATAGAGATACTACAAGAGAAGGGATAAATATGCTTAAGGAACTTATTTCTGAAACAGAAATCCTTCTTGTTAAGTAATAAAATCATTTTGTATAGAACTTATATTACGAACTACAAGCGAGAAATTAAGAAGGAGAAACCTATAATGAAAGCAGAGATTAACCTTATTACAATTTGGACAGACGAAATTGACAGGATGAGAAATTTTTATAATCAAGTCCTTGGATTTAGAATTAAAAATGACCTTGGCAATTATGTTGAATTTGAAAATAATGGAGTAAGATTTGCTATATGTATGAGAAATGTTATGTATTCATATAGTGATGAGTATAGGAAAAAAGTAGTTGGTCAGGCTTTTGAATTGGCTTTTCCATGTGAAAATCCTGATGAAGTAGATGAAGCATTTGAAAAGTTGGTTACGATGGGAGCAACTCCTGTTCATCAACCTCAAAATATGCCCTGGAATCAAAGAACAGCATTATTTGCAGACCCAGATGGCAATATACATGAAATTTTTTCAGAGATTATTTAGGTCAAAACTTTCTATAGAAATATGTATTAAGAGGTTATACATACTTGTGTGGGAGTAATAATTTGGAAAAGCATGAGTTTGGAATAATAGATTCTTTTGAAGAAAATAAGTGGTATAGCGATTATGAACCTGAAAAATACAATTGTATTTCGGTACATGATGACTTATTAGAAGAGATGATTATAAAGTATAATGAAGAACTAATGGCAATAAAAACATACCTTCAGGTTACAACTCAGCCAGGAAATGGATTGGATTATTGCGGGGTAACCCTCATCCCACCAGAATCCCTTAAACAATTTAGAGAGATTATTATCAAGGCAAATAGTTATTATCAATCGCAGGAACTTCAATCGCTTGTTGAAAAGGTATCTAATGCAATTAGTGAAAATAAATACTTAATTCACTACGGAATATAGTGTTTTGTATATAAGCATATGAATATGCAGGCTAATAGGGGGATTATCATGTTCGAATACATAAAATTGCAAAGAACAATGTGCTATGGAACTTGCCCTGTTTATAGTGTAACAGTAGATAACGAGGGCAATGTAAATTATCATGGAGAAATGTTTGTATATAAGAGCGGAGAGCAGCATTGGAAGATATCAAAGAAAAAGGTAGAACAATTAAATAACTTGATTGAGGATTTTGGGTTTAAGTCTTTCACATATGAACCAGGGGAGGAGTTCATTACAGACCAGCCTTCTTGTATTACTACAGTTAAATATTCTGATGGGCAAACTAAAGAAATTGACCATTACTATGGACACATTTTGATAGATGATAATTTGACCGCATTTGAAGAGAAGATAGATAGAATAATAGGCACTAAAAAATATGTAAATCCAAGGTTATACATATATCAGGTCGAAGAAAAGACTTCAGAAGCGTCAATTAGGTTTATAGTTATTTCTGCTTCTGAAATAGAAGCAATAGATTTAGTAGAAAAAGAATGTGATAAACAAGAAATATTGGAATGGAAGGTGCAGAAGATAGGGATTGCTACAGATGACTATTATGGACCCATAATAATTATGAAAAGTGTTTGATTAATGGTTGGTGAAATACTATGTAACCCATTGGTTATAACGGATTTGAAAAACAAATTCAAGAAATAAGTAATCATAGTATTTTAGGTAAGTGAAAAGTATGAGGAGAAAAGATAGAGAAAATAATAAACGTTGCCCTGAAAAAAATAAGTTTGTTCTAAAATCCCGTAGTAGATGCAGGATAATTCCTGATTTATTCCGGGATTTTTATTTTTAAGAGGCTGATAATTAAGGTGTAAGTTGCAAGTACAAAGGATAATATTCTTATTGACAAAAAAATAAATCTACACTATTATATGAGTATAATCGAATATAATCATATAGGAGGCGATGAATTGGATTTCATAGAAATATTTAAGGCATTGGGAGATGAAAATAGGATTAGAATATTAAATCTGTTAATAAGAGAAGAACTTTGTGTATGTGAAATAGAGACGATGCTAGGAATGACTCAGTCCAACGCTTCAAGACATTTAAACAAATTAAAAAGCGCAGGTATTATAACTAGTGATAAGAAGTCACAATGGGTTTATTATGGAGTAAATAACGAATTTATTAAGGAAAATAATTTGCTGTATGAATTTCTTAAAAACAAGATTAACGAAAATGTACAATACCTAAAAGATGTTGAAAGGCTTAAAAAATATAAAAGCAGTAACTTTACTTGTGAGCAATTAAGAGAAGATAAAAAGCAAGTTCTAAAGTTTCTTCGAAAGTAGCGTAAGAAGATGGAAGATGAAAAGTAGTATGGTATTGTTAAATACATTTTAGATACTTTTATTTCATATTATATGATTATAATCGAATATAATCATATATGTAAAAACAGATTAGATAGATTGGAGGCATTAAATTTGGATAGCGAAGAAGTAATAGAGAAAAAAAGGGGACTGGGCTTTTTCGAAAAATACTTAACATTATGGGTAATTGCATGCATCATAGCGGGAGTTGCCATAGGACAATTAATTCCTGCAATTCCTGAAACATTAAGTAAGTTTGAATATGCCAATGTATCCATTCCTGTTGCTATTCTGATATGGCTCATGATATACCCTATGATGCTGAAGATTGATTTTTCAAGCATTATCAAGGCAACAAAAAAACCGAAGGGACTTATAGTTACCTGTGCGACAAACTGGTTCATCAAGCCTTTTACCATGTATCTCATAGCAGCATTTTTCTTAAAGATAGTATTCATAAGATGGATTGGTCAAGATTTAGCGACAGACTATCTTGCGGGTGCAGTATTACTGGGAGCCGCACCATGTACCGCTATGGTGTTCGTATGGAGTTATCTGACAAAAGGCGACCCTGCTTATACATTAGTTCAGGTAGCGGTAAATGACCTGATTTTATTACTCGCATTTACTCCTATAGTAGCATTTTTATTAGGAGTAAGTAATGTAATTGTTCCTTATGATACACTATTTTTATCCGTTGTCTTGTTTGTTGTGATACCTTTACTTGGCGGATACTTATCAAGAAAATTTATTATAAAGCATAGGAGCGTAGAATATTTTGAAGATGTTTTTCTAAAGAAGTTTGATAATGTAACTATTGTAGGTTTGCTTCTTACTTTAATAATCATTTTCTCGTTTCAGGGTGAAATTATTTTAAATAATCCTCTGCACATTTTATTAATTGCTGTACCATTAATTATTCAGACATTTTTAATATTCTTCATCGCCTATGGATGGGCAAAGATATGGAAACTTCCCCATGATATTGCAGCACCTGCGGGAATGATTGGAGCAAGTAACTTCTTTGAACTTGCTGTTGCAGTGGCCATTTCACTTTTTGGGTTGGATTCTGGAGCCGCTCTTGCAACAGTTGTGGGAGTACTGGTTGAAGTTCCTGTCATGCTTGTACTTGTTAGAATAGCCAACAACACAAGGTATTGGTTTAAACAAACTGGTGAAAGGGGAAAATAAAACACATGAAAAAGAAGGTGGCATTTGTATGTGTTCACAATTCCTGTCGTTCTCAAATGGCAGAAGGTTGGGCAAAGAAATTGGGAAGTGATGTATTGGAAGCATATTCGGCGGGAACAGAAAATTATCCTGAAGTAAAACCACTGGCAGTACAGGTAATGGAAGAAGAAGGGGTAGATATGGGCGGATATCATCCAAAATTATTAAGTGATATTCCAGAAGAAGTAGATATTTTAATAACTATGGGTTGTAACGTAGTATGCCCTTATGTGCCATGCAGGTACAGAGAAGATTGGGGACTTGAGGACCCATCAGGTGGACCAATAGAGGATTACAGAAAAACAAGGAATATTATTAAAGAAAAAGTAATGGATTTGATACAGAGGGTAAAAAAACAAACAAATTTAATGAATATAAAAGAAGATGTTAGTGGAGAGAAAAATCCAAGCACTTTTTCTTTTAAGTCTTAAAGAAGAAGTGTACAAGAAGATGCTGGAGGAGATAAAAGACAATATAGACGATTATTTGAAACTTAAAAGAGATGTTGAAAAGTGTATGAATGTTGAAAGTTATCTTGTAGTTGCAGAAAATAGGGGGGAATTATATGAATATACTAACAATGTTATTTGGCTGGTTAAATGACCAATTATTAAAAATGAAATGGCTTTCAGAACTTATAAGGCTTCTTATGGAGAAAGTATTTGGCTTGTCGATTAATGATAGAATAGGTGGAAGTATTCACTTCTTTATCTATGATACTATTAAAATTTTTATTTTATTATCGGTATTAATTTTTATTGTATCTTATATCCAAAGTTATTTTCCACCAGAAAGGACTAAAAAGATACTCGGTAGAATAAAGGGTATAAAAGGAAATATACTTGGCGCACTACTTGGAACTATCACACCATTTTGTAGTTGTTCCAGTATACCGATTTTTATAGGATTTACTTCGGCTGGATTACCTTTAGGTGTAACTTTCTCTTTCCTGATTTCTTCACCGATGGTAGATTTAGCATCATTAATGCTTTTAATGTCATTTTTCGGTGCCAAAATTGCCATAGCCTATGTGGTTGTAGGTCTTATTCTTGCTGTTGTCGGAGGTACTTTAATTGAAAAGTTGGGACTTGAAAAATATGTAGAGGGATATGTTAGAGAGATAGAGAATGTAGATACTGATTTTATAGAAATGAGTCGTGATGAAAGAATTTCTTATTCAAAAGAACAAGTTAAGGATATTATCCATAAGGTATGGTTATATGTATTAATTGGGGTAGGGATAGGAGCAGCAATTCACAATTGGATTCCTCAATCAGTTATAGAAAATGTGATTGGAGAAAATAATCCATTTGCAGTTTTAATGGCTACAGTAGTTGGTATTCCTATGTATGCTGATATATTTGGTACACTACCAATAGCAGAGGCTTTATTTACAAAAGGAGTAGGAATAGGGACAATATTATCCTTTATGATGGCAGTAACTGCCTTGTCACTTCCTTCTATGATAATGCTTAGTAAAGTAGTAAAACCTAAACTTCTAGCAATCTTTGTATCCATTGTATCAGTAGGAATTATAATTATTGGATATCTATTTAATGCTTTTTCGTATATTTTCATATAAATAAATTAAATTAATCAATTGAGGAGGATAATTATGGTAATTAAAGTTTTAGGTTCAGGATGTGCGAATTGTAAAAAATTAGAGGCTAATGTTAACGAGGCTGTTAAAGAATTGGGAATTGAAGCCACAATTGAAAAAGTGCAAAATTTTAAGGACATTGCAGCATATGGTGTGATGAGAACACCCGCTTTGGTGGTAGATGAACAGGTTAAAATTGCAGGAAAAATTCCAACAGTGGAAGAAATAAAGAAGTATTTATAAGGAAAACCTAGTAGGGATTCAACCCAATTAGTGATTTTGAAGGAGGTAACATTCATGGATTGTTGTCAGTCACAAAATAATAACTGTATATGTAATACGAAATGCTGTGAAGATTTAAGACAGAGTCAAACTGAAGAAAAAAATGAAATAATAATTGATTTTTTATATTTAGACCTAAACATTTGCACACGATGTCAGGGAACAGATGCAGGGCTTGAAGAGGCCATTGCAGATGTGGCAAAGATACTTCAATTGACAGGGATAGAAGTAGTTGTGAACAAAATCCATATTGATAGTAAAGAAAAGGCAAAACAACATAGATTTATTAGTTCGCCTACTATACGAGTAAATGGAGAAGACATACAAATGGATGTCAAGGAATCTCTATGTGAATCTTGTGGAGATTTATGTGGCGATGAAGTTGATTGCCGAGTATGGGTGTATAAGGGAAAAGAATATAATGTTCCACCAAAAGCAATGATTATTGATGCCATCCTTCGTAAAGTATATAGTGATAAGAAAGCACGGTTGAATGATAGGGTTGATAAAGAAGCATATCAATTACCAGAAAATTTGCGGAGGTTTTTTGAGTCGATTGAGAAAAATAAAAAACCTGAATAATAAATGCTAGACTTTGTATCAAGATATAATAATAGGGTGGGTTTCAGAAGGTTTACGATAATGCTATTTTCAAGTATCGATAAGGTAAATATTATATCAACTCATCCAAATTACTAGTATATGATATTTAATGTAACATTGATTTATCAGGAAATTCAGTGGTTATTGGAAAAATAACCGAGACCATCAAAGAAAACAAATATTTAATTCGCTAGGGAATTTATTATACAGTTATGAAAATTAAGAGTAAAATGTAGTATAATATATAAAGGAATGTGAAAGCCAATGTGGGTCAATACCTTAACTTTAGAAACATTTTTTATAATAGGACTATTAGGATTTTTTAGAATGCTTTGGAGGATTAGTGGCCTTCCAAGGCATTTTTTCTTATTTTTTATAGCAATCAAGAAAAGTACAGAAAGAATGCCTAGACCTCGCCCCTTATCCCTCGAAACTTTCCCCAACTTATAAGAGTTTAAACTAAAGAGATAGTTCTATCCCTAGAACAATTTCTAAATTAGACTACAACATTTTTAGTAAAGCCCGCAAGGGGAACAATCCTATAACCTATTGAATTAATATTAAGTGTCATTAGTATTTGAGGTGTCGCGCGGTGCGGATTTTAGCCTTTTTATATAGCCATATAGCATTTTGATAATCTCAATTAACCTTTTATCTAGGGCATCATATTGTGTACTATTTATATAACCATTTTGATATGCAGTAATGAGATGGCTCCTGCATTCTCCCGCACTTCCTAATGCAATATTTGCGTGAACTATTTCTTTTTTTATAAACAACTGTGTATTTCCTTCTGCAAGATTTGCCCCTATACTCCTAACAGCCCGTACTAACTGGTCTGTAAGCCTATATTGCTCACAACTTGGAAATCCTTTAACCAATTCCCTTATATCCTGCTCAAGAACATTCGCCTTCTGCCATACTTTCAGGCTTTTAAAATCTTTTATATACAAATTTTCACTCATAGAATTCATCCTTTCAAATTGATTTTTAACATTATACGGAAGAGCAGGGATAAGTCAAATTCTGATAGAGAAATTTTCGTAAGGAAATCACTAAAAAGGTATAAGAGTTAAGGCGTTGCATTAAAAGTTAATATAATGCATATATTTGTTCCTTAACCCAATAAACCTTTTTCCTAATATACCCTAAACTAGTTTTTGTCGCTTAAAAACTTCTACGAATGCCGTAAATTAAAGGGCTTGAAGAAATTTACTAAATACATAATATATAAAAGGGATTTAGGTAAAAGGAAATAAGGAAAAAGTTAAAAAAGTAGAAATTAGACTTGACTTTGTGGAGAATGATTTATTATAAAATATA
>DHER01000103.1 GCA_002399975.1 Firmicutes bacterium UBA4845 | reverse complement strand
TCGTTCATTGTAGCAGATGCACTAGAAACGATTAATGCTCATCATTAAAATAAAAGCAATTACAACACTGATTACTAGATACATAACAATATATTCAACGTTAAAACGACTAACATATATTTGATTTAACAATTATATTTTCTTTCTTTGAAGTGTTATTGTATTTATATCACTTAATTTAAATTATTTACACTCATGAGAAAGAGTTTATTTTATTATGTTATTGTGTTTTTCTTTTTATTTTCTTGTGATAAGGAAATCGAAAGAGTCTTAACTACTGATAGTAATAATGAGATTGTAACAGTTTTATATGAAAGGGATCAAAAATATCCTCTTAAATTAGTAAGTGACAGCTATCTACAAAGGACAAGAGGAGTTCAACCGGAAAATCCTTCTCTGAGCTATATGAATTATTTAGGTAATGGTTATTCAATACAATCAATACCAATAGCAGATGCTATATTCGCAAAACAACCTATAATAAATATAGGAAAATTGATAAAAGGTCCTGATTCTAGCTTTGTAAGCAAAAGGAGATACTATAATACAGAAGCTACATATTTCACCTTTTCGAATTCGAGCAGATACACCACTAATTCAGTAGTAAGTAATAAAATATCTCAAGGATGGGATGTAGGATTCAAATTATTCAACTTAGGTGCGAATAATTCAATTCAGAACGTTTACAAAAACTATTTTTTAACGACTGATTCTGTTGCATATGGTGAGTTAAATATTAATATTTACAAACACATTTACAAACTAAACGCAGAGACTCAATACGATAAACAGAAATTAGCTTTTAGTTATCTATATCCGATTTTTATAGAAGATTTATATAATTCTTCTGCTGCTGAATTATTAAATAAATATGGTGAATTCATGCTAAAAGGCTTTTATACAGGTGGCAGGGCAACTGCCTTTTTTGGAGCTAAATTTCAAAATATTTATAATCAAACGACAAGGGAAACTGTTTTAAAAGATAGTATTAGAGCAGGATATAAAACAGAATCTATTAATGGAAGCTTAAATATTTCATTAGGTTACAGTAATAGCAATACATCATCGACAAATCATATAACTTCTGGAATATTTGCATCTACGAAAACAATTGGAGGAAATTCTGGCTATCCGGCATCTTTTAGCATCCCAATAAAATTTAGTAATATAAATATAAATCTCTCGACATGGGGTAACTCATTAGATACTGACGAAAGCACTCATGCAATGATAGAGTTGACGGATGGAGGAGTTTTACCGTTAAGCGATATAATTCTTGAAACAGATATAAAGAATGGAATTACTACTACCCTAACAATGCATGAAAGTTTATCACCTAAAATTAGAATACCATATTTTGAAATCTATCAGCAAACAACTCGTGCAGGTACAACATTTAGAGTATCACTATATACCAGGTTAGGGTACAACGTTTTAGTTACTATTCCATCAGAATTAACGACCGCAGATGCTATTGCGGATTATTTGCGAAGCCACTTCAAAGCGTTAAAAATAATTCATGTCACTCAGGGTAGAACCAATTCTTCTTTTTCTCAGATTGTTTCTTTGCAAACAAGGGATAATAATAGTTCCCGGGGAGATCGTTATTCATTCGTTTATGCACTCGACAAAACAAAAATGAAAAAATTTATCAATTCTGAATCTGGATTAACATATTTATTATATGATAATGGAACAAGTAAATATGCCTTTTCAATATATGATAATTTTATAATTGATACTTATGGCATAAGAGATTTATTGAACTCTGTACCTACAGTAAACCTCACAATGCAACAATTATACCAGTATCAAATACTAACATTGTAGAAATAAAATCAAGAGTATAAAAACAACAACAAGCCAAAAAATAGACTTGTTGTTGTTTTAAAAATCCTATTAAAGTCTTTTACCAAACTAACACAATCCTGAAATTGTAGTTTTGCGGTGCCTCAGGGTCTTTTGCCAATTGCGAATCTTTTATGAAAAATGCAATTGTACTGGGATCTCCGAACTGAATATCAAAACTTATCGTTTCCGTAAAAGTTATCGGGTTACCCTCATTGTCAGTTCCCGCACTGTAAGTATTTACATAGGGAAGCATTTTTTGCACCTCATCAACACCCTGAGTCCCGATAAAAACATAACCGAGGGTTGCTCCATCCTTATAAATAAACTCTGTTAGTTCCGGAAAATCAAAGATGATTTCATATTGTGAGATTTCGTCGTTCCATTTCCAATCCTCTTTCTTTACGTTGATGTTTACAATTTTCCAACCAGTAGCGGCTTTTTCCACCTCCTGCTTGATAATTTCCCGAATCTGTGCTTCCGTAAGCCCTTGTCCAACCGCCTGAATAATCTGATCAATCTGTGCAGGAGTCAACGCACCTTTTAATTCATCGGTAATTATTTGACGGATACGCTCTTCACTTACGTTTGGAGGAATTGAGTTGCTAATGAGCTGTATAATTTGTTCCTGCGTCAGGTAACTCCTCAATTCTTCACGAATAATTGAGCGTAACTCCTGTTCCGTAACATAATCTTCCGATGGTGATGTACAGGAATGTCCTCCGAGGAGAACTCCCGCAGCCAACAAAGGTATAAGAAAGACAACAACCAGTTTTTTTACCATGATAAATGAACTTTTATAACATTTCTTATCCATGCCCAAAGGTAAGTATTTTGCATGGAAGAGAAAGTTAAAAAAAGCAAAGACCGATAGAGGCTACTCTACCGATTTTTATATTACCAGATCAATACGATCCGGAAATTGTAGTTTTGCGGTGCATCTGGATCGTTTTCCAATTGCGAATCTTTTATAAAGAAAGCAACCGTACTTTTACTGTTATCTTTATATTGAACGTCATAACTGATGGTTTCAGTAAAATAAATTGGTTTACCCTCTGTATCATTACCACCAAAATATGTATTTAC
>DHER01000074.1 GCA_002399975.1 Firmicutes bacterium UBA4845 | reverse complement strand
AAAATGGGGAAACTCAAATTAAACTAACAAACGTTATTCTACTCCATATTCCCATTCAAACTTAAATAATTAAGGCTTCTATTATGAGAGGATACACCTTTCTGCAGATAATACTAGAAGATTCATATTTTTATCGAAACGCACTTATATTTTCCTTAAAACTTTTCCACAAGGATGTGAAGGGTCCTTATTTTCAACAACAATTATTTTGTTTTCCTCAATCATTTTATACCATACTATTGATATAATAGTGTAGACAAATATAGTATATTTCTTATAATTCTACAATGAAAATAATTTGATTAACCCTTTCGTTTTAGACTAAAACCAGCAAATTTTTAATTTTTCTTAAAATTAAACCCGTATTTGAATGTTAGTTGAGTCTTCTCCAAGAGGGGATATACTTGTATATTATTGCTGTCGTTATTAAAAATAAAAGAAGAATAACAGCTCCTGATTTTATTAATATTAAAGGGACAATTCCTAACGTTAAATTACATATTGTATGAAATAAGATGCATGCTAATAAACAAGCACAAATCAAACCTGCAACAGATGGAATAAAGGTTCCTATCCTTATGATCCAGTCTGATGAGATTAATAGAAAAATTTTTGAGGTAGATGGGATAAACACCATTAACCATAAAAGCCATGTAAAAATAAATGTGATACTTATATAAACTATTAACTCTTTAATTAAGAGATATGTTTGATATTTTTTATTAATATAGCTCATAATCTTTTGCATAAATGATAAAGCTTATGTCCTTCAGGACAATCCTCTAATACACCAAAAATTTCATATCCTTTTTTTAAATAAAAGTCTTTAGCTTGAAAATCATAAGTACTCAGATATGCAATATGGCACCCCATACTTCTTGCCTTATCTTCCACAATACTCAACAATTGCTTCGCAATTCCCCGATTGCGAAATTCTTTTTTCACCCATAATGTATCAATAGATAGAATATTCCACAATGCCGAACATGCCAAAATACCACCAATAATCTCTCCGTTCTCATCTTTTATGCTTCTATTAATGCTGATAAACGGTTTTTCCTGAGTAAGCGGTTTTGATTCGATATTAAATTGAAGCAACATATTGCCTATATACTCGGCTTCATCTTCCATGGGAATTATTATTTTATATCCAAAATCCATTTCCCTCACACCTCTTAAAATACAAATTATTTCACCTTATAAAACTAATACAAAGTAAAAAGGTAGCATATACCAACTTCCCATACTCCATCAACCCAATACTTAATATTATTAATATCCTTAATCAGTCTTCCAGATTGAAGCATCCGATACCAATAAGTCCCGGCCCTGTATGAACACCAAGAGCAGGTGAAATTTGTCCTTCCATATATATAGTTGCTTTATCTATATATGGCTGCATTATTTCTCTGACTTTATTTGCTTCCTCTTGAGCATATCCATGACAAATAGCAAGATAATAATTTTTCTTGTCCTTAATTTTATCCTGTACTATTTCTATCAGCTTATTAATACTTTGTTTTCTTCCTCGTACTTTTTCTACTGTATAATAAATTCCTTCTTTGTCACAGCTAATGATAGGTTTTATTTGAAGTACACTTCCTATCATTCCTTCTACACGCCCTAACCTTCCTCCCTTTACAAGATAATGCAGCGTTTGTAAACTATAGTAAATATTTGAGTTTTCAATTTTATTTTCTACTTTCTTAACAATTTCTTCAAAACTTAAATTTTCTTCGACTAATTGTGCTGCATATATGGACAGAAATCCAGATCCGAGAGCTATATTTTTTGTATCTATGACTTTTGTTTTAATATTATTAAACTCCTTACAAACCATTTCAATTGCTTTGAATGTTCCGCTCAATCCTGAAGAGATTACAGGAATGATTATTTTACTATATCCGTCTGCTATGATTTTTTCTATTACCTTATGCATTTCACCAATAGTTGGCAAACTTGTATGTGGTATTTCATTTTGCAGATTTTCATACACTTCTTCCGGCGTAATATCAATTCTGTCACGATATGATATGTCTTTATAGTTGATAGTAAGTGCCATCTCATAAATATGAAACCTTTCCAGTAAATTTCGAGGTATATCTGAACAAGAATCTGTCAGTATTGCAATCTTATTTTCATCCATAATATTTCTCCTTCTGCATTAAGGTTATTTACATCTTTTTAATTTTTGTTTCTATAATTTTTTCAGTTAAAAGTTTATTGGATAGTGCTGTAGTAATAGAGGAAATAGCAAGTTTTTCATATTTTATTTCTCTTTCCTCTAATACATATGGGCTGTATTTTTCTAAAATCGGAATAAAAACTCTCTTCATAGATTCCTCAAATGCTTCGCAAAAAGAATCATAAGCTATTTTCTCATTTCCTTGCAATGCAACCTGCAATTTAATTCCGTCTTTAATTTTTGAAATTGGGAGTATCTGTTTAAGTACAGTAATTACAATGACATAAGCAATGTGCAATTTTTCATACTTCTTCTTTACTGGTTTAGGCATTATTCCCCATTTTACATAATTGTTTACCATGTTTTTTGTAATAAGCTTTTCACTGTCATTATGCATAAAAGATAATTCATCAGTAACAATTTGTAACATCTGATCACAATAGATTGCAAAGTTCGGTAAATCATCCCACAAAACCAGTTTTACTTCGCTCATTATCTTGCTGTATTCATATAATTCTATATTGTTTAACATTGTTTTTCCTTTTTCCTATAACGATTTTATGTAGTTATCATAACTATATAGATTATAGTTTAAACGAATTCATATGTCAAGTATTAAGTTTTCGCTTGACATTAAATTTTTATTCAGTTACCCTTAAATCAAGAGATGACGTCAACTCCCAATACAACGAATGGAGAGTTAAAAATGTACCACAGAAGATTTAAAGGAACACACTATGATGCTGGCTATAAATGGGGAAATTTACTTCTTAAAAAAGGAAAAAAACTCGACTATTGCCCTGCTTTTGCTTTGACAGAGGAAAGATATGCCTTTGCCAATGAATGCACCATAGAGTATCAGAAATATTTTCCTGAAATTTTAGAGGAAATACAAGGTATTGCTGATGGAAATAAAGTGCCGGTGGAAACGCTTCACGCACTTCTATTTTCCATGTATTGCTTCGAGCTTAACAATAAATGCACCTGTTTTGCTTTTAGCACAAAGGACGAAATCGTGTTTGCACGGAACAGTGATTTTTTAGTAAGCCTTGAGAATCTCTACATGAATTGCCTGTATCATCTGAAAGATAGCTATTCTTTTAATGGAAACACCACTGCTTTTGTACAGATGGAGGATGGTGTAAATAGGCACGGTTTAGCAGTTGGAATTACTTTTGTGTACCCCCATTTACGAAAACCAGGGTTGAATGCTGGAATGCTTACACGATATCTTTTGGAAAAGTGCAGAACAACCAACGAAACATTGGCAGCACTTCATCAGCTGCCCATTGCATCTGCACAGACGCTGACCATCGCAGATAAAAGCGGTGAAATTGTTGTTATAGAATGCAATCCAAGGGTAATAGAAGTTATACGTCCTCGTAATGGAGAACAGTTTGTTGCGACTGCCAATAACTTCAATTCTGAAAAAATGCAGGACTATCAAAATCCTGAGATTGATGACTGGCGATCCAGCGAACGATATCAAACTGTACGTACCGCATTGGAACAAAATAAAGACGGTTATACTATAAAGTTTGCACAAGAGGTCTTATCTGGGAAATATGGTTTTATGTGTCAGTATAATCGCAAGCAAGGTGCCGATACCGTTTGGTCTGTACTCTATGACTTAAAGCGAAAACAAGTTTGGCGTGTTGAGGGCAACCCTGCAAGAAAGAGCTTCAAAGAAGACTCTCGCTTAAAATTAGATTAAAACTATTGACTTATAAAATAGTACTGAACAGTGAACCACCCTCCAAAAGTTAGACCAAAATTTAACTAATGGAGGGCGGTTTTAATCTGGAAAAATATGGCTCTGGATCAAAATGAATATAGTAAAAGTTTATTCTCCTGCCAAGACATAGCATTAAAAGTAGGTATTAATAATCCAACATTAATTACATCTTGGGTATCAAAATTTCGCGAACAAGGGGTAAGAATTGAGGAGGTTTACTGTATCAATAATGCTCATAATCTTCACTAAAGATTGCGAATATCATCCAATGATTTTTGAATATCCTTGAATACAAGTAATTGCATACTATCTTTATACCTTAATGGATTGGCACGATGCAGTGCATTTTCAATATCATTTTTTAAATTTGGTTTATATTTTACAATGGAAGGCAAAGCCTTTATACATTGTCTTGCGGTTATTGGCTTATCATCTATTATGTGCTTTAGGTACTCATCAATTATTTCATCAATCTTATAATCAACATCCCACTTTGCGTTAGCAGCAATAAGAACAATTCCCCTTGTTCTTATATAAGAGTTTGTGTTGTTCAACATATCTACAAAGGTATCAAAGAACGGATAGACCTCATCAGAACAACTGCTTTTATCTTCCAGTTGTTTTAAACAGTGATACGCCTGCTTATCATCACAATTCAACAAACCGTCGACTAATTGTTGAATATTTGACACTGCACTCACCTCCACAAAATATAAATAATCTCACTTCACGTAAATATACCAATGTTCATCTATAGTATACAATTAACCCATCACTTTATCAACCAAACTTAACCATTCTTTTACAATCAGCCAAAATATCCAATGTCATAAGAGTTATACTCTCAACCCTGGAATATTCCCACATTCAAATTTTCTTTCATTATTCCTACGCCGGTACTAAACCCAATAATTCCTTTAATTCCTGATAGAAATGAGAAGAAATCATTCCTTCCTACAATTCCATAAAATCTGAACTTTTAGGAAATTGTTTTAATAAATGCTATTATACCAATAATTATCATTATAATTGACATGATACGGGTTAATTTAACAGCTTCATCACTTGGTTCAAGATTCTCATTTTTAAATTGCCACCTTTTGCCCCACAAAGCAGTATCTCTTGGGTTTATTGCTATATATACAAGTACACATATAATAGGTATATAGACCATTACACTTATAAATATATTTGCAAATCTCAACATGCTCACTCCCCTTTTAAATCTCAGCATTCTAATTTTATTAGATTTGGTAATAATTTCTTTGTGCCAATTAATCATATACTACTATTTTGGAATTAAAATTTCTTCTGCATGAATTTAACTTATTCTGTTATATTCTCATTCCACCGGTAACTTGCCCCAACATAAGCAAAGGTGTTCCATCAATTTACTTCCTATTATAAATATTTTTATATAAATAAAAATGTAGCTTTCATAAATTTTTAATTGAACATATTATATCACATTACATCTCTTACACCAAATCAAATAAGCTTACACTTTATTAATATTTATCTGATCGATTTATGATAATATCTCATTGTACCACATTTAATTATGTCTCAAATATAAAAAATATAGTATAATATCATCTCATGATAAAAAGATGAGATGTTATAATGAGAAAGGTAATTATTAACACTGGTATTTTGCTGATGATGGTTGTTACTTTGCGATTGTTTCTATGAAGCGTTGCAGGATTGCAGCTACCTGTGAACGCTGTGCATTGCCAGTAGGCATCAATTGATTTTGGCTTCCTTGAATTAATCCCACAGCATTTGCCCAAGACATTGCATCCTTTGCCCATGGGGAGATATGCTCTCCATCTGCAAATTCAGAAAGGTCAGATCTCATTGACACATCATAGCCTTTGTACTTTGCATAATTCATCAGGATTACAGCCAGCTGTTCACGGGTAATGGAATTCTCATAACCAAATATACCGTTGCCATAGCCGCTCACGATTTTATTCTCACTCGCCCAAGCTACTGCATCTGTAAAATATTTATCTAATCCTACATCTGTGAAATCATTGGCTGTATTTGCTTTTGGTGAACCTTCAAGTCTGTGTAAAATGGTGACAATCATCCCTCTTGTTGTATCAGCATAAGAACTGGAGGTGGTGTCGTTGTTACCTTTCATTAGTCCAGCATTATAGACATAGTTCACAGCATCGTAGAACCAGTCACTGGATTTAACATCCTCAAAGTTAACAGTTTCTTCAACGTGAAGCTTTTCTTCTTGAGGATCTGTTTCGGTAGTATCTTTAACTATAATAGTCATAACTGGATCTGTGCCTCCATTCATATCAAAGGTTAAAGAATGCTTTCCTTCTTCAAGTGAATCCAAATATGAGGCTTTTATAGTAACAATTCTTCCGCTTATAGTATAATCCTTTCCTTCTCTAAGTGTATAGGAGCCATTTTTGATACTTCTTAGGTTATAGCTGCCACTTTTTAAAGTAACTTTTAGGTCATCCCCTTCATTTTTGTCAAACTCAACTTTAGAATCAGAAAGGGTAGCATTTGTATTGGATGAACTGCCTCCACCGCCGCCTCCGCCGCTGTTGTAAGTCCAGTTGGCGGTCACGGTTACGTCTTTGCCGGGCATGATAAAGGTAGTTGAAGCACTGCCTGGATTGGCAAAGCTCACACCATCGGGAGAAGTCCAGTTGACAAAGGTATAGCCGTCACGGGTTCCTGCATCTATATTAACAGTATCATTCGAATAATAATCTCCCACCCCGGACGTAGGTGCATAACTTCCTTCTACTATAACGCAATAAGTCTTTGCTTGTATGGTAAGCTCACTCTTTTCATGCTTGAGAGTGTAATTCTTCTCTTTCTCAGTCACTAATGTTGCCTCTGTTTTAAAGTCGATATCACTTACCCCTGGGGTATTGCTATCACTTACATTCAGCTTAGGTACTGCCCACGTAGATATGGAGTTATCACTATTATCACCTGCCACAAAACCAATATAGTTTACATAGATAGAATCTGATGTAGGAAGCTCCTCCCCTTGGACCATGACGTAATTAACGAGCCATACCTTTACTTCCTTTTTCTTAATAGAAAAATCAATGGTTTTTGAGCCGCTATAATCTGCGTCCTCCGGTATGGATAAGGTGACAGTATAATCCCCTGCATCGGTAGGGGCTGTTCCACTATCGTAGACGGTAGTATTTCTACCATTATAATGATGGTTCAAAGCTCCTGTAAATCCGCCTGTCTGCGGCTCACCAGTATAGCCCTTCTGTGGATTGCCTGAATATTCAGCATCAGTTCCGTCAATTCCGGTAATACTTACAGGCAGCTTTCCTGCCTTCACAGTAAGTGTAAAGGAACTGTCATTATAGCAATAGCCTCCATTGATTTTGAGTATGATATCTTCCTCAGTACCGGCGGGCTTGCTAGCTGTGTTAAAGATCAATATCCATCTCCAATCAGTGGATGCATCCCTCTTGAGTTCACCCGTCCCTGTAACCAGATTGCCTCCGTTGTCTTCTATCGTATACGTCATATCGCTCATGGGTACATTAGGTAAGATATACTCATTGTTCAGTGTTGACTGATCAGCTTTTACATAAAAGGTATCCGACTGTATTCCGGTATATGTTGCTTTATTTACAGTTACTGTTGTTTTTTCACTTTCTATCGCATCACAGCCTTCCGCCTTTAAATCGCAGTAATATTCATATGTTCCGGGCACAAGATCCGAAGAAATTTTGAAGGTGTTCGCATCAGTCCCAACTGTATGGCTAGTTCCAGATTCTAATATACACCACCATTGATAAGTGATGGGTGCACCGTTGGTAGTGGTAGCCTCAACTGAGATTGTACCGGGACTTTCTCCAGTAACCCCCGTCAGAGATGACGCAGGCTGCTGTGTAATATTGATAGTATGGTCAGCAGCGTATGCTACCTGCAGCAGCATAGTCAGCATAATGCACACCGACAGCAGCAACAGGATTTTGTTGTTTTTTTGTTGTTTTAACATTTGATACTTCCTCCTATATATTGATATTCTTAGTAAAATTCCTATTTCTTTTTCCAATGACCCTCACCACCACCTCCTGCAATTCCAATACCTCTTTATCTTATTTCATTGCTCCATTCTAATAAGACTCTCCTAAAGTCATTTTCATAATTTCGTTATAGGCTAATTCTGCCACTGGTAATCCGTTTTTGTACCAGTGGACAAAGCCGCCGTCTGTGTCTGCACTCCGCCAGATATCCGTGCTTTTCAATGCTCCGAAACGAAAGATATCAAAGCTTTGCTTCATATCAATCGTCACACAGTTCCCTGTGTCAAAGGTCACTCGTAAAACGCCGTTTTCCAGCGGCTCCACCTTGGTAATGGGCCTTCCCTTCATGCCTTCACCTCCTATAAAATATAAAAAAACGCCACTGTACCGTTTCATTGTACAGCAGCGTTTCGTTTTTGTAGTGTGACCATTTGTCACTACTTTTGTATTTAACGCATCATTTAAAAGCTATGCCAGCACCGAAACAGCTCCTGCATCCTTGGGATAGCTGCTGATTTCATTCAACCAGCGCTTTAATCGCTCCATAATAAAAATATGGTTCAAGTGAGGATTTTAGTTTTTTTTAGCCTTTTTACTTAAAAACATAAATCTTTCAGCAAAAGTAGTATGATTATTTGAGTTTCCCCATTTTT
>DHER01000004.1 GCA_002399975.1 Firmicutes bacterium UBA4845 | reverse complement strand
AATTTTATTCGCATGAAGAAGAAGATTTTATCTGGGCTCTTCGCCCTCGCGCTCCTGGCAACCGCAGGTTTCGGAGTGCAGGAAAGTATGAAAGGTAATGCCGGATTAAGTGATTTGGCGTTGGCCAATGTGGAGGCGCTTGCACAGAGCGAGAGTACGACTTCTTATGACTGTCCCAGAGGTAGTGTTGAGTGTCTTAGAGTGTATGATAGTTCTACAAATACTACTTATATTTTTTATAAATCATAGTGAATACATATGGAGTCAGAGGGAATATTTCCTCTGATTCCATATTAAAACAAATAATATGAATAAATATTTTTATTATTTTTCTGTTTTATTATTTTTCGTAATGATAGGATGTCGCAAAACATCCATAAAATTCCCAATCCAAGAAAATACTATTGTTGAAGAAATTGAAAATTGTTCTATTTTTTTGGGATTACCAATTGACATGAAAGTCAGGGGTTGGAATGTATATATAAGTGATTTTTACGGAGACTCTTTACTATTAAAATACGACTTAAAAACCAGTCAGGTTAATAGGTTTGGTACTAAAGGAGGAGGTCCTAATGAAATAATGCCTCCTACTACTTTAATGGTACATGGAAATAAACTATATGCTTACAGTAAAAGTAATTTCAAATATGGTTATTATAATTTATCTGATGATACCGAAAGAATAATTCAAGATAATGACTATAGCTTTCTTTATACACCTTCATCTCAAACTATAGAAATAGTTCCTCTTTCTGAAAATAAATTTTTATCATCAGGATATTTCAAAGAAGGTAGATATGCTGTTTTGAATGAACAAGGTTCTATTAATGATTTTTTTGGTGAATACCCTAATTATTGTGATGGTGAAAAAGAGAGACCATTTGAAGTTAAAGCAATGTTTCATCAGGTAAAATTTTTGCCAAACTATAATCTAAATAAAGTCGTAGCTATTAGTAATTATATTATGGATATAATTGACTTCTCTAATCCCGAATTAAAATATAAGAGAATTTTATTAAATGACTATAATTACAATTTCAAATCTGGAAATATTCTTCAAACGGAAAAATCAAATTCGATTCCAAAAGGAATAGTATCTGCAACTGTTTCTGATAAATTTATTTATACTTTATTTAATCCAAATATTGATTTAAACGGGAATAAAAATAATGAAATTTGGATATTCGATTGGACTGGCAAAACTATTAAAAAAGTCATTCCAAATATAAATATAAATTTAATAACAATAGGAACAGATGGTTCTATTTATGCGATAACTGCAGCAGCGGAACCAAGTATTGTGAATATAAGAATTTAATATAATCCTTGGCAGAGTTAATAATTTTATTCAGTTGTACTTATTTTCCCTTTTCTAAGTGACTCACCTTTGAGTATTATTCTGTGTAATGAGTTTACTATCCTGTCCAGGACAGCATCTGCTATTGTTTGCTCCCCAATCAGATCATACCAGGCTGACACCGGTATCTGCGAGGATAATATAGTTGAAGCCTGATTATGCCTCTCATCGATGATATCCAGCAGTATCTCTCTGGCCTGATTGTCAAAGGCATGTAATCCAAAATCATCCAAGACAAGGACATCTGTTCTTAGTAGTTTTGACAGTTCCTTCAGGTAAGTGCCGTCTATTTTACTGAGTTTGAGCCTGCCGATAAGTTTGGCGGTATTTGCATACAGTGTTTTGTATTCCATTAGACAGGCCTGATATCCCAAAGCCTGGGCAAGATAGCTTTTGCCCGTGCCGGATGCACCTGTTATTATGATGTTCTCTTTTCGTTTAATAAAGTCCAGAGTGGCTAAACGTGTAAACATATTTTTATCCAGATTGCGTTGTTGATTGTATTCGACATCCGCTACGCTGGCCTGTTCTCTAAAGCCGGCCTGTTTGATAAGACGCACAATTTTATTATTCAATCATTCTTCCCATTGATGATCTGTAAGCAATGCAAGGTATTCATCAGCTGTAACAGTCTCTATCCTGTTGTCTTTGATATGCTGATAATGTAATGAAGCCATGGCTCAAAGTCGCATTTGTTTTAATCTTTCGACTGTTTGATTGTTGTTCATTATTATAGGTTTATAATTAGTCTCTCCTTAGATTTCAACTACAATCATGATTTACAGTAAAATAACTCAAATAAATGTTGTGTGTATTTGCCGTTTTTCGTATCTTTCCTCTGAAAACCCTCCTTAACCCTCCCGTGAATTCCGTATAATAATTTGATATACAGATCAATAATCACGGAGTTGTTACAGATAAGGACATAGCAAACCAACCGTCTTCATTTTTTAAAGACCGGAGCATGAATAAATAAAATACTTTCCTCTACGAGCTTTCCTGTCTCACACGCGCTTTCATTACCGGCAAAGTCTATTGATCATTTTGCGAAAACGGGATCATATTTTACAATATGTCGCCACAAAGATAAGGAACTGAGAAAATGCCGGAAGAAACCGTTTGAAGAGACGGTTTCTCAATCAGGTTTTACAGCCTGCAAATTTTTATTGACATCGAACGGTTCCCCTGTTAGCAATACGTTGAAGATGATTACCAGTATTTTACGGGTAATAGCCAGTAACGCTTTCTGCGATTTCATTCGCATGGAGAGATGATTGAACTTTTTACCCAAAAACGTCTTGTTTGAGCGAGATGCCGACCAGGATATCTCGACAAGCATTTTTCGAAGGTATTTAGTCGAGCCTTAAAAAGCCCATTTTTCTTTGGTTTGTAAAATTATACCG